>JAEEVC010000057.1 GCA_016287075.1 Bacteroidales bacterium | reverse complement strand
AGTTCGACCTCGCGAAGATCGGCCAGAGCACCGAGCACAACTACTGCGGCGTCAAGTGCGGCATCATGGACCAGTTCGCCTCCATCTTCGGCAAGGCCGGCTCCCTCATCCGCCTGAACTGCAAGACTCTGGAATACAAGTACTTCCCCTTCAAGCCGGAAGGCTACCGCCTCGTTCTGGTCGATTCCTGCGTGAAGCATGAGCTTGCCTCCAGCGCGTACAACAAGCGCCGCGCGTCCTGCGAGAACGCCGCGGCCGCCATCCGCAAGAACCATCCCGAGGTGGAGTTCCTTTCCGACGCCAAGCGCGTGTGGCTGGACGAGGTCCGCGCCGAGATTCCCGAGGAGGACTTCCTCCGCGCGGAGTACGTGATCGGCGAGGTCCAGCGCGTCCTGGACGTCTGCGACGCTCTGGAGCGCGGCGACTACGAGACCGTGGGCGAAATGATGTACCAGACGCACTTCGGCATGAGCCGCCTGTACGAAGTCTCCTGCGAGGAGCTTGACTTCCTGAACAAGCTGGCCCGCAAGATGGACGTCACCGGTTCCCGCGTGATGGGCGGCGGCTTCGGCGGCTGCACCATCAACCTGGTGAAGGACGAGCTGTACGATGCCTTCATCGAGGAGGCCGTGAAGCAGTTCACCGAAAAGTTCGGCCACGCCCCGAAGGTCTATCCGGTGGTCATCTCCGATGGCGCCCGCAAGCTCTAATTCGATGAAACGTCACGTCATGGCGGCCCTCGTGGCCGCCATTCTGCCCCTTTGCGCCCACGCGCAGATCCAGCTCTTCTCCGCCACGGGCAATGACCCGGGGCGCCTCCGCTGGTCCACGTTCCAGACCGGCGACTATCAACTGATCTATCCCCGCGGGCTCGATTCGCTGGCCACCGTTTACGGGACGTTGCTGCAACAGTACAGCGTCCCGCTTTCGGCCTCTTCCGGCTTCCGCCCGAACGAGAAGTACCGGCAGCCGATGCCCGTCATCCTGCATCCCTATGCGGGCATTTCCAACGGGCTTGTCGCCTGGGCGCCCCGGCGGATGGACCTGTTCACCCTGCCGGACGTCTCCGGGATGACCCCGATCTCGTGGGCAAAACTGCTCGCCATCCACGAGGGCCGGCACGTCGCCCAGAAGCAGTTCCTCCGGACCGGCTTCTGGACGGGATTCCACTATCCCTTCGGCGAGCTGGCGGAAATGATCATCGGCATGGTTCCGAACTCCTCGCTGCTGGAAGGGGACGCGGTGGTGGCCGAGACGGCCCTGACGAAGGCGGGCCGCGGCCGCAGTGCCGACTTCCTGAGCGAGATGCGGATGTTCTTCGGCACCGGCGACCTCCGCAACTGGTACCAGTGGCGCTACGGGTCTATCAAGAAGTACACGCCGGATATCTACCGGCTGGGCTACCTGACCGTCGCCGGCTACCGCTACGTGTACAATGACCCGTACTATACGACGAAATTCCTGAAGGTGGCATCCACCCTGGGCGGCGCCTTCTCCGCGATGAATACGGCCTCCAAGCAGTCCTCCGGGAAGAAGCTTCCGGAGGCCTGGAGCGAGATGATGCATACCTACCGGGACATGTGGGACCTGAACAACGACCACCGCGCGCCGTTCTCCGTGACGGAGCCGCAGGTGGCGCTGCCGCGGTCCTATACGGTCTATGCCGGCTCCGTACCGGCAGGCGGGGCCGTCATCTCGGAAAAGGCGGGCATGGACCTTCCTGCGGTCCTGGTCCAGGTAAGCCCGGACGGAAAGGAAAATACCCTCGCGGCCTTCGGCGGTGAAGGGAAACTCGCCTGGTCGGGTCCCCTGCAGCGAGTCTATTGGTCCGAGGCAATTCCGGATGTCCGCTGGACGTTGAAGCAGGACGCCCGGATCCGCTATTATGACATGCAGACGGGGCGTCAGAGCTCTCTTGTGCGCAATGGGCGCTACCTCAGTCCCGCGGTCTCCGCCGACGGACTTTCCGTCGCGGCCGTGGAGTATCCGACGGACGGGTCGGCCGCCGTGGTCGTCCTGGACGCCCGCAGCGGGAACGTCCTCCGTCGCTGGAAGACTCCCGACGGCTTCCAGCCGACGGAAGTGGTCTTCCAGGATGCCGGGCTCGTTTTCGCGGCCATCACGGACGAGGGAACCGGCCTTTACCGCTTGCCCGCGGGCAACGGCGCCCCCGAAATCCTGCTCGCCCCGCAGCCGGTGACAGTCAAGGACCTCTCCGCTGTGGACGGGAACACCATCCTGCTGGTCTGCGACCGGACGGGCACGAGCGAGGCCTATACCTTCTCCGAAGGGACGCTGCAGCAACTGTCCGTCACGAAGTACGGCCTGGGCTCCCCCTTCTTTGCCGACGGTCGCTTGTATGCTTCGGTCCTCCAGCCGGAAGGGCGGATTCTCTCGCAGGTGGAATGCAAGCCCAAGGCGGTCGAATTCAGTGACATCTACCGCGACCCAGTCGCCGAGGTCCTGTCTGCCCAGGAGAAAGAGATGTCGACCTTCCTGCCGGATTCGGACGTCGAATTGACGCCGGCCCAGCCCTTCCGGAAGATTTCGGACGCGTTCCATTTCCATTCCTGGGCGCCGGTCTATGTCGACCTCAGCCGCGCGGACATCTCTTTCCGGGATTACTACTTCCAGACGGCCTCTTTGGGCGCGACGGGCTTTTTCACGAACCGCCTCGGCACCGTGAGCGGCTCCGTGGGCCTGTCCGTCCACGAAAAAGTGGCTCCCGAGGAAAAGACCCCGAGCGTCGGGGCCCATTTCCGGTTGTCGTACAGCGGCCTGTATCCGGTGTTTGATTTCGCCCTGGACCTGGGCGACCGCGACGCCGCCCTGCAGATGCCGTATCTGGTCACGACGGACAATTCGATGATCGTCCGCTCCTCCTCCTACGGGAAGATGTATGTGGGCGGAATGGGCTCTGTCGCCCTTCCGCTGGACTTCTCTTCCGGCGGCTGGGATCGCAGGATCGAGCCTTCGCTGGCGATCTCGATCAGCAATGACAACCTCTACGGGCCCTTCCTGCCCGTGAAGGCCGATCCGAACGCGGCCGGAGGCTATTCCGAAGATAAACAATATCCGGACAAGCCCACCTGGACCTCCCGGTCCACGGCGTACCGGACGGAGGCCGTCCTGCGCGGCAGCTTCCTCCGGCCCGCCGCCCGCTCGCAGATGATGTCCTCCAAGGGCTTCGGCTTCGAGGTGGGCGCGACCAGCACCGACCTCAACTGGTCGGAGTACGGGAAGGTGTACGCCTATCTTCCGGGCTTCCACCCCTGGCACGGCCTGAAGGTGTCCGCCGCCGTGCGGCACTATACGATGGACCCGTACTCCTTCTGGTTCGCGGATCCGTGCCCGCCGGCTCCCCGCGGCCTGGCCAAGGACGCGTCCGTCGAGGCGCTCCTGCTCACGGCCGCCCCGCTGGCCGGGAAGGTGTCCCTGGACTATGCGATGCCCATCCTGCCGGTGGACTTCGCCATCGGCAACATCTTCTATTTCAGGAACTTCGAGGTGGTTCCTTTCGCGGATCTCTCGCTCCTCCGCCCGGCCGAGGGGGTCAAGATGGCCGGGAACGTGCTTTGGAGCGTCGGCGCGGACATCGCGGTGAACATCCAGCGCCTCATCCTCATCTCCAGCAACTTCAGTATCGGCGCACGGCTCGCCTATAGCGGCGGCTCGGCCTTCCCGTTCCTGCAGGAGCAGGTCCGGGGCCTCAAGCCCTTCTATGTCGGGGCCGTGTTCAACACCAAACTCTGATGAACGCAACTTGTAGCCGCTGCGGCGAAAGCCACGCCGTCACGACCTACCCGAGCATCAACGTCGCCGCGGACCCGGACCTCAAGGCCCGGGTCCGGGACGGCTCGCTCTTCGTGTGGGAATGCCCCCATTGCGGGGCCCGGAACCTCCTCAAGTACCAGACGCTGTACCATGACCCGGCGGAAAAGCTGATGGTCTGGCTCCTGCCCGGCGACGCCGAGCCTCCCCAGGCCGTCGTCGACGCGGTCAAGGAGCTGGACGGCTACACCCTCCGCCTCGTGCGGGAAGTGGGCGACCTGGTAGAGAAGGTCAATATCCATGCCTGTGGCCTGGACGACGTCCTGGTGGAGATGTGCAAGTACGTCACCCGCCTGGAGATGGCGGACCAGCAGCGGCGTCCCGAGATCCAGGACGCGCCGCTCAAATTCTTCAAGATGGACGGCCCCGACAACGACCTCGTGTTCTCTTTCCCGCTGGACGGGGAGATGAAAGTCGTGAACGTGGGCTTCCATGTATACGAAGACGCCCGAGGAATCCTCGGGCGCCATCCTGATGTCCGTCCCGAACCCGGCTTCGCGCGTGTCGACGCGGCCTGGCTGGGACGGTATTTTCGTTAGAACTTCGGAATCTCGAAAATTGCGGCGTCCACCGGGCCTTCCTTGACCTCGGTCACCTTCTGGGACATCGAGAAGCCGCCCATGTCGGCGGTGGTCT
>JAEEVC010000001.1 GCA_016287075.1 Bacteroidales bacterium | reverse complement strand
GCGCGGGATACACCGCCGAGTTCGACGATACGTGCGGCAAGGGAGAACGCCACATGCCCGGAAGTCTCTTCAGCGACCGTTTCGGCCAGGACTTTCTTCGCGACGACGCCGGCGGCGACGACCGGGAGCGTCAGGCGGCCGGAGAAATGGCCGCCGCCGCGCGGATCGTTGAAGCCGCCGTATTTGACATCCGCCGTGTAGTCCGCATGGCCCGGGCGGGGCGTTGAGCGAAACAACGCATAATCAGCGGAATGCGTATTCGTATTGGCAAACGCGATGGTCAGCGGGGCGCCGGTCGTATGGCCCTCGAAGACACCGCTGCGGATCAGCGGGAGGTCGGGCTCCCGGCGCGGGGTCGTGCCTTTGGCACCGCTCCGGCGCCGGGCCAGGTCCGCGGCGAAATCCGCCTCCGACAAGGCGATCCCCGGCTCCACGCCGTCAATCACCACCCCGACCTCGGGGCCGTGCGATTCGCCGTAGAGACTGACTCTGAAAATGCGTCCGAATGTGTTCATTTCTATGTATTTACGCGGGATTCCCCGCCGTTGTTTCCGAAGGATGGATCCCCTGCCGGGCAGCGGCCCGGACCGCCGCCCATGCCCGGTGGAAGCCGGGATAGGACTTCGCTACGCAGGCTTCATCGTCGATCTCCACAGGGGCATCGGCCCCGAGTTCCGCGACCCGCAGGGCCATCACCATCCGGTGGTCGCCGCGGGAGGTATAGCGGCCGCCCTTCAGCAGGCGGCCGGTCAGGAGCCGCTGCGTCAGGGACATGCCGGTAATGGCCATCTCGTCATCATCAATCCGCACCGGAACGCCCATCTGCGTGAGCATGTCCCGGATGGCTGCGGCGCGGTCTGTCTCCTTGTGCGTCAGGCGGTTAACCCCGAGCAAACGGCTTTCGCCGGGGCAGAAGGCCGCGAGGACCGCCACGGCCGGGAACAGGTCGGGACAGTTGTTCAGATCGGCATCGAAAGCGCGGAGCGGGGCCTTCTGGACATGGAGGATGCCCGTGGAGGGCGTCTCGCCTTCCAGTTGGGAAAGGCTGGCGCCGGCCTCCGTCAGGATGTCCATGACGGAAAGGTCGGCCTGGAGGGAAGCCGTATCCAGTCCGGACAGGGAGATGTCGCCGAAGACCGCTCCGGCCACGAGGAACGGCGCCGCGCCGCTCCAATCCCCTTCGATCCGGAAATCGGCCGCCTGATAGCGCTGGCCGGCCTTTATGCGGAAGGTAATTCCGCTGCAGAGCGCCCAGTCCTGCGTCTCCATGAAGGCGGCATCCCCTTCCATCTCGCTCCCGATCCGGATGCCGAACTGCTTCAGCACGTCGAGGGTGATGAACAGATAGGGAATGCTCTTGGGCTCATGGACATAGACGACGGATTTCTCCCCGCACAGCGGTAAGGCGGCCAGCAGGCCGGAAATGAGCTGTGAACCGCCCTTCCCGTTCACATCCGCCCGGCCCGGCAGGAGCGGTCCCCCCACCGTCAGCGGGAGGTAACAGTCTTCCTTCCGGCGGGTGGTCCGGGCGACCGTCGCCACAGGTTCCGCCGCATCCGGCTGCCTTTCATCTGCTTCCGCTTGCGGACCGCCGCCATTTCCTTCGGGATACAACCGGACCCCGAACGAGGCCATGATATCATGCGCCCCGGCAAGCGGACGCCCGAGCAGGGTCTTTTCCCCGGTCACCCGAACCGGTCCGCTCCCCAGCGCGGCGAGCAGCGGAATCAGCAGGCGCGTCAGGAAACCCGACTCGCCCGTATGGATGGAAAGGTCGGCCGGCAGGCAGCCGGGAGCCGCACCGATTCCCTTGATAATCAATGTATTTCCGCCCGCAGAATCCTTCCCGGACGTTTCAAACGCCACTTCGGCGCCCAGGGTGCGGATGGCCGCGAGCGCCGACTCGTTGTCGCCGCACGGGGAGTATCCTTCCAGGCGGGATGTTCCATCCGCCAGCGCCGCAGCGACAATGGCACGCTGGGCGAAGCTCTTCGACGACGGCATCGCAACCGGCTCCTCCAGCCGCCAGCGCCGGCCACCGACACGGGCCTCCATTTCCGCGGCCGTCCACTGGCCGGGGGCCGTGGTCTCGCCCGCGGTGAGGGCGGCATAGGTGAACGGGGCGCCCAGGCGGAGGCATTCCAGGCGGGATTCGCGGCCGGCAGCGCCCATCGCGAAGGCGACGAGCCGGCTGGGATCGACGCCGTCCCGGTTGTAAAGCGAAAGGACGAGGGCGGCGTCCGACGGCGAGAAGGCCGTCGTAACGATTTTCACGATATCGGCACCGAAATGAAGACAGCGGTCCAGGGTGGCCTGAAGCGCCACCGCCGGAGGTGTACCGCGGAAATCATGGCTGGAACGGATCAGGCGGGTCCCACACTCCCGGCATGCGTCGCGGACATGCTTGGCCGTCAGCGCCGGGGCCTCGATTTCAAGGTCGGCATACGCCGCACCGGCACGGATGGCCGCCAGCAGACGCTCCTCGGCCACTGCGACGGCAGACGAGCCCGGCCGGCCGGACGCCATTTCCGCGATGCGGCAGGTGGCGATGAGGGGAACGTCGGTCCCGGAGAAGAGCGCTTCGATGTCCGCTTCGGAGAGGGGGCAGCGGTCCAGGCGGATTTCCGCCATTTCGACCGCCCCGCTGTCGAGCAGGGCAAAGATCTCTTCGAGGTTCCGGTTCTGTATCGATGTGCAAATCATGGGGTTCCAAGCATATTGATGACATCGGCGACATCCAGTTCCGCCTCCTCGACCCGGCCGACAGCGACCGGAATCTGGAAACGGACCTTGCCGCCGCCGGCCTTTTTGTCCTTCTCCATGGCCCCTGCCAGCGCGGCAAGGGGATACGGGCAGTCAACCGGCAGACCGGCTGCGGCGAAATCAGCACGGAGGCGCGCCTCCATCCCCTCCGCACGAGGGCATCCGGCGCGGTCCGAACACGCTGAACACCAATTGTTTCCACCCTGATGCGCCAGCCGGTCCGAGAGGCGCGCGGCCAGGATGATGCCCATCGACACCGCTTCGCCGTGGGTGATATCATCCCCCGCGAGACGGGCGTTGTGCTCGATGGCGTGGGCGAAAGTGTGGCCGAGGTTCAGCCGTCGCCGCTCCCCGTGCTCATACGGGTCCCGGCCGACCACCCCGGCCTTCACCGCCGCAGCGGCGAACACCAGCGCCTGCAGTTCCCATGCCCGGTCCTCCCCGTCCCCATCCCGCTCCGGGGAGGAGAACAGGCGGACGGCGCGGGCATAGTTTCCGTCGCTGTCTTCGATAAGGAAAGTCTTGAGCAGTTCCGCCACACCGGAACGGACATCGCGCCGCGGGAGCGTGCGGAGCACCCCGGAGCAGATATAGGTAAACACCGGCTGGACGATGACACCCAGCATGTTCTTGTAATCCAGGAAGTTGACCCCGGTCTTGCCGCCGATCCCGGCATCGACCTGGGCGAGCAGCGTGGTCGGGACATTGGCGTAGCGGATACCGCGCTTGTAGATGGACGCGGCGAAACCCGCCAGGTCGGTCGTGATGCCGCCGCCGATGGCCACAAGCAACGCTTTGCGGGAGGCGCCCGCATCCATCAGCCAACGGCAGATGTCCAGCACCGTGGCCATCTCCTTCCCTCCTTCCGTGGCCTCCAGCGCCCGCCGGCCGCGGAAAACGGCCGCCGGGAGCGCCGCCACGACGGCATCGGCCACCCAGGCCACATTCCGGTCATGGACCAGGAAAACCTCGCGCTCGGCGGCGAGAAGCCCGGACAGGCAGCCGGGGCTCCCGTCCCCGACGATCCGGCTGACGGCCCTGCCGTCGATATGGAGTTCAATCTGCTGCATGCACCTTCCTGCCGCCGTATCAGCAGCAAAGACAAATATAAGCATTTTCCCGTGGAAAGAGAAAATTTTGCAATTCCCTGAAATTCCCGTAAATTTGCAATCCGTTTCCCACCGAAACCCATCCTGCCCGGATGGCGGAATTGGTAGACGCGCTGGACTCAAAATCCAGTGTCCCTTAAAGACGTGCGGGTTCGATTCCCGCTCTGGGCACGGGAACAAACGCCAACAAGCTGATTTTTAGCCGATTGGCGTTTTTCTTTTTTATTATACCAAAACGCAGGCAACTCACGGCATGGGATGCCAGAACCGAACCCTTCCCGAAACAATCCGATTGCGACCACAAACACGATTCAAATAACAGCGGTCGCAAAATTTGCGAATATCAACTTTTATCACTACCTTTGTCAAAAGATTAGATATGGTTATTGAGTTTGATAAAGAATACCTCTCTGAACTATATTTCAATGGCAGGACAAGCGATAAGAAGCATCGTTTTCAGCCACAGGTGATTCAGAAATACAAGAGGGTTGTCGATACCCTTGAATCAGTTGATAGAGTGGAGGATTTGTTTCGGTATAACTCTCTGAACTATGAGGTATTATCGGGCAAGGAGGCCGGAATCGAATCTGTCAGGGTTGATTCAAAGTATCGGGTAGAGTTCAAGAGCCGTATCGTATCGGACGAAACGATTGTAACGATTTGCAGGATATTGGAATTGTCGAACCATTATAAGTAGAGTCATGGCGGAACTGATTTTCGGATACACCCCTACCCACCCCGGAGAGGTTATCAAAGAAGAAATCGAATACAGGGGTATTTCGCAGCGGGAACTGGCGAAACGGATTGGCATGCCCCATTCCGTCGTCAATGAAATCCTGAACGGCAAGAGGATTGTCTCTACCAGAACGGCCTATCTGATGGAAGCAGCGCTGGGAATTCCGGCGTACTCGCTTCTACGGCTGCAACTGAAATACGACATTCAGACTGCACAGGCAGACGCATCCCTCCAAGAAGAAATCGCTACGGTGCGTCGGATGGCATTTACTGGGGTTGTAGCGTAAGAGCACCGTAAAATTTGGAATAACAAGCGGTCATCGGATGAAGACTGCTTGTTTTGTGTTGAAAGAAAAACAGTGAATTCTAATTAGACATGCAACACACGGCGTAGAATCTAGCCGTGTTGCCCGGCAGATTTTATGTATATTTGTGCTGTATGAAAGAAAGACTGGCATCACTGGACATCCTGCGCGGGGCCGATATGTTCCTGCTGCTGGCACTGGGACCGGTGGTCAGGAGCATCTGCAAGCTTTACCCGGACGGAACGGCATGGCTGGCCCACCAGTTCCGGCACGTAAGCTGGGAGGGGTTCGTCCTGTGGGACCTCATCATGCCGCTGTTCCTGTTCATGTCCGGGATTACGATCCCGTTTTCGATGGCCGCCTACAGGGACGGACGTGCCAGGCCGGACCGGAAGTTTTACCTGAAACTGCTGAAGCGCTTCTGCCTGCTGTTCCTCCTCGGATGGATCGTGCAGGGGAACCTGCTGGAATTCAGCTGGAAGGATTTCCACCCGTATGCCAACACGCTGCAGGCCATCGCCGTCGGCTACGTGGTCGCGGCACTGCTTTTCGTGTACTTCAGGCCACGGTGGCAGATCGTGGCCGGCGTCGCCCTCTTCGCCGCCTACTGGATTGCCTTCGCCTGCACGGGGATGAACCTCGACCCGCAGGACAATATCGCCATGGTGGTGGATAAAGCCGTTCTCGGATCGCACCGCGACGGCGTCCGCTGGGCCGCCGACGGCACCTGGCGCTTCGGCAAGAGCTACCAGTACACCTGGATCCTTTCCAGCCTCAACTTCGCCGTGACGGTGCTCCTCGGCTGCTTTGCCGGGCAGCTGCTGAAAAGCGGGAAACACGCACCGGCCCGGCGGGCGCTATGGGTCGCCGTGACGGGTGCGGCCCTTGTCGCCGCGGGGCTGGCCATATCACCCATATTCCCCATTATCAAGAAGATATGGAGCAGCAGCATGACGCTATTCTCCGGCGGGATATGCTTCCTGCTCACGGCGTTTACGTATTATCTGGTTGACGTGCGCGGATGGCACAAGGGAGCCGACTGGCTCAAGATATACGGAATGAACGCCATCACGGCCTACTGCATCGGGGAGGTGGTCCGGTTCACCTCCGTGTCGGAGTCCCTCCTCCACGGCTTCGGCAGTCTCCCCTGCTATCCTGTGATCATCGCTTTTGCCGACGCGGCCATCCTGTTCGGCATCCTTGCCGTCATGTATAAGCACAAAGTGTTCCTGAAAGTATAAAATGAGCCCTGTATTCGCCGCATTGATGATTCCGTTCCTGGGGACCGCCCTGGGTTCGGCCTTCGTGTTTTTCATGAAACGGGAGATGCCGCAGATGGTGCAGAAAGTGCTGCTGGGTTTCGCCTCCGGCGTCATGGTGGCGGCGTCCGTGTGGTCGCTGATCATCCCGGCCATCGGGATGGGGACCGGCCCCGCGGCCGTGGTTCCGCCGACCGTCGGCCTGCTGGCCGGCTTCGCCTTCCTGCTCCTGATCGACTACATCACGCCGCATATCCACGCCAGTGGGGAGGCGGAAGGCCCCCGGAGCCGGCTGTCCCGCACCGCCAAGCTGGCCCTGGCCGTCACCATCCACAACTTCCCGGAAGGGATGGCCGTCGGCGTAGCCATCGCCGGGGCCCTGACGGCCGATTTCAACATGGCCGGCGCGCTGGCGCTGTCGCTCGGCATCGCCATCCAGAATGTCCCGGAAGGGGCCATCATCTCCATGCCCCTCCGCGCGGAGGGCAATTCCCGGTGGAGAGCCTTCGGCATCGGCGCGCTCAGCGGCATCGTCGAGCCCGTCGGCGGCGCGCTCGTGCTGCTCCTCGCCACCTCCATCCTTGGCATCATGCCCTACATGCTGGCATTTGCCGCCGGAGCGATGCTGTATGTCGTTGTCGAAGAGTTGGTTCCGGACTATTCACAAGGGAAGCATTCCAACATCGGAACGGTCGGATTCGCCCTCGGATTCGCCCTGATGATGGTGCTGGACGTCGTCCTCGGATAGGCCTCAACGGATCGTGAAATCCGCATAGACCGGGAAGTGGTCGGACGGATAGAAGCCGCCGTAACGGCTGTCGTCGCAGACATAGCAGAGCGGGGTGACGCCCTTGCCGCGGTAGTAAATAAAATCGATCCGCCGCTCCGGGACGGCATGCAGTTTCCATCCATTGAATGTTCCTTCGGGGCCGAGCCGGAGACCCGGTTCGGCGTCAAAGGCATGGTAGGTATCCGTCCATACCGCACGATAGACCGCACTGCAGTCATCCGTCTCCACGGCATTGAAATCCCCCAGGAAAAAGGACGGAAGCCCCTGCGGGTTATACCGCTTCTCCATCTCCACATAGACATGGGCGTTCTCCGCATGCATTTCCTTGTTCAGGGGGGCATGCGTAACCATCACGAGGAGCTGCTTCCCGGTCCGTAAATCCTTCAGTATCTGGCAGAAACCACCCCGGATAAAAGGGTGGTCCCGCCAGCTGTCGTTGTACTGCTTCACTTCCGGCGGGTCCGAAATCCAGAAGTGGTGCGGGTCGCCGACGGGCGCGAAGCGGTCCTCCTTCCAGAGGAGCCCGTGGGCCTTCGTCCCGACGCCGTCGTCGGCATAGGGCCCGAAGAAATGGACGCCGCAGCGGAGTCCCCGTTCCGCGAGGAGACGCGGGAGACGCTCCTGTTCGGCGGAATCGACCTCCTGGACGCCGCAGATGTCGAAATCGTTGTCCAGGAAGGACTGGATGAGGCGGGGCTCCCGGGCGGCCCAGTTGTTGTCGGGATCCTTGTCGTCCAGTTTGGCCCGGCGGAGATTGTAGGTACCGATGCGGACCGCGGCGGGATCCCGCTCAAATAACAGCACTGCCATATCGAATTGTCCAAGTTTGACCCGGTTGCCGGATACACGGCCGGTGCCGGTCGCGTCGGCATCGGCAAGCCGGAAGCCGGGCGCCTTGACGGTCGCAGACCGGCGGCGGGGGCAATCCGGGTCCTGATGGGCCACGACGACGGCCATCTTCCGGCCGTCCGCGCTCAGGAAGGAGCGGGCGTCCAGCCGGGGATTCGTCAAGGTGAAGCCGAAACAGTCGTTGTAACGGCCGAGAAGCAGGCATTCCTTATACTTGTCTTTCAGCGCATTGACCTGCTTCAGATAAGCCTGATAGACGGGCGCGTCGGAGATGATGCCCCGGCAGCGGAAGATTTCAATGTCGTTCCGCTGACCGTCGAGGACCGTGTTGTTCACGTGCCGGACCGCGTCCACGTCGTCGCGGAGGCCGCGGTCCGTGAAGATGAATTCCGGGAAGGTATAGCGGAAGAAATTGATCCAGCGGTGGGGACCGTCGTTGGCGGGATAACCGTGGGTATAGTCGCAATACTGGGCGAGAGCGTCCACCGTCGCCTCGGCGCCGAGGGCGAAGTCGGGCGCCTTCCCGGCATAGCGGTCCCGGAGGAGTTTCAGGCACGCGGCCCGCTTGCGGATGCCGAAGACATCGGGGACGGGATATTCCCGGGATGTGTCCCAGTTGGCGCTCTCCTGCTCGATATAGCCGAGCTGGTCGAAAAAGACGCTGTGGGCGCCCAGCGCGTAGGCGCGGTCCTGCAGGTCGAAGAGCACCCGGTTCCAGTCCGGGTCCATCATCGTGGCGACAGCGAAGGTGCGCTGGTCGTATTCGCCGAGCCAGGTCCCCTGACCTGTAAACTTGTATCGCTCAAGGATTTCCGAGCCCGTGTTGTCATGGCGGCAGACCTTCGGGCCCATCCCGCTGCGGTAGAAGCGGCTTTCCCGGTCGATGAGCTTGCCGTTGTAATAGAGCAGCAGGTGGTTGCCGGCGGCCTGGTAGCGGGCGATTTCCGCCTTCAGCGCCGCGTCCCCGCCCTGGCTCTCATCCGGGGAATAGTCCGGATTGCCATGGTCCATGCCCTCGGCCCACCAGCCGAAGAGGAAGAGGGCGTTGCAGCCCACGCTCCGGCCGGCTTCGTCCACGACGCCGTTCATGTCCGGATACCGGAACAGGTATTCCCCGTACTGGTGCTTGAAAATCACGCGCTGCCAGCTCTTCATTTCCTTCACCCACTGCGGGGGCTCCCGGTGGTCCCACCAGGTGTCCACCCACTTCCGATAGATCCGGGAGGCCACGTGCCAGGTGCCTGAATACGGGGCGATTACATTGGCATCGCAGGACCAGCTTTCGCCGCAGAAACAGTGGGGATACTTGAAGAAACCGAACTCCAGTTCATCATACTTCCCGGCGGCGCCCCGGTAGGCGCGCAGCCCGTGCCAGGTGTCCTGGAAGGTGTCGTCATGGGAGCCGAAATACAGGCCCTGTTCCGCCCCGAGCAGGCCGAAGCAGTTCATGAACACCTTGGCGCCGTACTTGACGTCGCGCTGGCGGAAAAGCTGCTCCGGACGCTTGTAAGGCGAGGTCTGGACCGTATTGATGGTCTTTTGCGGGTTGTCGAACAGCATGCCACCCGCCTCCGACGTGTACAGTTTATGGTCCGCCGGCAGATGCGCGCCGTGCACCAGCGGGTAATGGAACTCGCGAATGACGGTATGGGGCTCGTCGTTCTCCAGCCGGGCGCCGAAACGGACCTTGTCCGCCTCCAGGGTGACCGTGAGGGTCATCCGCATGTCCAGTTCCCGCCCATGCGCACGGAGGGAACCGTATCGCAGGGTAATGACCCGGCCGTCCGACGACACCTCCGGCCGCTGCTCCGAGCCGAGGATCTGAATCTCCTTTTCATACGGGGCGTCGTAGTAGAGACGCCACAGCAGCGCCCCTCCGGCATAGTCCTGCCCGGTCTCCACATTGCGGAGCGAGGCGAGGGAGCCGTCCGGGGCGATGGCGACCGCCACCTTGTCGTTGGCAAGGGCCAGCTCCCCGTCCGCATGAGCGGCAGGAGCCGCAAGTAAACATGCCAGTAACGTGAGAATCAGATAGTTTCGCATGATCATTTCTTGATTTTCATCTCCGCCCACAAGGGGAAATGGTCGGAGGCGTAAAGGCCGCCGTACAGCCGGTTGCTGCAGGTATAGGACTGCGGCGCCACACGGTCGCCGCGGAAAAAGACATAATCGATCCGGGATTTTCCGGAGGGATAGGAATAGGCGTTATAGGTCCCTGTACAGCCGTTCCGCCGGGATACATCCAGCACGGAAAAACTGTCTTTCCAATAGGAAGCATAGGTCATATAGACCGAACCCTCGTCCGATGAGGAGCCCGCATTCATGTCGCCGACGAAGAAGGAAGGAAGCCCGTCCGGGTTGTAACGCTTCTCCATCTCCGGGTAAACATGGGCGGCGCGCCTGTTGCTTTCCCCGTCCAGGCAGCCGTGGTTGTTCATCAGGAAGACCTTGATACCCGTGGCTTTGTGGGTCAGGACGGCGCAACAGCCGCCCCGCTTGTAGGTCCCGGAACTGCCTGTATCATTCGCACTCATGACGTCGGGGGTGTCCGTCGCCCAGAAGAAGTGCCAGTCGGACAGCGTGAAAGCGGATTTCCGGTAACCGATGCCCTGTGCCCGGTCCCCGCTGCCGTTCTGGGCATAAGGGCTGAAGAACTTGAAGCCGTACTGCCCGGAAAACTCGGCGGACAGCCAGGCCTGGGCCTCGGAACTGACCTCCTGGAGGCCGAAGATATCGAACGCCGCATCCAGGACGGACTGTTTCAGCCGGTCTTTCCGGACCGCCCAGGCGTTCTCGCCGGTCTTGTCGAGGGTGCTCATCCGGAGGTTATAGGAACCCACCCGGATGACGGGCTCGTCCGGGATATCCTCTCCGCCTGCCTTCCCCGCCTGGTTCAGGGTGACGGCCGCCTCGATACCGCCGCCGGTCCGGAAAAGGAGGACGGCGGTGCGCGGGGCCGTGTACCGGTTCTCCTGGACCCTGAGGGTCACCGTGGCGTCATCATGTCCGGACGTGCGGTCCGGAATCACCCATCCATCCTCCGTCGAAAGAGTCCATCGGGTGTTCGAAGCGACCTCAACCCTGTAGCTGTCGAGGGCCGCGTCCGCCTGGATGACGGAAGGGGTGACGGCCAGCTCCTCGGGCGCGGTTTCCGGCCGGCAGGCGACCGGAAGGACGCCTGCCAGCAGGAAAAACAGAGCCCTGACACCCGTCCGCATCGCTATTTGGCGGGGTTGTACGTCAGTTCCAGCGTAGAAACGGCACCCTTGGCATAGGCATAGATGTAGTACCGGGTGTTCGCCGCCGTGCCGGAAAGCGTGTAGGTATAGGTCCCGCCGCCGTTCGCATCCCAGCTCTGCAACTCGCCCCCGGCGACATAGGCCTCATTGGCCGGGTGCGCCGCCGTGGAGTTGATGAGCGTCGTGATACCCATACGGGGAGTTACCGTCGATAACTTGACGTTGTTGCACACCACCTTGAAAAGCGTATATCCCTCAATGGCCGGCAGGCCGAGATAGCGGTACTGGGCGTTGAAGGAGAAATAGCCGGCCGCACCGCCTTCCACCGGAGGCTGCCAGAAGGCCTGTCCCGCGGAAGCGGTGCCGCAGTCGGCGGGGACGAAGACATAATTGACGCCGTTCAGGGGGTAGATGCATTCGATCCCGCCCTCGACGTGGGTGTACTTGGCCGCGGTCGGCCAGCCCTCGAGCGGGGCCCCGGTGAAATCGAAGGTCAGCGTGATGGCGTTCGGATCGGGGGTCGGGTCGGTGCCCGGGTCCGGGTCGGTGCCGGGATCCGGGCCCGGATCGGGCGTCGGATCGGCGGGTTCGGGTCCGAGCGGCGTCTCGCTGCCGTCCGCATCGTCATAATAGAGCTTCAGCGACTTGATGATGCTGGCGTTGGTCGGGGAATTCAGCCAGTAGACGGTGTTGGGGGCCGTTCCCGTCAGTTCATAGGTATAAGTTTCGCCGTTGGTCACCTGGTTCTGGGGCTCACCGCCCGCGACGTACTGGATCTGGTCTACGGGGATATCCTTGTGGTAAACCCATTTGGCGACGCCGACGTTGCGGGTGAACTTCTCCGGATTCTGGGTGCTCGCGTTCTGGACCATCTCGACCTTGACGATCTTCTTGCCGGCGAGGGCCGGGAGGCCGAAGAAGCGGAACGTGCCGCTGTAGAGGCCCTTGGCGGGATCCAAGCGGATGTTGTGCTTCTCCGCGCCGTTCGGATCGGCCAGCGTGAAGTCATAGCCGGTGCCATCCAGGGTGAAGGTCACCTGTGCACGCCGGTGGGAGTTGGCCGTCGCCGTACCGTCATTGTCGGTGGCGCAGCCGGAATCGACGTTCTTGAGTGTCGCCCAGGACTGGTCGTTGGCCGTCGGCCAGCCGTCCAGTCCGCCCGCGGTGAAGTCAAAGGAAAGCGTCAGGTACTGCGGTTCGGGTTCCGGCCCCGGGCCCGGATCGACGGGATCGGGGGCGGGATTGGCCGCCTGTTTCACGCCGATGAAGGCCTTCACGTCGCCGGAGAAGAGGGTCACGGTCGCGCTGCGCTCCTCGCCCAGGGGGTTCTTCTCCACCTTGATGCTGAACTTGAGGTCGCCTTTGCCGTTGGTCCTGTCACACTTGACCCAGTCCACGGCGGCCCCTTCGGCATCGGTCTTGGAAAGGGTCCAGCTGCAGTTGGAAGTCACGGTGATTTCCGTCACCTGGCCGTCCCATGCGGCATCGACCCGGTCGGGCGTCACCTGGATCCTCGGATCTTCCTTCTGCTGGCCCTGCGGATCCTTGTTGCAGGCGGCAAGCGCCAGCATGGCGGCCATCGCCATCAGTAAATACTTGGTTTTCATACTATCGGGGGTTTTTGATTATTGCCATTGCCAGCCCTCGTTCTGCCCGAGGGCGGGATTCACGTTCAAGGCGGCCTGCGGGATGGGATGGAGGTACATCTTGTCGTCCCAGACCAGCTTGTAATGATAGACCAGGTAGCCGTGGCTGCCCTCGGACAGGCTCCAGGCGCCGCTGGCATTGCCGGTGATCTTGTAGTTCGTCTCGCTGGTCCCGCGGGATTTGGATACGGTATAATGCTTTCCGGCCCAGTCGAAGCCGGAGACGGCCTCTTCTTCCGTGATCCAGATGCCGCGCCAGCCCTCGTGGTTGTAGCGGCGCTCGATCAGGTCGCCCAGATGCCAGCGCACCAGGTCGTCGTAACGGCTCTGGCCCTCCAGCATCAGTTCCGTCACCCGCTCGCGGCGGATCTCCAGCAGTTCATCGGTCAGCGCGGCGGGATGGAGGACATCCTTCGTGTAATAGTCCCGCAGCCAGGTGTCGGCCACATAGCCGTCCGTGCCGGGACAGATGCTCCTGACGCCGGCCCGCCTGCGCAGGGCGCCGACGGTCTTCTCCCAGAGCGCCGGGTCCATGTGGCCCAGCTCCGCCGCCGCCTCGGCATAGTTCAGGAGCACCTCGGCATAGCGCATGATGGGGACGGAGTTATAGGATTTGTTGTCGGCGCCGAGCGGCACGTCTTCGAGCTGGACCCATTTGATCCACAGGTATCCCGTGCAGGTCCATGTCCAGTTGGGGGCGAACTCCGGCGTGGTGCCGTCGCTCTTTTTCACGGTCTGCCCGGGTGCGAGCACGGTGGCGGAGAGGCGCTTGTCGCGGCCGTTGAACTCCTCCGTCACGCTGAGCTCCCCGGAGGCCGGCGTACCGTCGGTCCGGAGGAACATCCGGACATACTCCTTGGTCGGGCCGTACAGGAGCGAGGAGGTCGTCGAGCAGTATTTGTACGTGACGCCGTGTCTGACGCTGAGGTCTTCGGAATAGGTGCGGCCCCAGATGACCTCCTTCGGGTTCAGGCCGGGCGATACGAAGAGGCCGCGGTAGTCGCTGACGAGCGAGAAGGCACCGGCCTCGACGAGTTCCTTCGCATATTTCTCCGCGCGTTCCAACAAGTCTCCGGCACTCTCGTATTCCCCGCTCCAGGGCTTCCCGGTCGAGGGATTCACGCTGTGGTACTTGCGGAAGGTCCCTTCATACAGGAAGATACGCGAAGCATAGGCCAGGGCCACATACTTGTTGACGTACACCCGGCCGTCCGAGTTGATGCCGTCTCCGGAAGCCAGGCAGTGCCCGCAGGCGAAATCCAGGTCTTCCGTCATGCGGTGGAAAATGTACTCCCGGTCCTGCCGCCCGCTGTAGAGGGTCAGCGTATCCGTGGGGTCGATGACCTTGTCGACAAAGTAGCAGTCGCCGAAGACCTTCATCCGCTTGAACGTGATCCAGGCGCGCCAGAAGCGGGCGACGCCCTCGTAATGGTTATAGGTGCTTTCCAGGACCTTATCCTTGCAGCGGGGCATGTTCTCCAGCATATAGGCCACGCGGCGCGGAAAACTCCAGGTGCTTGTGGTCCAGTTGTTTCCCTTCGATGCCGTATAGGTCCCCCAATAGAATTCCTTGGAATTCTTCGTCCCGCACAGGTCGGTGAAACGGTCCTCGCCGAGCGCCATGTCGGAAGCGTCCGGAAGGGCTGTGTCGATCAGTCCGTCGGCATACAGGCGCAGGTCCGTCTCGCCTGCGAAGAAGGTCTCGGCGGCGAACTTGTTGGCCGGGGTCCGCTCCAGGAAATCGCTGCAGGCGCAGGCCGCGAGGGCCGCCAGGAGGATGGATATCGTCTTTTTCATAACGCGCTCAGAATGTAAGGTTGATACCGAAAGTATAGGACTTGAGCATGGGGTAACTGGCGCCGTCGCCCATTGTCGTGGAGGTCGCATTGCCGAAGTCGGAGTCCCCCTTGTCGATGACCTCGGGGTCGAACATCGACGTGTGCCGGTAGATCGGGGACCAGGTGAGGAGGTTTTCGCCTGAGAAATAGACCCGCACCTTCTCCATTCCGATCCTGCGGGCAGCCTTCTCCGGGAAGGTATAGTCCAGCGTGAGGTTCTTGAGGCGGAGGTACGCCGCATTCTGGAGGAAATAGTCGCTGTACGTGTTCATCGTGCCGATGCCGCTGCCGGCCATCGCCATGCCGTAGAGGCGGCGCGGCCAGTACGGATGGTCGGCGGCGTTGGACACCGTCCAGTTGGGGGTGCTCTTGTCCAGGATCACCCGGTCGAGCTGGTCGTAAAGGGCGAAGTTGTAGGCCCGTTCATAGCCGCCCCAGAACAGGGACGAGCCCTCCGACGGATACCAGTCGCGGTGGCCGATCCCCTGCAGGAACACGCTCAGGCCCAATCCGTTCCACTTCGCGTCGAAGTTGATGCCGAACTGGTAGCGGGGCATGATGTTGCCGATGCGGTCGAGGTCGCCGTGGTCCTCGAGGGTCCCGGCCCCGGCGGTGATTTCCTTGTTGCCGTCGACATCGACGAAACGGATGTCACCCGCAAAGGGGATGGTGGAGGTGCCGAGGTTGTGGTACCGGTCCGGATACCAGTTTTCGGCCTCCTCGTTGGTCAGGAAGAGCCCGTCCGTCACGAAGCCCCAGAGCTCGCCGAGTTCCTTGCCTTCGTAGAAGCCGAAGATGTTGTGGCTCTCGTTGTAGAAGCGGGTGACCCAGGTGCGGTTGTCCCAGAGGCTGCCCTTGACGGACCAGGCCAGGTCCTTGCCGCCCAGTTTGAAGGCATCCCGCCAGGAGAGCGTGAGTTCCCAGCCGTTGGTCCTGAGCTGGCCGTAATTGCCCTTCGGCGTGGCCGCGCCGAGGATGGCGGGGAGTTCCGGGCCGGTAGAGTACATATCGTCGGTGAAACGGACGTAATAGTCGCCCGAGAAGGAGAGGCGGCTCCGCAGGAGGTCCATGTCGAGGCCGATGTCCCAGGTCTTGACCTTCTCCCAGGTCAGGCTGTCCGGGACGATGGAGGGCATGCCTGCGATGTTGGCATAACCACCGTCGAAGATGACCGAACTCTTGCTGACGCCCATCGTCTCGAGGAAGGAATACGGGGAAATGCCGCCGTTGCCGAGGGAGCCCCAGTTCCCGCGCAGTTTCAAGTTGTCGATCACGCCCTTGGCACCCTGCATCCAGGGCTCCTCCGAGACCCGCCAGCCCGCCGAGGCGGACGGGAACCAGCCGCCGCGCTGGTTGCCCGGAAAGCGGGAATTGAGGTCATAGCGGACGGATCCTTCGAGGATATACCGCCCTTTCAGCGTGTAGTTGGCGCGGGCGAAGGTGCCGATGGTGCTCCAGTCGCTGTCATATTCCTTCAGGTCGATCTCGCTGCCTTCGAACATTTCGAAGCTCGTGAGGCCGGGATAAAGCATCCCGAGGCGGAGGATGGTCTCGACATCGTACCGGTGGTCTTCCAGGTTCCACCCGGCCACCACGTTCAGTTTATGGTCGGGGCCCAGCCGGGGGGTGAACGTCCCGACCACATTGGCGGACAGGTGGTTCGTCGTATAATGGTATTCCTTTTTATAGGAGTCGGCCTCGCTCACATAGTAGGTGATGATGCCGGGGGAAAGGCTCTGCGGCGTCGGGGCGACATAACGCTCCGTGAACCTGGAGGTAAACTTGAAGGAGACGTCCGCGCGGAGCTTGAACACATCCTTCACCGGCTCGAGGTTGATGCCCGTCGTCGTTATGACGGTCGAGGTGGTGGCCTCCTGGGCGGAATTGCCCTCGTTGAAGGCGGCATAGCCGGAAGCGGCGCCGCCAAGGGTGTACGTCCCGTCCGCATTGGTCACCGGAAGCACGGGAAGACCGATCACCGCGATCTGCTGGACCTGGCTGCCCACCTTGTCCGAGCTCTTGGAGAAGATGGGCTGGATGTAGTGCACGCGGTACAGATAGGTATTGTTGTCGACTGAGAGCCAGTCCCTGAGCTTGAGGGAGACCTTCGAGCGGAGGTTGTACTGCTTGTAGTCCTCGTAACCGATCTTGTAGATGCCGTCCTGCGTATAGAAACGGCCGGACAGCGAATAGGACATCTTCCCGGAAGCGCCGTTCAGGCTGACGGAATGGGTGCGGGTGGTGTTCATCCGCTTGTAGAAGAGGCCGAAATAGTTTTCCGAGCCGAAATAGAGGTAATTGGAGCCGTCCATGTCATAGACGTCCGTATTGCCGGCCCTCCGCCGCACCTCGAAGCGCTGCAGGTAATCGGAGGGGATGGCGTAGGTGTTCATCTTGGTCGGGAGGGCGCCCGCCGCGTAGGGGGTTTCCGTCCGGCCGATCCAGAAATCATAGAAGGTACGCGTAAACTCCAGGCCGTCGGTAATCACGTGGTCCTCCCACTTGACCGTCCGTTCGTTGAGGGAGAAGGAACCGCTGTAGCTGATGGACAGTTTGTCGCCGGATGCGTTCTTGGTCGTAATCAGGATCACGCCGTACGCGGCCCGGGAGCCGTAGATGGCGGATGAAGAGGCATCCTTGAGGACGGAAACGGTCTCGATGTCCTCGGGGTTCACGGAAGAAAGCTCGCCCTCGACCCCGTCGATCAGCACCAGCGCACCACCGCCCTGGCCGATGGAATACTCCGTCATGTCCTTGGAGCTCAGGTTCTTCTTCATCACGTAACTGGTCGCGCCGCCCCGGATGTAGACGGAGCCTCCGTGCGTCGGTTTGCCGTCCGCCTGGAAAATGCTCAGGCCGGGCACCTGGCCCTGGAGCGTACGGGACACGTTGGCATTGGTACGGCCTTCCAGGTTTTCGCCTGAGATCTGCTCGACACTGCCCACCAGCTGGGACTTCTTCAGCGTGCCGTATCCCACGACAACCGTCTCCTCGAGCATCTCGGAATCCATCTCGAGCGCGAAGTCGATTTCCGCGCGCCCGCCCACGGCCTGTTCCATATCGGTATAGCCGATCAGGGTGCAGACAAGCGTCGCATCGGAAGCGACCTGGATGGAATAAGCGCCGGAAGCGTCCGTGATGACACCGCCCGTCCCGCCTTTGACCAGGATGGCGGCGCCGGGAACCGGTTCGCCGGTAGCGGCCTCGGTCACCCTTCCGGTGACCTGCTGCTTCTGCGCCCAGGCGACAGTGCCCGCGAGAAGGAGGATGGCTGCGAGCGCAGTGGCGCGTTTGAACAATTGCTTCATATGGTGCAGTTTTTTAGTGCCTGTGGTCCACTGTGGTCCACTGTGGTCCGTCTCTTTTTTTGCAAAAGTATCGAAAAAATGGCATCGCCGCTATGGCCGATTTCCCAAAACAAGGTATTACAAAGGGAAGGAATACACTTATAAAGCTGTATATAAACCATTTACGAATAAAGTACAATATATGAAAAACAAGATAATATTTGTATCTTTACAGCATGAAAAAAGCTTGTTTTTTCCTGCTGGCCGGCCTGGCCGCCGTTCTGTCCTGCTCCCGGGACCGGCAGCGGGTCTTCGAAAACCTGGACAACGCCATTGAGTCGCAGCCGGTTTACGACTCGGCTTACGTCCGGAAAAATGACGGGCTCCGCGCCCTGTTCCTGGACGCGGACACGGATTCCGTCCGCTGGGAAAGGGCGTACGACCTGGAAAGGATCCTGTACTATCACGATGTGGATTCCTGTTACCGGTACATCCGGGAGATGCGGCGCCTGCAGAGGGGGGATGCACGGCAGAAGGCCATCAGCGAATCCTGCTACGCCAACATCCTGTACAAGATGGATTCGACTGGCACGGCGCTCCGGGTGCTCCGGCAGATCGACACGACGGGGATGGGCGCCGAAGCCCTGGACATCTACTGCTTTGCCGGATATCATATCTATGGAAGGCTGGCCGCCGGGCGTCCCGAATTCGCCGCCGCACAGCAGGCGGTTGTCGAGAAATGGTGGCGAAGCGACAGTTCCCGGATTGAATGCGCATTCTATTACAACGAACTGCACCGGAAGGACGGAACCCCGGACGAGGCCGTCGCCCGGCTGAAGGCCTGTACGCTGAACAGCCTGAACGACACGGCCAAAGCGAATTATTTCCTGGCGAAAGAGTCCCTGTACAACGGGGACACCGGGCTGGCCATCCAATACTTCGCCAACTCTGCGGCATGCGACATGCGCCTTTCGGTAAAGGCCTACAACGCCCTCTATGAACTGGCACGCATCCTGTTCCGGACGGGCGATATCGAACGGGCGGACCGCTATATGCGCATCACCCTCAAGGACGCCTACTCCTCCCACTACGAATCCCGTTATGAAGACGTGATCCGCTCCGAGATGGAGATCATGAACGTCCTGCTCCGGCAGCAGGAGCAGAAAAAACGCGCCTACCTGCTCCTGGCCCTCGCGGCCGTGCTCCTCCTCTCTGGCGCCCTCGTCTCCGTGTTCCTGCTGTCCCGGTATTCGACGCGGCTCAACCGCTCCCGGATGAAACTGAACGAACTTTCTTCCATCAAGGACAATTTCCTGGCCTATTACATGGAGAAATGTGTGGACTACCTCAACAAGGTGGACGAGTACCGCTCCTCGCTTCGCCAGACGGCCAGGACCGACGGCCAGGCCGCGGTCATGGCCATGCTCCGCAAACCCTCCTTCGCCGACAGCGGGTTCCAGGACCTGCTGAACGCCTTCGATTCGACCTTCCTCGGCATCTTCCCCGACTTCGTGGAAAGGGTCAATGAACACATGCAGGAGCCCTACCGCCTTTCCCTGACGGACGGCGGCGCCCTTTCGACCGAGCTCCGCATCCTCGCCCTCATCCGCATCGGCATCCCCCAGCGGCGCAAGATCGCCAAGGTCCTCAACATGTCCGTGACGACCGTGTATTCCTACCACAGTCTCCTCCAGAAGCATTCCCTCCACCCCGACGCCTCCTTCGACCGGATCATCGCCAACCTGTAAACGGCTGGGACCGTTGTTTTTGTATCCGATTCTATTTATCTTTGCTTCGGAACAAGTTCAAAACGTCCGACCTATGAGAACCCTTTCATGCCTG
This sequence comes from Bacteroidales bacterium, assembly GCA_016287075.1. GTDB lineage: Bacteria > Bacteroidota > Bacteroidia > Bacteroidales > UBA932 > Cryptobacteroides. The sequence continues at coordinate 152,366 of JAEEVC010000001.1, read as the reverse complement.
GCCATCGCCGCCGCCCTGTGGGTGCCGATGGCCGCATGGGCGCAAGACACGCCCACGACGTCCACCAACAGCACTGAAACAGAAGAGGTTGCAACACCGCCCCGGATCATTCCCAAGGTAGAATTCTCCTTCGGCGGCGGGGCCGGCATCGGCGGCTATCTCGCCTCCTTCCCCACCGATCCCTGGCTCATGCATGTCGGCCAGTCGGATGACATGCAGCAGGATTATCTGAAATTCTATCCGCCGAAGGCCTCCCTGATGCCCGCCGGCCAAGCCGGTTTCTTCGTGGACTTCAACTTCACGGAACACTGGGGCCTGATCACCGGCGCCGAGCTCGGACTCTATTTCAGCCGGGTCTCATCCGACATGCTCCTGAATGTGACCACCAATGTCGTGACGGGCAGCGGCTCGGCCGGAAGCTACAAGAAAGAGCTCTGGATCGGCAGCAACCTGCCCGGCTTCCTGGAGAAACACCGGATGTTTGCCTTGCAGATTCCCTTGATGCTCAAGTACATGACGCCCATTTCCCCTGCCGGTCACCAGTTCTATATCGCCGGCGGCGCCAAGTTCAGCCGCGGGCTCCTCACGCAATATGCCCAACAATGGGACAGCGGCGGACAGTATACCGTTTTCGCCAGGACGGACTATCCCGCCGAAGGCCTGCCGGATTACATCCTCACCTTCAACAGCGGCCACATCAAGATCGTCCCGTCTGAGGACTACGGGCACCTCTCGGGGAGTACGGCCGTAAAAGAGGATACCTTCCTGGAGCGGGACAACTGGAAAAAACTCCAGGTCCCACCCTTTGACGTGATGGCTTCCCTCGACCTGGGTTTCCGCTGGAATCTCGGCAAGGGGAAAGGAATCTATACGGGTCTTTACTGCGACTTCGGACTGCTCCGCCCCCTTTCACGGTGGCATGGCAGGAAAGTGCTGGATTTCGCTTCGAAAGATATTGTTTATCAGACGCCTTACGACGCCAACGGAGATCGTCCGCTCATCTCGCTGGCACATGCCGAAAGACACTCCATCCTTGCGGTGGACGCGCCGGACTACGCCACCTCGGACCTGGTGGAAAGCCCTAACTCAACCACCCTTTTAGGGCTCCACAAGAATTCCGATCCGATGGCCGCCACCCTGCACAAGATGCAGGCGGGCATCAAGGTCCGCTTCGCTTTCGGCCGTGTCGGGGCACGTCCCAAAAAAGTCAAGACACCCAAGGTGAAGCCGGTGAAGGAACCGGAACCGCCGACGGTCGTCCCGGAGGATATCCAGCGGACCATGATCCGCCTCTCCAACGCCCTGTTCGCCTTCGACAAGTTCGACCTGAACGACGAAGCGCGCGCCATGCTGGACGAGGTGGTCGCCTGGCTCCGGGATAATCCGGAACTGACGGTTGAAATCGGCGGCCATACCGATAACCGCGGCAGCGATGAATACAACCAGAAACTGTCCGAGAACCGCGCCAAGGCCGTGTACGACTATTTCGTCCAGCACGGCGTCGAAGCCAGCCGCCTGAGCTACAAGGGCTACGGCGAGAGCCAGCCGATCGCGACGAACGACACCGAGGAAGGCCGCCAGGCCAACCGCCGCGTCGAGCTGAAACTCAAATAATTACAAGGCCTCCGCCGCCCCGTCACGCGAGGCCGGGGCGGCAGGGCTTGCCGGCGAGACGCCGGTAATGATAATAGAGCTCCTCCGTTGCCAGGGCCATCTTGGTGACGGAGAAGTCGCATTCATAGGGGTAGATGTACCAGGTGTCCTGCAGGGTGTTCAGGTCCACGCAGTCGCCGTATTTGCCCAGATACTCGTATTCGATGTGGCAGGAGTACAGGGACGGGACCGGGATGGTCATTTCCATCGGGTCGCCGTCCACATCCGTGCCGCGCACCTTGAAGCCGTCCATATCGTGCAGGAGCGTTCCCTCGCCCAGGTGGATGAAACGGGCGGCATTGGGCAGGGAATACACGCGCACGGGCAATTCGCCGGTGGAATAGCGGCCCTCCTCCACCTCCCTCCGGACATTGGCCCGTTCCCATTCATACCAGTCGGGAATGTGCGCGAATTCCGTCTCGCCTTCCAGCGCACGCAGTTCGCCGAGTTCGGTCATCTCCCACTCCTTGCCGCAATGGTCGCAGCGCAGGATGGTGCCCGCCGCGCTCATCCGATACTCCTTGCCGCAATGGGGGCACTGGTATAGCACTTTCTGGAGCCCTTCGGCACGCTTCTCATAGGTCACCCGGATACCGCGCTCCTTCTGCCAGGCGAAGTCATCGTACTGGAAGGCCTTGACAATCCGATCGTTGATCTCGTCCACCTCCATCGCCTCCAGCTGCTCCGGCGTAAAGAGCAGGGAGAACTCCGCCTCCGTCGGCTTCACATGGCGGTCATGCAGGTTCCAGAACGGGGAATTCACGTGATGACCGTGGCAGATGAGCGACGCCACCGGCGCCTTCATCATCTTGCACAGTTTTCCGAGCGAGGCGGGAAGGACGGCCGTCGTCCCGCAGAGTGAATAGCGCGCCTCCGGGTAAATGACGGCGATATCCTTGTTATCCAACACCTTCCGGAGCTGGCGCACCAATACGGTGTCGCTGGTGAACTTCCGTTTGCAGATGCAGCCGACGTTGCGGAGCAGCCACTCCCGGCCGATGAAGCCGTCGATGGCCACCACGTAATTCGCCCGGCGCGGGAAGATGACCTGGGTCGCCACCTTGAAATCCATGAAGGCGTTGTGGTTGCAAAGGAGGATGAACGGCGGCTTCAGGTCCTCCGTCCCCCGGCGCGTGATGACGGGACGGTGGGCAAGCATATCCGGGAAGCTCAGGAGCTTCGTAATCGGTTTCAGATACCAGCGCGTACGGATCGGATCCCGCGCCATATCGAAGCGGATCGGTTGTTTTTTCATTATCGGTCAAGCGGTTAAACCGTCAGCAAAGATAACTGTTTTTTTCCGGACGGCAAAGCCGGTCCCTAGCGGGACGGGTCGCCCCGGCGGGCGGCCAGGGCCTGCTGGACCTCCTTCATCCGGCCTGTCGTCAGCGGATAGAAGCTGAGGCAGAGGATGCCGAGGAGCGCGCCGACAGCCGGGATGAAGCTCATCATCCCCTTGATGGCGGAGAGCGTCTGCGGCGCCTGCGCGGCGAGGTCCTTGTCATAGCCGAACGCGCCGAGCAGGGCGAGGAGGAGGAAACCGCCGAGCGCGCCGCCGAATTTCTGCGCCATGGAGGACGAGGAGAAAATCAGGCCCGTGGAGGCCGTCCCGTGGGTGTACTCGGAATAGTCGGCCACGTCGGCGAACATGCTCCAGGTCAGCGGGGCCGTCACGCCGAAGGCGAGGCTGATGAGCACCTGGAGGATGACGAGCCCCCACACGCCGGCGGTCGTCGGCGGCAGGAACCAGACCGCGCAACTGAGGACGGCGGCGACGGCCAGCGCACCGATGAACGTATTCCGCTTGCCGAAACGCCCGGACAGCGGGACCGCCAGGGAAACGCCCGCCATCTGCCCGATCTCACCGATGGTCAAATAGATTGCGCAGGTCAGGAAGATATTGGCACCCAGAATATTGGCGAAGTAGTACGCCGCTGCGCCGCCGCGGATGGAGAGGCAGAGCAGCTGGCCGATGGCCGCGCCGAGCAGGAGCCACCAGGGACCGTTCGTCCCCAGCGCCTTGAGATCGGCCCGGATGGAGCCCGTCGCCTTTTTCTCCACCCGTACGCGCTCCTTCGTCATGAAGAAGCACAGCACGAAGAGCACGGCACAGATGGCCGCGACGATGGCAACGATTCCCGTCCATTGGAGCGGATCCGCGTCGCCGACGCCCTTGACCAGCTTCCCCGCGGCATTGGTCCCGCCGATGACGGAACGCTCGAAGAGCCAGAAGATGCCCATGGCGACGAAGCTGCCGATGTAGGCGAAGAACATCCGGAAACTCGAAAAGACGCTCTTCTCGCGCGAATCCTCCGTCACCACCCCCAGCATGGCCCCGTACGGCACATTCACGGCCGTATAGGCCGTCATCATAAGGATGTACATCACATAGGCATAGACATGCTTGAGCGCATAGGTGGTATTCGGCACATAGAACGAGAGGATGCCGATGACGGCAAAGGGGATGGCCATCCAGAGCAGGTAGGGACGATAGCGGCCCCACTTCGTCTCCGTCCGGTCGGCAATGAGGCCCATCACCGGGTCCGACACGGCGTCATAGAGCTTCGTCACCAGCAGCAGGGTCGCCGCATGGACGGGCTTCAGCCCGAAGACATCCGAATAGAATATGGGCAGGTAATAGGAGAAAATCTTCCAGAACATCGAGGAAGACATGTCGCCCAGGCCATAGCCAATCTTTTCCGAGAGTTTTGCCATCTTATTGGTCTTTAAGGATTTCCATTGCTTGCAAGCACATCCGTGCATTGTGGTACGGGCATTTCCAGAAGCCCGCCTTCGGATTCGTGGTGTCCGGTGTCCCGTCCGGGAACAGGCCCCAGTACCACTCGCCGCCCGCCCGGTCCACCAGACGGTCACGGATGAAGGCCCAGGCCCCCTCCGCCCGGTCCAGCCCGGCCGGGTCGCCGAAGGCCTTCCACAGGTGGAGGTTGCCCACCACCGTCTCGGCCTGGACCCACCATTGCCGGGAAAGGTCCTCCGTCCCGTCCGGCAGGCGCTCATAGCGCATCGAGCCGTCCGGAAGGAGCCCTTCGTTGCCCGCCGCGCCCATCCGGAGCGCCGCCGGGCGCACCGTCTCCCCGAGCGACGGGCCGCCGAGGAAACCGGCGCATTCCTGCACCAGCCACGACGTCTCGATGTCGTGACCGAACGAAATGCCGCCGGGAAGCGCCGTCCAGTCCCGGCGGAAGTACAGCCCCAGGTGGCCGGACGGGGCCATAATCGTATCGCAAACCAGGCGCAGAAGCCGTTCAGAAGCGGTTTTCAGCGCCGGATCCGGCCAGACACGATAGAGATTGGCATACGCCTCCAGCAGATGGAGGTGCGAGTTCATCGTCTTGTCCGCATTGATGTCGTGGGCGCTCAGGGACATGTCCGGAAGGGACGAGAAATCACGCGCAAGCGCTTCGACATAGCCCCCGTACGCCGGATCCGCAAAATGCTCTTCAACGATGCGAAACAGGCCTACAGCCGCTTCCAGGGCACTTTCATCCGGATGGACGCGGCACCATTCGCTGAGCCCGTAGATTGCGAATCCCTGGGCATACAGCTGCTTCTTGTCCTCCAGCGGCGAGCCGTCCGCCGCCACGGACCAGTACACACCGCCGCAGCGGGTGTCGATGAAGTTCTCCACGAACCAGTCCTTCGCCCAGGAGGCCGCTTCCAGCAACTCCGGACGGCGGAGCGCCCCGTAAGCGGCCGAGAAGGTCCATACGAGGCGTGCGTCGAGAACGACGCCCCGGGGCGCGTCCTTCCGGACGTGCCCGCGGGCGTCCACTTCTCCGAAATACCCGCCGCGGGGATCCTTCAAGGCGAGCCACCAGGGCAGGATATCCCGCTCCAGCTCATCCCGCACCTCTTCCCGGAAACGGACGATGTCCTCTTTCCTCATCAGGCGGATAAATTCTTGTCAATCAGTCGGTTCAACCGCTCGACCGTCAAACCTGTCCGCAGGCCGTCCGGGGCCGTATGGAGGCAGTAGTCCACCAGCCGGTCCACCGTCGAGGTCGCGACATGGACGCGCGTGTCCGACGAGGCATAGTAGATGAACACTTTCCCGTCCGGATCGGCTATCCAGCCGTTGCAGAACAGGACGTTCATCACGTCGCCGACATACTCCTCCCCTTCCGGGGCCATGAAGAAGCCGGCAGGCGCCGCGATGACGCGTGCCGGGTCGTCCAGCGCCGTCATGTACATGTAAAGGACATAACGGAGGCCGCTGGCACAACCGCGCACGCCGTGGGCCAGGTGCAGCCAGCCCTGCGGGGTCCTGATCGGCGCCGGGCCTTCGCCGTTCTTGCATTCCTTGACGGTATGATAGGCACGCGCGTCGATGATCCGTTCGTCGCGGATGACGGCGCCTTCCATCGTGTCCACAAGGGCCCAGCCGATGCCGCCGCCGCTGCCCGCATCGATAAAACCGTCCTGCGGGCGCGTGTAGAGGGCATATTTGCCACCAACGAACTCCGGATGCAGGACGACATTGCGCTGCTGGCTCGCCGAGACGATGTCCGGCAGGCGCTCCCAGTGGACGAGGTCCTTCGTCCGGGCGACACCCGCCGCGGCCACGGCCGCCGACAGGTCGCCGGGCCGTGCCGCCGGGTCCTTCCGCTCGACGCAGAAGATCCCGTAAACCCAGCCGTCCTCGTGGGCCGTCAGCCGCATGTCATAGACATTCGTCGCCGGCTCCCCCCATTCGGGCATCGTCACCGGACGCGGCCAGAACTGGAAGCTGTCCACGCCGTTCGGGCTTTCCGCCACGGCGAAGAACGACTTCCGGTCGGCGCCTTCCACCCGGGCCATCAGGAGGTATCTGTCCCCCAGCTTGATGGCCCCGGGATTGAAGACGGCGTGGATGCCGAACCGTTCCAGCAGGTAGGGATTCGTCTCCTCGGAGAGGTCATAGCGCCACGCGAGCGGGGCATGTGCGGCCGTCAGGGCCGGATAGGCATACCGCTCGAAGACGCCGTTCCCCTCCAGGGGATGGTTCGGCCGCCCAAGCAAGGCCCGCCAGGCGGATTCCAGGCGGGTCTTGCGTTGCAGGAATGACTCCATCAATTACTCCTTTTCGAAGATAATGAAATACTCAAGCGGATAGAACATGAACCGGTCGATGTCCTTGCCGTAGAAGGCGCCGTTCTGCTCCTTGTGCATGTTGCCCAGATGGAACTTCATCGCAAAGCAGCCGTCCGGAACCGTCAGCTTCTGGGAGTTGCCGTCACCGTCGCAGATCTTGTACACGCCGGGCGTGAGGATCTTCGGCTTCTCCCCGTTGTTGAGGGTCGCCGTCATCGTCGCGAGGTCGAGGGTGAACGCGTACTTGCCCTTCGGGATCTTGTTGTAGAATTTCGACAGGTCGGTGCCCATGTACGGATCGTACGTCGTCGGATCGGCGGAACTCTTGAAGTTCCAGACATAGTCCCAGAACTTGCCGTCTGCGCCGGACCACCAGTTGATGGTACCGGTAACGGACGTTCCCTCCATGCTTGTCACGGCGATGGACAGGCCGTTGTCGGACTCACGGTAAACCGAATCGTTCCAGTCCCAGGTCTTGTCGTAGGGGCAGACCAGGCGCGGATCGCTGCCGGAGCCGCCGAGGACATAGATGCCGTTCTTGGTCGAGTTATTGCCGAGGACATTCCAACTGCCTGCGAGGGTACTGATGTCCAATGCCGCACCGGGGGTCATCAGCTCCATCGGAGCGGCTTCGCCCTGCTCACCGGGGTCCACAGAACCGCCTTCCTTCTCGAAGATGATGATGTATTCGAGCGGGCAGAACATGAAGCGGTCGATGTCCTTGCCGTACCATTCGCCGGCCTGGACCTGCATGTTGCCCAGGTGGAATTTCAGGGCGAAGCAGCCGTCCGGAACGGTCAGCGTCTGGCCGCTGCCCCCCTCGCAGAACTTGTAGACGCCGGGCGTGAGGATCTTCGGGGTCTCGCCGTTGGAGAGGGTCGCCGTAAAGGTCATGATATCGATGGAAACGGCATTCTTGCCCTTCGGAAGCTTGTTGTAGAACTGCGACAGGTCGGTACCTATATACGGTATGTACTCCGGCTTGTCCGCGCTTGAGAAGTTCCAGACATAATCCCAGAACTTGCCGTCCGCGCCGGCCCACCAGTTCATATTGCCCTGGATGGACGTCCCGGAGATGCCGGTCATTTCGATGGTCAGGCCGTTGTCGGATTCGCGGTAAATCGAATCGTTCCAGTCCCAGGTCTTGTCATAAGGGCAGACCAGGCGCGGGTCGCTGCCCGTGCCGCCGAGAACGTATATACCGTTCTTGGTCGAGTTGTTGCCGAGGACGTTCCAGTCGCCCGGAAGTGTCGTGGGATCCAGCTGGGCGCCTTCGGAGATCTTCTCCATCGGGGCCGGATAACTCGGCTGCCCGCCGTCGAAGACGACGCCTTCGGTGGAACCGCCCTCGCCGAGGGCGTTCTTGAGCAGGAAGTCGCGGTAGTTATCGGCCGTCATCTCCGTGGCGGTGCCGTTGACCGAGACGGTCGCCGCCTCGATCTTGCCGGTCATTTCCGTAACGATCTGGGTATCATTGTCACCGATGATCAGCTTCGCATCACCGGCCCCCGTGACCTCCAGAAGGACATTCTTCGTCACTTTGATGTCCTTGTAGATGCTCTGGGAACCGCCGCGCATGCCCAGCATGCCACCGGCACGACCGGCGCCAGCCTGGGAGATCTTGCTGTTCTGGGTGCAGCCTTCGATGATGAGCTTGGCAGCCCTCTCGGAGAAACCGACGATACCGCCGATGTGGTTGGCGGAATTCGTGCCGATGTTGGAGATTTCACCGTTGTTGGTGCAGTTCGTGTATTTCCAGTCCGTACCGCTTTCCGAAACGCCCTGGTTCGTGGCGTTGTCATCCGTCATGCCGGCATAGGCGGCGATACCGCCGATGCGGCAGCGGATGTTGGTGTTGCCGAAGGAAGAGAGCTTGCCGTTGTTGACGCATTCCGAATAGACCACCTTGCAGCCTGCAACCGGGCTCCCGTAATAGCCGGTAATACCACCCTTATAAGCATAGCCGCCGCTGCGTTTCCACTCGGAGAGGACTTCACCATTGTTCGTGCAACGGATGAAACTGGCATCCGTGACATCATTGACATAGCCGCAGATACCGGCCATGCGGGGACCGTTGTCGCCAGCATGGAACTCGACATTGCCGTCATTGACGCAGTCCTCGAACAGCATGACGCCGTTGGCCTGGCCGACGATGCCGCCCACCTGGGAGTTCTTGCCCGCAGCCAGCTCGGCGAGCGCATAGATGACATTACCGCTGTTGTGGCAGCCACGGAAAACGGAGCCCGTCGCGATATCGCCGGCAATACCGCCCAGATGGTAAGTGACACCGGCCACATTACAGAGGATGTTCACCGCGCTTTCGCAGTTCTCGAACGTGACATTGGCACCCACCTTGCCGCCGATGCCGCCGGTGGAGACCTTGGCGCTCTTCAGAGAGCCGGCCACCTTCAGGTTCTTGACGGTCAGGCCGTCCTGGATATTGGTGAACAGGCCCGCACTGCGCGTGCTTTCCTTCGGGATGTCCAGCGTGTAGGTCACCTTGTGGCCCTGGCCGTCGATGCTGCACCAGAGGGTATCCGGTTCGAAGGTCGCCGGGAGTTCGATGTCGGCCGTGAGTTTCACCCCGTCGGACCCGGCATACAGTTTCGCATTATCGACGAACGAGAGGAAGTCCTCCGCCGTCGCGATTTCCGTCTTCAATTCCGGAGCAGCAGGTCCCTCGTCACCGAACAGTTCGGAGCGGATGGCGACATCCGCGCCGATGCCGTCGGCCTTGTCGAGGTTGTTGTCCAGCATGTACTTGAAGAAGAACGCGTACGTCAGCAGTGCGCGCTTTGCGCTGAAGCTGCCCGCGTAGTTCGTGATCGGGTCACGCGGATACGTGCACATGTTCGAGATGTCCTTGCCGTGCGAATAGTTCATCGCACGCATCACCTGGTTGTCCAGGATCGTGACATCAACCTGGCTGTGGACCGCCTGGCCGTCAACGATCTTGATGAGGTGACCGTTGTTGCCGGAGCCCTGGCCGGTCGCGATGTCGTAGGTCCCGAGCTCGTTGTACGGAGCGGACCCCCACGTGTAATTGTGCGTGGCGGGAACCTCCGTCGTGCTCATCGCCTGAGCGCCGCCCGCAAGGGCCGCGATCTTGCCGGCACCGTAGTTCTCCGTGTCGAGGCCGTTGTAGCCGCGGACGAGGAGGTAGCAGCGGGAGGCCGTCTCGTACATGTCGGCCGTGTTGTAGGTCTTGTCGCCGACCGTGATCGTCGTCTCGTCCGGGATGTAGTGGGCGTTCGGCGTGGCATCCACGGAGGAATGCATCTTGATTTCGCCGACGGTGGCTTCCCAGATGTCGATGACCTTCACGAACTCCTCGGCGAAGTCCCTGATGGTCGCACCCGCCTGGACGCCGCCGATCGGATCCATGAGGATGAGCGACTTGCGGTCGACCTTGATGGGGTTCGTCGTCGCGATCTTCGTCCCCTCGACGGCAGCGCCGTCCTTCTGGAGTTCGACCGAGAACTTGTATTCGCCCGTCGGAACCGGGATATAGAACGCGGCGGGATTCGAACCGGCGGCGAAGGTAACCTTCACCTCGTCCGTGCCCGCGCCCGCGGCGATCTTGCCGTCAGCGATGGCGAAATCGCCCGTGATCTTCGCCTCAGCCTTGAAAACCAGGGCGTTGGCATCGGCCGGAATCTCGGAATACGTAATCTTGATGATACCGCCGAGGTGCTTGAAGCTGTTGACTTCCGTCAGGCTCACCTGTTCGCAGAACATGACCGCGTTCGTCTGGCCCTCCTTCCAGGCGTACTCCGCCGGGAGGGTCACCGTTGCGTCATCCTTGGCGGCAGAAGCCGGATAGACGGCCACCGTCGCGGAGGTTACGTCCACCAGTTCTCCCTGGAAGGTACCGGAAGCACTGCCGGCTCCGGAGGCCAGGGTGAAGGTCTTGAAACCGGCGTTCGTGGAAACGGCGATCGCATCGCCTTCCTGCCAGCTGAATGTACCCTCGTCGGAGAAAGCGACGCGGGAGGGGGTTTCAATCGTTGCACGGAAAACGCCCGCCTCCGGTGCGGGGGCGTCGGTTTCCCGGTTACAACCCGCGAGCGCCACCGCTGCGGCGGCCGTCGCGATGATCCAAATCTTTCTCATAACGCTACTCCATTTCAAGTTCGTCGAAGAAAGACCACGTGCCGGGCGTGGGCTCGGCATTCTCACCCTCGCCGCTGGCGAGGAAGTTCCGCTCCGCGCGGAGACTGGTCTCGCGGAGGGTTGGGGAGAGATAGTTTAACTTATTCATAAGCGCTTATGTATTAAGTTGTTGAAGATTATTTCCTTTCAAAGATCATCACGTATTCCAGCGGGGCGTTGATGAAGCGGTCCACGTCGGTCCAGCGCTCCGCCGTCGCTGCGACCGGCTCGCCGAGGTGGAAGGCCAGCGCGAAGCAGCCGTCCGGCACCGTGACGATCTTCCCATAAGCGAATTCATGGGAGCCCGGCGGGAGGAACTTCGCCTGCTCGCCGTTCCCGAGGGTGATGGTCAGCGTGGAGAGGTTGAGGGAATAGTTGCTGACTCCCTTCGGAATCTTGTCGTAGAAGCGGGACAGGTCCTCGCCCGTCTTCTTCCAGATGTAATCCCAGAACTTGCCGTTGTCGCCTCCGGTCCATTCCGTCGTTCCGGTCATTTCCGCGGCCGTTTTCGCACCGACCGTAAAGGTCAGGTCGTTGTCGCATTCATACCAGATGTTGTCGTTCCAGTCCCAGGATTTGTCGATCGGAGACACGAAAGCGGGATCGTTGCCGGAGCCACCCAGGACAAACAGGCCGTACGGGGCGGAATTGCCGCCATAGACCGTCCAGGTTCCGGGCAGGGTGTCGAAGTCAAACCCGACCGGGACCGGCTCGATGTACTCGAAGTCCGCATCGACGGTCCGGGATTCGGACGGGACATGGAAACCGACCGGCATCTCTTCGAGTTCGAAGAGCATGGCCCGCGGATGGCAGGCAAAGACGTCATAATCCGACGCCGGGCCGCTCCAGTAGTCCTTGCCGCCGGTAATCGTGAACATGAGCCCGGGGTGCGTCGTCGTCACGGACAGCGCGGGCGTGGTTCCGGCCAGCGGATAGGTCGCAGGAGGAAGCAGGCGGCCGGAGGAGGTCGTGCCGTCCGGCTTGCGGAACGTCATGGCATCGCCGGCCAGGGTATAGGTCCCCTCCGCCCGGGGAATCACGTCGTAGAATGCCTTGAGGTCCAGCGTCCGGCCGCCGGCGGAGAAGACGAACCACCAGTTGCGTCCGTCCGCGCCGGCCCAGTTCCGGAAGGTCCCGTCGGGGGCGAGCTCGAAGTAATTGTCCTTGAGCGCATTGACGCCACGCCCGTCCGACGGGTCGAAGCAGGCGGCCTTGTCGGCGTTGTTCAGCAGGTCATAGACCTTGGTGCAGCCGAACTCCGGCCCGGTCCCGCCCCAGACCCACAGGTTCGTGATCCGGTAAACGGTCGCCGAGGGATCGACCCCGGCCAGTTCCGCGACACCGCCCGGGGCGAGTTCCAGGTTCTTCCCGTCGGATTCGGAAACCTTCTCGTCGCCGATATAGGCGGAAACGGTGTATTGTGCCATCCGCCCCGGCGCAAGCCGGAGGGCATATTTCCTGTCTTTTTCCAGCGGTCCCTCCAGCGTGAAGTCCGGGCAGGAGCCGGAAGGGGTCGCGGAGAACGACTCCCCGTCGAAGGATACGGAGCATCCGGCGGCGGCATCCGCTGCATGGAACACGAGCTTCGTCACCCCTTCAAAGGTGACGGACAGCAGCACCGTGGCGAATACATCCTTGAAATACAATTGCTTATCGCCACTGACCGCGACCCGGCAGGCCGGGGCGGGCGCAGCGGCGGACTGGACGGCGGGCACCGTCAGCGTCAGGCCGTCGAGCGAGGGGGACAGTCCGTCCATCGCCGGGCTGACCGCGACGACGTGTCCGGCCTGCTCCCGGATCCGGGCCGGGAAGGAAGCCAGGACACCTTCCGGTCCGGCATTCACCAGCGTCTGCACGGAAGTCCCGTCGGACAGGACGATGGCCTCCCCTTCCTTCCACACGGGCTGGGTCCCGTCGGGCAGGGCCGCGATGGTCGCCGAGAAAACGACGTCGCCGCCGAAGACCGGATCGGGGTCCACGACGGCCGGATCATCGCTGCCGGCGGGATCCGGGACGACCGGGATCTCGACGGGCTGCCGGCAGGAGAGGGGCATCAGCGCCGCCAGGGCGGCAAGCGGTAAGAGGAACTTTCTCATGGTCATCGGATTTCAAAGACTACGCCCCCGTCCCGGGAGGCATCGGCCGTAAACGCGATCCGGCCCCCCGCGGCGCGGACGCAGCCCTGCCGTACGAAACGGCAGGCGTCGGCGTCGAGCGCGCGGACGCAGGCGCGCCGGAGGGGATAGTCGACACGCACCTCCACGGTCTTTCCTTCGGGACTGAAGACATATACATAGGTACGTTTCCCGCAGCGGATGGCATACGCCTCGGCGCCTTTCGCCTCCGCAGCGACGGGGATGAAGGAACCCTTCCCCCGGCAGAGCATCCGGTCGGAAACGAAGCGGACCGGGCGGAAGGTCCCGTTCACGCCCTTTTCGTCGAACCATTCCCACCACCAGCTCATCGGAGTCACGGGCGTCGGGTTGAAGACGCCGTACCAGGGCCCGCGGCGGAAGTCGGTGACCATTCCCGCCTCGAATTCCCCGAAATTCTTGAACCAGTTCCACTCGTAGCTGTATTCGCCGATCACATAGGGCTTTCCGTGCGCGGCCTCATACCGGTGGATGGTCGAAGGGATCGTCTCGGTCGCACAGTAGATGTGCTTCTGGTTGATGTCGATGTCCGGGACGTCGTTGAGTCCGGCGAGGTCGCGGTGGGAGATGGACGTCGTGACCACATGGTCGAAAGGATCGAGTTCCTTCAGGTAGGCGGCCATTTCGGTATGCCAGGCGACGATATCCTCCGCGGGAATCGGGTTCTCCTTGTCGTAGAACTGGATATTGTCGATTTCATTGAAGAATTCCCACATCGCGACGGAGGGGCTGTATCCCCAGCGGGCGACGATGTAGCGGAGCCGGTTGCGCATGCGGGCCCTGGCCTCCTCCGACAGGAAGAAGGCATGGTCGGCCGTCACGTCGCCCTGGCCCATGCAGAGCATCACCCGGATGCCGAGTTCCTCCGACAGGGCCATCACGTGGTCCAGCCGGGCGACGGCGCTGGGGTTGTAATACGCGTCCGAGGGCTCGTAGCGGTCGTTGTTGAAGTCGTCGTGCCGGTCGATGGGGAAATTCCAGGGGCACATCCAGAAGCGGGTGAAATTGCCCCCGTTCTTCGCAAAGGCGGGCAGCATCGCATCGTAGTTGAAGCGCTCATGCTGCTCATGCAGGGCGGCGAAGAAGCGGTTGTCGTCCTTCACGCGGGACTCCCAGCAGAGGTTCTCGCCGATGCCGCGGAACGGGGTCCCGTCGTCATAGACGAGGGTCCAGTTGTCCCGGACGTGCAGGATGCCATGCTCCCCGCGCCGGGGGCGGCGGGCCTCGAAAACGGCCTCCTCCGATGTGGAGACGGCCTCTCCCCCTTCGGAATAGCGGAAACAATACGAATACCGACCTTTCTCCTGCGGCATGATCCGGGCCTCCCAACGGCTCTCGGCGCCGCTCTCCCCTTCAACATAGAAACAGGGCACGACCAACGTCTTCCCGGAAGGGGCGGTCAGCAGCATCTCCAGCGCCGCTTCCTCCTGCAGGAAGGGATTCTCCCAGCTGCCCTTGAGCGTGACGGAGAAATCGGCCCGGCCATATTGACGGATCCGCCCCTCCGGCGCATCGACCCGGAGAATCTGCCCCGCCGCAGAGAGCGTGGCAAAGAGAGACAACAGAATGACAGTCAATTTCTTCATAAGCGGACAGGTTTAATAACCGGGGTTCTGTTCGAGGGTTCCGGCGGAATTCTGCACCTCGCTGCGGAGGAAAGGCAGGTAATAATTGTTCGGATGGAAGGTCCGGGAAGCGACATCCACGACCCGGTAGGCGTACCCGTCTCCCTGGCGGGTGATCTTCACCCCCTGTACGGGGGCGTTCAGCACGGTCATCGCCTCCTTCCAGCGGAGGAGGTCCCAATAGCGGTGATCCTCGAACGCGAGTTCGATCCGGCGCTCGTGGCGGACGGCGGCACGGAAGGCGGCGACGCTGCCCGCATCGACCTTCGGCAGGCTCATGCTCGCGCGGTCGCGCACCTTCTGCAGCGCCTCGGCCGCGCTCATCGGGAAGCCCGGCGGCACCACGCCCGGCCCGTAGGCCTCGTTCATCGCCTCGGCATAATTGAGCAGGACCTCGCCGTAACGGAAGGTCACCCAGTTGTGCTGGGCCTTCTGGTCCTGGGTCAGGTTGAGCCCGTCGGTGAGGAATTTCTTCAGGTAATAGCCTGTCTTGCTGGCATTTGTGCGCGCCATGTCGTCGGACTCGCCCGCCGCCTCGGCGATCGTGCGCCCGTTCCAATAGCTGCCGTTGTACACGATGGACGCCTCCAGGCGCGGATCGCGGTTGGCATACGGGTCCGACGGATTCGGCGTCCCGATCCATTCGTAGTCCGCCACCAGGTTTTCCGTCGGGCAGACGCCGCTCTTGCCGCCGGAAGTGGCAATCGGGTAATTGGCGGCCTCGAGGGTATTGGTCGTCGCCCGCCGGACGGCATGGATCGTCTCCGGCGAGGTCAGGGAATAGCCGCCGCGGAAATAGGAGGCATAATCCCGGTCGAGGGCATAGCTGAGGTCCGGATCGGCGATCAGGTCCGCCGCGGCCTGCGCCGCGCGGGCCCATTTCGCCACGTCGTGCGAAGGATTGTGCAGCGGACTCGCGGCGTACAGCAGCACGCGCGCCTTGATGGCCAGCGCCGCACCGCGGGTGAAACGCCCCTCGTACGTCGCATGGTCCGTCCAGTTCACGGCCAGCCCGTCCTTCCAGTTATCTATCTCATTGACAATGTATTCCACACACTGCTCATAGGACGAGCGGGCGATCTTTTCGCCGCCGGAGGACTGCATCGTCTTTTCGACGATCGGCACGCCGCCGTACATCTTGATCAGTTCGGAATAATAGTAGGCGCGGGCGACGTGCGCCTCGGCGATGTACCAGTTCAGCGAAGCCACGTCGCGGGCGTAGTTGACCGCATCGGTGACCAGGTTGCGGTTTTTTTCCAGCAGGGCCATGCCCTTGCCGTCGGCCACATAGTCCAGGAAGTAATTCGCGGCCCGGATGCCTTCATAGGCATTGGTGTAGGCCGTCCACAGCGGGTTGACGCTGCTGTTCACGATGCCCAGGTTGAACTGCAGCGCATTCGACGAGGCGGCCGTCTGCTCGGCTTCGTCGGAAGCCGCGGCGAACAGGTTGCCGTCGATGACCGAATAACCGTAGAACATCGGGGAATAGAAGGCGCCGGCGAATGCCCAGATGCTGCTCCGGGCCGAGGCGACGCTCTCGTCGGTCTGGTGGGTATCCAGGGCCGTATCCAGGAAACGCTCGCAGGAGACCGTCAGGAGAACGGCTCCGGCAAGGCAAAGGAAAGTGCGGAAAGTCTTCATCTCGGGGCGCATTAGAAGGTCACGGCAAGGCCGGCGGTCAGGGACCGCAGCTGGGGATACAGGCCGGAGATGTTCTCCGGATCCAGCCCGTATTCGGCAAGCAGCGGGCTGAAAGTCAGGAGGTTCTCTCCACTGACATAGAAACGGAGCGGCTGTTTCGGGAAGGTGTAGCCGACCGTGAGGTTCCGGAGCTTCAGGAAGGAAGCGTCCTTGACCCAGAGGGAACTGAGCCGGTAGTTGTTCTCATTGCCCCGGGTCGTGAGGCGGGGATACTTCGCTCCGGCCCGGTTGTCGATGCCCTCGACGGGGTAATAGGCCCAGGCGTCTTGCGCCAGGGCGTAGGCATTGCCGTTGTCCACGAAGGCGATCGTCTGGTTCTTGTTGTCCAGCAGGTTCGCCGCCATGCCCGCAAGGCCCTGGAAACGGATTTCCAGGTCGAAGCCCCGGTAGCACAGCTTCGCGCCGAACGCGAAGTTCCATTCCGGGAAGCGGCCGTAGCCGATCCGGGTCACGTCATTCTGGTCCACGATGCCGTTCCGGTCGAGGTCCAGGTACTTGACGTCGCCGGGCTGGACGGCACCGAAAGCCGGCGTCGGGAGGGAAGGGACCAGGCGGCCGTCGTCATCGAAATCGCCCGTCCCGAAGAACCCGTCCGCCACCAGGCCGATGTAGGTGCCGTAGGGCCGGCCCGTCGCCGCGCTGAAAGGATTGGCCGTCGGCACCTCCGCCATCTCGTCCACGATGTCGCGGCAGAAGAGGAGGTTCCCGTCCAGCCGCCAGGAGAAATGACCGGCCTTCCCCGACCAGGCGGCGGAAGCCTCGACCCCGCCGCTGCGCATCCTTCCGAGGTTGGAGAATGCGTACTGCTTGCCGTAATAGGCCATCAGCGAACGGTCGAGCGTCAGGATGCCCGACCGGCGGTCGAAGAAGACGTCGGCCGAGAGGTGGAAGCCGCCGGCCAGATCGGCATCGAAGCCGGCATCGAGCTTGAGGCTCTGTTCCGGCGCGATGTCGGCATTGCCGATGAACATCGGGACCAGGGTGTTCTGCCAGGAGGACGGATTCGTCCCGGCGTAGAAGGTACCGATGTAGCTGTAGGTGTAATAATCCTTGTACAGGAACCTTCCGCCGGAATTGAAGTCGCTCAGCACCGAGGTCGCCCCGGACTCGGAGGCGCCCGTCAGGCCCGCCGAGGCGCGCAGCTTGAGGAAGCGCACCGCGCGGGAATCCTGCAGGAACGGCTCGTTCGACAGCACCCATGCACCGGAGACCGCCGGATAGGGATGCCAGCGGTGGCCGGGGGCGAAGGCATCGTTGCCGAACATCGACACCGCCGCCTCCAGGATGTAGCGGTCGGCGAAGTTATAACGGAGGAACCCGTTGAAATTCAGCGTATTGTTCTTATAGGAGAAATAACCGTCGCCCTTGTAGGCGGAAATCAGTCCGTTCGCCGCCGCCGTCAGGTGATGCCGGCCGAAAGCGTGGTCGTACCCGGCGGTGATGCGGCCCTGTTTCCAGTCCTGCATCCCGGCGGAGCCGTAGCCGCTCGCCGTGATGGTCGTCGTCTCGTTCGTCGTGGTGGTGGCGCCGTTCCGCCAGCGGGCATAGTCCCGCGTCTTGGAATACGTGCTCCGCGTATAGCTGTAGAAAGAGACCGCTTCCTCCAGGTAAAGACCTTCTGCAAGGTCATCCAGGCGTTCCTTCACGGAAAGGTTCGTCTGCAGGCTCCGGGCCTTGGCGGAGAACCAGCCGAGGCCGGTGATGGAGCCGTAGGGGTTGTTCGGGAACACGCCAGTACCGCTGTAATGCTCCCCGGCCTCATCGTCGAACACCGGATAGATGTTGGACGGATAGCGGGCCAGGTTGCCGAACAGGGTCGATACCGTATAGTTCGGACGGTGAAGGAATTCCACGCGCCCGCCGATGTCCATCCGGACCTGGAAGATCCGCAGGACGTCGAAATCCAGGTTGGCCCGGACGTTGAATTTCCGCGCGCCGAGGTTCCGCGTCTGGTCCGTGTCCCGGACGTTCAGGAGACCCTTGCTTCCGAGATAATCCAGGTTCACGTTGTACCGCGCCGCGGACGAGCCGCCCTGCAGGATGACGTCGGCATCCATGTAGCTGCCGAAGCGGCGGAGGGTCTCGGCGTACCAGTCGACATTGACCCCTGCCCCGTCGTGGTAGGCATCCAGCTGCTCCTGGGAATAGGCCGGCGACCAGACCATCCCGTTGTCGTTCGAGACCGCCTGGTTGTAGAGCATCGCATAATGGTAGGCGTCCAGCGGCTTGTTCAGGCTCGACGGGGCCTGTACGCCGTAGCGCACGCGGGCGCTCACCGTGGACGGACCCGCCACGCCGCGGCGCGTCGTAACGGCGATCACCCCGTTCGCGCCCCGCTCCCCGTAAAGGGACAGCGCGGCGGCGTCCTTCAGCACCTCGACCTTCTCGATCTCGGCCGGGGCGATGGAGGCAAGATACTCCTTGTTCACTTCGAAGCCGTCCACGAACAGGCGCGCCTTCGACCATTCGTCCACGCCGAAACTCCCCATCCCGCGGATGAGGTATCCGGCCATGTTGCCGCCGATCTCCCCGGAGCCGCGGCGGACCGCCATCCCGGAGAACACGCCGGGGAAGGTATTGGTCAGGTTCACGTCTGCAGTCTTGTAGAGATCATCCCCGGAAGCGACTGAAACAGCGGCGGTTCCGTAGTCCTGAGCCAGCAGGGGGAGGCCCTGCGGCAGCAGCGCGCACGCCAGGGCGAGGCATTTGAAAAACTTACTCATACATTCCCTCCTTTTGCGTCATAACCGGGGTTCTGGGTAAGGGTCCCCTTGTTGATCTCGAGCTGCGGGAACGGTTCCAGGAACATCGCGTCGCTCCAATAGGAGGTATAGACGACCGAATCCCACCAGTATTCCACCCATTTCGCCGCATAAGGCCAGACCACGCTGTCGTCATTCTTGATGCTGAACTGGAGCATGCGCATCGGGCCGCCGCAGATGCCGTCGGCGATGTCCGCCCGCTTCCAGTGCTTCACGTCGAAATACCGGTGGCTCTCCTGGAAGAGTTCCACGGCGAATTCCCGCTGGATCATGGCCCGCAGTTTCTCCGGGTCGCGTTCCGTGACGGCGGGCAGGCCGGCGCGGTTGTGGACCTTGTTGAGATTCTCGAGCGCGCGGTCCGGATTCCCGTATTCATTGTAGGCCTCCGCCAGGTTCAGGTAGGTCTCGGCGAGGCGGAACAGCGGCGGCTCGAACCAGGTCCGCCCGCCGGCGTGGTAGAAGAATTTGGTGCGTTCGCCGCAGCCCTTCTCGACGCTGATCGGATTCGGGAAGACGGACGCCTTGTTCTTGTCGGCGGCGTAACCGCCTCTGTTCCAGCCGATATTCTGCCAGTTGTAGTCGCCGGGATTATTGGCCGCGTCATGGCCGCCGAACTTGATGTCGGCGAGGGCGCGCGGCTCGATGATGGCGACCTTCGCCGCCCAGTCGGCGCCCGCCCGCGGCGCGCTGTCCCCCACCTTCGGCCAGTCGATCTCATTGCCCTCCGCATCGAGATACTGCTCGAGGTGGTTCGTCAGAATGCCGCTGCAGTCGGTGTCGAAGCGGTTGTAGGTCACGTAACGGGAACAGTTGATGAAGTTCACCAGCGGGTCCTGGCCGCCCGTGTCGTTGAATTTGTAGCCCAGGATAATCTCCTGGTTGGCAGGGACCGACGTGGCGCGGGCATAGTCGTCGAAGGCGTTGGGGTTCGGTTTTCCCGCCCCGGCGCCGCCGGTATTGATCAGCTCGACCCCGGCATCGACCGCCCAGGCGAGGACGGCTTCATTGGCGTCGATGGCGTCCTTCCAGCGCTCCCGGTCGGCATTTCCGAAGCAGATCAGGTCGTTGTGCTCCCCGTTGTCCAGATACGGCGTCGCGCTGTTGAACAGCGGACGGGCGGCGAACTGCAGCACCCGCGCCTTGATGGCAAGGGCCGCGCCCTTGGTCATCCGCCCGGTGTTGGCCTTGTCCCACTTGACGGGAAGGACTTCCGCCGCTTCGTCGCAAAGGCCGGTGATAAAGGGAACGAGTTCCGACAGCGGTGCACGGCCGGCCGACAGGTCGTCAGTCGCCGCGAAGGATTTCCGCACGATCGGCACACCGCCATAGCGGTAGAACATGCCCATGTAGCGGTAGGCGACCAGCGCGGTCGCCTCGGCGGCCATCACCTGCTTCTCCGCATCGCTGAGGTCGGCCACCGCCTGGACGTTCTCCCGGACCAGGTAGCATTCCCGGATGACCGCCCAGTTCTGGGCGAAATTGTCTGCACCGGCATCGGAACCATCTGTGCCATTGACGGACAGCCCCTGCTGGGAGATATGGTAGCTTCCATGCCAGCTGGCTCCGCGGCCCACCTCGCCGGAGATGGCCCCGAGCGTGCTGTGCCCGATGCCCATGGCCCCCGGCCAGCCGTGCCGGAGCGAATTCCGGTAACAGGACATGAGGGCCGCCTTCGCATTCTTGGCCGTGGAGAACACGGCTTCCTGGTCCACGGTGCCCGTGGTGTCCGGCTTCTCCAGGAACAGGCTGCAGGAGCCCAGGAGGAGCGCCGCCGTCAGGATCTGTATTGCGTTCTTTCTCATACGGTCAGGCATTAGAACCGGAAACTGATCCCCGCCATGAAGATCCGGGTCAGCGGATAGACATACGTGTTGCCGTCCCGCGTCTCCGGATCGATGCCATAGGGGGTGAGGGCATTCCGGAAGGTGTAGATGTTGTTGGCGTTGGCATAGACCCGGAGAGCCTGCAGGATGCTGTCCCGGCCCTTTTTCCCGAAGCCGAAGGTGTAGCCGAGCTCGACGTTCTTGAGCTTGATGTGGTCGGTGGACTTCATCCAGTAGTCGCTCACGAGGTAATTGTTGTGGGTGGAAGTCGCGTCGAAAGCGGCGCGCGGATAGGTTATCTCCTCGCCGGCGAGGTATTTCTCCTCGGTCCAGCGGCCGTCGTACTGCCACTTCCAGGCGTTGCCCGCGCTCTTGAAGAACGGGATCGTGAAGCCGCTCGGGAGATAGTAGGAGCCGTCCTTGCTGCCCGTGAAGAGCACCCGGACGTCCAGCCCGCGCCAGCTGAGCTTCGCCTTGAAATTGAAATGGTAGAGGGCGTAGTTCGGGAAGCCGATCGGGCCGATGTCGTTCTGGTCGATGACGTCGTTGCCGTCCAGGCTCTTGTAGCGGATGTCGCCGAGGGCGGCGAGGTTGCCGGTGTAGGTGTTCACAGGGCGGGCGTCGAGTTCCTCCTGCGTGTTGAAGAGGCCGTCCGAGGTGAGTCCGTAGCGCTGCCCGATCATGTGGCCGGTCTTGTTCATCCAGGGATAGGGGTTGTTCGCCTCGGCCATGTACTC
The DNA here is from genome assembly GCA_016287075.1 of Bacteroidales bacterium. GTDB lineage: Bacteria > Bacteroidota > Bacteroidia > Bacteroidales > UBA932 > Cryptobacteroides. Next base: position 130,669 of record JAEEVC010000001.1, on the reverse strand, counting down.
GATATGGTTCCGCGAGTAACTGAGGTCGGCGCCGAGCGAATAGACCAGGTCGCCCTTCTTGTCCGACCAGCCGAGGACCAGTTCGTAGCCGCGGTTCGTCGTGATGCCCACGTTGGCCGGCGGGACCGACGAGGACAGGACGCCGTAGATGCCCGGGATGATTCCGAGGGTGGTCAGGATCTTGTCGCGGTACTCGTAGAACCAGTCGAAATCGATGGACAGGCGGCTGCCGAAGAACTTGGACTCGATGCCCACATCCGACTTCCGGGCCCGCTCCCAGGTGATGTCCGGGTTGCCGAGGCTGCCTTCCACGGCCCCGGTGAAGTAGGCGTTCGGGGCCGTTCCGTCACCGGCGCCGAGCCAGTAGCCGGAGGTGTTGATGCTCCAGGTGCTCGGCAGGTAATAGTAGCGCCGGCTGGCGCCGAGCTGGTCGTTGCCGACCTCGCCATAGGATGCGCGCAACTTCAGGAATGTCAGGAAGTTGTTCTTCGGGAACCAGGGCTCGAGCGTCGGCACCCAGCCGGCCGAGAAGGCCGGGAAGAGGCCGAAGCGGCGGCCTTCCGCGAACTGCTCGGTGCCGTTGTAGCCGAGGTTGACCTCCGCCATGTAGCGGTCGGCGAAGTTGTAGGTGACGCGGCCGACGAAGCCCATGATGCCGGAAGGCACATGGTAGCTGTCGGAAGGCATCGTGTACTTGGAGGCCTTGCCGAGCAGGAGGGCGGACCAGTTGTGGGAGCCGAAGGAGGCCGCCCAGTCCAGGCCAGCGTCGATGTAGAACTTGTTCCAGTTGGAATAGCCCCAGGACTCGAAGGATCCGCTGCCCATCGAACCGCCGAAAAAGTCATATTCGAGCGGGTTGTCAATGTTCCGCTGGATGGAGTAGCTCGGCAGCGAGGGGGTGTATTTCACGTAGCGGTTGTAATTGTCCTGATAGGAAACCGTCGCGTGGGCGGAAAGCCCCTGCAGGAGGTAATCCATCGAGTGGGTCAGCCGGAGGGTATTGTCCAGCAGGCTGTTATAGATCGTCGCCGTGCCGCTGTTCAGGAGGTTGTACAGGGCGTTCTGGAAGCCGAGGTTGCTGTGGGTCTTGGTCGCGAGGGGGTTCTGGACCGAGCCGGCGATGCCGGAGAAGCCGCTGATGAGTCGGCCGTCCACGATGCCCGGGCTGATGAAGGGGTTGCAGTCGTAGATGTACTGCATGATGATCTTGTAGCGGGCCGAAAGGTCGTACGCGTCGGCGCCGTTGCCGGGGCCTGTCGTCTCGCCGAACTGGCCGGCGGAATTCACCGTGAGGGTTGTCCGCTCGCCGAGACGGATGTCGAAGTTGGAGCGGAAATTATAGCGGTTGAACAGCGAGCGGGTGTCAGCCCCGTAATACTGCGTGCTCCGGGTGATGCCCTCCTGCCGGAAATAGCCGAAGGAGACGAAATACTTGACCCGGTCCGTGCCGCCGCTCACATTGAGGTTCGCCTGGTACTGGGGAGCGACGCTGTCGAACTGCTCCTTGAAGAGGTTGTGGTCGGCGTAGTAGAGGGCCGGCGTGGCGTTGAGCTGCGCTTTCTGCTCCGCGGTCAGGCCCGTCATCGCCTCGACCTCCTGCGGAGTGAAGTCCCTGTTGTTCTTGAACTTCCAGAGATCGTAATCGTCGAAGATGTAGGTGGAAAGGCCTTCGTTGCCCGGGTAGGACCGCTGCTCGTTGCGGATGGCTTCGTTGCGGAAGAGGGCGTATTCATAGGCGGTGCAGCCTTCCTGCAGCAGGGTCGCGGACGTCAGGCCGTAATTGCCCGAGAAACTGATGACGGGACGGCCCCGGGCGCCGCGGCGGGTCGTCACGATGACGACGCCGTTGGCGCCCCGGACGCCATAGACGGCCGTCGAAGCCGCATCCTTGAGGATGCTGATGCCCTGGATTTCGTTCGGGTCCATGGCATTGAACTCGCTCATCGCCTGCTCGCTGGCCTGCTCGACCCCGTCGATGATGATGAGCGGGCTCGCCGTGCCGTAGGTCGAGACGCCGCGGACATAGAGGTTCGTCGCATTGCGGCCCGGCTCGCCCGAGGTCTGGAGGCCGGAGACGCCGGGCGTGTTGCCGATCAGGGCGTTGGAGATGTTCGAGACCGGGGCGGCGAGGATATCGCTGCCGCTGACCGAGGAGATGGCGCCGGTCACGTTCACCTTCTTCTGGGTGGCGAACGCCGTGACGACGACCTCGTCCATCAGGTTCGCATCCGGCTCCAGGACAACGTCGAACACCGCCTGCGAGGCGCCGATGCGGTGGACATAGGTCCGGTAACCGATGAACGAAACCTCGAGGACGGTCGCCGCGGCGGGGATCCGGATGGCGTATGTGCCGTCCGCGCCGGTGGAAACGCCGTTCGACGTCCCCTGCTGCAGCACGACCGCGCCGTAGAGGGGCTCACCGCTTTCGTCGACGACCTTGCCGCGGACGGTCCGCGGCCCCTGGCCGGCGGCCGGAGGCGCAGCCGCCCCGAGCAGCAGGGCGAAGACGAGCGGGAGGAACAGTTTCAGGGAATGGGACATCGTATGGAAAAGGGTTTATTGCACTTGATAGCCCGCCGGCATGGAATACATGTCCGGAAGGTCCTTGCTGAACAGCGTCCGCTCCAGGGCGTACATCTTCCGGAAATCCTCCTCGGAGGGATGCCCGGGATAGACGCTGTAATAATGCTTGTCGGACTCGTTGCCGCCGACATACTTGTTGCGCCACATCGTCACGAGGGAGATCCTGCGCCCTTCCGTGGGATTGACGACGAAGCGCGTCCAGTAGTCCTTCTGGGTGAAGGATTCAAGGCCGTCCTCGGTGACGCCGCAGGGCTTGCGCTTGGCAAGGGAGACGGCTTCGAGCGCCTTGAGGTTCTCGGTGAAGGCGTCGTTGTTGGCGCCGTGGTAGCAGTCCATGCCGATGAAATCGACATAATCGTCCCCCGGCCAGCGGAAGCGGATCCGTTCCTTCGCGTCGGAATAGATCCCGTCCATCTGGGGAGAAACGGCATAGAGGAGGTTGTGGACCCCCTTCGTATCGCGGAGATAGGTGACCGTCAGCTGCCAGAGGCCGATGAACTCGCTGGCACCCGTACAGGACGAGCCCCACCAGGACCAGGACTGGGTATGCTCATGGAAAGGCCTGAAAATCACGGGGATAAGCTTACCCTCCGCATCCTTCAGCCCGTTCATGAAAACGGCGAGCCGGTCCAGCCAGGAAAGGAAGGTCTTCCGGGTGGCGGAACCCTCCGTCAGGATTTCCGAGACGACGGTCTTCGAGGAATTGTCCCAGGCGTCCTTGCCGGTCTTGGGGTTGTTCAGATGGGCGCAGGCGAGGATGACCTCGCCCCGGGCGCGGGCTTCCAGGATCACCCGGCGCCGGATGGCATTCTCCGCATTGTTGTAGCGGGTGTCCATGATTTCGGCAAAATCGACGCTGAAAACGCCGGGATAGTCCCCGCAGACGGCCTTCGTGTCCGATCCGCCGGGCTCATTGTACCAGTAGCGGCCATACCAGAGGTCGTCGTGGTGGCCGAACAGCCAGCCTTGGTCCGCGACGGCCCAGAGCCGGGCGAACAGCGCCTTCGTTTCGGGAGTCGCCTCCTTGTCCACGATGGAGAGCGTCACCTTGTCGGAAGTCGGAACGCCCTGCGTCACAGTCACTTCCTTGAAGAAATAGCGGTCAGAAACATCGACGAAGCGGAGGGTGGCGCTGCGCGGGGAGGCATAGGGATTCCGCTCCGAGCGGAAACGCCGGAGGGCGGGCGTGCCCCCGTCCTCGGAAATCCAGTCCGCCTCCGTCCGCACGGCATACTCGAAATTCGCGTCCACGGCGATCTCGAACGCCCCGCCCTCCGGGTCGGCGGCGACCTCGGTCACCCCCAGGGAGAGGCGGCGGGTGTCGGCGGGTTTCACTGGTTCCGGCTCCCGGCCGCAGGCGGCCAGAAGCAGCAGCGGAACGATATGCAGGAGGAAACGTCTCATTGCTTCTCGGCCAGGATGAAGAAGAACTTCGGATAATTGTAGAACTTGTCCTTGTCGGAATAGTCGGACGAGGCGAGGACGGTCAGACCCGGGTAGTCCGGGGGGAACTTGAACGTGAAGGCGCACTGCCCCGCGGGAATGGTCAGTTTCTTGACGTTGGGCGCGTCGGTCCCGTCGCCGAGCGCGATGGCGTCGGCATAGATCTCGGCCAGCGGGCTGTACTCCCCTTCCGGCCAGATGCTGCAGGTCTTTTCCAGTTCGACTTGCTGGCCTTCCGCGCTGGTATAGGTCCCCTTGAAGGTGATTTCACCCGTGGAGGCCTTCGTGGAATAGGTGCCGTCCCCTTCCGGAATGCAGCGGTAGAAATGCTGGAGGGAGCCCCAGTTGCTGTCGAATGAAGCGTACTTGCCGTCGGCGCCCGCATCGTTGCGGACCGTTCCCCACGTGTCCCCGGTCTCCGGGTCCGCGCCGGTGCAGACGAGGGTCAGGGTGTTGTCATCCTCCCACTTGTAGTTGGAGGAGGGGAAATTCCAGTCCTTGTCGAAGAAGGACATGATGTGGGTGCCGCCCCAGGCCGCCACGTTGCCGCCGTACAGCCAGCAGCAGTGGGTCACGAACTTGTAAACACCCTCGACCGCATCCACAAAAGGCTCGTAAGTAACCGTGTAGGTGCGCGTTTCACCGTTGTAGGCAGTCACGACGATGCTGGCGCTGCCGCCGGACAGGTCGATCGTGTCGCCCGCCTTGACGGATGCCGTCGGGCAGTATTCGCTCTCCGGATAGGCGAAATCGATGGCCTCGACAGGCACGCGGGAGAGGTCCAGCGAGCCGGAAATCAGGGTCACGAAGATCGTCCCCTCCGCGTCGTTCCGCCAGTCGGAGGTGATGGTCGCGGCGCCGATCTGGGACTGGAGCCGGAAATTGACCGGCGTCCGCTCACGGAGCCAGGGATCCACGAGCGGTTCCGTGTTGCGGGGCTCCTCCGAACAGGCGCACAGCGCACGCAGGAAAAGGGCGGCAAGGAGCCCGATCTTGACAGAATGGGTCATAACGCAGTCTGAATCGTTCTTTACCTCGCAAAGGTAAAAGGATTCGGAGTGCGTAACAAATATATATTTAACAATTATTGATACTTTCTTGACATCCGCCTTCCCCGGGGCCAGCCGCCTACACGAATACGCGCTTTTTCCGGAAAATGGTCCGGAAATCGCGCGGCGTGTAACCGCGCTTCGCCTTGAAGATACGGTTGAAGTTCGAAAGGTTGTTGAATCCGCAGGCGTAGCAGATTTCGGAAATGTTCTGGGCCGTGTCCACGAGCATCCGCGCGGCGTTCCCGAGCCGGACGTCGATGATGTAGTCCACCACCGTCCGTCCGGTCCGCTGGCGGAAGAAGCGGCTGAAAGCCGACGGCGCCATCCCGACCAGCGAGGCGAGGGTTTCGAGGCGGATTTCCTCGGCCGCATGCTCAGATATGAACTGTTTGACTTTCAATATTCTCCGACTCTCCTTGTCCCGGTCGGCGTGGGCGAAGGAACTGCTTGCGAGCACCCGCGCCTCCTCGGATTCCGCCAAGTCGTTGAGGATCTTCAGGAAGTGCAGGAACTGGTCGAAGGAAGACGGTTCGGAGGCCAGGGCGTCCAGCAGGGAATAGACCTTCATGATGGTCTTCATCGGGAAGGTCAGGCCCTGCTCGGCCCGGGCGAACATCTTCCGGATGGCCGAAAACTGGCTGCGGTTCAGCGTCGCCTCCGAAATGAGGTCCGGCGAAAACTGGATGGTGATCTCCCGCACGTCCTGTGCCGTGCAACGGCCTTGTTCCCAGGCATGTTCCAGGTCCTTTCCAGTGATCAGCGTCAGTTCGAAGGGCCCGATCTCCTCCACGCTGTCCCCCACGACGCGGCGGACGCCGGCCCCGTTCTCGATAAAGTTGAGTTCGTACTCCCGGTGCGCATGCAGCGGGAACTGGAACTCGGACTTGTGCCGGTCCACGATATAGAGGCAGTCCTTTTCGGACAGCGGTGTGATTTCCTCCAGGATCATGATACTATTTTTGCCACAAAGGTAGGAAAAAAGCACGCACCACCCAAGTTTCCCTCGCTCTGCGGCCAAGCTTCCCTGGCTTTGCGACCAAGTTTCCCGCTCTGTAACCAAGCTTTCCTAGCTTTGCGGCCAAGCTTCCCGCTGTTGCGGCCAAGCTTCTCTGGCTTTGCGACCAAGCTTCCCGCTCTGCATCGGTCAAGGCGGGGTAAAGCACGTTCAGCACGGCGTGACGCACGTATTTCAGCACCAGCGCACGATTTCGTGCCGCACCCCACCCCTAAGCCACCGAGTGAGGCACGATAACCCGCCTCAAATGGCCTCTTTGTGTTTCACCTTTTACGCAGTCAGGCTTCTCGCTGCCCCGCATCTATCCCTTTGGCGATGCTTTTCTACGTAGGGGCGTAAAGCGCGTTCAGCACGGCGTGAAGAACGGTCAACACGGGGTGACGCACGTTTTTTTAACACCAGCGCACGATTTCGCGAGAAGCACGTTCAACACGAGGTGACGCACGTATTTCAGCACCAGCGCACGATTTCGTGCCGCACCCCACCCCTAAGCCCCCGCGTGAGGCACAACACCCCGCCTCAAATGGCCTTTTTGTGTTTCACCTTTTTACGCAATCAGGCTTCTCTCTGCCCCGCATCTATCCCTTTGGCAATGCATTTCTACGCTGGGGCGAGAAGCACATTCAGCACGGCGTAAAGCGCGTTCAACACGGGGTAAAGCGCGTTCAACACGAGGTAAAGCGCGTTCAACACGAGGTGACGCACGTATTTTAACACCAGCGCACGATTTCGCGAGAAGAACGGTCAATACGGGGTAAAGCACGTATTTCAGCACCAGCGCACGATTTCGTGCCGCACCCCACCCCTAAGCCCCCGGGTGCGGCACGATAAGCCGCCTCAAATGGCCTTTTTGTGTTTCACCCTCCTCCACAGACAAAAGGTTGTGTTGTGCCTGGACTACAGGAGCCGGTCCAAGTCTTCTTTTTTCAAATAGAGGGCTCTGGCCAGGCCTTCGGACTTGGTCGCCTTCCGCTCCCTGAGCAGGATTCCCGCAATCTTCAGACGTTCCGCCGGAAGCGTGCTCCGCAAACCCTTTTTGAAATAGCGGCCGGACAGTTTCTCTCCATAAGAACGGATTTCTTCCAGCGTCCGGTACGCCAGATATTGTTTCCCCATCTGCTGCTTCATGGCCGCTTCATCCTCTTTCCGGACATAGAGGAACGCAATGAAGGCCTTGACGGAGCCGAACAGCCGTTCGACATGCCGGTAATCCACAAAACAATCCGGCATCAAGGCCCCGTCCTCATCACAACGCCAGTCCTGCGGCAGTTTCTGCGTTGTCCGGAACAGTTTCCTCTGCCACCTGACCGGAATCCCCGACAGGACTGTTCCCTTCCCCCTTCCTGCTTCCGAAAAATAGATGCTCCCAGCCCCCCAAGGGTAGTCCCCCGGCATCATCGGGAAGAAGTCCAGACAGTTCCTATAAACATACATAAACTTTTGCATCAGTTCTTTCCGTGTCCGGATCGGGTCGCAGGCGAGGAACAGGCCCGAACCCGTCTGCGCAGTCTTTCCACTTTTCGCAAAATACGTTTTCAACCGGAGAACAAGGCTTCGACGATACTGCTCCATCCGTTCTTCCGCCCCGAATCCAATCAAGTGGAAATGCGTATCGTTTACCGTGACGACCAGGATGGTGATACCCTGTCTCCACGCGCAGATGGCGACGGCATTCCGGCAATAAACCTTGTCTTCATCCGTCAGGAAGGGGATGTCCGCCCGTTTCCCGTCCGAATACAGATGCCAGTAATCCCTGACGATTTCGCTGAAGTTGTCCATTTCTCTTTTTCATCAAAGGTCCGTCACAAGAACCGTTTATAAAAGATAAAAACGTTTAATGGCAGAAATCTTTCCCTCATGCAGGTCAAAGGCCGCTTTTGCAAACGCACCCGGTCAAAAAAGCGGAAATAGACGACAATGGGGGAACAGCGACCCGCTCAGAAAGACGAACGCATTGACTGTGAACGCTGCCGCGATAAATCCGTTGTATCAAACGTTTTCCAGCCACGTCATTACAGTTCAAGCACGATAATGGCCCTGCAATGGCGTTTTCGTGCCGCACCTCGCCCCTGAGCCCTAGGGTGCGGCACGAAAACGCTCTTCTAACGGCACTTTTGTGTTTCTCTCCCCTCTGCGGGTCCTTCCCCGCCGAGATGCAACGCAACGGGGGCCCGGAAAGCATCCCGGACCCCCGTTCTTTCGCTTGCATCAACCAGCCGGGCCGCTACAGGGCGTCGAAGGCGAAGATATGGGCCTCAGGGGCGCCCCAGGTTGATTCGACGACCACGCGGAGACCATAGGCCTCGACGGGGGCGAAGGAGACCTTGCGGAGGCGGACATAGTTGTCCTTCTCGGCGAAGACGGGCTGCCACTCGTAGCTGCGGCGGCCGGTCCTGACCTTCGCCTCGAGGCGCCAGTCGCGGGTCATCATCGGCGGCACCTCGACCCGCTCGGTCGTCGCCTCGAGCTTGCGCATGCGCTTCGAACGGATCTTGAAATGGGAGTCGAAGATGAGGCGTGCGCCGGAAAGCGTCACCGGCTTTTTCCATTCATAGGCAATGGCTTCCGAGCCCGGAGAGACCCAGACGCCGTTGTCCGCGCCGTCCCACTCGCGGTCGATGCCGTTGCGGAGCACCTCGACCGCCGGAGCGCAGGTCGCGGCAAGCGTCAGCGGGGAGACCTTGCGCCAGCGATAAGGCAGCATGCAGTCGTCATCCTCGAGGATGTCCTGGACCTCGGCGATGTGGTCCCGGCGCACATCAGCGGGCGTAATCCCTTCACGGAGCGCCACATATGCACCGACGCCGCAGGCCTGGCCGAGCAGGGCGCAGGTCGCCATGACACGGGTCGCGGAAAGGCCCATGTGGGTGCAGGAGATATCCCGGCCGGCAAACATCAGGTTCGGCACGTTGACCGAATAGAGGCAGTCGAACGGAATGCCGAAATAGTCCGGCGTGGAATATTCCACGCTGATGCGGCCTTTCTTGTGGAAGGCCTCGGGATCATGGTCATCGAGCGTCCAGCCGCCATAGGCGACGACGTCCTCGAAATGACCGCCCGACAGGACATCGTTCTGGGTGAGGATGTGCGGACCGATGAAACGGGTGGATTCCCGCTTGCCCGGCAGGGACCCGATCCAGTCCAGGTCATAGCCCTTGCAGCGGCCGTCCGGATGGTTTTTCATGTATTCCCAGATGCCGTAGGCGATGCGCTTGAGTTCAAACTGGATGTCCGGTGCGTCGAAGATTGTGTCGTACTTGCCGCCGAACTCGATCCACCAGAAATTGTTGTCCTTCGGGCTGTAGATGCGCTTGTAGTTGTACTTCACCCCCGGAATCGTGGATTTCGGCGTGTCGTAGTTGAAATCGTCGTCGGTGAAATGGTAGGCCCATTCCGGCGCCACGAAGGGATGGTCCTCATCGGTCTTCCGCAGCTGCAGGAGGATGGAATTGCCCATCGTGCGGGCATCGCCGCCCTCGCTCAGATGGTCCTCATTGAATTCGGACGGGAATTCGCGGCCCCGGCGGAACTTCGCCCCGGACAGGCGCAGGATGCCGTCGCCCGTGCAGTCGGCGAAGAGCCGGCCCTTGATTAGATAACGCGTATAAGCATTTGAATTCCACGCCTTTACCGCCGCGATCCGATCGCCATCCATCACCACATCCTCCACGGAGGTGTTGAGCAGCAGCCGGATGTTCGGCTCGGAAATGACGGTCGTCAGGATGGCATCATCCCAGAGCGTATAGCGCTGGAGCGGATTGAAACGGAAGTTCCGCAGCTGCATCTCCTCGAGGATGCCGGCCTCCTGGTACTGGTCCTTCAGCACGCCCACGATGCCCATCCGCATCTCGCTGGAAGCGTTGCCGCCGAGCATCGGCCGGTCCTGGACGAGGATGACCTTCGTCCCGTGCCGGGCCGCCGCCACCGCCGCGCACACGCCGGACAGCCCGCCGCCGCAGACGACAAGTTCCGTTTCGAGGGTTACGTCACGGACGACCGGGGAGTTCTGTTCCGTCCGCATCGGGACCGTTTCCTGGGCGGCCGCCGGAAGAAAAGCCGCAGACATCGCGCATAAAGCAAGAAGAATCCGTTTCATATTCAAAAATTTCCGTGTTATCCCCACAAAGATAACCATCTTTTTCGTACTTTTGCAGGTCTGAAGAATGAAAATCGGGAATCTTGACATAGGGGACCGGCCACTGCTGCTCGCGCCGATGGAGGACGTCACGGACGCCTCGTTCCGCATCCTCTGCAAAGAGCAGGGCGCCGGCCTCGTCTATACCGAATTCATCTCCTCCGACGGCCTGGTCCGCGACGCCGTCAAGGCCGTCGCCAAGATGAAGACCTCCGCGGAAGAAGCCCCCATCGGCATCCAGATCTACGGCAGCATCCCCGAGGCGATGGTCGATGCCGCCCGGATGGCCGACCGTGCCGCGGAAATCGCGGGTGGCCACGGCGCCGACCTCATCGACATCAACTTCGGCTGCCCGGTCTCGAAAATCGCCGGCCGGGGCGCCGGCAGCGGCATGATGAAGGATCCCGACAAGATGGTCGCCATCACCCGGGCCGTCGTCGAAGCCGTCGGGAAGCCGGTGACCGTCAAGACCCGCCTCGGCTGGGACGAGGGCTCCAAGATCATCGTCGAGCTGGCCGAGCGCCTGCAGGACGCCGGCATCGCCGCCCTCACCATCCACGGCCGGACCCGCTGCCAGATGTACAAGGGCGAGGCGGACTGGACCCTCATCGGGGCGGTCAAGGCCAATCCCCGGATGCACATCCCCATCATCGGCAACGGCGACATCAACACGCCCGCCAGGGCCCGCGAGGCTTTCGAGCGCTACGGGGTGGACGGGATCATGATCGGCCGCGCCTCCTTCGGCCATCCCTGGATCTTCCGGGAAATCAGGCATTTCCTCGACACCGGCGAAGAACTTCCCCCGCTCGGGGTCCGCGAAAGGGTGGCCCTCGCCAAGCGCCATTTCCAACTCTCGCTGGACGTCAAGGGGCCCGTCACCGGCGTCTATGAGATGCGCCGCCACCTCTCCTGCTATTTCAAGGGCCTTCCCGGTTTCAAGGAGACCCGCATCCGGCTTGTCACCGAAAAAGACCCCGCCGAGGTATTCCGCCTCCTCGATGATATCGCCGACCGCTGGGGCGACACCCCGCTGGAAACGGCGACCTCCGTATATGGACTCTAACGCTTGTACACCGATGATAGACAAGATCCTGCTGTTCCCCTACGCCATCACGCTCGCCATCCGCGACCTGTTCTACCGCAAAGGCTGGAAAAAGGCCCGCAAGGCCGAAGTCCCGACCGTTTCCGTCGGCAACATCACCGTCGGCGGCACGGGCAAGACCCCGCACGTGGAAATGATCCTCCGGACCCTCCTCCAGAGCGACGACTGGGCCTACAGCAACATCGCCGTCCTCTCCCGCGGCTACAAGCGCAAGACCAAGGGCTTCCAGAAAGTGACCCGCGAGGGCACCGCCGCCCTCTACGGCGACGAACCGCTCCAGATCGCGAAGAAATTCCCGTCCGTCACCGTCGCGGTGGACAAGGACCGCATCGAGGGCTGCCGCTTCCTCTGCCATCCGGATGAACTCCAGACGTCCAAAAAGGCCAGGAAATGCGCGGACAAGGACATCCCCGCCGCCGGCATCATCGTCCTCGACGACGCGTTCCAGTACCGGAAACTCAAGGCCTCCGTCAACATCGTCCTCGTCGATTTCTACCGCCCGGTCCACAAGGACATGCTCCTGCCGCTGGGACACCTGCGCGACCTGCCGGGGCGCCTCCGCGACGCCGACATCCTCATCGTCACCAAATGCCCGCCCTACATGGACGAATGGGAAAAGGGGAAATGGGCGGCGAACCTCGGCCTCCGGAACTACAGCACGGCGACCTGCAAGGGCAGGACGGCCGACGGCCGGGAACAGACCCTCCTGTTCTCCTACATCGGCTACCGGGAAATGAAGCCCGTCTTCAGCGACGAGGCGGATCTCCGGTACATGTACGCCCGGCGCCTCGTCCTGTTCACCGGCATCGCCAAGGACACCCCGCTGCGGAACTACCTGTCAGACAAATACAAGATCGTCAAGCACTTCCACTTCCCGGACCACCACAAATACACCCACGCCGACATCCGCACCATCCTCTCCGCCGTCCACCACAACCCCACGGCCGTGGTCGCCACCACTGAGAAGGACGCCCAGCGCATCGTCGATACAAAAAAGGTCCCTGCCGAACTCAAGGAGCGCATCTTCCAGGTCCCCATCGACGTCAACTTCCTCTCCGAAAGCGAAAAGGCCGTCTTCGAGACGACCCTTCTTGGTTTCCTGCATCCGGAGGCATAAGGGGAGGGACCCTGCCAAGGAATTTGAAATTGAAAAAGAAAAAGCTATCTTTGGCGGACACCCGAATCGAAGGACGTGAAAGAAGACAGTATCTTGATGCAAGGCCTTGCCGCGGGGCAGGAGAATGCTTGGCGTATGCTTTACGAAAGGCATTATCCTTTTATGTGCTATCTCGCCGCACAATATGTGCATGACGATTTCCTGGCGACAGCCCTTGCATCTGACGTTATTTCCCATCTTTGGGAAGTCCGTTCCATCGTCCGGATCGGGACCTCCCTCCGGAGCTATCTGCTCCGCTCCACCCGCAACCGCTGCCTGGACTATCTGAAGTCCAGCCAGGGGCAGAAGGGATTCACCTCCCTGAACGGTGCTGCCACCGCTCCGGTTTTTGACAACGAGCACCCGCTGGGAATCCTCCTCGAGAAAGAACTGGAGACGCAGCTCGCCGCCGTCCTGGAGCAGATGCCCGAAAAAACGCGTCGAGTCTTTGAGAAAAGCCGGATCGAAGGCTTTACCTATGAACAGATCGCCCAGCAGATGGGGATATCCCCCAATACGGTCAAATACCATATTCGGCAGGCCCTGGCCTTCCTTCGGAAAGAGTTCGGAGAATACCTCGGACTGGCCTTGCTGTTCCTTTCCTCTATGAAATAAAGAGGGATTGAGGGGATTCATATGGCGCATCCCCAAATCCGGGTGCGCCTATTTTGCATAAAATAACGGTCCTCCCCTACCCGGAGGTTGGGAAAAATCGTCTATTGGATAGATTACGGCACAATGAAAACACAGAATCCCAACATCGATGAATGGATCCTCGCGTACCTGAACCAGGAAATCGGGGAGGAGGATCGCCAGACCCTGGACACCTGGGTCATGGCCTCGGAAGAGAACCGCGCTTATTTCCGAAAAACATGCGAGGTGTGGCTGTTGTCCGGATCCGGAACCATCCGGGACCGCTACGATGCCCGCCGCGCCTTTGAACTGTTCAAGGCTGAACATGCGGATGAATTTGCCGCGGACCGGCGGAAATCCACCCCGGCCCGCCTGCTCCGCTACGGGGTCGCCGCCTCTGTGGCTGCGCTCATCGGAGTGTTTGCCTACTGGGGCGGCAACCACCGGGGAGCAGAAAAGGTCAAGGGACAGTTTGCGGACATCGTGGTGGAAGCACCGCTTGGCTCCCTGACCCATCTGACGCTTCCGGACGGAACGACCGTCACGTTGAATGCCGGCTCGCGGATGGTTTATTCCCAAGGCTTCGGGGTCAGCGACCGGACGGTCTCCCTCAGCGGGGAAGGATGGTTCGAAGTGGCGCGGAACGAGAATCTTCCAATGATCGTCGCCTCGGATGACATCCTGGTCCGCGTCGTCGGGACCCAATTCAATTTCCGGGATTATCCCGAAGACTTCGAGGCCATCGTCTCGCTGAAAGAAGGGAAGGTCGCCCTGACCAATAAACTGCGTCCTTCCGATGCAGGGAAATACCTCAATCCGAACCAGCGGGTGGTCCTGGAAAAGAACAGCGGGGAAATGCATGTCGAGTCAAAGGACGCATCCAAGGCCATGCTCTGGACCACCGGCGACCTGTTCTTCGATGAAGAACTGCTGACGGATATCGCACGGGAACTCGAACGTCATTACAACGTCAAGATCACCATCCTGGGAGACAAACTGCGCGACCTCCGGGTTTACGGGCATTTTGTCTGCCGCGAAATGGGTATTGAAGAGATCCTGGAGGTGCTTTCTGCAACCAATCAGATTGACTACTCCATCGACGGCGGGATGGTCACCATGCGTGAACATCAATGAACTGAAACAACCCTATTGTTATACTCACAATCACAACCAGCATGAAGAATAAAGGAAAGAACATGCTGTTGGTATTGACAGGAATCCTCTTGAGCCTCTCGATGACGGCACAGACGGTTTCGTTGAATCTGGCCAACGTTACCGTCAAGAAAGCCATCACCGAATTGAAGGAGAAGAGCGGATACTCCTTTGTGTATGTCGCGAACGACCTCGATACGCAAAGGATCGTCAACGTCAAAGCCAACGATCTGCCAACGGCAATCAACCAGATTATCGAAGGACAGAACCTGACCTATGAAATCCAGGGGAAGAACATCATCATCTCCAGGAAGCAATCCCCCGATACCAGGGGAAACGGTCAAGCAAGGAACGCAAATGGACAATCCCCGGAGGATGGCGGAGCACGGACCCGGGAGGTATCGGGCCGCGTTTCCGATGCGGCCGGACAACCTCTCGCAGGTGCGGCCGTCGTGGTCACCGGGACGATGACAGGGGATGTAACGGACTTCGGAGGCTCCTTCAAGCTCAGGATCCCCTCGGGAGCCGTCACCTTGGATGTATCCTGCCTTGGATTTGTTTCGAAACGTGTTACTGTCCAAGCCTCCACCAGCCGTCTCAGCATCATCCTCGAAGAAGACAACCTGCTCCTCGACGAGCTTGTCGTCGTAGGCTACGGTACCCAGAAAAAGGTCAACCTCACCGGCGCCATCTCCGTTGTAGAAAGCAAGGAACTCGAGGACAGGACGGCACATAACCTGACCAACATGCTGCAGGGTTCCGTCCCGGGCCTGAACATCACCACCTCCGCCGGCAATCCCGGTTCCGCCGGTTCCATCAACATCCGGGGTATCACCTCGATCAATTCTTCCGCTCCGCTCGTCCTGGTCGACGGCATGGAAGGGGATATGGCCCGCGTGAACCCGAATGATGTCGCCAGTATTTCCGTCATCAAGGATGCTTCCGCTGCCGCCATCTACGGAGCGCGGGCAGCCTATGGCGTCGTCCTTATCACGACAAAACTGGGGACCGACAAGGGCGGCAAGGCTACGATCCGTTACAGCGGCCGGCTCGGATGGGAAGAACCAACCGTCTCGACGGATTTCGAAACGCGCGGTTACTGGTCCGTCTACACGGTCGACAAGTTCTGGATGGCCGATGCAGGAAACAAGTACACGACCTATACCGACCACGACATGGTCGAACTCCTCGCCCGCGTCAATGACAAGACCGAGGATCCGGCCCGTCCCTGGGTCGTCGAGGAAGTCCGTAACGGGCGCCTGCAATGGATCTACTATGCCAATACCGACTGGTATCATGAGCTCTACAACGACCGCCACCCGGTCCAGAACCACAACATCTCGGTCACAGGAGGGAACAAAGACTTCAAATACTTCCTCTCCGGCGGCTATGACAAGCAGGTCGGTATGATAAAGGTCATTCCGGATGTCTTCCAGAAGTATAACCTCCGTGCGAAATTCGATGCCCGGCTGAACCGGTTCATGAGGCTCTCCAACAACACCTCCTATTATTATTCTTCATACGACTATCCCGGCGGAAGCAACATCGAAGACTCCTTCGGCTACTCGGCCCGCCACGGCCTGGCGTCCTTCCCGCTGAAGAATCCGGACGGCAGCTGGCTCTATGCCACCCCGATGACCAACGGCGGTTATAACGTTGCGACCGGGCGTCACATCATGTTCGGCAACGGAAAGCACAAGAACCGCCAGGTCCGGACAGATTTGGCCAATACGACCGAACTGGTCGTCACCCCCTTTCCGCATTTCTCGCTCACCACGAACTATACCTATCGTTTCTACCAGAACCAGAATACTTACCGGATCTTTAACATTGACTATAGGCAGAGTCCCGGAGCGCCCATGGAGTATTATACTGCGGGCGCAGGCGATGACCACCTTAGCGAGCGGGTCACCTCCTATATCCGTCACACGGCGAATGTGTTCTTCAATTATGACAACATTTTCGCGGAAAAGCACCATTTCGCACTGACGGGCGGTATGAATATGGAAGAGTGGCGGAGCAAGTCCGTTTACGCCTACGGGAAGAACCTCCAAAGCGAAACGCTGATCGACCTTGACCTTGTCGGACCGAATGAACAGGGGCAGGTCATCACGGAGGTCGGCGGCGGACAGGAACAATATGCCATCATGGGCTTTTTCGGCCGCGCCAACTACGACTTCATGGGACGTTATCTCTTTGAGGTCTCCGGTCGTTACGACGGGACCTCCCGTTTTCAGAAGAATCACCGGTGGGGCTTCTTCCCTTCTGCCTCCATCGGCTGGCGGATTTCTGAGGAGCCCTTCTTCGCCCCCCTCAGGTCGACAGTCGATCACCTGAAACTCCGTTTCTCATATGGTAATCTCGGCAACCAGAACCTCGGAAGCAACTACTACGCCTATCTCCGTCAGATCTCAATCAATGACCTGGATGGGTACACGTTCGGGGAAGGCGTCACGAAGTCGAAGTATTCGTCACTCGGTGCTCCGGTCGATGGGGCCCTGACCTGGGAGACAGCTGAGCAATATAATATCGGACTTGACTTTGCCGCTTTCCGCAACCGACTGGTCTTCACCGCCGAGGTGTACCGGAGAAACACCCTCAACATGCTGACGACGGGTCCGGACCTTCCTGCCCTATATGGCGCCAACTCGCCGAAAACCAATGCGGCCGACCTGAAAACCTACGGCTATGAACTCTCCCTCGGCTGGCGGAGCCAGGCCGGTCTCTTCGGCCACCCGTTCGGCTACAGCCTCCGGGCGACCCTGAGCGACTACAGGAGCTACATCACCCGCTTCAACAACCCGACCAAATCCCTTGCCATGAGTTATTATGAAGGCATGCGGTTCGGCGAGATCTGGGGATACGAGGTCGACGGACTTTTCAAGACCGATGAGGAAGCGAAGGACTATATGGCCAATGTCCTCGACCAGAGCATGATCAACAGCCGTATGACCGGCGGCTTCCTCGCAGGTGACCTCCGATTCGTGGACCAGGACGACAACCACGTTCTCTCGAATGGGGCCAATACTGTGGACAATCCCGGAGACCGTAAAATTATCGGCAACTCCCTTGCCAGCCTCCAGTACGGATTTACGCTCGGTTTTGACTACCTCGGATTCGATGTCTCCGCATTCTTTCAGGGGACCGGCAACCATTATTGGTACCCAGCCGGCATGAACCAGATGTTCTGGGGCTCCTATAGCTACCCCTACGCCTCCTTCCTCCAGAAAGACTTCATCCTGCGCTGCTGGTCGGAAGAGAATCCTGACGCCTATTTCCCGCGGCCAAGAGCCTATGCCTCCACCGGCGGCGAACTCAAATACGTGAACACGCTGTATCTGCAGAACATCCGCTACCTTCGCCTCAAGAACCTGACGGTGGGTTATACCCTTCCGGCAAAGCCGCTCAAGAAAATCGGTGTGGAAAAGGCCCGGATCTATTTCTCCGGAGAGAATTTGGAATATTGGTCACCACTCAAGAAGAACTGCCGCTATATTGACCCGGAGTCCGCCTTCACGCGTTACACAGATTCCTCAGACGTCCATGACCATATGAGTTACCCGTGGCAGCGAACCCTTATGTTCGGTATTGACATCACATTCTAAATCAGGGGGAAAGTGATATGAAAAGAATCATTACAGCAACCTTTGCCATCCTTGCCTGTCTGACTTCCTGCAACTTTTTGGACAGGGATCCGCTGGCGACCATTTCTCCGGAGAACTATTTCCGCTCGGAAACAGACCTGCAGCTCTTCTCCAATACTTTCTATGACAACCTGCTGGACAAAGAACCATATCTGGAGTTGAGCGACCACTACCTGAAACGCAACCTCACCGCGGTTATCCGCGGCGGAAACGCCCGTACCGTGCCGATTTCCGGCGGCGGCTGGAGCTGGGGCAATCTCCGGAAAATGAATACCCTTCTCGAGTACATCGATAAATGCGAAGACCAGAATGCCGCCATCCAGTATGCAGCCCTGACCCGTTTCTTCCGCGCTTATTTCTACTTTGAAAAGGTCCAGCGGTTCGGTGATGTCCCATGGGTCGAAATCCAACTCAACAATACGGACGGAGACATCCTCTACGCCCCCCGCGATTCCCGCGAAACCGTCATGCGCCATATGATCGAGGATATTGATTATGCCATCGGGAATCTCTCGGCAGACGTCAGTACCTATCGCGTCAACCGATGGACAGCCCTGGCGCTCAAGGCCCGCTTCTGTCTCTATGAGGGAACGTTCCGGAAGTACCAGAATCCCCTGCAGTATCCAAGCATGTATATCGAGCCGCTGCCTGCCGACAGCCACGATGCAGACTATTACCTGCAGCAAGCGGTCGACGCCGCCCGCGAGATCATCAATGACGGACCCTACAAACTGGCATCTGATTACCTCATGCTTTTCGCGAATGAGGACGCGGATACCGGGGAGTACATCCTCGCCATCCGCAACGATACCAACCTCAGCATTTTCAATAATTCTACGGGCTATGTCACGATGGCTTCCCAGGGAGCTCCCGGACTGACGAAGAAATTCGTCGACAGCTTCCTGATGGCGGATGGAAGCCGTTTCACGGACAAGCAAGGCTGGAAGACCCTGCCTTTTGTCGAAGAGATGACCGGTCGCGATCCGCGTCTGGGCTTCATCGCAGTGACCCCGGGTTACAAGCGGATTGGCAGCAAAGAAGTCACTTCACCCGACTTCGGATGTACCGTAACCGGATACCAGATTGCCAAGTACGTCCAGGATATCAACCTCTATCAGATTGAGCATGTGAACCACGGCACGAACGACATGCCGGTGTTCCGCCTCGGCGAAGTATATCTCAATTACGCGGAAGCACTTGCCGAACTCGGCTCCCTGACCCAGGCCGATCTCGACATCTCGGTCAACCGTCTCCGTGACCGTGTCGGCATGCCGCATCTGGACATGACCGCGGCAAATTCCGACCCCGACTGGTATTTGAGTTCCGCGGAATACGGCTATCCGAACGTCGACGGACCCAATAAGGGGGTCATCCTAGAAATCCGCCGCGAGCGTGCGGTCGAACTGGCCCAAGAGGGGTTCCGTCTTGCCGACCTCGCCCGCTGGAGAGCCGGCAACTGCCTCAACCAGGAATTCTATGGCGTTTATTTCCCCGGTCCGGGCGAGTATGACCTCAGCGGTGACGGGAAAGCTGATATATGCCTGTATGTCGGAACGAATCCTAAGCACAAGAACATGGCCGACATCCAGATCGGCGATGCGACAGGCGTCCTTCTCAGCGATGGCACGTCCGGATTCATGGATTATCACCAGATTGTAGAGCACTCTTTCAACGAGGCCCGCGATTACTACTATCCCATTCCGACCAAGGAGCGCGAACTCAACCCGAAGCTCAAGCAGAATCCGGGATGGCTCGACGGTCTGGACTATTAACCTTTAATGCAATCCCTTATGAGACTGAATCATATTCTCCGCCGTGCTTTCCTCGGTTCCTTCGTCCTCGGCTTTGCCCTCGTGGGTTGCCAGGAGGAAGGACTGAAGGAAGCGCAGGCTGTCCTGACGAGTGAGACCACCCTCTCCTTCGAAGCCGTTTCAGGACAGCCGCAAGTAATCAATGTGTACTCGGACGGTTCCTGGAAAGCCCTTGTTGACCAGGACTGGATCACCGTTTCCCCGATGTCCGGCGACAAGGCGATGGAAGTCACCATTTCCGTTTCGGACAATGTCGCTGGCGGGGAGATGGATGCTCCCCGTTCGGGCCTTGTCATCTTCCGCGGCGCATCTATCGAGCGCCAGGGAGAGTTGACCGTCAAACAGAAAGGAGACACCTACAAGGGTGTCAACAAACTGACGCTCGGCGAAGTCGCCGTTCTCGAAGATGGTCTTGCAGCCAAGATTCCGGAAGCGACGGTCGTTGCCGTAACGACAGCCGGTTTCGTACTGGCCGACAATACCGGGAACCTGTATGTGCAAGGAACCCGCGATGTCAACATCGGGGACAAGGTATCCCTCAACGGAACGAAATCGACCTTCAACCAGGGGCCTTCCTTCCTCGTCGATGAACTGACGGTAACGGGCAGCGGCAGCGTATCCTACCCGGATCCTGTCGACGCCCAGTCCATCATCTTGACTTACAACGGCGGTCAGACCCCTTATGTCAAGGTGTCCGGTTCGTTGGTGGTTGACAGGGTATCCCTTCCCCCGTCAACGATTCAGATTATCGATGCACCCGAGTCCCTCGGTCTCGAGGCCGTGGATATCCATAAGGTCAATCTCTACGGTTATTTCGTCGGCATGTCCGGGACAACCGGCTATCTGGTCGTCACATCCTTTGACGACCTAGGCATCGATGAGAGCCTCAACGTGAAGAAGAACGACTTCATCCAATGGGGTTTCTCCGCAGCGCTGATGGGAACCTACAAGAGTGCCTTCGAGAAAGGCGGTTCCCTTCCCGCCAATCTGGCCGGAACCGGTTACATTTCCTGGAACAGTCTTCCGGAGAATGTCGCCCTCGATGCCGCGGCAAAGAAGAGCCAGATGGTTGACGGGGCCGGACAGCCGTACGTTACGGGCGCATGGCCCGGCGATTATTGGGAGTTCAGCATCCCCCTGTACAATGTTACTGCAAACGCGTCTGTCCTTTTCAGTGCGCTGCACCAGATATCCGGGACCGGTCAGAAGTACTGGAAGATGGTCTATTCCTTCGACGGAATCGAATGGACGCCCGCGAGGGCACTGGAGAGCGAGACAGAAACCGGGACTTCCGCCCAGTATACACATATCGCCGCGACAACGGAAACCCGGATTGAAGAGACGATTCCCGTACCCTATGACATCGAGGAAGGATTGCTGAGGATCCGCTTTGTCGTCGCTGCCAACTGGCAGGGCAACGGTGGTGCCCTTGCCGCGCCGGATAGCGGTACCCACCGCTGGGCTGGAGATGAAGGAACAGCTCCGGTCATCAAGGTCGTGAAAACCTTCTTCGAAGATGATTTCTCTTGGCTGCTGCCCTATGCAGATGACTATATCGCACAGAATGAGGGCGTTACGCCGCAGACAATGGATCCGGTCGGCAGCGACCTGTCTTCCCATACCCAACCGGGTGTCTGGAAAGTGGAATCGCTTACCGCAACGCTTGGGGTCGAATTCACTGAGCGCGGCTATGTCGACCTCAATCCCAGTGTCCAGACCCTCTATCTGCAGTATGGATACTTCAAGATGGGAGCGAGCGGAAAGCCGACGGGACTCCGTCTTCCGCCGATTGACTTCGGAGTAACTCCGACCGACGCCGTCATCAGTTTCAACTGGTGTGCCCATATGAGCAATGCGGGCAAGATTGACGGCGTAACAATCGTCGCAGAACTGGAAGGCCCCGGAAAGTGCCTGGCGACAGGCTTGGCCATCAGCGAGGAATGCCTGACGACCCAGGAGAACGGCAACCTCGAGTGGCAGGATGCCCGGGTCGCTTTGACCGGCGTCACGAGTGATACGCGAATCCTTCTCCGTCCGACGCACATGAGCGACGGACAGGGTCCGAATTCGCAGCGCTGGCATCTGGACAATATAAGGATTACGAACCATTAGCCGGTTGACACCCTGGTGTTTTGCGGCCCGATTCACTGGGCCGCAAATACCTGGGGGCCATTGCGGTAATATCTTTGTATTGCAGTATCTTTGTAATAAAGATGAACACAAAAGCGATTGGCATGAAGCAACTATTCTTCCTCAATACGATGCTCCCCGTCGTGCTACTCGTGTCCTGCGCCGGTAATGATAAGCCCGCCCCTGTCGACCCGCAGGAGCCAGAGGCCCCACGGGAGGCAAAAGTCGGGGAAACGCTCCCGCCGTGGCAGCAGGGGCATCTCGACATCCACTCCATCAATAGCGGTCGGGGTGAAGCCTTTTATTATATCCTTCCTGACGGGACAACCATGCTGGTCGACGCTGCCGGAGAGGTTGACTATGAAGTGAAAAACGAAGAGGAGGAAGAGGAGGGATCCGGTATTTATTCCAAGCCATCGCAACTGTTTTCCAGCGGCAGCGTGATTGTCAGGTATATCAAGCATTTCGCGCCATCGGTCGCCGGCGATGGCCTGGACTATTTCATGACCTCCCACTACCATAGCGACCATATTGGGGCTTTCACCAAGGGTTTCGCGAAATACGGCTGGAAGGTTGTCGACCGCAATGGCGTGGTCACACCTACCATCAACCTGAATTCCGGTGGATTCCTGCTTAACGGGCTACCTGAAGTCGGCTATTCCATCCCTATTAAGAAACTGATAGACCGAGGTGACTGGACCGACCGACCGTCCGGCGTGTACCTGACCGCGCCCCTGCGCATGCAGAACTATCTCAATTTCATCGACTGGAGTTCACGGCAGAACGGAACAGTCCGGGAAAAGCTGGCCATCGGCCATGATGACCAGATTGTCCTTCTGCACAATGCCGCGGCCTATCCGGACTTTTCCATCCGGGGAATTGCCGCCGGTGGCGACATCTGGACCGGAAACGGGACCTCTGTCAATACGACGTATCTCCCTCCCGCCGAAGAGTGCATGGCGAATCTGGAGAAATGGGATATCAACGAAAACACCATGTCATGCGTTTTCACACTGCGCTACGGGAAGTTCGACTGGTTCAGCGGAGGCGATATCTGCTATGACGGATCTTCCACCTTTTCCTGGAAAGACATCGAAAAACCGATTTCCAAAGTCGTCGGAAAGGTGGAGGCCATGAAGGCCTGCCATCACAGTACGAAGAATACCAACAGTACCGCCCTGCTGGAAGCCCTGCGGCCGGACCAATTCATCATCGGTGTATGGACCCACAACCAGCCCAACCACGCTACCCTGCAGCGTCTTTACGCCGCCAGTCCAAAGGTCGGCATTTTCGCCACCAATCTGGCTGCAAGTCGGATAGCTACCCTCAAAACGAACGGGATTGATGTCTCTACCTTCTCTGCCAGAAGCGGACATATCGTCCTTCGTGTCCTCCCGGGCGGCGACTCATATTATATCTATGTACTCGACGATTCCGATTTCCAGTACCGCGTGTCTGCCATCCATGGACCGTTCCCGTGCAGTTAGCGCCCTGGGGACATCTCTGATCCGACTCTCTTTGAAGCATTATGAAACCTTTCTTCCGTTCTGCATGTTTTTGGGTAGCCATATATTTGCTTTTCACCGCTTGTAAGACGTCCTCAGGAACCACTGTCGGTATACGTACGGAAGCTCTCCCGGATTCCACTTGGGAAGTCTCCTCCTGGATATCCGTCACGGATGCTCCCGTCGTGACGCATAAGGTTACGGACAAGAACTGCCGCTCCGCAGACGGGGCGTCCTGGTTTGTTTCGACCATCGAGAATAACAAGAAGGTCATTTCCGCGAAGTGGATGACGGCCGGGCTCGGCGTTTACGAGCTTTATGTCAACGGGAAACCGGTCGGAAAGGAAATCCTCAAGCCGGGATTCACGCATTATGCAAAGACCAAACGCTCTTTTACCTATGACGTTACGGAGGCCTTCCGAACGAAGGCCGGTGCGGAGAACGTCCTCGCCGTCCAGGTAACCCCGGGCTGGTGGGCGGACAAGATTGTGACTCCCCGCAACCATAAAGGCATGATTGGAAAAAAGTGCGCATTCCGTGGCGTTCTCGAACTGGCTTTTGCCGACGGGACGAAAGAGTACATCGGCACCGATACGGAACATTGGAAGGCGGGGATTGCCGGTCCGGTCAAGCATGCCGGCATCTTCGACGGCGAAACGTATGATGCCCGGGAGCGCCCTGGATTCGAGACACCCAAACGGCTTTCCGTCCCGGAAATCAATACGGAATTCACGGGAGAAATCCTTCCTTCCGAGGGGGCGGAAGTCTATCTCCGTGAAGATCTCGCCCTCGAGCCCGTCAAAGCCTATGTCTGGAAGGACATCGATGGAGCAAGCGAAGACGCTTATGGGAAAGTAGTCATTACCAGAGAGTTCGCCCCTGGGGCGGAAATGGTCGTTCGTCCCGGCGAGACCCTGGTCGTCGATTTCGGCCAGAATTGCGCCGGCGTACCAGACTTTGTCTTCAAAGGGGAAGAGGGCACTGTCCTGACTTGTCTCCCCGCCGAAATCCTCAATGACGGCAATGGGGCAATGAGTCGCGGCATGGACGGTCCGGAAGGCAGCTGCCATCGCCTGAACCTTCGCATCCCGGATGAGCTCCTCATCCATTATACCTTTGCCGCGTCCAGGGGCTTTGCCTCTTATCATCCGCACTGCACCTTCTTCGGATATCGGTACATATCTGTTACCGCAACCGGTAAAGTCCGCATCAAGCGTCTCCGGTCCATCCCGGTTACCTCCATCGCGAAAGATCTCGAGACCGGGACGCTCACAACCGGCAACGAACTTGTGAACAAACTGATATCCAACACAATATGGGGAATGCGATCGAACTATCTCTCTGTCCCGACCGACTGCCCGCAACGCAACGAGAGGCTCGGATGGACCGCAGACACGCAGGTTTTCACAGAGACCGGCACCTTTTTCGCCAACACGGACGCCTTCTTCCATAAATGGATGCGGGATATGCGGGATACCCAGAGCGAGACCGGCGGGTTCCCCGGGGTCGCCCCACGGTCCCAATCTGACGGAGGGAACAGAATGATGCGTCTCGGATGGGCAGATGCCGGCGTCATCGTCCCCTGGACCATCTGGAAACAGTTCGGAGACACCGCCATCATCGACGAGAACTGGGAGGCGATGGAACGGTTCATGAACCATGTGGACGAGACCCGCTATGACCATGAAGTCCTGAGTTCGGAAAACGGGTATTCCCAATGGGCGGACTGGCTGAGCTACGAACCCCTGGAGAGCCACAGCGGCGGCGCTTTCACCAAGAACGCTGCCGGTAAGCGGATTCCCCTCCCAGAAGCCATCATCTACTGGAACTACCTGGGAGCGTCTTACTGGGCCATGGATGCCGCAATGATGCGGGATATGGCAGCTGCGACCGGCCGTGACGCAGCCAAATATGAGAGAATGGCAGAAACTGCAAAGGACTTCCTCCGGGAATCCTTCCTGGACGTGAATGGCGGATTTAAGACGGAAATCCTCAATACTATGCAGACTCCCGCCCTGTTCGCCCTGCGGAACGGACTGGTGGAAGGAGCTGACAAGGAGAAGCTGAAGGCCCGTCTCCGTGAGAATTTTGCCAATCATGGACAGTGCCTCCAAACCGGCTTCCTCGGAACCTCCATCCTGATGGGAACGCTGACGGAAAACGGTATGGCCGACATCGCTTATGACCTTCTCTTCCAGCGGAAGAATCCCAGTTGGCTGTATTCGGTCGACAACGGTGCAACAACGATTTGGGAGCGCTGGAACAGTTATACAAAGGAGTCCGGAATGGGGCCGAAGGGGATGAACAGCTTCAACCACTACGCCTATGGCTGTGTATGCGAGTGGATCTGGGAAACGGCGGCCGGCATCGCCGCCGACCCTGCAAATCCCGGGTTCCGGCATATCCTCATGATGCCCGTCCCGGACAAGCGACTCGGCTTTCTTACCGCCGAATATAAGTCGGCTGCGGGTCTGATCCGGAGTGCCTGGCGCTACGAAGGGGATAAGTGGATATGGGATTTCACGATTCCTGCAGGAGCGACAGCGACGGTTACCTTACCGGGTGATACCTGTTCCACGGACTATTCCGCTGGTTCCTATACGGTCTCCACGGAATCCGGTATCTGACACACAATCATGAAAACCAACTTGATACTTACCGAAACATGAAACTTTGCCCTCATTTGCTCATTGTCGCCTTGACGGCGACCTTTGTGGCCCCCGTGCTTCGGGCCCAGGACACCCAGTTGCTCGGCAAAATCCGCCAGGCGCATTATGTAGCCCCATCCCCAGAGGTCCAGTCCCTCGGAATCCTGCACTATTCTGATATCCATGGCGACGATTTCGCCGTTGAGAAAATCCAGGACATCCTGTCGGAATACAATCCTTTCATCGATGCGGTCATCAACACCGGCGACGCCGTCACCTACTACGCCCAAGCCACAAAAAAGTATCCTAATGATGCCCAGTGGTGGCGCAACTGTGGACTTGCAGAGAAATCGCTCTTTGTCCTTGGAAACCATGACGGAGCAGTCCGCTCCAATAAGAATGGACGCCAGGAAGCATCCGCAGACTGGGATTTCTATGGCAAGGAATGGGATTTCGATACTTTCTTCGCCGACTTCATCGACAAACTCGGCGTCACAATGCCGGAAGGATATGACGACCCCACCAGCATGTTCTATAAATCCTGTTTCTGGCTGAAAGATTTCGAAGCGGCTAAGATACGCATCATCGGACTGGATGGAATCCATTTCAACGACAAGTACCGTTTCTCGACGAGCGAGCAGGAAATCTGGCTCCAGGCCAGTCTTAATGAGACGCTGGATCCTGCCAGCAAGGTCTTCGGATACTCCGTCATCATCGCATGCCATTATCCGCTCGACGATTTTGAAGGGGACAACGTCCGGTATGACGAAGCCTCCCGACTCCCGGTCTATAACAAGAACACCAATGGAGGACGGGTCATGAACCACCGAACCTCAGATGTAACGAATTTCCACACATGCATTTTCGACTCTTTCAACGCAGACAAACGGTTTTCCCTCAGGGTGAAGGTCGACGCGCCATCGGAGCAGTACGGCTATGTGTCCGGAGACACGAACCCCCTCGGAGATATCGTCCAGACGTGGGTTGACAAGGGCGGCAAGTTCATCATCTGGCTCTCCGGCCATACCCATTATGACCTCCTCTTCTATCCGGCCAGGTATCCCGGACTGCTCTGCCTCGCCGTCGACCAGGCCGGCAACCTCCGCAGCAGCCCCTTCTCCGACCGCCCGGAGAACTCCGAATCCCGTTTCTGTGCAAATTATTACGGCATCGACACCCAAAACGGCCTTTTCAAAATCGTCCGGATCGGCCTCTCAAGAGACCGCTACATGGTCGAAAAAGACGTTCTCTGCTACGACTACATCCATAAGAAGGTCCTCTACGAGTAGGCTTGGTCGCAATAAACACCCCGGACCGAGGTACCTTCCGACACTCTACGCCGGCGCTCCCCTACCCGCGGCGCTATAAGCAATCTGTACCTTAACGCATTGACACGACAACGTGCCCCGTAGCACGTTCAATGCCCTTTCCCCGTGTCAAAGCGGTTGGGAGAGGATTTCGTTCTGCTTGCGGACGGACTCCTCGTGGATGGCCGTGAAGACGGTCGTGATGAATTCGTCCGAAAGGCCGTAGGCGGCGCCGCGCGGCGCGGTCAGGCGTTCAGGGCGTCCGCGCTCTCAATAAGTGCCCCCACTGCGCCTGGCGTTTTCCAAGGGGACCGCGAAAAGCGCAATAACCGATGGCATTGTGCCTGGCGTCTTCCTCTGCAGTAATCAATGTTTACAGAAAGGCCGGAAAACGTAAGCGTCGCCGTCCATCCGGCAGGCAATCTTTACGTTTTTCGGCCTATTCGTAAACCATGGTTACGATCCGGCGCGCCGGGCGATACTGCGACACGTAACGGCCCTGGCACCGCTCATTCCCCCACGCGCCCCTTCTGGATCACGGAATGGAAGGAGATATAGCCGCCCAGATAATGGGCACAACCGAAGCTTACCTTGCGCTGCTCAGACGTTGTGTTCTCTGAAACAGAAACAAGTATCTTTCTCGGGCGTTCGCAATCCCATTGGATCTGATACCATCCGCCATCCAAAACCAAAAACTTTACCGTCATCCTTTCTTTCCGGCTCCTCCGGATCTGAGGATCCGCGAGACCATTCTATGTCAATGATGCCATCTGCCGTCGCCGTGAATACAACCTCCCCGCCGACGGATGACAATTCATATTGCTCGGGATTGATTTCAATCTGTGGCGCCACATCGCAGGAAAATGCGAATAAGACCATTAGAAAGAAAACCACTCGTTTCATACGCAGGACACCATTGTTTGTACAAAAATACACTATTTTACAAAAAGACACTATAACAACTTCCCGCCACAGTTATTTCAATGGTTATAGTTGCCCCACGCTGCGAAAAACCCTCCGTCGCGGAATGGTTTATTACATAGGCATCCGGACTACTCTTCCCAGTCCACTTCGGGCAGGAATAGCATATCACCCCAACAGATGTAGAAACACTCATCATCCTCATAATAGGATGAGGAGGTCTCGGAAGTGTTGAATAGATTCCAAAACCAACTCAGGATCAGAGGCCATCGCTCCTCATTCCGAGGCTTCAGAATAGGAGTACCATGATCACTGGTAATAACTGGTTCAGGTTCATTTGAAGCAAACGACACACCGGCAAACAGGATTGCCGCAAGAATACAAATGCACTTTTTCATAATAAGATGGATTGGGTTTTCGGCTTGAAGTTCGGCAATCAAGCCAAAACCATCTTATTACAACCACATTTGTAGATTGTTGATTATCAGTTGTTTACAAAATGTAAGATTTACAGGGCCAAAAGATGCCCCCGAATCGCAAAGAAACGGGGGCATGTAAGACTATTCTTTGTAACCAAGGTTATCTATGAAGAACTGACCCTCCGGAGAGTCCAGTTTTTCAAAGCGGTTTTTATAGCGCGTACGACGGGTATAAACCGTTCCGGAGTCCATCCCGGTCAGATAACTGATCGTTTTGACTGGCAAACCGGAGAAAAACAGAATCAGGAGCTTATAGTCCAAGTCATCCATCCCCTTGCCATAACGAGAATGAAGTTTATAGAGTATTCCGTCCTTATATAGATTCAACGCCTGCTCAAGACCATCCAGATAACTGTCGTTTTTCCGTAGCAAATCCAAAGCCTTCGCATATTCATCCAAAATCATATCTGCAGAGCGCAAACGAATGATATCATCTGCATTGTCCTGTCGGATAGAGTCCAACGCATCGTATTGTTCCGAAAGCATCTTGACCGTTTCCAGCTTTCCAGAGACTAATTCAAATACGGTCTGAGCGATATTGGTATTGCTCTTTTGCAATTCCATTAACTGGCTCTCGACTCCAGCAATCGTTTCAAGATCCTTTTTTCTCAAAAGTGCTTGTCGCCTGATTCTTTCCGCAAAAAGCAGAATCAGCAAAACAATGACAGTCGTACCATATAAAAACAAACTCCTGAGTTTTGTAATACGACCCTCCTGAAACAATGATTCCTGTCGGTAATGCTCCGCTTGTGAGAAAGATAACGACTGACGCATCTTTTTTAAGACCCGCTCATTCTGAATATCCAGGGTCTGTTCCAGGTAAGCATCCGGCAAATCTCTTTTCGCTTCATGCTTATTAATCAGATAAAGGCTGTAAAGATACTGCGCTGTATCAACATCAGTTTTTTGATGAGATCGTGCCAAATCCAGGTAATAGGCAACTGAATCTTTCTCACCAAAAAGTGAAAATGCGTAAGCGGCATTCCCGTAATCATTCGTGGTAAAATGATCTCCCGATAAATCTCTCGCCTTTCTAAAAAACTCGAGCATGTTATCTGGAGAACAGCCCTGTTTTCGCCTCTCCATTCTTGCACATATGCGGAACACCTCTGAAAGATACAACGGTTCCTCCGAAAAAACCTCCATCAAATACTGGAACAAACTATCGGCTTTCTCGTTTTCCAACTGCCCCATATAATCAACCGCCAGCATCAATCGGGAACAATTCGCATAAAGCGGTGGGTCCCCGGCCTGTTCAAAAGCATCGATGGAACGAATCAGAGCCTCCCCCGCGTGAAAGAAATCATCGTTCCTTTCATATAGTTCTGCTATCTCACGCGTAATCAGGCCGAGATAATGATGCTCTCCCAATTGCGATGCAAGATCCTCCGAGGTTCGCAGATTCACAATAGCCGCCGCATCATTTCCCATATCCTTCTGCGCAAGTCCCAGGCAGAACCACGCCAGCATCCTCTGCTTCTCCGGCTTATGGAAACGATAATAGTCCACGGCAACACGCGCGGTCGAATCCTCCGAGGCCGGGACATAGCAACGATAACGCGCCAGAGACAATAACAAAGCATGGTCCCCTTTCATGCGAGGGGTGAACAGCGCCTTATAAGGAATCTGCTCCATCATTGCAAGAACAGAATCCGGCCGCGAGTCCATCAACTCCCATGCGTCATGGAACTTCCGGTCCGAAGGAAATATGCCCGAGCAGGAGACAAACAAGAGGAATGTCGAAAGCAGAATTGTGGTACCAGTTTTCATATAGTACAAAAATAAAAAAAGTCTTCCTCAGTTCAAACGAATACCACAAACAATCTTACACGCCCCCCTTCCTGCAGCGATGGCATGCGGTTTCCCCCCATGTAAATCTTACAATTCAGAACAAACTGACTATCAAGTACTTTTAACAACAATTGTAAGATAAACAATCAAAGAATAATGATGAAATTGTAACCGTAAAACTGTTATTATACTCTTTTTATGAAACAAATCGTCACCGCCGTTCTCGTTATTTTTGCTATAGCGGCATGCATAAAATCTCCTGAATCCAACGATGAACTATCATCGGCTTCTGATCCCGTTTTAATCTCTCACATGGACTCTATTTGTTTCTTCCACAATCGTGTTATGGATAATATAAAACTTATGACAAGATCTGGAGAACTGTCTGTCAATCCTCCCATACATATCTTTGTCGACAGGGTTTCCGATTGCACAGAGGATGTCTTGTTGTCTAACGACATTAATTATAGGGTAACCACAGATCAAAAAAGCAAGATGACAGAATCTGTCAGCCCATTTATATTTGGACTTCTGGACAGCAACAACGACTCAATGAAGCAGATTAATAACATCATTGACAGTAGTTTTTCCAAGTCCTGCGCTCAATGTTTGAAGCAACTGATTGAGACTGATTTTCTCATACAACCAGACATTTCAATGATTTCAGATGAAATTGATAAAGAGATCATTGAAGCCTTTTATTCTATTGGTGTTACATCCAAAGACTATTGGAAAAAAATCGAACCCTCCGGAAAAATAAATAAAACTGCATACTGTGCTGATTCATTAGGTGGAGCCCTGTCAATCCTGTTTTCGTTCTCAGGTCCATCGGCATGGTTTATGCTGGCAGTCTCAAATGCATGGTCAGCTGCCGTGGATAATTATGACCCGACAGAACCGGTCGAATGGACTAACTGTGATTAAGTATGAGCCGAATCAAAAAGTTTTGTTATCGTGTCATCCAGTTCACAGTCATCACGACAGTGGCTTATGGATTGACAATGGTATTATCATCCCGATTCAACATGCATGAATGCCTATTGGTATTGGGCGTGTCATTTTGCATTGGCTTGATATTGTCATCTATCATAGATTTAATCCAGAACCGTAAATGAAATACACCATCTCATCCGTGCTTCTTTTTACCCTGCTCGTGTCCTTCGGGTTTGATGCCGCCGCGCAGCAGAAAACCGCGCAGTTATATAACACGTTAGCCGTCGAAGGAGCCACGGCACGGTGGGCCGGCAAGGATATGAATGTTTCCACTGTCCGGGTGGCGCCTGGCGTCCGGTTCGGGGGTCATTGGATCCTGTTTATGCCGTTCGATGTCAATATCGACATGTACAACACGCAGACAACCAAGAACTTCCAGGTTCAGACCCTGATCGGCGCGGGTGCCGGATACGGACAGGAATACAAAAACGGGTACTTCTGGGACGCCACCTATTCGTGGAGTACGACCCTCCAGAAAATGGAGATGAACTACCAGCAGCATCACATCAGTTTCCGCCTGGGATTCCACGCGGCCAAAGGCGACCTCTTCTGCCAGGCGGGCGTCGCACTCCGCCGCGACTGGCAGACCGGGGGCAACCTCTGGATGCCGACCGTCGGTATGGGCATTCGGCTGTAAAGGGCTTGCTGCCTGGCGCCTGGCTCTGAAAACACGTGGCGGCTAAAGTGCTGGATATTAGCGCTTTATGCAAACTTTCGGCACGTTTTTCCGTCCGAAGAAATCACGATTTCGCTCACAGTCAGACAGTTAGCCGCCACGAACTGACGCCCTCCAGCACCTGAACGCCATCGCGGAGCGGAGAAAGCGGAGGAACAGGGTTCAGACCGTATTTCTTCTGAGGTCTGAACCCTGTTCCGCAGCGTCGGAGCGTGTGCAGACGCCCATTCCGGAGCGGAAAAAGCGGAGGAACAGGGCTCCGGGCGAATTTCTTCTGAGCCCGGAGCCTTGTCCTGCAGCGTCGGAGCGGCGCGGTCAGGCGTTCAGCGCGTCCGCGCTCTTGATGAACTTCG
The DNA here is from genome assembly GCA_016287075.1 of Bacteroidales bacterium. Classification (GTDB taxonomy): domain Bacteria; phylum Bacteroidota; class Bacteroidia; order Bacteroidales; family UBA932; genus Cryptobacteroides. The sequence continues at coordinate 98,140 of JAEEVC010000001.1, read as the reverse complement.
CGAGGTCCTCGTCGGAGACGTGGTAGTTCTGCATCTCGCCGGAGAAGTAGCTGTCGTAGGCGGCCATGTCCACGAAACCGTGGCCGGAGAGGTTGAAGAGGATGGTCTTCGCCTCGCCGGTTTCCTTGCACTTGAGCGCCTCGTTGATGGTGGCGGCGATGGCGTGGCAGGATTCCGGGGCGGGGATGATGCCTTCGGTGCGGGCGAACAGGACGCCGGCCGCGAAAGAATCCTTCTGCTCGATGTCCACGGCTTCCATAAGGCCGTCCTTCATCAGCTGGGACAGGATGACGCCGGCACCGTGGTAACGCAGGCCGCCGGCATGGATGGAGGCGGGCTTGAAGGTATGGCCGAGGGTGTACATCGGCAGGAGCGGGGTCATGCCGGCCTCGTCGCCGAAGTCATATTCGAATTTGCCCCTGGTCAGTTTCGGGCAGGAATAGGGCTCCGCCGCGATGAAACGCGTCTTCTTGCCGTCCTGGATGTTGTGGCGCATGAACGGATAGGCGATGCCGGAGAAGTTGGAGCCGCCGCCGAAGCAGGCGATGACGATGTCCGGATACTCGCCGGCCAGGGCCATCTGCTTCTCGGCCTCCAGGCCGATAATGCTCTGGTGCAGGCAGACGTGGTTGAGGACGGAGCCCAGCGCATACTTGCAGTTCGGGGTGCTGACGGCCAGTTCGATGGCTTCGGAAATGGCGCAGCCGAGCGAACCCTGGTCGTTCGGATTCCGGGTGATGATGTCCTTGCCGGCGCGGGTCGACATGGACGGGGACGGGGTGATAGCCGCACCGAAGGTCTGCATGATGGAGCGGCGGTAGGGCTTCTGCTCATAGCTCACCTTCACCATATAGACGGCGCAGTCGATGCCGAACTTTTTCGTCGCATAGGACAAAGCACCGCCCCACTGGCCGGCGCCGGTCTCGGTGGTCAGGTTCGTAATCCCCTGTTCCTTCGCATAATACGCCTGCGCGATGGCGGAGTTCAGTTTGTGGCTCCCGGCCGGCGAAACGCTCTCGTTCTTGAAATAGATATGGGCCGGCGTGCCGAGGGCGGCCTCGAGTTCATAGGCGCGGACGAGCGGGGTGCAGCGGTAGGCGGCGTACTGTTCGCGGACGGGCTCGGGGATCGGGATCCATTCATCCGTCTGGTTGAGCTCCTGGTCGGCGCAGGCCTTGCAGAAGATCGGATAGAGGTCTTCGGGCTTCAGCGGCTGCCGGGTCGCCGGGTGGAGGAACGGGAGGGGCTTGTTGGGCATCACCGCCTGGATGTTGAAGAAATGGGTCGGGATTTCACTCTCCGGGAGCATGTACTTTTTCTGCTTCATGACTGTATTTGTTAAGTGTTTGACATTGTTCAAAAAAAAGTGGCGCGCTGCAAGTCAGCGTGCCACCTGTATCTCATAAGGTCTACCTACGGCGATGCGACTTACAGCTTGGAACTGCAAGGGCGCCACCAGAAGTTATTGACCATGTTGCTTCTCATACCGAAGGCAAAGATGAGCGATAAAAACGAAAATTGCAAGAAAAATTTTAAAAACTTGCAAGGATGGCCTGCGTGTACTCGTGGGAAGCGGTCAGGAAATTGCCCTCGATGAAGGCATTGACGGCCGTCGCCACGAACAGCAGGACGATCAGGGTGCTGACGATGACGCCGATGACCCGGAGACGGCCCAGCCACTTCTTGTTGTTCCAGCCGATGGTCTGGAACATGGACCAGAAACCGTGGTTGAGGTGGAGCCACAGGGCGATGAACCAGACGATGTAGAGGGCGAGGACCCACCAGTTCCGGAAGGTCGCAATCAGCAGGTAATAAGGATTTTCCGCTTCTCCGCCAGTGAATTCCTGCAGCTGCATCTTCGCCCAGAAGTGGGTCAGGTGGAAAGCGAGGAAGCCGAGGATGATGATCCCGAGGACCGCCATGTTGCGGGAGGACCAGGAATCGGTCTTCGCCTTGCTGGCCACTTCGTAGCGTTTCAGGCCGCCGCGCTTCTTCACGTTCTCATAGCTCAGCCAGATACCGTAGCAGATGTGGATGAGGAAGCCCAGGGCGAGGATCGGAACCATGATGTCGATGAAGGGGGTGGACATGAAATCGCAGCCGAGCTGGAACCATCCGTCTCCGGTGGAGAACAGCAGGTCGTCGGCCGCAACCTTGCCGAAAACGCCTTTCAGCGAGTCGATGACCGAGAAGAAATTGATGGTGCCGTGGAGCAGCAGGAAAATGACCAGGAAAGCGCCGCTGACGCTCTGGATGAACTTCTTGCCGATGGAGGAGGTCAGGAAATTTGCCATTATTTCGGGTTCTGTTTGGTCGGTTTACACATTTGTGCCTTGCAAAGATAGGAATCTTTCTTGGAAGTTTGCCAATATTTCAATATTTTTGTTTTCCGTGATAATGTCGGATTGATATGTACAAGAGAGTTCTTCTGAAGCTCAGCGGCGAAAGCCTGGGCGGACCGGCCGGAAAGGGCCTGGATACGGACAGTCTGCGGGCGACGGCCCGCGAGGTGGCGGCGGCCGCGAAGGCCGGCCTCCAGGTGGCCATCGTCAATGGCGGCGGCAACATTTTCCGCGGCCTGCAGGGCACCGGCAAGGGTTTCGACCGGGTGGACGGCGACAAGATGGGCATGCTCGCCACGGTGATCAACTCGCTCGCGCTCTCCATGTTCATCAAGGAAGAAGGCGTTGACGCGCAGGTGTTTACGGCGACTCCGATGGAGCCGGTGGCGAAGTATTACATGCGCGACGACGCGGTGAAGGTCCTCGAACGGGGCGGCGTCGCCCTCATCTCCGGCGGCACCGGCAACCCCTTCTTCACGACCGATTCCGGCGCCGCGCTGCGCGCCCTCGAAATCGGGGCCGACGCCCTGCTGAAGGGCACCCGCGTGGACGGCGTCTATACCGCCGACCCGGAGAAGGATCCCACGGCCGTGAAATATGATGAACTGACCTTCGACGAGGCGATTTCCAAGCGCCTCAAGGTCATGGACCAGACGGCCTTCGCCCTCTGCTCGGAAGGCAACATGCCCATCATCGTCTTCAATATGAACACCCCCGGGAACCTGACGAAGATCCTCGAGGGCGGAAAGGTGGGCACGCTCGTGCACGTTTAGTCCTTCTTATAATAATCGGGGACGGTGACCTCGGGCGGATCTTCCCAGAAGATGGACCAGTAGATCTTCCGGAAGGTCCCGTCTTTCCATGCCTGCACCAGTTCCTCGGTGTTCTTGTCCGCGCCCTCGGGCTCGTACTGCGACTTGAGGTCGTTGTCGAACATCTTGGCGATGAACTGCCAGAAACCGGCGGCCATCCCGCTCTTGTAGTCCTTGATGATGGAATAGGACGACTGCCCCGTCTCGCGGTCGATGAGTTTCAGCAGCAGGGCGCCCTGGGTGATGGTCATGTTGCGGAGCGCGCCTTCGAAGTCCTGGAACAGCTGCGACTGGACCTTGGTCATGTAGCGGTCCTTCTGGAAACGGTTCATGTTCTCCGCAGCGATGGTGCTGTCCACGATCTCCTGCAGCCGCCCGGAGGCCTCGGCGTAGGGATAGACCTTGGCGAAATTATAGACGAGGCGGTAGTATTCCCGCCAGTTCTTCCGGGCGTGCTTGCCGTAGCCGAAGACCCAGACCGGGTCGATGGTGTCGAAATAGACGGTGTCCCCGTTCTCCACCCGGTAGGCCATGTAGCCGCTCTTGCCGGAGCCCATCTCGCTGAGGATTTCCCGCGCGGCCATCGACTCCCGCTGGGCGCGGGCGCGGTCCATCGCGCGGCGGACATGGTTCTGCCCCGCCGCCGTCCCCGCAAGGACCGGCAGCAGGACCAGGGCCGCAGCCAGGTATTTCCATCCTCCGTTCACGGGCGCAAAGTTAGAAACTCCGGGGGTTTCTTGCAAAATTCCCGCCATTTCTTTAATTTGCGGTCGAAATGCACGTTGGCACCATGGACAATCTCTATGCAGGGCGGGTGGAATCCATCCGCGAAATGATGCGGGAACACGGGTGGGACGCCGTCATCCTGACGGGCGGCGATCCCCATGGGAGCGAGTACCCGGCGGACCGCTGGAAACAGGTGGAATGGGTGTCGGGTTTCACCGGCGAGGCCGGCGACCTGGTCATCACCCTCGACCACGCCGGACTCTGGACCGACACGCGCTATTTCATCCAGGCCGTCCGGCAGCTCGGAGGGACCGGCATCGAACTGCACAAACTGCGTGTCCCCGAGGCGGTTCCGATCCCCCGGTGGCTGGCGGAGTATGATTATCCTTCGGCCCAGGACGAGGCCTGCGCGTATATCGTCGTGGACGGGCTCTGCCAGGGCGTCGGCGCCGTCAATGCCCTCGAAGACGCCTTCGCGGAGGCCGGAGGCCGGCAGGTCCGCATCGTCAGCATCCCGGACCTGCTGTCCCGCCTGTGGAAGGACCGACCGGAGGTCCCCTCGACCTCCATCCTGACGCTCGGAGATGACCTGACGGGCGAATCCCGCGAGCACAAACTGCAGTGGCTCAGAAAGTTCCTGCTGAAAAGGGGCTGTGACGCCATGCTGGTGACGGCCCTCGACGAAATTGCCTGGCTGCTGAATGTCCGCGGATCGGACATCGCCTACAACCCGCTGGTGATCTCCTACCTGCTCGTCACCCTGGACAAGGCGTTCTGGTTCGTCCGCAAGGAGCCGGTCGCACTCGACGAGGAGACCCGGGACAGTTTCTATGAACTCGCTGCGGACGGCGTCGAGATCCGGGAATACCGGAACGACCTCGAACTCCTGCTCTCCGGGCTGGTCGCCGGGGAAGCCATCGACCGGCTGTATGTCGATCCCGCGACCCTGAACTATTATATCTATACGCAGATTCCCTATCCCGTCGAGGCCGGCCCTTCGCCGGTCCCGCTTCGGAAGGCCGTCAAGAACAAGGTAGAAATCAGCGGGATGCGGGAAGCCCACCTGGAGGACGGACTGGCGATGGAGCGGTTCCTGTTCTGGCTGGAAGGGGAACTCGCGCTCGGCCACACGGTGACGGAGCGCGCGGCGGCGGACCGGCTGGACAGCCTCCGCGCCGCCATCCCCGGCTACCGCGGGAACAGCTTCGACACGATTTCCGCCTACGGGGAGAATGCCGCCCTGCCGCACTACGTTACGCCCGATGATGGCGGCGCTCTCCTGCGTCCGCGCGGTCTCTACCTCGTCGATTCAGGCGGGCAGTACCTCTTCGGAACGACGGATCTGACCCGGACGGTCCCGCTCGGCCCCTGCACGCCGCTCGAAAGGGAGGATTACACGCTGGTGATGAAAGGCCATATCCAGTTGGCGAAGGCCGTGTTCCCGGCGGGGACCGCAGGCTGCCAGCTCGATGTCCTCGCCCGCGGCGCCCTCTGGTCCTCCAAGCGGAATTTCGGCCACGGAACGGGCCACGGCGTCGGTTCCTTCCTCTGCGTCCATGAGGGGCCGCAGGACATCCGCCAGAACTTCAACCCCCAGCCGCTCCTGCCGGGCATGGTGACCTCCGACGAGCCGGGCATCTACCGGGAGGGGCTCCACGGCGTCCGCCACGAGAACCTCGTCCTGACCGTCGATGCCGGCACCAACGATTTCGGCTCCTGGCGCGCCTTCGAGACGCTGACGCTTTGTCACTATGATACTTCCGCGCTTGTGACCGAACTGTTGACCGCCGATGAAACCGCGTGGCTGAACGCTTATAACGAACGCGTCTACCGCGAACTCTCTCCCCACCTTCCCGCGGAAATCGCCCGCTGGCTGCGGGAGAAGACCCTGCCGCTATGAAACTGAACCGGACCGAACTGCTGCCCGACCGGCCGGGCGTCCCGCCGATGGCCGAACTGCCCCCGGCGGAAAACATCGAGCCCGCCGCCCTGGCGGAGGCGTGGCGGAAAGGAGACATCGACCTCATCTGCGTCCTCGGCCCGACCGCATCGGGCAAGACGCGCTATGCCGTCGGGCTCGCCCATGCCCTGGACGCCCTCCTGCCGGGCCACCGCGCCGAGATCCTCTCGGCCGACTCCCGCCAGGTGTACCGCGGCATGGACATCGGCACCGGGAAGGATCTCGCTGAATACGGGGATGTTCCGTATCATCTGATCGACATCGCCCCCGCCGGTTCCCGCTACAATATCTACCAGTACCAGCAGGACTTCGAGCAGGCGTACCGGGCGGTTTGCGCCCGGGGCGGCGTTCCCATCCTCTGCGGCGGTTCCGGCCTCTATATCGAGGCGGCCACCTGCGGCTACCGGATGCCGCAGGTTGAGCCCGATTACGCCCTCCGCGCGGCCCTGGAGGCGGAGGAGCACGACGCCCTCCGGGCCCGCGTCCTCGCCCTGCGGCCGGATACGCCGGAGGGGGTCCTCCAGTCCAAGAAACGGACCATCCGCGCGCTGGAAGTAGCTCTGTTTGAAGAGGAAAACCCGGCCGTCCGGACGGCCGCCCTCCCAAAAAAGACCTTCTACATCGGCACGCTCGTCTCGCGGGAAGACCGCGTCGCGCGCATCGACCGCCGTCTCGACGAACGCATCGAAGAGGGCCTCGTCGAGGAGGTCTGCGGCCTCCTGGCGGGCGGCATCCCCGCGGAGGACCTGGTATATTACGGCCTCGAATACAAATACGTGACACAGCATGTCCTCGGCCTTCTCTCGCTGGAAGAGATGAAGGTCATGCTCGGCAACGCCATCCACCAGTTCGCCAAGCGCCAGATGACCTGGTTCCGCGGCATGGAGCGCGACGGCATCCGCATCCACTGGGTGCAGGTGTAAGCCCCACTGCCGGGGCGCATCCATCCGGCGCATCCTGCAACCCCTGAACGCAGCACACCCAAGATGTAGGAGAATCACGCAAACCGCCATGAGAGCCCGATTCTGTGCCGCAGTCACGGGTTAAAGGGTGGGGCGCGGCACGAAAAGGGCCACCCACGGCTGTCTGCGTGCTGCAGTATTGCCCTGCCGCCCGGGCCGGGAGGGGCGTTCCGTCGGTCCGAAAAAGTCCCTCCGCAACCACCCTCCCAGCCTCAACAGACGGCGGATTGCGGGAAAACCGGCGATTCTTGCACGATTCTTGCCAAATTATCATTATATTTGCATGATTGACAATGATCAAAGCACGATAAGACTATGTTACCGAAAGCGAAAGAAATCGTCGAGGCGGCCGATTTGAAGATGCAGGATGCCGTCGACTTCCTTGAGGAAGACCTCAAGTCCTACCGTGTCGGCAAGGCGACGCCCGCCATCTTCAACGGCGTCAATGTCGACTATTACGGCACGCCGACCCCGCTGAACCAGGTTGCCTCCATCACCACGCCGGACGCGAAAACCATCGCGATCCAGCCCTGGGAGCGCAATATGATCGCCAAGATCGAGAAGGCGATCCTCGACGCGAACGTCGGCCTGACCCCCTCCAACAACGGCGAGATCATCCGCTGCGTCGTCCCGGCCCTGACCGAGGAGCGCCGCCGCGAACTGATCAAGAAGGCGAAGGCCGCCGGCGAGACCTGCAAGGTCACGGTCCGCAACGCCCGCCGCGACGCCATCGACCAGCTGAAGAAGGCCCAGAAGAACGAAGGCCTCTCCGAGGACGGCGAGAAAGAAGGCGAGGAAGAGCTCCAGAAAGTGACGGACAAGCGCATCAAGGACATCGATGCCGTCATCGCCGGGAAGGAAAAGGAAATCCTGACCGTGTAGGCTTGGACTTTAAAATTTTTTATTATACCTTTGTCCGGACGAACTTTCAGACAAATGCGATTTTACGACTACGGTTTCTACATGCACTATTATCAGAGTCGATAATAGACCGGACGTCGTAACATCATAGGTATACAATGATTTATGTTGGGCTGTCCGGAAGCGGATGGCCTTTTTTATGCACCGGATATGAAAAAAGCGGCGATTTTGGGGCGGAGAGGCAGTTTCCACGAGGAGGCGGCACGGGCATTCTACCAGGATGTCCCGCTGGAATTGCAGGGCTTCGACAGTTTCGAACAGATGCTCGCGGCCTACGATTCGGCGGATGTCGATGCCGTGGTCATCGCGGTCGAGAATACGCTTTCCGGCGGACTTGTCCGGAATCTGGAACTGATCCATTCCGGCGGATACCAGGTTGCCGGCGAGGTCCATATCCCCATCCATCAGTATTTGCTGGCGCTTCCCGGACAGTCCCTGGCATCCATCCGGGAAGTCCGTTCCCACGAGATGGCACTCTATCAGACCCGGGCGTTTCTCGAAAAGAATTGCCCCGGGGTCACCCTGACCCAGACTTCCAGCACGGTGGCGGCCGTCGAGGAGATCGTGTCTGGGCAGCTGGAAGGCGTGGGCGCCGTCGCGTCCCGCCTGGCCGCCAAGGAATACGGGATGGATATCCTGGCCCGGGAGATCGAGTCTTTCAAGGAGAACATGACCCGTTTCTTCGTGCTGGACAGATATTTCCGGCCGGAGAAACCGGACAAGGCGTCCTGGTGTTTCACCCTGCCCCACAAGGCCGGTGCCCTGGCCCAGATCCTGACCATCCTGTCGTTCTATGAAATGAACCTGACCCGCATCCAGTCCCTGCCCATCCCGGGTTGTCCGTGGGAGTATTTCTTCTATGCCGACATCCGGTTCGATGATTCCGTCCGCTACCGGCAGGCGCTTTCGGCGGTCCGGCCCCTCCTGGCCGACCTGGATGTCATGGGCATCTACAAAGGCAGTTTTTAAGTTCAAGTATATTTCCAAGCTATGAATGAATCGAGCGTATCCAAAAGAATGACCCGTCTGTCCCCGTCCATGACCTTCGCCATGAACGCACTGAGCAACGAATTGAAGGCCAAGGGGATCGATGTCGTGAACATGAGCCTGGGGGAGCCGGACTTCAACACCCCGGCCCATGTGAAGGCCGCCGCCTGCCAGGCGATTGACGGGGATTATACGCATTACACCCCCGTCCCGGGCAGCCTATCCCTGAAAGAAGCGATCATCGGCAAACTGCAGGGAGAAAACGGGCTGACGTACGGGCCGGCGGAAATCCTGGTCTCGAACGGCGCCAAGCAGAGTCTTTGCAATGCGGTCATGGCCCTCGTCGACGAGGGGGACGAAGTGATCATCCCCGCTCCCTACTGGGTGAGTTATCCGCAGATGGTGCTGCTCGCGGGCGGGGTGCCGGTCCATATCGACACCGGCATCGACCGGGGATTCAAAATGACGCCCGAGCAGCTGGAAGAGGCGATTACGCCGCGGACCCGGATGCTCATTCTCTGTTCGCCCAGCAATCCGTCGGGCGCCGTGTATTCGCAGGAGGAACTGGAAGCCCTGTCCGAGACGATTCTCCGGCACGAAGGCCTGCTGGTCCTGTCCGACGAAATCTACGAGCACTTGAACTATGTGGGCGCCCATGCTTCCATCGCAGCCTGCAAAGGGATGCGGGAGCGGACCATCCTGGTCAACGGCGTCTCCAAGGCCTATGCCATGACCGGATGGCGGATCGGCTTCCTGGCCGCCCCGAAATGGATTGTCTCCGCCTGCAGCATGCTGCAGGGACAATATACCAGCGGTCCCTGCTCCGTCAGCCAGAAAGCGGCGGAGGCGGCATGGCGCGGCCCGCAGGCGTGTGTCGAGCAGATGCGCCAGGCCTTCGAGCGCAGGAGGGACCTGCTCGTGAAGCTGATGCGTGAAATCCCGGGGCTGGAAGTGGCCGTCCCGGAAGGGGCTTTCTACCTTTTCCCGAAGTGCTCTTCCTATTTCGGGAAGACGGATGGCACGCGGGTGATCAGGACGTCCACCGATCTCGCCATGTACCTGCTGGAAGTGGGGCATGTGGCCACCGTGGGCGGCGATGCCTTCGGCGCTCCGGCGTATTTCCGGCTTTCCTACGCCACCTCGGAGGAAAATATCGTGGAGGGCACGAAGCGGATCGCGGAGGCCCTGGCTCTTTTGAAATGACGCGATGGGAAATCAGATAAAAACGATCGGGATCGTGGGCCTGGGCCTGATTGGCGGGTCCATGGCCGTCGGCCTGCGCGCCCGCGGCTATGCCTCCCGTTTCATCGGGACGGACAAGAATCCGCTGAACGCGGAAGCGGCCTGCCGGCTGGGGCTGGTGGACTGCATGGTCTCTTTGGAAGCATGTATCGATGAAAGCGACATCATCGTGGTGTCCGTTCCGGTCAGTGCCGCTGCGGGAATCATCCAAACGGTGCTGGACAGCTTCAAGGCCAGGGGATACACGGACAAGATTGTCATGGATGTCTGCTCCACCAAGTCGCAGATCGCGGAACGGCTCAAATACCATCCGTGCCGCAAGCGTTATGTCGCCACCCATCCGATGGCCGGCACGGAGCATTCCGGCCCCTGGGCGGCGATGCCGGGCCTGTTCGACGGACGGGCCTGCATCATTGCCGACCAGGACGAGTCGGATCCCGCGGCCGTGCGGGTGGTGGAAGACCTGTACCGGGCCTTGAACATGCGGATCGTCTACATGACCTCGGATTCCCACGACGTCCATACCGCGTATGTTTCCCACCTGTCCCACGTATCGTCCTTCGCCCTGGCCCTGACGGTCCTGGACAAGGAGCGCGACGAGAAACACATCTTCGACCTGGCCTCCGGCGGCTTTTCCTCGACCGTCCGGCTGGCGAAGTCCAATGCCGACATGTGGGTCCCCATCTTCATGCAGAACCGCGACAACCTCCTGCGCGTCGTCGACACCTATATCGAGAAAATGACAGCGTTCCGCGAGGCTATCGCCGGATTCGACGAGGACCGGACGCGGGAACTCATCGAGGAAGCCAATCGGATCAAAAAGATTATCAGATAGTTATCATGGCAAAAACACTGGACCTCGTCCCCGTCGGAGAATGGGGATTCTTTACCCTCCCGCGCCCGATGGTCATCGCGGGCCCCTGCAGTGCGGAAACGGAAGAGCAGGTGATGGAGACCGCCCGGGGACTCAATGAATTCGGCATCCACGTCTTCCGCGCCGGCATCTGGAAACCCCGCACCCACCCGGGCTGCTTCGAGGGCATCGGGACGGAAGGCCTCAAGTGGCTCCAGAAGGTCAAGAAGACCTACGGGATGAAGGTCTGCACGGAGATCGCGAGCGAGAAGCATGCCTACGAATGCATCAAATACGGCATCGACATGGTCTGGCTCGGCGCCCGCACGACCGCGAATCCCTTCCTCGTCCAGGAAATCGCCGACGCCCTCCGGGATACGGACATCCCGGTCCTGGTGAAAAACCCGGTCAATCCGGACCTCGACCTGTGGATCGGCGCCCTGGAGCGCCTGAACCGCGCCGGCGTGAAGAAGCTCGGCGTCATCCACCGCGGCTTCTCCACCTCGGAGAAACAGGCCTACCGCAACGATCCGGGCTGGAAAATCGCCATCGAACTGCGCACCCGCTATCCGGAGCTTCCGTTCTTCGCGGACCCGAGCCACATGGGCGGCAAGCGCGAATACCTGCTGGAACTCTCCCAGCGGGCCATGGACCTCGGCCTGGAAGGCCTGATGATCGAGTCCCACTGCAACCCGGCCGCCGCCCTTTCCGACGCCGGCCAGCAGCTGACGCCGGACGGGCTCCGCAACCTGCTGGAATGCGGCCTGAAGGTGCGTGACAACGATTCCGACAGCGAGGCATACCGCGAGGGGATCGTCCAGCTCCGCGCCCAGATCGACATCATCGACGAGAACCTGCTCTACTCCTTCGCCTCCCGGATGGGGGTCAGCAAGAAGATCGGCCAGTACAAGAAAGAGCACAACATCGCCATCCTCCAGACCTCCCGCTGGGACAGCATCCTCGCCGCCATGCGCGAGCGGGGCGCCGCCTATGGCCTCTCCGACGAATTCATCACGACCGTCTTCACGGCCATCCACGAGGAGTCCGTCCGCAAACAGAACGAGATACTGGAAGCTTAATCCGACCCTTTGGCAGGCTGGTGGCTGAAGGTCCTTCGCGGGCCTTCGGCGGCACGCCAGTAGTCGGCGTCGAAGTCCACGGGATGGACATAAGGGCCCTCCTTGCCGATCCGGAAGGCCATGTACGTGATTGGAAGGCCCATCTTCAGGAACATCGACTCATAGAAAGTCTGCACCTCGAAAACCGCGCGCGTGTCCGTGAGGGGACCGGAGACAGTGATACCCCTGAACCCTTCGGACCTCCGGTCCTCGTCCCTCCCACAGTCCTTGCAGGCCTGCGGGCCCCTCCCGTTCATGAAGCCACGGGCGGCTACAGGTTCCGGGGCATCACTGTCTCCGGCCGGACACGCGCAGAAAGCCGTTTCACCGCCGGCGGCAAAGATTGAGAACCCTTCCCTATAGATATCCGTGCCGGAGGCCAGGAGTTCCAGGCCGTTGGCGCGGACGACCGCCGCCGTGTATTCGTGGAGGAAGCGGCTGTCGGTCTTGAGGTGGATGATTCCGCCGGGGGCGAGGAACTGCCGGTAGCGCTCCAGGAAGACGGGACTCGTCAGCCGGGCGTTCTCGCTTTTGAGTTGGGGATCGGAGAAGGTCAGCCAGATCTCGGAAACCTCGCCTGGAGCGAACAGCGCCGGGAGGAATTCGATGCGGGAGCGCAGGAAGGCGACGTTCGGCCGAGCCTCGGCGGTCGCCTGTTTCGCGCCCTTCCAAAGGCGGGCGCCCTTGATATCCACGCCGATGTAATTGTGCTCGGGATGGCGGGCGGCGAGGGCCAGGGTGTACTCCCCTTTTCCGCAGCCCAGTTCCAGGACGACCGGCTGGTCCGCCGGGAACATGCGGCCGTTCCAGCGGCCTTTTACCGGATGGTCATGGAGGATCAGGCGGCGCTCGGCGTCATGGCTGACCAGGGTCGGGGCATCCGGCTGCAACAGGCAGGCAAATGTCTCGTTTTCAGCGAATTTCTTCAGTTTTCCGTGTCCCATGCGTTCCTTTTGATGACCAGGCCGAGGCCGCGGAGGCCGGGGACGGATACCGGAAGGGCGGCCCGGAGCTGCCAGGTCCCCGCTTCAGACGGCACGACACCCGCGCGGTAAGGGGTCCGGACCTGACGGGAATAGAAGGTCTCGTTCGAACCGGAGAGCGGGACATAGACCGTCTCGACATAGAGCGCCCCGGAAGGGGCGGTCCAGGTCACGGTCAGCGGCATTTCCGTATCGGAAAGGAGGTCCCGGTGACGGCCGTCAAGACGCGTGTAGAAATCGAAATCATACGTCGCCGTCGTGTCGGACAGGTCCAGGGAGAAGGCGAACGGGCCCGCGTCCCCGGGGACAAAGAGCTCCACGGAGCCGGGCTGCCGGCAGGAAACCGCCGCCATGAAAGCGAACAAAATGATTCCCAGCGCCTTACGCATCCTGCTTCTTCGATCCGTTGTTTTGCCGGCCTCCATTGCCCTGACGGCCGCGGTTCCGGCCGTTGCGGCGTTTTTTCTTCCGCGCCTCGTCGAAGCGGGAGATGCTGTCGTCCCCGACGGCGGTCACGAATTCCGGCGCCGCGGGCACATAATCCGGCTTGAGCGTATCGGGCTTTTCGCCCCGGCGGTTCATCTGCTGGATCTCGCGGACCTCTTCCGCAGAGAGCGGATAAATGTTCGAGAGGGAGCCTTTCTCATAGGAAAAATACATCGTCTCCCGCAGGATGTCCGTCTTCACGAGCCAGGCCTGGCCGTCCATGAATTCAAGCGGTTCCGGAACCCGGGGGATCCGGGACTGGGCGTCCTGGTAGGCGGCGACCTCGTAATTGAGGCAGCACTTGAGCTTGCCGCACTGGCCGGCGAGTTTCTGCGGATTCAGCGAAAGGTCCTGGACCCGGGCGGCCGCCGTCGTGATGGACTGGAAGGAGGTGATGTAGTTGGCACAGCAGAGCTCTCGGCCGCAGACGCCGAGACCGCCGATGAGGCCTGCCTCCTGGCGCGCGCCGATCTGCTTCATTTCCACGCGGATATGGAACTCTTCCGCAAAGTCCTTGATGAGCTGGCGGAAGTCCACGCGGCCGTCGGCGATGTAGTAGAAGATGGCCTTGGTGCCGTCCCCCTGGAACTCCACGTCGCCGATCTTCATCTCGAGGCCGAGATTGGCGGCCAGCACGCGGGCGCGGATCATCGTTTCCTGCTCACGGGCAATCGCTTCCTGCCATTTGTCGATATCATAGGGACGCGCCTTGCGGTAGATGCGCCGGAGCGGATTCTTTTCCGTGTCGATCCCCTTGGCGGCCATCTGGCGGGCGACGATCGGCCCCTCGAGGGTCACGATCCCGAGATCGTGGCCGTTCTGCGCTTCGACGATCACCAGGTCGCCGGTCTTGATGCTCTGTCCGGAGCCGTTGACATAGATGCCCTTCCGGGTATTCTTGAACCGGACTTCAAAGTAATTGCCGTACTGCTCCTGGCTGACCCCCGTGAGCCAGTCATAGACTTCCAGCTTGCAGCAGCCCTGCCGGTAGGTACAGCGGGTCTCCCCCGTCTTCTCGTCCCGGGTGACCGCGCAGCCGCGGAAGCAGTCGAACTGTATGTTTTCGTTCAGTGTCGGGTCCATCATACAATCATATAGAGTCGGTTGACCAGGTCGGTGAAAAGGATCTTCTGGTTGACGTTGCGTCCCAGCAGCAGCATCGCCCGGTCAAAGTGGTGCATGGCGCCGCGGGCGAAGGTCGGGCGGACGCGTCCGGCCATCCGGACGACGAATGCGCGCTCCTCGTCGGAGAGCGCGGAAAGCTCGCCCAGACCCTGCTGCTGGAGGAAAATCCCCCGCACGGTCTCCACGGCAAATTTACAGAAAGATTTTTGTTTTTCCCGGCTCTCCAGGCCCGCGAGGGCCTCGCCGGTTTCGAGTGCCGTCAGGAGGTCGCGGGAGAGCAGCGCCTCCATCAGGTCGGCGAAAAGGTCCAGATACAGCGTCTCATCGGCCGTTCCGGACGGGTGCACGGCCGCTTCGGCCGTACGCGAAAGCGGCAGGATGCGCATCAGGAGACAACGGGAGCGGATGGTGGAAAGCACCTTTTCGGGCTCATGGGTAATCAGCAGGAAAAGGGTGTTCTCCGGCGGCTCCTCGACCATCTTCAGGAGGCTATTCGCCGCCGCCTGGTTCATCTTTTCCGGCAGGTACATCACGACGCTGCGGTAACCGCCTTCCACGGCAGAGAGGGACAGCTTGTCCAGCAGGGAACGGGCTTCATTGACGGAAATCAGCACCTGCTTCCCATCCAGGCCGAGGGAACCGAAGAGTTCGTTCTCATAGAAATAGGGCTGCTGCAGCGCCAGCTCCCGGAAAGCGGGAAGGAACTGGCTGGAAACCGGTTTGTCCGAGCCGGCGACGGGGAAGACGAAATGGACGTCCGGATGGATCAGCTTGGCGATCCTGTTACAGGAAGGACAGTCGCCGCAGGCATCCCCCGCCGTCCGGTTGCGGCAATAGAGGTATTGCAGGAAAGCAAGGACGATCGGGAAAGCGCCGCCGCCGTCGTTCTCGTGCAGCAGCATCGCGTGCGGAATCTTCCCGCCGTCCACCATCTGGCGGAGGGCGGAGACGACCGCGTCATTTCCCTGTATGTCCCGGAAACGTTTCATCAGTTGTTGCGGGCGCCGACGAAGTGCGCCAGGGAAGCAAGATACGATTTTTCTTCGGAATCCGGAAGGATTTCCAGGAAAGAAACCGCTTCGCGGATCAGGGCGTCGCGCCGCTCCGCCGCGCGGGCGAGCCCCTCATGGGCCCGGACAAAGGCCTGGACGGCCGCGGCTTCGGCGGGATCATCCACGGCCCGGGCCACGCGCTTGCGGATTGCAAGGTTCTCTTCCGCAGACACTTCCGACAGCGCGCAGAGAAGGGGCAGGGTGATCTTGCCTTCCCGGAGGTCCTGGCCCGTCGGCTTCCCGATGGCGCAACCGTCGCCATAGTCCAGCATATCATCCCGGATCTGGAACGCCAGGCCGAGCCGGCTTCCATACCGGGCAAGCGACTCGATGTGCGCCTCCGGCGCCGAGACCGAAAGCGCGGCCGAGCGGCACGCCGTCTCGAACAGCGAAGCCGTCTTGCAATAGATGATCCGGAAATAGTCCTCCTCACCCGTGTCGCAGGACGAAGCCTTCTGCAGCTGCAGGATCTCCCCTTCCGCCAGGTCGGAGAGCGTCTTCGCGAAGAGGCGGATGACCGTCTCGCTGTAGCGGTCGGCCCCCAGCAGGCAGTCGATGCACTTGACCAGCCAGAAATCGCCGATCAGCACCGACGCCGGACCGCCGAGAAGCGACATGACCGTCGGCAGGTTCCGCCGCTCGGCGCTCCCGTCCACGACATCGTCATGCAGAAGCGTCGCATTGTGAAGCAGTTCCACGGCCGCCGCGAAGCGGATGGAATCCTCGTTCCGGGGGCCGCAGGCGCCGGCGGAGAGCAGGGACAGGACCGGACGGAGCAACTTCCCGGCATGCGTCAGCAGGGACCGGTTCGTCCCGTCCAGCAGGGGGATGTCGCTCCTGAGCAACGTCTCCATCCGGGCGACGGTCCGTTCCAGATCCGCTCCCAGGAACGCTTTGGCTTCTTCGAGGGTCATTCGGCCAACAGGGTTGTCAGTTCATCGGCGGTACGCGGGAAGGCGATCAGGGCACGGTCGTGCGGCTCCAGCATGCCCGTCGCGACGTAATGGTCGAGAAGGGCGGCCAGCGGGTCATAGAAACCATTGACATTCAACGCAAAAATGCGTCCCTGCCACCGGTCGAGCTTCCGGAGCACGAGGGTTTCGATGAGCTCGTCCAGGGTGCCGATCCCGCCCGGAAGGGCGATGACGATGTCCGCGTCTTCCCGCATCTTCTCCTTGCGGGCGGACATGGTCTCCGTCCAGACGGTCCCGGAGAGGGCGGGGTGGACCAGCGGCTCCATGAAACGCGGGAGCACGCCGATATGCCTGCCTCCGCAGGCGGCCGACGCGTCGGCGACGACCCCCATCGTCCCCTTGACGGTCCCGCCGGAGATGACGGTCCATCCCAAACGATGCAGCGCATGAACGGTTTCACGCGCTGCCTCGTTGTATATCGGATCGATGGTGTAACTGGCCGAGCAGAAGATGCCCGCCTTCCTTTCCGTCATCAGAAGATGAAGGCGAGGGAAACCTTGATGCCCTGGAAATTCTTGACACCTTCGGACACCGTGCCGGCGACGTCCGCGATCTCGGTCGAGGGCTTGCCGTCCGCACCGGTGGTCTCGGTGAAGAGCTTGCCGAAGTTGCTGAAATACTGGGCGGAAAGCTGGAAATGCTTGATGATCTCGACGCCGGCGCCGAGGCCGATGCCGTACTCGATCTTGGTCTTGGCATTCTGCGCCCAGGTCTTGAAGGCGCCGCTTTCGCCGCTTCCGAGGATCTTGTCATCCGAGGAAACCGCATAACCGATGAACGGCTCCGCGAAGAGGTAGGGACGGAAAGCCAGCAGGTCCGGACCCCACTGCAGCTGGACGGGGACCTCGATGAATCCGGTCTTGAGCTGGAAGTCCTCCGCCTTGGTGTCCTTGCCGATATCACCGAGGTTGGAGCCCTTCACCTGGTAGATGAGGGACGGCTGGATGGCGAAACCGAGGCCGAGATTGGCCTTGAAGGTTACACCGGCATGGTAGGTGTTGATCGACTTGACAGCCTCCATATCCTTGACACTGGTCGTGGAAGAAGTGAGGCCAGCGATGATGCCGGGCTGGGCAAATGCATTGACGGAAGCCAGGAGGGCAGCCGCAATGACGATAACGATACGTTTCATAAATTGAGTTTATAAAAGGGAATTGATTTTCTCAACGAGGGCGGCCTTCGGGGCCGCGCCGACATGGCGGTCGACGATTTCGCCGTTCCGGAAGAACAGCAGGGTCGGGATGTTCATGATGCGGTAGCGCATCGCGATGTCTTCACAGTCATCGACATTGCACTTGACGACCGTCACCCGGTCGGCCATCTCCTCGGAGATCTCCTCGAGGATGGGGCCGATCATCCGGCAGGGACCGCACCAGACGGCCCAGAAATCGACAATCACGAGCTTCTCGTCCTGGAGCAGCCCGTCGAAAGTGGTATTGGTTGCTATAACTGCCATAACGCAAATCTATTATCAATCGGACAAAGATAAGTAAATTCCCAATGAAATGCAACAAGTCCTACAAGGCCTCGTCCACGGGGAGGGTCCAGGCCCGCAGGCCGAGCTTCGGGAAAGCCGCGTCCTTTTCCCGGAGGGCGGCCATCACCTGCGGGGCGACGTCGTCAGGGACGACGCTCAGCACCGCATGGTTCTGGGTGGGCCAGGCATGGGAACCGCGGTGGGGCTCGCCGTCCACGGAACCCCGGCCGCCGATCTCGTTCCACTCGGTGAAACCGCGCTGGCCGAACGAGGCGAGCAACTCGATGATTTCCTCGTTAAAAGCCTGGTTATAAGCTATAAAGATCGCTTTCATGCTGCTATTTTTGCTGCTTTGCGGGCCTTCCGCTTCTCACGGTGCTCCGTGAAGCCGCAGTACAGGACCGGGATGATGACAAGGGTGATCAGGGTGGAGATGGACAGGCCCCAGGCGACGGTGACGCCGAGGCCGTTCCACATTTCGGAACCTTCCCCGCGGCCGAGGGCCATCGGGAGCATGCCGAGGACCGTCGTAAGGGTGGTCATGAGGATCGGGCGGAGACGGCTCCGGGCCGCGACGACGGAGGATTCCCGCACGCTCATCCCCCGCTCCTGGCAGAGGATCGTATAGTCGATCAGCACGATGCCGTTCTTCACCACGATGCCCAGCAGGATGATGATGCCGATCATGGACATGATGCCGATGGCCATGCCGTGGAGCATGTTGCCGAGGGCCACGCCCACGAGGGCGAACGGGATCGAGGCCATGATCACGAACGGGCCCATGAAGGACTCGAACTGCGAGGCCATGACCATGTACACGAGGATGATGATCAGCAGGATCAGGAGGATCATGTCCGAGAACATGTCCTGCTGGTCCTCGTAGTCGCCGCCGATCCGCCAGTCGAGGCCGGTCGGGAGCGGATTCGCGTCCATGATGGCCTGGGTGGCCTCCACCGCCTCGCTGAGCGCATGGCCGCGGGAGACGATGCCCGTGACCATGATGTAGCGGTCGCGGTTCTTGCGCTGGATGGTCGGAGGCACCTTCGACTCGACGATGGTCCCAAGGTCACGGACCTTGATGCCGCGCCCCTGGGTGTTGTAAATCACGATGTTCTCGATGTCCTCGATGCTCCGGCGGAACTCCGGCGCATACCGGACGCGGATGTTGTATTCCTCGCCGGCCTCGCGGTAGAACGACATCACCGAGCCGCTCATGGCCGCACTGACGGCGGCCGCGGCGGTCGTGGAGCTCAACCCGTTGAGCGCCAGCTTCTGCCGGTCGAAATCGACCTCGTATTCCGGCGTGTACTGGTCGCGGCTGAGGATGACCTGGGCGAAGGACGGACTCTCCAGCATCGCCGTGCGGACCGCACGGGCCGCCCGCTCGGTCTCCCCGAAGTCGTAGCCGTAGATTTCCAGCTGGACGCTCGAGGCGCCGCCGCCCATGCCGCCGCCTTCCGTCACGTTGAACTTGTTCAGTTCCGGGAAGAGGCGCAGGTCGGCGCGGATGATGTCGGCGATCTCGCCGGAGGAGCGTTTCCGCAGCTCCCGCGACCCGATGTTGATGTTCATCGAGATCAGGTAGGTGCCGTTGTTCTGCATGCTCGCGAAGGCGTTGTCGGTGTCCGCCTGGCCGAAGCGGTAGCTCAGGACCTTGATCTCGGGGACATCGGCCGCGATTTTCTCATAGATGCGCGCCGCCACGTCGCGGGTCACGTCCTGTGAGGTGCCGATCGGCAGTTCGATCGAGGCCTGGATGCGGCCCTGGTCGGATTTCGGCATGAATTCGGTCTTCATCCGGGGCACGTACAGTCCCAGCACGACGAAGAACACCACGACGGCGGCGAAGAGCACGATGCGCTTGTGGCGCATGCACCAGTCGATCATCCGGGAATAGCCGTGGGAGATGCCGTCGAGGACCTTGTTGACCGGTCCGAAGACGGCCTTGTAGAGTTTGCCGGTCTTGGGCTTGTTTGTCAACAGGACCGAGCAAAGCATCGGGACGAGGGTGAGTGCCGCGGTCGTCGAGACGACCATGATGATCGAGACGATCCAGCCGAGCTGCTTGAACAGCATGCCCGCCATGCCGGAAATCATCGTCAGCGGGATGAACACGCAGAGCATCGTGAGGGTCGAGGCGATGACGGAGATGCCGACCTCGCCCGTACCGTGGACGGCGGCCTCCCTCGGCTTCTCGCCCCGGTCGATGTGGGTGGACACGTTCTCCAGGACCACGATCGCGTCGTCCACGACCATGCCGATGGCGATGGATAGCGCGGACATCGAAATGATATTCAGCGTGTTCCCTGTCGCAAGGAGGTACATCAGCGAGGCCAGGAGGGCGATCGGGATCGAGAGCACCACGATGAGGGTGCCCCGCCAGCGGCCGAGGAAGAGGAACACCACGAGCATGACCACGAGGAAAGTGATCAGGATGGTCTCTTTCAGGGAGTTGATGGTCCGCAGGATGTTGTCGGAGGAATCGACGACCCGGGTGATCCTGATGTCGGAGGGGAGCGTCTTTTCAATCCGCTGCATCTCCTTGTTGACCTTCCGGATCACATTCACGGTGTTGTAGCCGGACTGCTTCTGGATGATGATCTGGGCGCCGCGGACGCCGTTGGTGTAGGATTCCTGGGAGCGCTCTTCCAGCGTGTCGTCGATGCGGGCGACATCCCGCAGATAGACGGCGCTGCCGTTGTAGGAGCCCACGATGACGTCATAGAGCTCGGACGGGTCCTGGAACTCCTTCTTGATGCGGAGGGAGTAGGTGTCGGAGCCGATGTCGATGCTGCCGGAGGGGACGTTGCGGTTTTCCGCCGCGATAATCTGCGACAGGGCCGCGACGCTGAGCCCGTAGGCCTCCAGCTTCGCCGGGTCGCAATAGACCTGGATCTCGCGCTTCGGCGCACCGGCCACGGAAACCGTGCCGACGCCGGAAACGCGCGCGAGCGGGGTCGCCACGCGGTCGTCCAGGATCTTGTCGAGGGCCGACACGCTCTGGTTGGCCGTCGCGGCCATGATCATGATCGGCATGTCATCGACGCTGAACTTGAAGATGAACGGGGTCGAAGCCCCGTCCGGGAGGGTCTGGCTGACCATGTCCAGTTTGTCCCGGACATCGTTCGTCGCCACGTCGATGTCAGTGCCGTATTCGAACTGGAGGGTGAGGATGGAGATGTTCTCCCGCGAATTGGAGGTCAGGTCCTTCAGGTCGGCGATGCCGTTCAGGGAGTTCTCCAGCACCTTCGTGAGGTTGTTCTCCACGTCCTCGGCGCTCGCCCCCGGGTAGGAGGACATGACCATGATGACGTTCGACTCGATGTCCGGGAAGTTGTCCACGGGCAGCCGGGTCAGGGAGAACACGCCGAGGATCGCGAAGGCCAGGAAGATGAGGGCGGTCGTGACCGGCTTATTGACGGCTGTTCTGTAGATGCTCATAAACCGCTATTTGTTAAGCACTTCCACCTTCATGCCGTCCTTCAGGCCGGCCTGGCCCTTCACGACGACGACCTGGCCTTCCTCCAGCCCGGAGGTAATCTCGTACTCGGAGCCCATGTGGCGGCCGGCCCCGACCGGGATGTAGCTGACCGTGCTGTCCTCATTGAGGATGTACACGAAACGCTGGCCGGTTCCCTCCTGCTTGACGATGGCCTGGTCCGGCAGGACGATGTGGCGGTCGACGCCGAAGGTCACCTTCACGCGGGCGTACATGCCCGGCCGCAGGGCGCGGTCGCCGTTCTGGACGATCACTTCCGCGTTGAACGTGTGGGTGCCGGGGTTGATGGTCGGATAGAGCCGGCGGACCCTTCCGGTGAATGTGCGGCCGGGAAGGGCGTCGGCGGTCAGTTCGACCGTGTCGCCTTTCTTGACCTTGGTGTATTCGCTCTCGGAGATGCCCACGAGGAGCTTCACCGGGACGACCTGCTGGATGGTGAACAGGGGCGCGGTCATCGCGAACATGTCCCCGACATCGAAGTTGCGGGCGGTGACGTAGCCGTTGATCGGGCTCCGGAGGATCGTGTTTTCGAGCAGGTTCTCATAGTTGCTCCGGCGGACCTTGTAGCCGAGTTCCGCGGCCTCGAAATCCGACTGGGAGACGCCGCCCTTCTCGTAAAGCCCTTTCAGGCGGGCATATTCGATCTCGTCGTTCTGGATCTGGAGGGCCAGCTGGTCGAGCTGGAGCCGGTCCATCTCGGCGAGGATCTGGCCGTTGGTCACATAATCGCCGACTTCCACGTTGATCTTGCGGATGCGGCCGCCCTGCTGGGGCATGATGTTGTTGGTCGCATAGGCCTCGACGGCGCTGGAGTAAACGCTTTCCTGGGGAACGTCGCGGGCGGTGGCCGGCGCCACTTCGACGGTGCGGAGTTGTTCCTGTGCCGGCGCGGCGGGGGCGGGCGCCTCCGCCTTCTTTCCGGCGTTGCCGCAGGAAACGGCGACGAGCGCCGCGGCGGCAAGGATGCAGATCTGTTTCATATCGTGTTCTCTATTTTTCATAAGGATTGGTCAGGGAGGCGTTTCCGGCCCCGTCGCGGAAGTCGTAGCCGAGCGTCTGCTCCAGGGAGGCCTTTGCGACGATGAAATTGTAGATGGCCTGGGAAACGGCCAGGCGGGACTGGGTCAGCACCAGCTGGGTGTTGGACAGGTCCGTCAGGGTGCTGCCGCCGAGCCGGTAGGACTTCTCGGCGATGTCATAGGCCTTTTCGGCGCTCTCCAGCCCCTGGCGCGAGGCCTCGTAGGTCTTCATCGCCGTCTCCATCGTGGAGAGGCCCTGGCGGATGCCGATCTTCAGCTGGCGCTCGGCATTGATGCGCTGGAGGTCAAGTTCGGCCGCCTGGACGCGCGTCTGCTTGATGTCGTGGTACCGCTTGCCGCCCGAGAAGATCGGGATGCTCAGCTGGAGGCCGACAAAGGAATACGGCGTCCAGTGGTAGTTCTTGAACTGGAAGTCGTCCGTCATCGCGTTGTAGCTGTAAGCGAAGGACAGCGAAAGGGTCGGCAGGTATGCGTACTGCTGCATCCGGACGGTCTTCGCCAGCATCTCAGCCTGGAGGGCGAGCTGGCGGAGGGAGCTGTTACCGTCAAGGGTAATGTCGTCGAAATCATGCATTTCCGCGAGCATCCGGTCGGCATAGTCGCCGAGCCGGCCGGCCACATCGACATCCAGATCGAGGTCCACGCCCATCACGGCCTTGAGCTGCCACAGGGCGAGCATCACGCC
Organism: Bacteroidales bacterium; assembly: GCA_016287075.1. Taxonomy (GTDB): domain Bacteria; phylum Bacteroidota; class Bacteroidia; order Bacteroidales; family UBA932; genus Cryptobacteroides. The sequence continues at coordinate 74,896 of JAEEVC010000001.1, read as the reverse complement.
GTTCTCGGCGTTATAGACGTTCGGGATGGCCGCCGCGACATTGGCCTTGGCCCGCGTAAGATCCAGTTCGGAGGCCTTCTGGGCATTGAAGCGCATCTCCGTCTGCTTGAAATTCTCCACGGCGTTTTCATAGACCTCCTTGTACACCTCGAAGGCCTCTTTCGCCATCAGGACCGCGTAGAAGGCCTGCTTGACGGAGGTCACCGTGCCGAGCCGGGACTCGCGCGCCTGTTCGACGGAAAGTTCGACCTGGTCGCCGGTCAGCCGCAGGCTCTCCCAGAGCTGGGCATTCACCAGCGGCATGGCCGCGTTGATTCCCGCGCTGTACGTGTTCAGGCGGCCGACGGCGAAACCGCTGTCCGAGGAACTGCCTTCATCCGGCTTGACGGGAGCCACATACGGCGGGATCATGTATCCGCCCGCCTGGATGATCTGGGTGATATAGTACATGACCGGATCCAGGATCCCGGCCATCATGCCGGCCATTCCGCCGCCGCCTTCCTCGTCATCGGACCCGCCGCCCATGTACATGACCTGCTTCTTGATGGTCCGCTGGTAGGACCCGCTGCCGTTGACCTGCGGCAACAGCGCGGAATAGGAGCCCTTCCGGGCGTATTGCTGCCGCTCGATCTCCATGTCCGCCACCTTGACGGACACATTTTCCGACAGGGCGATCCGGAGCGCGTCTTCGAGCGTCAGCACGACGGTCGAATCCGCCTTCTGCGGCGCTCCGTCGCGGTACTGGGCATATGAAGCAACCGGCAGCAGGCACAGGGCCGCCGCCACGATCCCAACTCGTATTCTCATTGTTCTGACTGTTTTCACTACGTAACTTCCCCTTGTCCTATGGACAAAGGGACGCAGGGGTACTGCAAAAATTGTGCTGAAAGCACATGGTGTGAATGATTACCGACTTGCAGCTGATCTCCAATTATTTGTTTAACTTTGCACAGTAGCCCTTTATTTGTTATGGAGAAAAAGCGTTACCTGCATCCATCAATGCGCATCTGCCCCTTCTTTCCCGACCGCAGTTTCTGCGAATCCGGTCAGGAGAACGGGCAAGGACGCGGAGATGTTGAGCATGTCGAGTATGTCAACTGGTTAGATTTGCTTTCGTAATGAAAAAGATGCTTATCCTTCTTACGCTGGCGGTCCTGCCCGTGACAATGGCCTGCTCACGGCTGGCGGAGCCGGAATCGTCCGGAGAAATGACCCTTCGCGCATCCTTTGCCGAAAGCGGCGGAACCCGGACCCAAATCGGTGCGACGATGTTGGGCCGATGGGACTGGCAGATTACGTACGATACCATCTTCTGGAACCGGACGGACGAACTCAACGTCTTTTCCGGATCAGGGGCGGCCGGGAAGTTCGCCTGGAGCGGTTCTTATGGCTCCTACGGCGTCGGAGCTTTGTTTACCGGAGCATTGGACGGTCCCGTCAGCGAAACGGACTCTCCCCGGTTCTGGGCTTTTTATCCATACAACCCCGACAATACCTTCGACGGAAACAGCATTACCTTTTCACTTCCTTCCGAGCAGCGCGCATACCGGGGGTCTTTCGCCCCCGGCACGCTCCCCCATCTGGCCACGTCGGAATCACTCGACGAGATGCCCTTCTACAATGTTTGCGGAGGAGCCTGCTTCAGCGTCACCCGGACGGCCGTCCAATCCGTCGTTTTCCGTTCAAACGGCGGAGAGCCGCTCTCGGGAATAGTCCGGTGCGGAATTGACGAAGACGGCATCCCCGTCATCAAAGAAGTAATTGAAGGAATTGATTCCGTGGTCGTTTCCGCCAGCCCGGATGTGCTCATCCCTGACAATCGCTTCAATTACTACTTTGCCGTCATGCTCCCGCAGACGCTATCCGGGGGGATGACCATAACGCTGCGGCTGACGGACGGGAAAGCCTTGTACATCCCCATCCGGAAACCCGTCGAAATCCGCCGGAACGTTTTCGGATATATGCAGGACATGGATCAATATGCACAGGATGAAATCCCGTCCGTTCCCATCAAGGATATCCATATCCGCGAAGCGTTCATCAAGGCTTTCGACACGGACAAAGACGGAATGCTAAGCGTTTCAGAAGCGGCGGCCGTCTCTTCGGACCGGTTCTTTTCCGTTTTGAACGGCATCTATGTCGACGGACTCGGCAATATCGGACAGGTTTGTACCTCCTTCGAGGAGTTCCGGTACTTTACCGGCGTCACGTCCATTCCTGTCATGGGCTTCCAATACTGGTCCAAAGCCACTCAAATCACTCTCCCGGAATCCCTGCTGACGATCGGTACCGCCAGCTTCTCGTATTGCTCATCCCTGAAAAACCTGACCATTCCGGAAAAAGTCCGGAAAATAGACAATTTTGCATTCGCCGGCTGTAATCCCGGATGGGTCGTCGTAAAACCGGTCACGCCGCCCTCCGCCGGGACCGACATTTTTGAAAAAACCTATTCTTTCCCCATTTACGTGCCCGACGCCGCCGTCGATACCTATAAGAATACGGAAGGCTGGAGCACTTACACCGACCGCATCCGGCCGATGTCGGAGTTCGTAGAGTAACGCTATCGGGGACTTACCTTACCCCAACTTCGCGAAAAGGGGAAAAGCATCAATAAACCTTACAAATCCATTTCTCCAGGAATCGGTCGGCCACGCTATACGTTTTGGATTTGCCCGTGTCTTCGTAGGTCAATATCTGCTCATCAAGAAGTTGGGAAATAGCATACTGAACGGAACTGGGAGATTTAAGCGCGTGTTTCCGAACAAAGGCCACAGAGGTGACCCCGCGAGCCTTTTTTTCCTTGGCAATGGCAATCAACGTTTCTTTTTGCTGATAATTCAAACGATTCATCATGGAGGAATAGGCCCGCCCTTTTTCTTCCAGGATGTCATTCAATACAGCGAGAATATCATTCTCGTCGATGGTTTTTTCCGGCGGGACGAAAGCGAATGCATTGTGTAGAACGTTATGCACATAGTAGGTATGTCCCTCGAATAAATCATACAGGAAAGATGCCGCCAGAGCGTCAATCTGTCGCCTGTTCATACTGAATTGTTCCAGAATGAAATCAGTATAAGCCTTTTTAGGAATCCGGTCCAGATATAGTTGTTCGGTGCTGTTATAGAAGGGGCGCGACGGCGCATTGAACATATTCTCAAGCGTATGCCGGTTGCTGCCGGCAAATATAAACTGACAATTGTTCATCTTCTGGATATGGGACCGAAGGAGAGCTTCTACATTCTTTTCCGGGTAGCGGGAGATCTGCTGAAACTCATCGATGGCAAAAATGCAGGGATCATCAGCTTGTTCAAGGTACATGAAGACCTCTTCGAGCGTAAGCTCCGGGGTATGGATATCACCCAGTTTGACATCAAAAGAGGGTGAGCCTGTGACCGGATTGTAGCCGAAACTTCCTGAAAGGGAGCGCAGGAAAGCGAGAAATCTGTCCAATGCCGTTTTTCCCTTGGGGACCAGTTTCGAATAGATCTCCTTGCTCAGGAACAAAACCATCTCGTGCAAACTGGTCGTAGCAAAGATATCTGTGTAAAAAGTGATGATATTGTCTTTGATGACGGGCTGGTTGAATACGTGCCGAATCAATTGTGTTTTCCCCATCCTCCTGGGTGACGTGAGAAGCACATTGGCCTTGTTCCTGAGTGTTCTGACAAGCCAGTCGGTCTCTTTTTCCCTGTCGCAAAAGTATCGCTCCGGGATAATTCCTGTAATATAAAATGGATTCTCCATCTTTTTTTTGCGAAGATACGGATTTGAAATCAATTATACAAATTCTATAATAGAAAATCTATAATTAATTTCGGGAAAGTCTCGCCACTGCACGGGCAATCGGCCCTGGAAATCGGTCTCGGCGTAAACTTCTGACCTACCCCCGCTTCGCGCCGGTCATGCGGTACTTTTCGACCAGGAGGTCGACGGTGGGCGTGACGGCTTTCGGGAAAACTTTGCGGAGGTCGATTTCGTCGGTGGTGAGGAGGAGATTCTTAAGGGCGCGCATGAACGTGTCCTTGATTTCCGTGGCGAGGTTGACCTTCACGATGCCGTTGGCGATGGCCTCCTGCACCATCGGGTGCGGGATGCCGGAGCTGCCGTGGAGGACCAGGCAGACGGGCGTGGCGGCATGGATGGCGGCGAGGCGCGGGATGTCGAGGTGCGGGGGCTGTTTGTAGAAGCCGTGGGCGGAGCCGATGGCGACGGCGAGGGAATCGACGCCGGTCGCATCGACGAAACGTTTGGCGTCCCCAGGCGTCGTGAAGCCGCCGCCCTGCTCCTGGCCGAGCTTGGCGACATAGCCGAGCTCCGCCTCGACCGGAACGCCGTATGCCTTCGCCATTTCCACCACCTTGCAGGTCGTTTCGACATTCTCCTCGAAGGGCTTTTCGCTCGCGTCGATCATGACCGAGTCGAAGCCGGCGTCGAGGCAGCGCTGCACCAGTTCGACGGAGCCGCCGTGATCGAGGTGGATATAGCCCTGGAGGCCATAGTCCGCGATGGCCTGGCGGGCCATCTTGACGGCGACGTCGATGCCCATGTAGTCAATCGAACTCCGGGTCAGCTGGAGCATGACGGGCGCATCGGCGATCTGCGCGGCCTTCATCACCGCGGTCAGTGTCTCGAAATTATAGAAATTGGTGGCCAGGACCGCGGTCTTTTCGCGCTGGCACTTGAGGAGCAATTCTTTGATGGTCATAGGCATGGATGGCCGGCTACCGGCCGGTCGGTTTGGCGTAATGGGTGGGCTCGGCCTTCTTCGGGGCCGGCGCGTCGCGGACAATGCGGCAGGGTTTCCCCTTCTTCAGGCTCCAGACGAGGATGACGATGCCGGCGAGGATGAACGGGACGCTCAGCCACTGGCCCATGTTCAGGACCATCGACTCCTCGAAGCCGACCTGCGGCTCCTTGATGAACTCGATGAGGAAACGCATGCCGAACAGGACGATGAGGAAGATGCCGAAGATGGTGCCCCGCTTGAGCTGGTCCAGTTTCTTCCAGTAGGCCCAAAGGAGGCCGAGGCCGAGGATGGTATAGCTCAGGGCCTCATAGATGGCGGTCGGATGCTTCGGCTCGGTCTCGCCGCGGCGCTCGAAGATGAAGCCCCAGGGGAGGTTCGTCACGTCACCGTAAATCTCTGAGTTCATGAGGTTTCCGAGGCGGATAAAGGCTCCCGCGAAGCAGACGGTGATAACCAGCCGGTCGATGATCCAGAGGAAGTCGAAACCCTCCTTCTTCCCGTATTTGTTCGAGAACCACCACATCGCCAGCAGCAGCGCGATGGCGCCGCCATGGCTTGCCAGGCCGCCCTTCCAGGGCATGAAGATCTCCCAGAAGCCCTTCCAGCTCCCCAGGAAATAATCCGGCTGGTAGAACAGGCAGTGGCCGAGCCGCGCGCCGACGATCGTCGCGATCAGCAGGGTATAGAGCAGCGGATCCAGCAGCTTCTCGGGCACGCCCTCCCGGCGGAAGAACCAGCGGAAGATGTACCAGCCCAGGATGAACCCGGAGATGAACAGCAGCGAATACCAGCGGAGTTCAAAGCTTCCGATGCGGAAGATGGCCGGATCGACGTTCCAGTGGACAAACAGCATTTCCATTCTTTGCGATATTTTTGCAAAGATAGCATTTCCTGCGGGAAAAAGTGCAGCAGAATTGTTATCTTTGACCCATGCGAACCGTTATCCAAAGAGTTGCTTCCGCTTCCGTGTCCATCGGCGGCACGGTGAAGTCGGCCATCGGGCCCGGCCTTCTCGTCCTGCTCGGCGTCGGGCCGGATGATACGGAGGAAGATGTCGACTACCTCGTCAAGAAAACCGCCGCCCTGCGGATCTTCAATGACGAAGCCGGCGTCATGAACCGGAGTGTCCTGGAAACCGGTGGTGAAGTCTTGGTTATCAGCCAGTTCACCCTCATGGCATCCACCCGGAAGGGCAACCGGCCCTCCTACGTCGGGGCCGCCGGCCACGAAACGGCCGTACCGCTCTATGAGCTGTTCTGCGAGCGGCTTTCCGCCGCCATCGGCAAAGAAGTCGGCACCGGCGAATTCGGCGCCGACATGCAGGTCGCGCTCGTGAACGACGGGCCCGTCACAATAAGCATGGATTCGAAAAACCGCTGACGCCCCGGAACGGAACGCCTACAGCAGCCCCTCCAGCACCGGATCCACGCGGCCGAAATCCCCGTAAACCTGCTCCGAGGCGGCGCGGCAGCCGCCGTTGCAGCGGAGAAGGTCCCGGCAGCCGCGGCACATGTCCGGCACGGCGCCGTAGCGGGCGGCCGCGGCGGGATCCGACAGGATCTCCCCGACCGGCCGGTCGAAGATGTTGCCGAGTACATGCGGCGAATGGTTGCAGAAGCGCACGTCGCCGTTGTACGACAAGGCGACCGGGCGGCGGTTGAAGTCCGTGCTGCAGGCGGTGAAGCGGATGTGCGGATAGTCCCGCGGCTCCAGGAGGCAGACCGGCGTGCAGACGCCGCTGGCGAAGCGGATCGCCGGCCGGGCGGCAGCGAAACGCTCCACGGCCGCGAAGGCCGCCCGGAGGCCCGCCCGGTCCAGCACCAGGTCCCGCGCATTCCGGAGCCCCAGCCCGCCCAGATTGAAACGATTGACCATCACGGTTTTAACACCGCTGTCACCGATGAATTCCAGCGTCCTGTCCAGCCCCGCCGCATTGACGCGCGTAATAACGAGCACGGCCACAGCCCCTTCCGGCATCGCTGCGACGACGCCGCGTAACGCCGCGGAAGCCTTCGCCCAGGAGCCCGGAAGACCGGTCAGGGCGTCATGGACCTCCGGCGAGGCGGACAGGACAGGGATCTGGATGGCCCCCACGCCGATGCTGCAGAAATCCGCGACCGCCCCGGGGGTCAGCAGCGTGCCGTTGGTGAGGACATGGACCTGGCAGCCCTTGAAGCGGGCGTGGAGGGCCAGGTCATGGATGTTCCGGAGCAGGGTCGGCTCGCCGCCGGAGAAAGAAAGGGTCCCGACGGTGGCCTGCGAAAGCAGTTTCCGGAGGGTACGGCGGGCCAGCCGCGGGTCCGGCGGCGGAAGCGGCGACGCACCGTCCCGCCAGTAATTGTAACAGAAACGGCAGTGCTGGTTGCACGCCTGGGTGAGTTCGAAGACGAGGTTGTCCAGATGCGTCATCCGACGATGTTCACGGCACGGTTGTACATCTGATATTCAGACGTTTCGCCGTTTTCCTGCTTATACGTGACGTAAAACAGCAGGACGGCGTCGCCCCGGGTCCCTTCGGGAAGGTTCAGCGTGATGGCATAAACGACCTCGGAATCATTCTCCTCCAGGGGCGAATTGAGCGGGAAGGACTGCAGAACCTTCTCATTCTGAACGATTTCGACACGCAGGGCCTCATAGGGACTCAGCATGGTCCTGTCACACTCGACCCGGATGACATCCCCATTGGACACATCCAGCCCCTCCTTCCCCTGCACGGTGCAGGTTATCGGTTCCGGTGGAACCGGATCGTAGCAGGTGACGAACGGCCCGGGGCCCCCGCAGTTCGACGAAGACAGCAGGGCCCACACCGTCAGCATGGCCCCGCCGAGACGATACTTTGTCCGCACGGCCTTCGCGCTCCGGCCGCCTGAGAGCAGGACCCACAGCGACACCGCCAGGAAGGCGGTTCCGAGGCCCGCATAAAGGAGGATGTATTTCGTTTTCATACCGCTGAAATCCAGAAGGGAGCTTTTCTTGCTTGCTCACCCCGGCAAATTTACCTATCTTCGCGGAAACGACAAAAAAATCTGACCGTTATGAAAAAAGCCCTCTGCTGGATCCTCGGCATCCTTGCCGCCGTCTGTCTCGCCATCGGATGCATCTGGGGCGGCGAAATCGCCACCATCCGTTCCATCTCCCCCGTGGCGGGGAACAAGTATCTCTACAGGATGGAATACAAGGCCGCCTATGACCTCGATGACGTCATCGCCCAGGACATCGACGAGAACGCCGAACTCCTGGATTACGTCGTCGGCCGGATCGGGAAAGGTCTCCCCATCAAGATGAAAAGCGCCCAGGTCGCGGACGAGAACGGGGAGATGGCGACGCTCAACTGCACCTCCTTCCAGGCCCGGAAAGCCGACGGCGAGGGGTTCTATTTCGGCCGCAATTACGACTTTTTCAAGAACCCCACGATGGTGACGGTCACCCATCCCCGGAAAGGATACGCCTCCATCGCGGTCAGCGACATGTCCCATTTCGGCTATTCGCTGGAGAAGATACCAACGTCCACGATGGCCAAACTAAGCTGTCTGGCAGCCATTTACGCGCCCGTTGACGGAATCAATGAAAAGGGCCTCTGCACCTCCGTCATGGCCCTCCCGAAACAGGCGTCGCAGCAGGACACCCCGAAGCACGATGTCGGCACGACCATCATCATGCGCCTCTGGCTGGACCGCTGCGCGACCGTGGACGAGGCGCTCGCGCTGCTGGAAACGGTCGATGTGCGGCACGATGCCGCCGTGGGCAGCGGTTACCATTACATGCTCGCCGATGCCGCCGGGGACTGCGCCGTCGTCGAGTTCGACAAGGAGGACGGCTGGAAGACGATGGTCGTCCGCAAGGCCCCGGGCGAGAACTGCATGCACGTCACCAACCACCTGCTCTCGGAGAAATACTACACCACCGAGCCGGATCCGGCCGTCGGCAATCCCCACAGCAAGAGCTGGTGGCGCTATGAGACCGCCGGTGCCTATCTCGCGGAACACGAGGGCGCCGTCACCCTGGAACAAGCCCAGGAATGCCTGGCCCTGGTCCACTGGAAGGACTTCGTCTGGGACAACGGGACCGTCGAGGACACGCAGTACAGCAATGTCTATGACCAGCAGGCCGTCACGCTGGCCCTCCGCCACTGGAGCGATTACGGGACGACGCACCGGTTTACCCTGTAGCCGTCGAAAGGAAGTATTTGCCACATAGTAGATTATGAAACGGTTCATCTGGCTCGCAGCACTGCTGCTATCCCTCCCGCTGCAGGCCCGCGAGGCGCGGTACATGGCCGCAGCGGACCCCGCGGCGGACAGCACCGGTTCCTGGACGGCGTTCCGGAAGGATGTCCGGCTCGGGAGCGTCCCCGAATCCCTGACGCTGAAGATCGCAGCCGATTCGAAGTACTGGCTGTGGATCAACGGGGAGCCGGTCGTCCGGGAAGGCGGCCTGAAGCGGGGACCGGCCCGCGGGGAAGGGTATTACGACGAAGTGGACATCGCACCCTTCCTGCAGAAGGGGGTCAACAAGGTCGCCGTCCTGCTCTGGTATTTCGGGAAACAGGGTTTCTCGCACCAGGACAGCGGGAAGGCGGGCCTCATCATCGACTCGGCGAGCGAAGCGTTCCGGAGCGGAAAGGGCTATTCCGCCCGGCTCCATCCGGCCTTCGGCATCGCCACGGAGCCCCTGCCGAACTACCGCCTGCCGGAATCCAACATCCGTTTCGACCAGCGGAAAGATATGACGGATTGGCAGACGGCGGCCCCGAAGGCGCTCGGCTTCAGCCCTGCGGCCGAACGGGGACGCTGGGGCGACGCGCCCTGGGGGGCGCTGACCCGCCGCCCGATCCCGCAGTGGAAGGATTACGGCGTCAAGGAGGCGGCATGGACCCGGGTCCCGGGCGACCAGACCGACAGCGTCGTCGCCCCGCTTCCGTACAACATGCACATCAATCCCGTCGTGACCCTCACCGACCCGGAAGGCGGCCGGACGGTGAAGATCGAAACCGACCACACCTACCATGGGGCGACCGCGAACATCCGGGCCGAATACATCACCGCACCGGGGCGCCATACCTATGAGAACCCCGGCTGGATGAACGGGGAGGAAATCATCCTCCTTGTTCCGAAAGAGGTGGAAATCAACGGCATAGCCTACCGTGAAACCGGTTATGACACCGAATTCGAAGGGACCTTCAACTGCGACGATCCCTTCCTCATGCGCTTCTGGGGGAAGGCGCTCCGGACCCTCTATGTCAACATGCGGGACACCTTCTTCGACTGCCCCGAACGGGAACGCGCCCAGTGGTGGGGCGATGCGACGGAACTGATGGGCGAGTGCTTCTACACCCTCTCGCCGTCCACCCATGCCCTGATGGGCAAGGCCATCCATGAACTCTGCAACTGGCAGAAGCCCGACGGGGCGCTGTTCTCCCCCGTCCCTGCGGGCAATTACGACAAGGAGCTTCCGGCCCAGATGCTCGCGAGCGTGGGCCTCTACGGCTTCTGGAACTACTACATGAACACGGGCGACTGGAAGACGATCCACGACGCCTATCCGGCCGTGAAGCGCTATCTCGGCCTCTGGAAGCTCGATGAAACCGGGCTGACGGCCTATCGCAAGGGCGGCTGGAACTGGGGTGACTGGGGCAGCGACAAGGACATGCGCCTGCTCTATGCCGCATGGCACTACATCGCCCTCGACGCGGCGGCGCGGATGGCCGGCCTGCTCGGCCTCCCGGGAGACGAGGCGCGGTGGCGCGGGACCATGGAGGTCCTTCACGCCGGCTTCAACAGGTACTGGAACGGCTGGTGCTACCGCCACCCCGCCTACCTGGGCGCCACGGATGACCGCGTACAGGCGCTCGCCGTCGTTTCCGGCCTCGCCGGACCCGATAAGTACGGGCGCATCGCGGAGGTCTTCCGGACCCAGCGGCACGCCAGTCCGTACATGGAGAAATATGTGCTGGAGGCGTATTTCAAGATGGGCATGGGCGAAGCCGGCCTGGCCCGGACCCGGGAACGCTACGCCCCCATGGTGAACGACGCCCGGCGGACCACCCTCTTCGAGGGCTGGGCGGTCGGACAGAGGGACTTCGGCGGCGGCACGTCCAACCACGCCTGGAGCGCCGGTCCGGTCATCGTCGTCGGGGAGTATCTCTGCGGCATCCGTCCGCTGGAAGCGGGCTACCGCCGCTTCGCGGTCGATCCGCAGCCCGCCGGCCTGCGGCAGGCGGCCATCTCCTTCCCGACCGTCGCGGGCACCATCGCCTCCGCCTGGAAGGTCGACGAAGGGAGGACGGACTGGACCCTGACCGTCCCGGACGGCACGGAAGCCATCATCTATGTATCTGAAGATGAATGGATTGAGGAAGCGGTCCCTGCAGAGGCAGGCGCCGCATCGACGGCATACGGCAACATACAGACGCAGTCGCTGCCGGACAACGCCCGGGTCACCGACCCGGCCCTTGACCGCCCCGGCCGGAAGGCCTATCGCTGCGGTCCGGGCACCCATCGCTTCCTCGTCCGACCGATTCCGGTCGAACGGCGGTAGCACAACGCGCGGGAAACCTTTGGTTTTCCGCGTCGTTTTTTTTATCTTTGCACACCATGTTCAGAGCCACCGCCCGTCGATTCAGGAGCTTCATGCTGGTCTTGTTACCGGCTTTCGCATGGCTCCTGACGGGGCCATCCGCCGCCGCACAGCCCAAAGATCCTTCCCTGACCCTCTCCCTGACCATCCTGTCCGACACCGATGGCCAGCCCGTCGCCGGGGCATCCTGCCTGCTGGCCGATTACGGCATTTTCGGCATCGCCGATGCGGAAGGCCGTGTCATCCTGCAGAAGGTCCCCGCCGGGAAGGCCACCGTGCTGATTCAGATGCTCGGCTTCGAAGACTGGAAGGAAACGCTTGATTTCCAAAAGGATGAGACGCTAACCTTCCGCATCAGGGAATCCTCCCTCGCCCTCGAAGAGGTCGTCGTCACGGCCAAGCCCAGTGCGGCCGGGTCCTCGACCTCCTCCAGCATCGGCCGGATGGCCATCGACCACCTCCAGGCCACCAGCCTCAAGGACGTGATGCAGCTGCTGCCCGGCGCGCTGATGGTCTCCTCCGACATGACCTCGGAGGAAAAACTCACGATCCGCACCCTCAGCCAGTCCACGGCCAACAACGCCTTCGGCACGTCCATCATGATGGACGGCGTGCCCGTTTCCGACAACACGTCCCTGTCCGACAAGGTCGGCGGATCCGGCGGCGGCACCGGCGTGGACCTGCGCCAGATCAGCGCGGACAACATCGAGTCCGTCGAGGTGATCCGGGGCATCCCTTCCGCAGAATACGGCGACCTGACCTCCGGCGCCGTCATCGTGAACACGAAGGCCGGCTACACGCCCGTCGAAGTCCGCACGAAAGTCAATCCGACCACCTTCAACACCTCCTTCGGCAAGGGCTGGAAATTCGGCGGCGAGGCCGGCAGCCTCAACGTCCATGCCGACTATGCCCGGGCTTCGGGCGACCCGCGCGTGAAAAACCGCTCCTTCGACCGCGTGAACGGCGGCCTGACCTACAGCAAGACCATCGCCCGGATCTGGTCCACGACCACCAAGCTGAACCTCAGCGGCATCGTGGACCTGCGGAGCATCGATCCGGACCTGCTGGCCGAGGGCACGGAGACCAGCCAGAAACAGACGTCCCTGCGGCTGACGCACAACGGACGGATTTCCCTGAACAAGCCGCTCTCCCGCTCCCTGACCTACGCTTTCGGCCTCACCCTGTCCGACTCGGAGAGCTATACCTCCAGCATCGTTTCCGCGGACGGCGGCATGCCGGTCATCACGTCCCTGACCGACGGCTACAGCCTTGTCCCCTGGATCACAGCATCTTACCGGGCCGGCGGCGGCACCGTTTCGCGGCCCCTGACCTTCTATTCCAAGATCGGCAACGTGTTCACGGCAGGCAGGGGAAAGGCCCGTCAGCGCTTCAACATCGGCGCTGAATACCGCTTCGAGTCCAATAAGGCCCGGGGCTTCTACAACGATGACGATGCCCTTCCCCTGCGCCCCAACAGCAACGGCCGTCCCCGGCCCTATTTCGAGATTCCCGCGCTGAACCAGCTTTCCGCCTATGCGGAGGACAATTTCACCTGGAGCATCGCCGGACCGGTGGAATTCAAGCTGCAGGGCGGCGTGCGCTTCGACATGCTGCAGCCGGGCCTGCCCGAACAGGTTTACTCGGTTTCCCCGCGCTTCAACGGCTCCCTCCGGCTCGCCGAATGGATCACGCTCCGCGGCGGTTGGGGCCAGAGCAACAAGACACCGGGCCTCGCCCACCTGTATCCGGAGCCGAAATACACGGACCGCGTCGCGGCCTCCTACCTGCCCGCCGACGGCGATCCGCTGGTGGTTTACCACACCCGCGTCACCGAGGTGGAGCGCAACAATTCCCTCCGGAACGCGACGAACAGCAAGACCGAGATCGGCTTCGACCTCTCCTTCAAGAACGGCATGACCGCTTCCGTCGTCGCGTACCGGGACTACATAAAAAACGGTTTCGGCAACTTCACGGAATACAGCGTCTATTACGCCAATTATTACACGAGCGTCGCCGGCATCCGGATGGACCCCGCCGGAAAGGCGTACCTGGACTGGGGCCATCCCGCCCGGGTGGACACGGTCTTCACCACCAGCGGCCGCATCGGCAACACCCGGGCCAGCCTCGACCGCGGCGTGGAATTCGACATCAACTTCGGCCAGATCAAGGCCATCCGGACGGCCGTCATCCTGAGCGGCGCCTACATGGAGACCCAGACCTGGAACACCGGTCCCAACTACGCGAGCCCCTCCGGCATCCCGGCCGGCTCGCCCTACGCCCTCGGCGGGGCCAACACCCCGCCCTTCAAGCTCCTGTATCCCAACGGCCTCCAGAAGGACATCGACCGGCGTTTCAGCGCCAACCTGCGCCTGGTCTGCAACATTCCCCGGATGAAGATGGTCATCTCCGCCGCCAACCAGGTGATCTTCTACCAGTACCGCCACACGACCAACCTCCGGAGCGACCCCTACGCCTGGATCGACACGGACCTTTCCTATCATGAGATCACCCAGGCGATGCTGGACGACCCCGCGACCCGCATCAAGGGGATCCTGCTGAGCGCCCAGCGGCGGAATCCCGCCGACAGCGCCCCGGTCACCCAGCCGCCCATCTGGCTGATGAACATGCGCCTGACCAAGGACGTCTCCAAGAACTTCGGTTTCTCGTTCTTCGTCAACAACGCGTTCTTCTACATGCCCTACCAGGCCAGTTCCTACTCCGGCACGCTGACGGAGCGCAACACCGGCACCTTTTCTTTCGGCGTGGAAATGTACGTAAAGATCTAGGATGATGAAAAGGACCCTCCATACCACCCTGCTCCTCGCCCTTGTGCTGCTGCCCCTGTCGTGCCGGCGTGAACCGCCGGTCGGGACGGAGGCGTTCCGCCTGGAGTTCCCCCTGCCGGAGGACTGCCTCCCCGACGCCTTCTATGCCGGCCGGAAAGTGACCCTGCGCGGCCCGCTCGAATATACCTTCGAGACGGACGCCCGCGGGACCGTCAACGTGGAATCCGTCATCCCCGGCATCTATGACATCGTGACGGGCATCGAACTGTCCGGGGCCGAATACAAGGCCCTGCTCCGCGCGCCCATCGCCCTGGAAGACAACGCCCGGGTCCATATCGGCGCCTCCCGGATGAACTGCCGGATCTTCGAGGCCGCGGACCTGCGCATCCCGCTCTCCGCCTCCGTCCTGAAGAGCCTGCTCATCGCGAAGATCTATTATTCCGGCACCCGCGACAACATGGACCGGACCTACACGACAGATTCCTACGTGGAGATTTTCAACAATTCCGACGAGGTGCAGTACATGGACGGGAAATACCTCGGCCTCGCCGAATCCGTCTCCCCGGCGGCCTACCCGGCCAAGGACAACCCCGATTCGATCTACCTCCGGCAGGTCTGCCGCTTCCCCGGCAAGGGCACCGACTACCCCGTCGCGCCCGGCGGCAGCGTCGTCATCGCCGCGCGGAGCGCCCGCGACCACCGGACGAGCGCCGCGACGTCCGTGGACCTGTCCGGCGCCGACTTCGAAGTGAAGGCGATGGAGGGCTCCGGCAACCCGGATGTCCCCATGCTCCCGCTTATCTCCAATTCCACGAACATCCTGACCCTCAACCTGATCAGCGGCGGGCTCAACGCCGTCGTGCTCTTCGAGACTGACGAGGACGTGCTCGCCTGGCCGGAGGTGTACCAGCGGGGCAAGACCTCCGGGGAAATGTTCCGCCGGATGCACCGGAAGTTCGTGACGGACGGGGTCGAATGCCTGCGGAAACCCGCCCAGACCGCCCCCGACGTCAATACCAAGCGGCTCCAGGGCGACATCGACGCGGGGTACATCGTCATTACCGCGGTGAACGGCTACAACCATGAATCCGTGGAGCGGAAAGTCGCCCGCTTCGAAGGCGGCCGCTACTACCTGACCGACACCAACAACAGTTCGGCGGATTTCGTCGTGTGCACCGACCCGACGCCGCGCAAATACGACAAGGAGGGCCTGCGATGAGGAAAATGACGCTCACGGGCCTGCTCCTCGCAGCCGCCCTTCCACTCGCCGCCCAGCGCCCTTCCGACTTCCAGCAGATGGAACTGGAAACCCTCCTCCAGCCCTTCTCCAAGACCGTCAATGCCGCCGGCATGGGCCTTGCCCAGCCGTCGCCGGGCAGCCTCACCGGGCTCGGCATCTTCCGGGAGGCGGGCGACTTCCACCTGGCCCAGCAGGGAGATGCCGACCTCGGCTTTACCTTCTCCACCCTGCGCTATGATACCTTCAGCGACAAACTGTTCATGCGGGGGGCCTTCTCCTACACGCTGGACCGGGAAAAGGACCGGAAATGGTCCGACGTGATGGACCCGTGGTTCTCCTCGCCGTTCATTTTCGGCAGCGCCGTCGCCAAGGACTATGACAGCCACGACTGCCGCCTCGCCTTCGACCTGTACACGGCGCCGCTCTCCGACATCGTGTCCCTCGGCATCAAGACGGACTACCGCGTGGCGGACATTTCGGGCAAACGGGACCCCCGGCCGCGGACAGGATTCCTTGACTACCAGCTGGTTCCATCCGTCCTCCTGAGCTTCGGGCCGCACCGCGCCGGGCTCGGGGCCGGCTATGGTCACAGCAAGGAGAAACTCTCCGGCCTGACCACCATCCAGTCCTACCCCAACCTGTACTACTACAAGATGAGCGGGCTGGACCATGTGGACGGGGCCATCGCGGCCTACAGCGGCTTCAAGCGGCAGTTCGTCGGGGACCGCTTCCTCGCAGAACTTTCCTATGCATACACCGGCGGGGACTGGACGCTGCTCGCCGCCGCCGGGGCGGAATACCGGAACCAGTTCGCCTATGGCGACAAGATGCAGACGCCCGGATCGTTCAACTACCTGGCTTTCAACGCCCAGGCCGACCTGACGGTCCGCCGCGCCCCGACCGTCCACCACCTCCGCCTCGAAGGGAACTACAAGGACGCCGGCGCCGATGAATACCTCCAGGAACTGACCGCGGTCAAGGATCCGGTGACGGGGGCGACGACGGAGACCTGGGAGACCCTCTATGTCTATCGCAACCGCTACATGCTGAAGACCTGGGATGCAACGGCATCCTACACGTTGTTCGGCGGATGGACCGGCCGCGACTACCGCTGGAAAGCGGGCGCCCGGGCCGGCCTGGAGGGGTTCGACAAGGCCTTCTACCTGCCGCAATCCGGTTTTTCCGCGGCTGCATGGACGGCGGAGCTCAGCGGCGCGGGGCGCATCGCCGCCCGCCGCGGCCACCGGCTGGACCTCTCCGCCGCCATCCGCGGCCGCCTGCCGCAAAAGGTCGCGCTGGACCTGCAGGAAAACAACCTCTATACCCGGGAAGTACTTGAGCCTGACCGGGATTACTACGCCGCAAAAAGCATGGCCCTCGATGCCGGCCTCTGCTGGCAGTTCCCCCTGAACCTCGGAAAGGCCGGGCTCGCGAGCGGCTATGTCCGCCTGGACGGCGGTCTTTGCAAAACCTCCGACCGCCGGCAATGGTCCCGCGTGGAACTTGCCGTCGGCCTGTTTACCTTCTGATGATGCACGGTATGAAAAGAATCGTCACAGGTCTTCTGGGTGCCGCCCTCCTCGCCGCCGCCTGCCGGGAAGCGGAGGATACGCGCTATTTCGCCCCGGAAGTGAATTTCGAGTCGCTCCAGTACACCGTCCCCTCCGATGCCGGCGGGGTCGATATCTGGTTCCGGCTGTCCCGTCCGGCCCCGCAGGCGTTCACGATCGGCCTGCGCTTCGCCGGCATGTTCTCCGAGGGCGTGCAGTTCAAGGTCGCCTCGCATGAACTCGCCGTGCCCGAAGGGGCGGAAGACGCCCGGCTGCACATCGACCTGGTGGACGATGAAATCTGGGAAGAGAACGGCTGGTTCGAAGTCATCATCGCGCCCGGCACCCGGTACACGGTCGATCCGAACGGGAAATATTCGGCCCGGATCACGGTGACAAAGGACATCGTCCTGCCGGTCCTTTCGCTGGCCTCGCCCGCCGAACCGCTGGAGACCAACCCGTATCGCGCAGAACCCATCATCCTGACAGTCAATGCTTCCGAAGCCCCGAAGACGGCGGTGCCCATCCAGGTCTCGCTCGGCGGCATGGAGGCCGGGAAGGATTACGGCATCGCAGCGGCGGACGGCGGTGAGGCCGTCCTGCCCGCCGGCAAGACCTCCGCACAGATCCGCCTGACCATCAACAGGATCGACCAGTCCGGCCTGGACAGGCGGGTGCCCGTCACCCTCGTCCCCGTCAAGGGAAAATATGCCGTCGGAGGGGGCGGCGCCGTCGAAATCCGCCTCTTCGACCCGGTCGTGGACTTCTCCCCGCTCTGGCAGACGGCCGCCCTCAACAACGGCGAGGGCTACCAGCTCCGCCAGGCCATCAAGACCCCTTCCGGGGAATGGAACGGCAACCTCGCAGCGGACATCACCGTATCGTCCGAAGGTTCCAACTACCTGCGAAACCTGCGGAACATGTACAGCTCCACCTGGGCCTGCATGGCCAATTCGCCGGGAGCCAATGTCCTCCGCCTGACGGAGTTCCTGCCGGACCTCCTGTACCCGAACGACGTCATCATCCTCGACTACGGCAACAGCAGCAATACCCGCACGTTCGCCCCGGTGGACTCCCTCTTCCGCTTTGTCCTGGACAAGGGGTCCACGACCGAAGGGGACATCCTGCTGGATTCGCCGCGGACTTTCAAGGCCTTCACCGGGCCCCGGGCCGAGTGGGACGGCGGCACCCCGAAGGCCTGGATCAAGGACTCCCAGGCCACCAAGGGTGACCTCTTCGCCTCCACGAGCCCGATCCTCACCGGCCGGGTCGAAGTGACGCTGGTGCGGCTGGAGGGCCGTTTCAACCTCGCGGACGCCACGGCGCCGCTCCTGTTCACGGCCTGGTTCCGCAGCGATGCCCCCGAATTCATGCGCGGGGTGGACACGGGCCTGGCCGTCACCCGGGAGGACGGGCTCTGGAAAGTGGACTACAAACTCTGGCCCCGGTAGCAGATGCGGAAGGTCCTGCTTATACTGCTTGCGCTGGCCGCCTCCCTGCAGATCGCTGCAGGCGGGCCGGCCGTGCTGCACCTGCCGCAGGACAGACTGGAGGCCCCGGTCCTGTTCGGTTCCCGCATCGTGTCGGTGAACCGCCCCATGGGCAAGGTCTTCGCGCCGGGCCAGCGGAATCCTTTCCCGGTCCTGATGCGTTTCCAGTTGGATTCGGCCGGGAACATGGTCCTGTGGCCCGAAGGACGCCCGAAGGAAGGCTTCCGGGGCCACGGGCCGAAGGGCGGCAAAGGCCGGGACAGGCACATCCATCCGGTCCATTTCCCCCTGCTCACGGACCGCACCGCCGACACCCTCGCCTTCGACGTTTCCGGCTATTTCTCCGTCTATCCCGACCAGGTCTCGGCCATTCCGCCGAAGATGCTCCAGGAGGATTCCCTCCGGGCATCGGACATCGCGTCCGTCAAGGAAACGCCTGAATACTTGCAGATTACAGGAAAATACAGCTATGCTTCCGGCCTGGAGGTGACCGCCGCCTGCTACCTGCTTTTCCTGCCGGAAAAGCCGATGCCTGCCCGGACGGTGGACCCGGAAAAAGCCGGATACAACGCCGTGGAGCACCGGGACCGGGGAAGCCGGCAGGACCAGCCCTCGCAGCGCTGGGACCTCGACCGGCGGGCCCACATCGACTTCTACGTGGACAAGGCCTTCCCGGCGGAATGGTACCCGTATATCAAGGAAGGCATCGAGGACTGGAACCGGGCCTTTGAACGCATCGGCCGCGGGGCGGTCCTCCGCGTCCGCCCCGAACCGGCGGACGGGTCGCTGGACCGCACGTCCCCGCTCGTGAACATGGTCCGCTACATCGACGTGGACGAACCGAACGCCAAGGGCGACGTCCTCTGCGACCCCCGCAGCGGGGAGATCCTCCAGGCGGATATCCTCTGGTGGAAACGGGCGGAGACGCTCCTGCAGGACTGGCGTTACGTCCAGACCGGCGCCGCGGACCCGCGGGCCCGGCTCCGGGACTGTCCGATGGACATGCTGGGGCCGATGATCCGCTATTCCATCTGCCATGAGACCGGCCATGCGCTCGGGCTCTGCCACAACATGGGCGCCTCCTTCTCCTACCCGTCCGATTCCCTGAGAAGTCCCTCCTTCACACAAAGATACGGCACCGCCGCCTCGGTGATGGACTACGCCCGGTTCAACCACCTGGCGACCGCAGGGGACGTTGCCGCCGGCGTCGGCCTCCTGCCGCCGCGGGTCGGCCCCTACGACCTGTATGCCATCGCCTGCGGCTATGCCGCGGAAGAGCCTGCACCGGACAGATTCTGCGCCTATGCACCCGCCATCACGGCAGCCATCCCGCCGGATCCGTCGGCGCAGCCCGAGACGCTGGGCGACGACCTGCTCGCCTCCTCCGCCGCCGGCCTGGGCAACTGCCGCGCCCTGCTCACGCTCGACGGGCTGGACGACCACCGGCTCGGCCTCCTCCGGAAGCAGTATTACCGCTACCTCACCCTCGCCCTCTCCAACATCGGCGGGGCGGTCCGCGGCACGCCCGTTCCGTGGCGGAAGCAGAAGGAAACCCTCGCTTTCGTCCTCCGGGGGCTGGCCGCAGCGCCTTCCGAACTCGTCGATCCCGCGGCGGAAAAACGCATCCAGGACGAACTGGAAGGCCATTTCCTGCCCGAACGGATCCAACAGACCTGCGGCGAAAAAGCCCTGAAACGATACCTCCGGACGCTCCGCCGGCTCCGGAACCGATACAAGACACACTATCCAACCATTTATTAAAAATGAAAAAGTACTACCAGTACCCGTCCGTCAAGATGACGGACTTCCGCGCAGAGCGGAACTTCCTCGCCAGCGGCGAGGGTGAAAACGCCGAGCCGACGCCCGGCACGTGGTCTTTCTTCGACGAACTTGAAATGGAGTAGCCGTATGAGAAAGACATGGATCCTTGTGATGGCTGCCGCAGCAGCGGCCATCGCCGGCTGCAGCCGGGAGCAGGCCATGGAGGCCCCCGTCAGCCCGACCATCCGGGCCGGATTCGAAGTTCCGACCCGCGTCGCCTTCTCCGACGAAGGCGTCTTTTCCTGGAAGGAAGGCGACGCCATCGGCGTGCCTTACACGAAAGCCGACAACAGCGCCGCGCGCATGGACTTTGCGCTGACCGCCGGTGCCGGTGCCGCCCAGGGCGAATTCACGACGAGTGACGACGTCACCCTCCTCGGGACGGACCCGATCGGCGTGGTTCCCGCCTCCGCCTTCGACGTGACGAACGCCGATGCCCCGATCAAACTCCCGGCCAGCTACGCCTGGGCCGAAGGCCAGTCCAATGCGGTCATGGTCGCAACCGGCCTCAAACTCAGCGGCATGAACACCTTCAAGCATGTCGGCGGCATCGTCAAAGTGACCTACAAGAACATCCCCGCCGATGCGGACGGCTTCCTGCTCTCCGCCGATGCGGGCATCTGCGGCAACTTCGCCCTGCAGGACGGCGTCATCGTCGCGGGTCCGACGGCGAACCACGTGAAGGTGACCTTCACGGCCGGCACGGCCTCCGAGATGGCCTTCTATGTCCCCGTCCCCACGGGCGAGTACAAGCTGACCGCCTCCCTGACCCGCGACGGCTATTCCCTCCCGGGCACGAAGAAGCAGACCTCCGCTCCCGTGAAGATTGCACGGAAGACCCTGCTCCTGATGGATGCCCTGACATCGGAAAATCCTGAGCCCGTGACGGTTACGATCTCCACTGCCGAAGACCTGAAGAGCTTCCTCGCCGATGCCGACAAGCTCGGCCGCGGCAGCAAGATGGTCCTCGCCGCGGACATCGACGCCGGCACGATCACCCCGGCCGAAGCCTTCTACGGCGACGTGGACGGCAAGGGCTTCAAGATCACCTACCAGGAAGAGATCCCCGAAGCCGGCTCTGATTCCTACAGCGGCCTGTTCGGCTACATCGACGGCAGCGTGAAGAACCTCAAGGTGGCGGGCACGGTCAAGACCGGTGCCATCAAGAACGGCGGTATCGCCGCGGAAAGTGCCCCGGGCGCCCTCTTCGAGAACTGCGAGAGCGACGTTGACATCTCGATGGAAATCTATGGCGTTTCCACTCCGAAACTCGCCGGTATCGTCGCCGTTGCCGGAGACGGGACCACCATCAAGGATTGCAAGAACACCGGCGACATCGCCTATGTCCTCGACGGCAAGCCTGCCGGGCGTTCCACCCAGATCGGCGGCATCGTCGCCAATGTGACGAACCATGTCGATGTGATCAACTGCATCAACGAAGGCGAGCTCCGCTACGAGGCGCTGGGCACCCCGCGCATCGGCGGCATGATCGGCTACCTCAACGATCCTGTCAACATCGTCCTGAGCAGCTGCGTCAACCGCGGCCACGTCGTCAGCGACATCAACTGGACCAGCGGCTATGTGTATATCGGCGGCATCACCGGCTATGTGGGCACGAATACCGACCCGGCCCTTCCGGTCGAACAGGTCCTCTTCATCAACTGCGTCAACTACGGGAAGGTCGAGTCCCTCGGTGTGTCGACCCTCTGCACCCGCGCGGGCGGCATCGCCTCCTATGTGGGCATGACCGATACCAAGATGACGGCGGCGGGCCTGGCGGACAGCGGCCAGCTGTATGAATTCCGGAGCTGCAAGAACTTCGGCGAGATCCGCACGACCGGCGAGACGGCCAAGAAGGAAGTGCTCGGCGGCATCGTCGGCTTCGGCGAGAAGGTGGCGAAGGTCGTCTGCACGGACTGCGTCAACAACGGCACGATCTCCGGCGTCACCACCTCCACCACGTCCAACTCCGTCTATGCGGGCGGCATCATCGGCGGCACCTGCGGCCTGCAGTCCACCCTTACAGGCTGTGTCATCGGCCCTGAAAGCGTCATTTCCGGCGGCACCAAGGGCGTTCTGGGCCTGATCTGCGGCAACAACGCCAAGTACAAGACCGACATCACCGGCCAGGTCGCCGGCGGCAAGATCGTCAAGGGCACCACGGAGACCGTCGCGACGGCCGACAACTTCCAGACCCTCCTCTGCAAGGCTATCGACGGCACGACGACCGGCGTCGTCTTCGAGGGCGGCGACATTCCTGCATTGAAGGAAAAGAACCGCCAGACCGACTCCCTCGCCCTCGTGGCCATCTACAACGCCGCCGGCGGCGACAGCGGCTGGAAGGCGGACCGCAGATGGGATCTCAGCAAGCCGATGGACGGCGAGAACAAGTGGTATGGCGTCACGGTGACGGACGGCCGCGTAACGGCGCTGAAGCTGCTGAAGGGCACCATCACGGCCGACTGGACCATCCCGGATGCCATCGCCGACCTGACGGAACTGACCGATCTCCGCTTCATCGACTGCAAGGTGAACGGCCCCATCCCGGACGCGGTTTACAGCCTGTATAAACTGGAAGCGTTCTATCTGACCAACAACAAGGTGTCCGGGACGCTGTCTCCCAAGATCGGCCAGCTGCGGGCGCTGACGAACGTCTATATCGACCAGAATCCCGACCTCGGCGGTCCCCTGCCGGAAGAAATCGGCCAGCTGGCCCACCTGGTGAACCTGAACATCTCCAAGACCGGCTTCTCCGGAACCGTTCCGGAATCGGTCAAGAACCTGGACGCACTGAAGAACTTCATGGCCTACACCACCAAGTTCAGCGGCAACGCCCCGGACTTCTGGGATGAACTCGCTTCCCTGGAACTGGTCCAGATGTATGACATTCCCACGCTGACCGGCCCGCTTCCCGCATCCTTCGGCCGCTGCGCCAAGCTGAAGAACATCTACATGTACAGCTGCAACTTCGAGGGCAACATCCCCGAATCCTGGGCAAACCTGCCGGCCACCATGCTGAACGTGCGTGTCTATGACAACAAACTGACGGGCGTCGTCCCCGCCGCCATCCAGAGCCATCCCAAGTTCAGCGCCTGGAAAGCGGCCCAGTACATCCTGCCCCAGCAGGAAGGCTACGGCCTGACGCTGCAATAAGCACCCTTCCGGCCTTAAGGAATTGTGAAAGAATAACCTGCATCTCCGGTGGCATTTACCCGGACAGGGCTGCGAAGCAGCAGACACCGGTGATGCAGGTTATTATTTCACAATTCTTTCACCGTGGCATTTTCCCGGACAGGGCTGCGAAGCAGCAGACACCGGGGATGCAGGTTATTCTTTCTGTTTTACGAAAAAAAGGCAGCCGGTCAGGCTGCCTTCTCTTGTAGCATTTCGGCTTAGCCGCGGATTGCGGCGACACCCGGAAGCTCCTTGCCTTCAATGGCTTCGAGCATCGCACCGCCGCCGGTGGAGACGTAGCTCACCTTGTCGGCGTACCCCATCTGGGTGACCGCTGCGACGGAGTCGCCGCCACCGACGAGGGTGTAGGCGCCGTTGCGGGTCGCCTCGGCGAGGTCCTCGGCGATCTGGAGGGTACCCTTCGCGAAATTCGGGAGCTCGAAGACACCGACGGGACCGTTCCAGAGGATGGTCTTGGAGGCAAGGATGATCTTCTTCCAGTTCTCGAGGGACGCGGGAGCGGCATCCATGCCTTCCCAGTCGTCCGCGATGTCATGGGTGTCGAAGATGCGCTGGGGCGTGTCGTTCTCGAACTTCTGGCCGGCGACCGTCTGGACGGAGAGGGAGACGTTGACACCCTTCTCCTTCGCGGTCTTGAGGATCTCGAGGGCATCCGGGATGAGCTCGTCCTCATGCAGGGAGAGGCCGATCTTGCCGCCCTGGGCCTTGATGAAGGTGTAGCCCATGCCGCCGCCGATGATCAGGTTGTCCACCTTGCCGACGAGGTTCTTCAGAACCGCCAGTTTGGAGGAGACCTTGGAGCCGCCGATGATGGCGGTCAGCGGGCGCTCGGCGTGCTTGAGCACGTTGTCGATGGCCTTGATCTCGCCTTCCATCAGGTAACCGAACATCTTGTCATCCGGGAAGTAATCGGCGATGAGGGCGGTGGAGGCGTGGGCGCGGTGGGCCGTGCCGAACGCATCGTTGATGTAGCAGTCCGCATAGGAAGCGAGCTTCTTGACGAATTCCTTCTGGCTGGCCTTAACGGCGGCCTTGGCGGCCTTCTTCTCGTCGTCGGAGGCATCCTCGGCGAGCCCGCGCGGCTTGCCTTCTTCCTCGGCGTAGAAGCGGAGGTTCTCGAGGAGGAGCGCCTCGCCCGGCTTCAGGGCCGCGGCGGCCTCGTCGGCCTTCATGCAGTCGTCAGCGAATTTCACCGGGACGCCGAGGCACGCGGAGACATGGTCCACGATGTGCTTGAGGGAGAACTTCGCATCCACCTTCTTCGGACGGCCGAGATGGGACATGATGATGACGGAACCGCCCTTTTCGAGGACCTTCCTGAGGGTCGGCATGGCCCGGCGGATGCGGGTGTCATCCGTGATCTCGAAGTTTTCGTTGAGCGGAACGTTGAAATCGACGCGCACGATGGCTTTCTTGCCCGTGAAGTCGTAACTGTCAATGAATTGCTGCATAATTATTATGAATGTTTGTTGTTGCCGTTTCCTCCCGGCACGCCGGGAAAGCGCCGCAAAGTTACTGAATTTTTTTCATAATCGCGTACACGGAGGGCTGAATCGGGCCCCTACCGCTTCAGCCGGACGAAGATGCTCAGCGGAAGGACTTTCCCGAAGCGGTCGCGCAGGGCGAGTTCGCCGCTGTCGAGGGCGATGTAGCGGCCGTCATGGCCCGGGGCGGCGTCATACCCCGCTTCCGGCCGCAGGCCGAACGCCTCGCGGACGGTCGTCTCGCCCAGCATGGCGGAATAGCCGTTGGAATAGAGGTTCAGGACCATGAAACTGTCCACGGGCTTGAGGATCTGCGCGACGTTGCGGAGCAGGTCGAAAAGCAGTTCGTCGAGCTTCCACTTCTCGCCGTCCGGACCATGGCCGTAGGCCGGCGGGTCGAGGATGATGCCCTGGTAGACATTGCCCCGCTTCGCTTCGCGGCGGGCGAACTTCAACGCGTCCTCCACCACCCAGCGGATGCCGTCCAGGCCGCTGCGGTCCTGGTTTTCCCGGGCCCAGGTGACGACCTGGCGGACGGAATCGAGGTGGGTGACGTCGGCCCCGGCGGCCTTGGCCGCAAGGGACGCCGCACCCGTGTAGGCGAAGAGGTTCAGCACCTTCGGGGCAGGCAGCCCGTTGGCCCGGGCGATGCGGACCAGGCGGCCCGTCTCCTTGAAGATATACTCCCAGTTCGCCGCCTGCTCGGGGAACACGCCGACGTGCTTGAAGGACGTCAGGCCGAGCCGCAGGTCGAGCCGGAGGTCCGACGCGGCGTGGGTCTCCGGATCCGGGAGGCCGCTGTAACGGATGACCCACTGGTCGTCCATCCGGCGGAGCCGTTCCCAGGTGCCGCTGTCCTCCTTGCCCGCCTTCCCGAACCCGGCGCCGGGCTTGAAACGCGTATGGGAGAGGCGGTTCCACTCCCCTTCCGACAGGGTCGGCGCCCAGAGCGCCTTCGGCTCGGGCCGGCGGAGCACATAGGGACCGAAGCGCTCCAGCTTTTCACCGAAGCCGCTGTCCAGCAATTCGTAATCCTTCCACCAGGAAGCGGGATACTCGATGGTCATCTTATTCGGTCGCCAGGGAATCCGCCGCCTCCTCCGCTTCCGGATAGTCGCCGAGGGCGGCGTGCATCAGATCATTGAAATGGCCCTCGATCTCATCGCCCAGGGCCTTGTCGCCGTATTTCCGCATCTCGTCCGTCAGGACATAGATGTACTGGCCGCAATACTCGAAGTCGCTGCGGGCCACGTCATAGAACTCCAGGAAGAAGCGTGCGGAGACCATGAGGTCGTTGCCGAGCCGCACCGCCAGGTCGCGGGCCTTATCGACGGCGCCGAGCTGGTAATACTGCGAGACCATCTGGATCACCATGTAGTCATTGGACGAGAAGCCGACCGGAATCGTCTCCAGCGGGAAGTTCTCCTCGGGGACATTCTCCTGGCAGGCGTCCAGCATCTCCAGGGCCTTTTCATTCTCCCCGTCCCGGATCAGCGCGCGGACCACGTTCACGTACAGGGCACGCTGGGAAAGGACGCCGAGGAAGGTATAATAGTTCTGGTAATCAACGAAATAGTCGGTCCGCTTCAGGGCGTCCCAGCTGTACACCTCCGTCATCTTCCGGTACAGTTCACCGGAATCGACGAGCCCCGGATCCGTCGCGGAAATCTTGTTCTTGAACGGGACGAAACGGTAGGAGAAACCGTCGTACATCAGGTAGTCCTTGATCCCCACATTGAGGTCGCCGCCCATGTTCAGCAGATGGAGCGGACGGTCCCACTGGTAATTGGAAAGCAGGTCGAGCAGGAAGAGCTCCGGCTTGGAGATGTAGCTCTTGTTCTCGGAGATCTCGAGGGTGATGGAATCCGGGATCATGTCCGCGAATTTCTCCGGGACGATGCCGCTGCGGAGCGCATTCTCCCGGTTGACGGGAATCACCAGCTTCCGCGCGCAGAGGAAATCCGCCTTCCGGCCGCTGGAGAGGTCCACGCGGCGTTTCGGGTCCTTGAAGATGTCCATCGCCTGGGAGATCGGCATCGGCTGGCCGTTGTCGTAGGTGATGAAGATGTATTCATTGGTCCCGTAGAGGTACTGCGACTGCGGGATGGTCAGCGGGAGCGGCGCAGACTTGTTGCAGGCATATTTCATCTGGTCGATGTGCCAGTCCGTGCCGAGCAGCGAGGTATTGACGATGCGCACGTCCGTGCGGATGCCCTCCACCTCCTGGGCATACCAGAGCGGGAAGGTGTCGTTGTCGCCATGGGTGATCAGGATGCCGTTCTCGCCCACCGAGTTGAGGTAGTTCTTCGCCATCTCGACGGCGGTGTAGCGGTGGGAACGGTCGTGGTCGTCCCAGTTCTCCTCCGCCATCAGGGCAGGTACGCCGAGGCAGAGGACGGAAGTGGCGATGGCCACCGCCTTCTTGTTGACCTTTTCGGAAGCTTCCGTGATCCAGGAATAGATGGCCGCGACCGCGAAACCGATCCAGACCGAGAACATGTAGAACGAGCCCGCATAGGCATAGTCCCGCTCACGCACCTGGTAAGGCGGCTGGTTGAGGTACAGGACGATGGCGATGCCGGTCATGAAGAACATCAGGAACACGATCCAGGTTCCCCGCTTGTCCCGGTCGAACTGGAACAGCAGGCCGAGGAGGCCGAGGAGCAGCGGCAGGAAGAAATAATGGTTCTTGCCCTTGTTGTCCAGCAGGACATCCGGCGCGTCGCCCTGGTCGTCGAGGCGGATCCGGTCCAGGAAACCGATGCCGCTCTCCCAGTTGCCGTCGAAGATGTTGCCCGGGGAAGGGCTGTGGATGTCGTTCTGGCGGCCGACGAAGTTCCAGAAGAAATAGCGCCAGTACATCCAGTTCAGCTGGTAGTCAAAGAAATACAGCAGGTTGGCGCCCATCGAGGGCTTGCGGTGGTCCGCGCCGCGGACCCGGGTGCCCTTGCCCTGGGTATAGCTCTCATAGAACTGGATGTAGCGCTCGTCCTGGCCCGCCCACATGCGCGGGAAGAGCATCTTGCCTTCCGGCAGGTAGTCCGGCTCGGCCGGCGCGTCCGCCTGGACGTACTTTCCGTTCAGGGGCGCCCAGTACTTGCTCATTTTCAGGTCATAAGGGGCGTCGTAATACTGCCCGTACACCAGCGGCGTGCTGCCGTACTGCTCGCGGCTGAGATAGCGGACGAGGGTGTAGGGGTTGTCGGGCTGGTATTCGTTGGTCGGGGTCTTGACCGCGGAGCGGATGATGACGATGCTGAACAGGGAGAAGCCGATGATCAGCGAAGTCGTGCACAGGAGAAGGGTGTTGGCGAACACCTTCTCGGTCTTGAGCGTTCGGAAAAGGCCCCAGAAACACAGGGCCAGGAGCGCCACCATGAAGATCGCGGCGCCGCTGTTGTACGGAAGGCCGAAGCCGTTGACGAAGATGCGGTCGAAGAAGGCCGCGAGCTTCGGCAGGTACGGGATGAACAGGAACACGAGCACGAACTCGATGACCACGCCGATCATGAAGATTCCCAGCAACTTCTTGAAAGGCAGCTTCTTGTCCTCGTTCTTCCGGTAATAGTACATGAACACGAAGGCCGGAATCGTCAGCAGGTTCAGCAGATGGACGCCGATGGAAAGGCCCATCAGGAAGGTGATCAGGACGATCCAGCGGTTGGCATGGGGCTCGTCCGCGTGTTCATACCACGTGCACATGGCCCAGAAAACCAGGGCCGTGAACAGGGACGACATCGCATAGACCTCCCCCTCGACCGCCGAGAACCAGAAGGTGTCGGAGAAACAGTAGGCAAGGGCGCCCACCGCCCCGCTCCCGAAGATCGCGATGGCCTCGGCCACGCCGTACTGCCCGTCCCCGCCCGGCTTGACCAGCCGCTTGGCGAAGAAGACGATGGTGAAATACAGCAGGAAAATCGTCAGCGCGGAAAGGATGGCATTCATCGCATTGACCGCCACGGCCGCATGGTCCGCATCGACGAACATGGTGGCGAAACGCGCAAACAACTGGAACACAGGGTTTCCCGGCGGGTGGCCCACTTCCAGTTTATAGGACGAGGCGATGAATTCTCCACAGTCCCAGAAAGACGCGGTCGGCTCGATGGTCGCAAGGTACGTCACCGAAGCGACGGCGAGCACCACCCATGAGACGATCCGGTTCCAGAGGGTAAACTTCTTTTTATCCATGAATCACAATTTGTCAGCAATCCACAAAGATAACCCAATTTGCCGGATCTTCCAATGCCCTGTCGCCCTGCCGCATCACTTTTTCCGGGAATTCCGTCCGTGCGGGCGGTTCCGGGCAGCCGGTCCCGGAAGGGATGGGGAGATGGAACCTGTGGCCGCCCGTGGCCACATGAACGGGAGGGGCCCGCAAGCGCAGCGCAGTGGGAGGGACGGAGCAACCGGAGGTTGCGGAGGGTTCAATCCCCCATCCCTTCCGGGACAGGCCTGTGCGCAGGGGCTATTTTTCGCCGACAAAGAGGCGGCAGAGGCCGAAGGTGAAGGCCTTGTGGCGGACGCTGGAGAAGCCGGCGTCGCGAAGCATCCCGCAGAAAACGTCGGGGGCCGGGAAGGCGTGGACCGAGGCGGGGAGGTACCTGTATGCCGCCTTGTTGCCGGACACAAGACCGCCGATCCAGGGCAGGAGATGGAGGAAATACAGGTCGTAAAGCGAGCGGATGACGCGGTTCCGCGGGACGGACAGTTCCAGGATGACGGCACGGCCGCCGGGCTTGAGGACGCGATGGAACTCATTGAGACCCACTTCCTTATGTTCAAAATTCCGGATCCCGAAGGCGCAGGTGACGCGGTCGAAGGTTGCGTCAGCGAAAGGCATGGCCTCCCCGTCCGCGACGACCAGCCGGATACGGTCGGCAACGCCGGCCTTCTCCGCCTTTTCCGCCACGAGGGCCATCATCCCTTCGGAAATGTCCGCGCCCGTGACGAGCGAGCCGGCCGCGGCGGCGCGGGCGACGGCGATGGTCGAATCGCCGGTGCCACAGGCGACGTCGAGCACCTGCTGCGGCGTCCCGTCGACGATCTCGCGCAGCGCACGGCGGCGCCAGCGCCGGTCGACCCCAAGCGACATCAGGTGGTTCAGGCGGTCGTAGGACGGGGCGATGCCGTCGAACATCTTCCGGATATGTTCTTTTGCGGGCATGGCTTACGGAACGGGATCATAGCCGGAGCCGCCCCAAGGATGGCAGCGGAGGATCCGGCGGACGGCCAGGTACAAACCCTTGAACGGACCGTATTTCCGGAAAGCTTCCAGAGCATACTGGGAGCAGGTCGGGGTGAAACGGCAGGTCGGGGGCTTCAGCGGCGAGATGCACAGCTGGTAGAACTTGATCAGCACCACGAAGGGAAAGATCAGGATCTGGCGGAGCGTTTTCTTGAACCGGCTGTCCATAAACGACTTATTTCGCGTGGTTATCGGAGGGTAGCGCCTTCCCGGCCTCCCCCACCGCGGCATAGATGTCCGCGAAGGGAAGGACCTCCTTCGGCGTGTAGATGAAAAGGATGTCTTTGCCGGGGCCGAACAGGTCTTTCTGCAGGCGGTAGCTCTCGCGGATCCGGCGCTTGAGCAGGTTGCGCTTGACGGCCCGCTTGAAACTGCGTTTGGGGACGGAGATGAGGATACGGCTGAAAGCCAGGCCGTTATCCGACAGGAAACAGTATTTCAGGCAGCCGGCGACGCCATAACGGCCCTTCGCGAGAAGGGCGGAGACGGCGTTCCGCCCGCAAAGCCTTTCCTCCTTGGAAAGGGTATGCGAGAGCGGCGCGCCCATCCTGTCAGGCCTGGTTTTCCAGGTAGAGCTCGATGGCACGGGCGACGGAAGGGGCCTCCGGCGTCGGGGCCTTCACGTCGATGCGGAGACCGGCCTCCTCCATCGCCTTGACGATGGAACGGCCGTAGGAAACGAAGCGGATGTCTCCCTGCCGGAAATCCGGGAAATTCTCCTGGAGGGACTTGACGTCGGCCGGATTGTAGAAGACGATCATGTCGTACTCCTCCAGGCGGACGTCCTTCATGTCCTGGCTGACGGACTTGATGAACACGGCCGTCTTGAAATCGAGGCCGCGGGCTTCGAACAGCCGCGTCATCGCGTCCGCATTCGAAGTGTCCGAGGTGGTAATCAGGAACTTCTCCCCCTTGTGCTTCGGGCCGATGAGGGCGAGGACGCTGTCCGGGGTGCCTGTGCCGTAGAAAATCTTGCGCTTGCGGTAGACGATGTGTTTCTGGAGATACATCGCGACCAGTTCGGTCGTGCAGAAATACTTCATCGTCTCGGGGATCTTCACGCGGAGCTCTTCCGCCAGCTGGAAGAACGCGTCGATGGCGTGGCGGGAGGAAAACACGATGGCCGTGTATTCGGCCAGGTTGACCCGCTGGCTGCGGAATTCGCGCGAGGTGAGCGGCTCCACGGCGAAGAAGGGCCGGAAGTCGAAGGTCACGCCGTATTTCTCCGTCACCGCCTGGTACGGGGTGAGGACGCGCGGGGTATTCTGGGAAACTAGGATCTTCTTGACTGCCATTTCTTTTGCACTGCTTTCTAACCTACAGGAAGAGGGCCGATGCGACCAGCAGGCCGGTCGGCAACACTTCGAGGGCGCAAAGGTACAAAAAAACTTGCAAAGGGCCGCAAACCATTGAGAGAATTTGACTTTTCCGGATCAGATAGACCAGGTAGATGAAGGCGGTTTCCGCCAGGATGACGGTCTTGACAGTCCAATCGTTGACCCCGGCCAGGGCCAGGATGCCGACGGTCGGGAGCACGACGAGGCCCGCCATGATGAAGAAGGTGTAGGCGGCCTTCCGCGCCATCGGGTAATTGTCGGAATACCGGTGGGGCTGCAGGATGAACCACAGGAAATACCGGAGCAGCAGATAGCACAGGAAGATGCCGGCGATGATCAGCATCCGGATGTCGTCCGGCCGGCTGGAGAGGAAGGCGGGATCATAGATCCGGTAGCGGTTCACCAGCAGGATGAACGGGATGATGAGGATCAGGGCGACGATGTTGCGGTCGCGGCTGACGCGGACGCTGCCCTCCAGGGCGGCGCTGCCGCGGGCCCGCGTGAAGTTGTCCAGCAGATAGGGGAAGACGTTCAGGAAGTTCCTGAGGAACAGGAGGCCCAGCAGGACGGAAAGGATGATGAGGACCGTCGCGACGACCGGCGTCGGGCCGGGCCCGGCGACGGCCGCCGACGGCTCGGTCGGCAGCAGGAGTTTTCCGGCCCTGAAGGCCCCGTCCATCGTCAGCAGCACCGTCAGTTCCCCCGTTTTGCGTTGTAACCCAGTTCCTTCAGGAGGGCGACGGTCTTGTCGCGGAAGTCACCCTGGACGGTGATTTCTCCCTCTTTGGCCGTGCCTCCGACCCCGAGACGGGTCTTCAGCAGCTTGCCGAGCGCCTTCAGGTCGTCCGCCGTCCCGACGAAGCCGGTGACGAGGGTCACCTGCTTGCCGCCGCGGTTGCGCCGGTCGATGCCGACGATGAGACGCTGCTTCGCCGGCGGCAGGGTCTCGGCCTCCGCCGTCTCCTCCCGCGTGTATTGAAAGTCGGGATTCGTGGAATAGACCACGCCCAGACGGGATTTCCAATCATTGTCCATACCGGTCCAAAGTTAGAGCAAATAAATGACAAAACCGAGCCCGGCGAGCAGGCAGAAGAGGAAGGTGGACATCACCAGCAACGGGAGCATCGGGTCGAGCGCCCGGTCGTGGCGCTGCCAGACGCCCTTCAGGTGCAGGATGAAAAGCGGCAGGGTCAGCACCCAGAGCCAGTGCCACAGATCGGGAATCCGAAGCAGGCAGTACACGGCCATGCAGGCCCAGCCGAGGACGACGAGGACCGTCTGGTAGATTTTCGCCCGGTGTTCGCCGAGCCGGATGGCCACGGTGAACCGGTTCGCCGCGTCGGTCTTCATGTCCCGGATATTATTGACATTCAGCACTCCCATGCTCAGGAAACCGACCGCCGCGCCGGGCAGAAGCAGCCGCCAGTACAGGGTGTGGGCGCAGACGAAATAGGCCCCGCACACCGCTACGATGCCGAAAAACACAAAGACGTAGAAGTCGCCGAGCCCGCGGTACCCATACGGGTTGCGGCCCAGGGTGTACCGCATCGCGCCCAGGATGGCGAAGCCGCCCAGCAGGAGCACCAGCAGCGGGGTCATGTCCAGCAGCGTGCCGAAGGAGCGCCAGGTCATCGCGGTGCCGGAGACGATGCAGAGCACGACGAATATGCCGATGAGGAGTTTCATGTCGGACACGGTCAGTACGCCGCCGTTGAGCCCGTACTGCGGGCCCTGGCGGTCGGGCGTATCGGTCCCGTGGAGCACATCCCCGAGTTCGTTGGACAGGTTCGAGAGGATCTGGAGGCAGACGGTCGTCACGACGACCAGCACGGCCGCCCAGACATCCACCTTGAAATCCGCGACGGCCAGGAGGATCCCGAGGAGCACGCCGCCCGTGGAAAGGGGCAGCGTCCGGAGGCGCATCGAAGCGACGGAAGCCTGGAACTTGCCCATGGTCAGTCGAGTTTCAGGACGGCCATGAAGGCGCTCTGGGGGACCTGGACCGTCCCGATCTGGCGCATCCGTTTCTTGCCTTCCTTCTGTTTTTCGAGGAGTTTGCGCTTCCGGGTGATGTCGCCGCCGTAGCACTTGGCAGTCACGTCCTTCCGGACCTGGCGGACCGTCTCGCGGGCGATGATCTTCGCCCCGATGGCCGCCTGGACGGCGATGTCGAACTGCTGGCGCGGGATCAGTTCCTTGAGCTTGAGGCAGATCTTGCGCCCGAAATCGTAGGCATGGTCCTCGTGGATCAGGGTCGAGAGCGCATCGGCCGGATCGCCGTTCAGCAGGATGTCGAGCTTGACGAGGCGGGCCGGACGGAAGCCGATGAGGTGGTAATCGAAGGAGGCGTAGCCCTTGGAAATGGATTTCAGCTTGTCGTAGAAGTCGAAAACCACCTCGGAGAGGGGCATGTCGTAGTTCAGTTCGACCCGGTCGGCGGTGATGTAATGCTGGCCGATGAGGGTGCCGCGCTTGTCCATGCACAGTTTCATGATGGGGCCGTAGAAATCGGCCTTGGAGATAATCTGGGCGCGGATATAGGGCTCCTCGATGTGGTCGATGATGGTCGGGGCGGGCAGGCCCGAGGGGTTATGGACATCGACCACGTCGCCCTTCGTCGTATAGACCTTGAAGGAGACGTTGGGAACGGTGGTGATGACATCCATGTTGAATTCGCGGAACAGGCGTTCCTGGACGATCTCCAGATGGAGGAGGCCGAGGAAGCCGCAACGGAAGCCGAATCCGAGCGCGAGCGAGCTCTCCGGCTCATAGACGAAGGAGGCGTCGTTGAGCTGGAATTTCTCCAGCACGGCGCGGAGTTCCTCGAATTTCGACGCATCGACCGGATAGAGGCCCGCAAAGACCATCGGCTTGACCTCTTCGAAGCCCGCGATCGCCTCCCGGCAGGGATTCAGCACATGGGTGATGGTGTCGCCCACCTTCACCTCGACGGCGGCCTTGATGCCGGAAATGATGTAGCCGACGTCGCCGGTGCCCACCTCGTCCGTCGGGACGAGCTTGAGTTTCAGGACGCCGATCTCCTCGGCCTCATATTCCTTGCCGGTGTTGAAGAACTTGACCTTGTCGCCTTTCCGGATGGTCCCGTTCACGACCTTGAAATAGGCGATGATGCCCCGGAAGGCATTGAAGACGGAGTCGAAAATGAGGGCCTGGAGCGGGGCCTGAGGATCGCCCCCCGGCGCCGGAATCTTGTCCACGATTGCATCCAGGACGGCCTGGACGCCCTCGCCCGTGCGGGCGGAAACCCGGTAAACATCCTCCGGGTCGCAGCCCAGCAGGTCGCAGACCTGGTCGGTCACGACTTCCGGCTGGGCAGAGTCCATGTCGATCTTGTTCAGCACGGGAATGATCTCAAGCCCGTGTTCGACCGCCTGGTAGAGGTTGGAAATCGTCTGGGCCTGAATGCCTTGCGACGCATCGACGACCAGCAGGGCCCCTTCGCACGACGCGATGGACCGGGAGACTTCGTAGCTGAAGTCCACATGGCCGGGGGTGTCGATCAGGTTGAGCTTATAGGTCTCCCCGTCCCGCTGGTACGCCATCTGGATCGCGTGGCTCTTGATGGTGATGCCTTTCTCCTTCTCGAGGTCCATGTCGTCGAGGACCTGGTTCTCCATCTCCCGCGCCGACAGGGTCTGCGTCAGTTCGAGCAGCCGGTCGGCCAGGGTGGATTTCCCGTGGTCGATATGGGCGATGATGCAGAAATTGCGGATATTCTTCATAATCTGCAAAGATACGTGTTTTTTGCCTTCCCTGCAACGTGTCGCGGCGTGGGTGGTGAGGGTGGGGTGTGGGGTGTGGGGTGTGGGGTGTGGGGTGTGGGGTGGCGGGGATGGGGCTCGGGCATTGGGCTCGGGCATTGGGCGGAGGGTGGCGGCAGGCGGTGGCTGGCGGCTCCTCCATAAGCCGTGGCAGGTAAACACCTGTAAATCAAATGATAAAGCATGAGAGCTCCACCCCTTTTCGGGGGGCTCTTTTTTGGAAACAGCTGATAACAAGCCGCTTATCCGCCACGGCCGACGGGGATGTCGCGAGTCCCGTTTGGAGCGTAAGGGAGCAAGGCAACAAGGCAGCAGGGAGGACATCCATGATGTCATTCTGGCGGCTTTTTGCTGCCTCGGATGTCCTCCAGGACATTTCAAGTCGCAGTCTTGCGTATTATTGCGACCGTTGTCCCAAAGGTCTGTCGCAGTTGCAGTTTGGGATAATAATGCAACCCGATGGCGAGGGGACGTTTTTCTACAAATATCTATCGTTCAAGCATTTCCGATTTGAATGTACCAGAATGGGTTGACTGGCACCTGATGCCGTTGGAACGGGAAATATCCGGCAGGCAGAGGGTGGCGGCTCCATGGCGGGGAACGGCGGTCGCGGTCGGGGAAAGGGGTTCGTCCG
Organism: Bacteroidales bacterium; assembly: GCA_016287075.1. Classification (GTDB taxonomy): domain Bacteria; phylum Bacteroidota; class Bacteroidia; order Bacteroidales; family UBA932; genus Cryptobacteroides. The sequence goes on along the minus strand of JAEEVC010000001.1, from coordinate 39,009 downwards.
GCTAACTCGCGCGGGTCGACGGAGCACCCCGCGCTCAAACACACGCCGGCCGTCCTGACGGAACACCCCTTTCCCCCGGCTCCTCTGTAACCGTTCCCCTTAATATCCGCCGCCACCCTCTGCCTGCCGGACGGGACATATGCCGCTGCGAATAAGAAGCTGCACCCCAAATGGCCGGTGCTCCTTCGCGAGCCGGCAATCAAGGGAACAAATAATGATCTATGATGGGAATTGCCCGGCAGATCTCATGATAGAAGGAAGACAGGCATTCCTGCCTCTCCTGGTCGGACTGATGGATGAAGGATCTGCTGAATTGCTTCGTGATGGAAAGGTAGGTGGATGTGCTTTTGCTCGACAGACCCTCTGCCCGACCGGGAACCTTTTCGAAGTCCGCATCAGCATCCAGCCCGGCAATCAGTCCGGAAAGGCTATTTGCCCGACTGGGTTCAATGTGAAGCACAATCGTGAGATCCTTTCCTTCGACGAGTTGTTCTCCCCGCAATGGAATCCATTCAAAATGAACACCCTGGGGCCAATTTGCCGGGCGTATCTGATAATAGCCGAGACTGGTTTTATCGTTGAAATCAAAGGCTCTGTCCGGGTAATTGGATTCAAAATAACGGGTTGACTGTTCAGTAAATGATGCCATCAGTCCGGCTTCAATCGAAGCCCTGCCGTTGGATGCCAGCTGCAGAAGCGAGGTGAAGCGCTCTTCCATTGTTTTAAAGGCGGCGTATCTTGCCGCCGGGTCTGCATTCCCGGAGATGCCGGCTTTCTGAAGGATATATTTTTCCATTTCCTTCTGTATCTGTTTTTGATTTGTCCGTAATCCCAGAAGACCCTCTAAATGGTCAATATACTGTTTGAGGGCCGATATAAGCCATTCTTCCTTCACGACACAGTTGGGAAGGACCGTCTCTTTCAGCCACGGCAAGATGTCCGAGCGATAGTTGAGAGGGATAAAGCGGTCCTGAACAATCTCTTTTGCCTTTTCCGTATAACTGTATCCTTCGACGGTCTTATTGCCGTCGCTTGTGAGATAAACGACCCATATCCTATCCGAGGGGATCCCGTGATTCCTGACCCCAAGAACGTATTTCTCAATTTGCCTTTCCTGGTCAACAGCCCAGTGGATCTTATTCTCGATAATCACAGCGTATCGGCGCGGGCTCTCTATCAATCCGTCGATGTACTCCGTATTGGAATCGATCTTCGGGGTCCCTATTTCCAGTCCGGCTTCCGTCCAACCGCGGAGAAGGGTCATGAAAGACTCCAGGAACGGATAGGTGCCGGCCTGCTTATACGCCAGGAGACGGATGAGAATGCGGGTATGGGCATTTTCATTCGCATGCAGCTCGTCTATGATGTTGATATGATACGGCTCTTTTGACTTGAGCGCTTCATATTGCCTGCCCAATTCCGCCGCCTCATCGCAATACTGATCAATCTGTTCTGCCGTAAGTGTCATCCTATCAAATCTTTTTGAAGATATGTCCTCAGATACCATTGCCGGAAATGCGCCCCGCCGACTTCCACATAGCCGCTTTTATAGAACCGGTTGAACAAAACGGCTTTCAGGGATACCGGCACACCGTCATCCCGGGAGAAATCTGACATGCCATATGCATTGTATTCATCCAAATACAATTGAAGGTCCTCCCCGTCAAGATTGAATTGCACCCATCGCATCTCATAAAACCAGAGACTTTCTCCTGCCGGTAGCTGCTTGATGCGTTCCGGACAGGTCTTTTCGCCGTGATAATAGCGGCAGTGTCGAATGAACTTATCGGCGTTTTCCATTTCTCTGACTATTTCGATCAACCACTCGTCAGCTTCCTTCCAGTTTCCGTACAAAATTAACGAATTTTCGCATAAAAGGGAACAAACGGGGCCCGCATGTTACGGGCGTCCGTTGTTTCTGAGGCATCCTGAGATCATACAGCATTCCCCTCAGCCACATTCAAATCGTAAGTTACTGAGGCCCAATACAATGCAAGAAATCGCCCCCTCGAAAGCGAGGGAGCGATTTTCTACAAATATCTATCGTTCAAGCATTTCCGATTTGAATGTGCCAGAATGGGTTGACTGACACCTGGTGCCGTTGGAACGGGAAATGTCCGGCAGGCGGAAGGCGGCGGCGGATATTAAAGGGAACGGTTACAGAGGAGCCCGGGGAAAGGGGTGTTCCGCCAGGACGGCCGGCGTGTGTTTGAGCGCGGGGGGGGGGCGCCGTCCCCCGCGCGAGTTAGCCGGACGAACCCCTTTCCCCGACCGCGACCGCCGTTCCCCGCCATGGAGCCGCCGCCCTCCGTCTGCCGAACGGACAAGTGCCGGCGAAAACGGCATTGTAATCCTGTCATTACCAACGGGCGGCGGATTGCAATTCATTTATATATTGCTTATTTTTGCTCCCATGATGAAAAAGGACACACAGCATCAAGCCGCCTATCCGGTTCCGCACTGCCGGATAACGGAATGGATGCCGGAAAGGAGCATCCTGTCGAACGAGGACTATTCCCCCTTTGAGGACGAAGACTATTCCGACGGAGGGGAATACATATGGTAAGGCGTCACACTCCGACGGCGGCCGGCGTACGCTGCGCCGCCGCCCTGGCGGCCCTCTGGCTGGCCGCCGCCTGCACGCAGGAGGCCCTGACACCTGCCAGCCAGGGCCTTGCCGAGACCGGGCCCGTCACCGTCGAGGCCGTGTTCGCCGAGACAGTGGCGGAAGCCCGCGGTGAAGGGGCAGCGGAGACGCGAACGACGCTCGAAGGGCTGTCTCCCGTCTGGATGGACGGGGACAGGATCAGTTTCTTCGGGGCAAGCGGCACGAACGGGGAACTGACCCTCACCGCCCGCGAAGGGGGACGCGCCGTCTTCACCGGCACGGCCGACCTGCAGGGGCCCTATGTCGCCGTTTATCCCTATAGCGCCGACAATGCCCTGAAGGGGAAGAACATCGAAATAGAAATACCTGGGGAGCAGATACTTGCAGGCTCCGTCGTCGCGCCGGGTGCAATGCTGACCGTCGCCTCCGGGACCGGGACCGACATGCGCTTCCGCAATGTCTGCGGCCTGCTGAAACTGACCGTTTCCGACGAAGGCGTCACGGCGGTCACCGTCCGGACGCAGGACGGCAGTCCGCTCGCCGGCCGCGTGTCCGTCAATCCGGACTCGGGCGTGATCATGTCCGTCGAGAAGGGCTCCGACCAGGTCACCCTCAGGCCGGAAGGGAAGTCCTTTGCCCCGGGCACCTACTACATCGCAGCCATTCCGGGAGAGAAGAAGGGCATCATGGTGGACCTGTCCCGGACCGCCGACGCCCGGAAGGGCGCCAAATCCTCCGGAAACGGCCTCAAGCTCGCCCGGAGCAGCGCCGTGTCCCTCGGCACATTCCGCACGACCGGCCTCGAATGGGAATACCGGATCGGGAATTATGCCGACCTGCTCGCCTGGAAGGACGACAAGGCGCATTGGGATCCGGACGGCGAAACGGTCCGCCTGACGGGCGACATCGACATGCAGGACGAGCCCTGGACGCCGCTCACGGACAGCTACCCCGGGGAGCTGCTCGGCGGCGGCCACTGCATCAGCCATATCAACATCCAGTCCGCCGCTTCCGCCCATCTCGGCTTCTTCGGAAAGGGCTACGCCAAGGAGATCCACGACCTGGTCCTCGGCTCGGAAGACGGGGAAACATACGACGGAACTTCTTGCATCATCAGCAGTTACAGCACGACCAGCACCAGTTCCTACTGGAGCTACACAGCCCCTGTCACCCTGCCCGGGGCCGATATCTACAACCTGACGAACTTCATCCCCGTGACCGTGAAGGCCAGCTCCAACCGGAGCAGCCGCGTCGGCGGCATCGCCGCGTGGGTGACGGGGAAAGTGAACATCACGGGATGCATCAACCACGGCCCCGTCACGGTCGAGGCGCACGCCATCACCGAGGGTTCCTCCTATAAATACCTCGCGGCCGCGGGCATCCTCGGCGGTCTGAACACGGCGACGGGCGAGGTCAGCCTGTCCGACTGCCACAACTACGCCGCCGTCCGGAGCACGAATCCCGGCTCGATGGGCCTCGGCGGCATCGTGGGCTTCGTCTATACCACCATCAAGGACCTCACGGTCGACAACTGCACCAACGACGGGGACATCGAACTACTCTACACTGCCACCCAGAACGACTATTTCGCCATCGGCGGCATCGTCGGCAAGCCCGGTTGCCCGGCCGGAGGGACGCCGAACGCGGTCCGGAACTGCACCAACCGGGGCCACATCTACAGCGAGGCCGTCCACCAGCACTATGTCGGCGGCATCGCGGGCCGCGCGGACGGGGTGGACATCGCCGCCTGCCGCAACGAGGGCACGGTGGAAATCAACCACGACAAACAGGCCTCGACACGCTTCCAGACCATCGGCGGCATCCTCGGCGGCGCCCAGTCCGCCGGCGGCGGCAACATCCTCAGGGACAATGTCAACGCCGGGACCGTCATCATGAAGGTCGCTTCTTCCGGCCACAACAAGACCCCGTCCTCCTCCACCACCTTCTACGGCGTGGACGCCGGCGGCATCGTGGGTCTCGCCGGAAGCATCTCCATCCTCGAGGGCAACCGCCACGAAGGGACGGTCCGGGCCGAGAACGGGTTCTCCGCCACCAATGCAGCCTACCCCGCGACCCTGTATGCCGGCGGCATCGTCGGATTCGACTTCGGGACCCTCGAGCGCTGCGCGAACAATGTCTCCACGGGGACGGTTTCCGCCCGGACGACCAAGGCCACCCAGGTCCCGTCCGAAGTCTGCGCAGGCGGCATCGCGGGCAAGATCCGCGCCGCGACCCTGCTCAGCGGGTCCGGCACAGGGAGCGTCAGCGCGGAGGCGGCAGATGTCTTCGGAACGGCGCGGGCCGGCTCTGTCGCAGGATTCAACGGCGGCACGATCATCACGTGCAGTTACGGCGGCACGGTCAAGGGCGCGCCGGCGGATGAAAGCAACATCGTCGGCGGCGGGAACCAGCCCCTGTCCATCGGCGAAGACCCGGGGACGGGCGGCGTCTTCTCCGTCAGCGAGACGGAGGTCGCGTTCCCCGGCGGCAATTTCACGCAGACCCTCCTCCGGGTCTCCACCGCCGACAAGCCCGTCCGCCTGGCTTTCGACGGCCTTGACTGGCTCAAGACGGGAAGCCTCCCCGCGGAGATTCCCGCCGGAAGGGCCGTCACCCTGTCGCTCCTGCCCCGCACCGGCAACGTCTGCGAAACGCGCGAGGGCATCCTCCGCTTCAGCGAGGAAGGCGGGGATACGAAGTCCGTCCGCCTGCGTCAGGACAATCTCTATACGCCCGTGGATGGCTTCCCCGCACGCTGGGAAATCGTCAAGGGCGTGACCTACACGCCGGGTAACGCCGCCGGCCTCCGCTGGCTCAACGAGGGCGTCGCCGAGACGGTCTCTGAGCCGAGTTCGCCGTCCACTGCCCCCGGAACCGGCTATATCTCAGCGGGTTCCACTACCGGCAATACACTGGTCTATTCCGTCGCGCCCGGCGGCACGCAGAACATCAGCATCGGCAATATGGGCGAAGGCGACTACATCCAGTTCAGCGTCCCGGTGACCACCCTCTCCGCCGGCACGGACGTCGATTTCATGGTCACCATCAACACCAACAACAACAAGACGCCGAAGTACTGGCTCTTCGAGTACTGGGACGCCGGGGAGTGGAAGGCGCAGCCGCGCTACACCGCGACCGAGGACGGCAAGACCCGCTATTCGCTCGATGTCTATGACTACGACAGCAAGAACCACCGGACCTACATCACCACCTTCACCCTTTCGCAGGCCGTCAGCGGCGACTTCGTGAAGATGCGCCTGCGGGCCGTCGGGCCGTTCAACTGCAACGGGGAGAAGCTCTTGCCCACCGCCAATGCCTTCATGAACTTCCCGTGCACGGAGTACCGTTCCTGCGAGATCGCCGCCTATCCCGGCGTTTCGGCGGAGAAGACGCCGAAGAAGATCCTCCAGCTCGGCAACAGCTTTACCTATTATCATGGCTCCGCCTTCAAGCTCAAGCAGATCTGCCGCGCGGAAGGCCATGCGACCGATGTGCGCATCAATGTCAAGGGTTCGCAGGAATTCGAACACCACCTCGACCTCCTGCCCTTCTCCCAGCGCCTGGTGGCCGAGGGCGGGTACGATGCGGTCATCCTCCAGGACGGGTCCTATTTCCATGCGGAATACGGCGCCGGCAGCGCTTCCGCCATCCAGGGCGTGACGCCGAAGTACACGCCCGAGGAGATCCTCGCCCTGACGAAGCGGATGACCGCCGCCGTCAAGGCGGCTTCCCCCGGCGCCGAGATCATCCTGGAAAGCACCTGGTCCTACCCGTACAAATCGCTCGGAAACTTCCTGGGATTCGGCAGTTACGCCGGTTTCGACGAGATGCTCTGGAAGGGTTCGACCGCCCTTGCCGACGAGGATAAGGACATCAACTGGCTCTCCCCCATCGGCAAGGCCTTCGCCAAGGCGCGCAATGACTACGGTTTCACGGGTGCATACAATTACCTGCTGTACACCGACAACTACCACCCGCACCGCTACGGCGCCTATCTCAAGGCCTGCGTCAATTACCTGCTCCTGTACGGACAGCCCTTCGGGGACCACCCGGCCGACTGCGACGTCCCGCCGGTGGAGGCCGCGAAGCTCCGCGCCGCGGCCGAGGCCGTCGTCCTCGGTCCCGGACGGGAAACCTACCATATCAGATAAGGAAGAAAGCCCATGGGAATGAAAAACTTCTTTGCGGCCGCGGGGCTCATGCTCTGCCTGCTTCCGGCCGCATGCAACCGGTCCCCCCTCGAGGAGAAGCTCCGGGAACTGGACGGGGTCATCGCCGACCGTCCGCGCTATGCCGCCGCCTTTGCGCAGCGGGCGGACAGCCTGCGGCAGGCAATCGTGCAGACCGGGCAGGGACCGGAAGCCTGGGAGGCCGCCCATGCCCTGTACGGCCTGTTCCGCTATTACCAGATTGACTCGTCCGTCCGGTACATGCAGCTGATGGAACAGCTTGCCGGAGAAGAGCCGGACCGGAAACTGGAATCCACCTTCTGCCGGGCGGAAACCGGCATCTCCCTCCGCCGGTACAACGAATCGGCCCGGATCCTGTCGGTCATGGACACCCTGTCGATGAACGACTTCCAGAAAAGCCGGTACTACAATCTGCTGCTGCAGCTCTATGCCACCGAGATACGGGACGAGTCGCTCCCGGAAGAGGCCCGGGAAGAGCACGACGTCTTCCGCGACGACATCCGCAGGCGCCTGATCGCCTGCCCGGGCACGACCGAGTCCGAAAAAAAGCGGCGCCAGGCCATCCAGGCCTACAAGGACGGGAACATTGCCGGATCCATCCGGATGCTGGAAGACCTGCTCCGGACGGATCCGGACCTGCATGCCAAGGCTTCTGCGGCCTGGAGCCTTTCCCTTGCCTACAATCACGCCGGAGACAGGGAGCAGCGCATGTACTGGCTGGCGCAGAGCGCCATCTATGACCTGCAGGTCCCCGTCCGGGAGTACCATTCCCTCCATTACCTGGCCAATCTCCTGTATGAGGAAGGCCAGCTCGCACGAGCATCCCGCTACAGCCAGAGGACCCTGGAGGATGCCCTGGACTGCAATTTCAACGCCTGGATCTACAATTCCGCCGCCATGCAGCTGAACATCGTCAAGGCCGTGGAATTCGAAGAAGCGCAGCGCCGGCGCATCTCCGTCTTCGTCATCCTGCTGCTCAGCTTCCTGTTCATCACGGTCGCCCTGCTGCTGCTCAACGCGCTCTGCCAGTCCCGGAAAATCCATGCGACGGCGCGGGAGATGGAAACCATGAACGCCCAGCTCGAGGAGGCCAACAAAATCAAGGAGGGGTATGTGTTCCGCTATGTCAACCTGTCGGCCCGGTATCTCGGCCTGGTGGAGGAATACCGCCACTCCATGCGGATGACCCTGAAGGAGTCCGGCGAAGAGGCGCTCAAGCAGATGCTCCGCCAGCCCTCCGGCATCGGGGACGACTACAAGCAGTTCTACCGCACGTTCGACGAAACCTTCCTCGGCATTTTCCCCGACTTTGTGGAGAAGGTCAATTCCCTGCTGCGGGAAGACGCCCGCTTCTCCCTCGGCCCGGACGGCGAACTGCCCACCGGCCTCCGCATCCTGGCCGCCATCCGCCTCGGCATCACGGACAGCGGAAAGATCGCCCAGTTCCTCAACTGCGCCCCGACCTCCGTCTATACCCACCGCAGCAAAATCAGGAAAAACGCCCTCTGTCCGCCCGGGGAATTCGAGGAAAGGCTTTCAAAAATCTAGATAATCGGAAACGGTTGTTTTACCGTAAACAACTGTTTTTGAGCACATAGACATTCTACACATCTAGATTTCAATCTAGAAAGAGCCTTGTCGCACTTCTTTTCCCGGCTCTTTTCGACTACATTTGCATAAAACAACCGACGACATGATTAGACTTCTAACCACATTACTCCTTCCGATCCTGATTGCAACCGCCTGCAAGCCGGCGAACCAGCCGGAACAGAAACCCGTCGTTCCGGACGTGGCCGTCAAGCTCATCTGGGACAAAGATTACAGCGCTTTCCCCTCCCTGGAGAAGTTCGGCAATGCCTACTTCGTCTCCTTCCGGGAAGGCGAAACCCACATTTTCGACAGCCAGGGCGAAGCGTCCGGCAAGGCCCGTATCCTCCGCTCGGAGGACGGGGAGACCTGGACCTCCGTCGCGCTGCTCGCCAAGGAGGGATTCGACCTGAGGGACCCCCATCTTTCCGTCACGCCGGACGGCCGGCTCATGGTCCTCATGGGCGGGTCCATCTACCGGGACAAGAAACTGACGGGCAAGATCCCCCACGTCTCCTTCAGCAAGGACGGGAAGACCTTCTCGGACCCGGAACCTGTTGTCTATGAAGACAATCCGTCGGCAACGACCGAATGGTTCTGGCGGCTGACCTGGCACGGCGACACGGGCTACACCGTCTCCTACGGCAGCGGCAAGCTGCTCCTGCTCGAAACGAAGGACGGCCTCCACTACCGCAAGATAACGACGCTTGCCATCGACGGGTCGCCCAACGAGACCACCGTCCGCTTCCTCCCGGACGGACGGATGCTCCTGCTCGCCCGGCGGGAAGGCAGCGACCAGTCCGGCTGCTGGGGCGTCAGCAAGCCCCCGTACACGGATTGGAACTTCAAGCTGACGGGCTTCCGCATCGGCGGACCGGATTTCCTCGTGCTCGATGGGGATACCGTCCTTGCCGGCGGACGCGCCTATCTGGAAAAAGCCAACCGCACCCGGATCTGGAAAGGGGACCTGGACGGCAAATTCGAAGTCTGCTATACGCTCCCTTCCGGCGGCGACTGCAGCTATCCGGGACTGCTCCGGGTCGGGGAAGAACTCTGGGTCGTCTATTACTCTTCCCATGAACTCAAAACGCCGGAAGGCGGGAAGCGGGCGGGAATCTATTTCGCCCGGATTCCCCTCTCCCGTCTCCTGAACTGATGATAACCAACCCATAATCAATAACACGCTCCTATGAACAAATTCCCGGTTCTGGCGCTGGTCGCCACGCTGGCCGCCGTTTCCTGCCACCGCGGGACCGGCCCCGTCGCGCCGGCTCCCCAGCATGTGACCGTCGAAGGCGCCGACGGCTTCGGCGCCAAAACACTGCATTTCTCCAGCCTGCCCTCTTCCGAGACCCTCCCGATCCAGGTGAAGGGGGAATGGCACGTCTATCTTCCCTCCGATGCCGACTGGATCACGGTCTCCCCGACCTCCGGCGAATCCGACGGCCCGGTCAACCTGACCCTGACCGTAACGGAAAACACCGCTTTCGCGGAGCGGAAGGCCCGACTCTCCTTTGTCTCGGAAGGAATTGAACAAAAGGCACTTGTGACACTCATCCAGAACAAGCGCTACTACATCGAGGCCACCGTCCCCAAATCGGTCGTCAACAAGAACGGCGGCGTTTTCGACATCGCCGTCGTCAGCAACGAGAAATGGACCTATACCCTGGATGAAGAGGGGAAAACCTGGCTCAGGGAGACGACCCGCGAGGATGCGCGGCTGGTCCTCGCCGCCGCCTCCACCACCAACTCCGAGAACCACGGCACCGTCACCTTTATCAGCGATGCGGACCCCGCGATCCGCACCTCGCTTGAACTCTGGCAGAAAGACCTCGACCTGTCCATCCGCGGAAAGGAACTGACGGCCGCACAGGAGGGACTGGAGATCACCATCCCGGTCCACAAGGTCAACCTCTCGACCTGGAAAGTGGTGGACGCCCCGGCCTGGATCACGGCAGGGACGGACGGCACCGACGGACTGACCCTCCGGATCGCCGAGAACAAGAGCGGCTCCCTCCGCCAGGGTTCGGTCACGATCGGGTCCGACGAGGACAAGGAGATCCGGGCTTCCCTCCCCATCCGCCAGCTGGGCACGCCCACTCCTGTCGCTGACCTGGCAGACATCGTGTTCCACGAGGACGGCAGCGCGGAAGACCGCGCGGAAGGCCTTACGGTCACGCTGCTCCCCGGCGACGTCAGCGTCGCCTACAATGAGACGTTCGGAGCCTATGCGCCCGTCTTTACGCACAAACTGGGAGCGACGGTGGCGACTGGCTTCTATGAATTCCCGATGTCCAGCGACTTCACCGCAAAGATCAATGACGGCTGCGCCATCGAGGCCATCGTAAAACTGGACGTCCCGGTCTCGGGCACGAGCGCCAAGCCCTTCTCCGCCCACCGGAGCGGCGGCATCGGCTTCGCCCTCTCTTCGTCGAACTACAACAACCAGCTCCTGTTCTTCCTGGGACAGCGGCAGTCGGGAACCTACATCAACAATTACGCTTATTCGGGAATCACGCCGGAAGCGGGCGTGTATTACCACATGATCGGCGTCTGGGATGCCGCCCTCGGGCTGGAGACCATCTATATCGATTCCAAACCGCTCGCCACGAACGCCTTCACCGGCGATTTGTACTTCAGCTGCAAGCACTTCCTCATCGGCGGCGCCCCCAACGACGTCAATGCGGCCAAGGCCGCTGCGGCCTGGAACGGCGAAGTCCTCTTCCCGCGGGTCTACTCTGAACCGCTGACGGGAGAGCAGGTCGAAGCCGCCTTCCTCGCCACCCGGAAAGGACATTACATCCTGGTTAACGAATAGACGCATCCACCATGAACAAGATATTGAGAAACCTGCTGCTGACCGGCCTCCTGCTTTCCGCCGTCTTCCGTGCGGAAGCCGCCCCGGCACAGATCGTCCTGAAAGGGACCGTTATCGGGTCCGACAACAACACCCCGCTCATCGGCGTTGCGGTCCACCTCAAGGAGAACCCGAAAATCTATACCCTCACCGACGCGGGCGGAAACTACGAGCTCAAGGTCCCCGACGACAAGGGCACCGTCGTGTTCGAAGCCCTCGGTTATGACACGAAAGAGCTGTCCGTCAAGGACGGATTCCTCTTCTCGCTGGTCACCATGATCCTCCAGGAGAACATGTTGGACGAGGTGGTCGTCGTCGGATTCGGCACACAGAAGAAGGAGTCGATGGTGGGCGCCGTCCAGTCCGTCCGTTCGGAGGACCTGCTCACCACGAGCAGCTCCCTCACCTCCTCTTTCGCCGGCAACGTGCCGGGCCTCATCTCGATGCGCTCCAGCGGTGAACCGGGCCTGGACCAGGCGACGTTCTACGTGCGCGGCGTCGGGACTTTCGGCAATGACGCCAACCCGATGGTGGTCATCGACGGCGTCGAGACGACCTCCGCGGCCATGGTCAACATGATCGCCCCGGAATCCATCGAATCGTTCTCCGTCCTGAAAGACGCCACGGCCACCGCGCTCTACGGTTCCCGCGGCGCCAACGGCGTCATCATCATCAACACAAAGGAAGGCCGCAACGCGGAGAAAATGAGCATCAGCGTCAACTTCGACACCTCCGTTTCGACGCCGACCTTCCTCCAGCCGGTGGCGAGCGGCCCTACCTACATGGAGCAGTACAACGAGGCGCTCTACAATGACGCCCGCTTCTCCGGGATCGAGTACGAACCGCGCTACACGGCGGAGAAGATCGACGGGACGCGCCGGCACCTGAATCCCTACATTTACCCGGAGAACGACTGGTACCACTTGATTTTCAAGGACTACGCCGTCTCCGAGCACCTCAACCTGTCGGTCCGGGGCGGCGGCAAGAAGGTCAATTACTTCATGAATGCCGCCATCTTCAACGAGGGCAGCATCTTCGCCCCCGTCCAGAGCAACCTGGTGGACGCGGGCATGTACAGCCGGAAGATCCAGCTCCAGAGCAACGTCGCCGCCATGATCACCCGCACGACCAAGCTCTCGATGCGCCTCAACTGCCAGTTCCGCTTCCGCGGGACGCCGGCCGGGGAGGTTTCGGACTATTTCGTCTGGACGATGAAGGTGAATCCCGTGTACTTCCCGGCCGTCCTGCCCGGGGAGGACGGCGACACCTTCCTACGCTTCGGCAACGACGCTTCCTGGAACATGGGCGGCGCCTCCGACATCGCCCGCAACCCCTACGCCACCTATGCCAGCGGGTCCGCGACCATCCACCACATGTTCATGACCGCCGTCATCCAGGCGGACCAGAACCTCGATTTCATCACGAAAGGCCTCTCCGCCAGGGCCTCGGCGACCTTCTACAACTACTCTTACGCCAAGGTTACCCGCCAGTACACGCCTTTCTATTACAAGATCGACGACGGCTATTACCAGCAGCCGGACGGGAGCTTCTTCTTCACGACGACGCCCATCGGGCCGGCCGGTTCGACCTACCTCAGCTACTCGGCGGGCGACACCGGCCATCACCGCTACTCGGTGCTCGCGCAGCTCTCCTACAAGCGGAAATTCGGGAAGACCGAGATCACCTCGGACGCCGTCTACCGGATGAACGAGAAGATGAACAATGCCAATTCCGCGTCCGAGAACGACCTCCTGCCCTTCCGGGAGCAGGGAATCGCCGCCCGACTGACCCTCAACTATGACAAACGCTACCTCGCCGAAGCCAATTTCGGCTACAACGGTTCCGAGAACTTCATCGCCGGCAAACGCTTCGGCCTTTTCCCGTCCGTGGCGGTGGGCTGGACCCCTTCCAACGAAAAGTTCTGGGCGCCGCTCAAGAAGACGGTCTCCCTCCTGAAGGTCCGCGCATCCTACGGCCTCGTGGGCAACGACTCGCTGGCCAGCCGGTTCCCGTATCTCACCCGGGTCAGCATGGCCTCCCGCAGCTATGTCTTCGGCAACACCTTCAAGTCCGTGGGTGCCGGTTACATCACCACCTACGGCAATGAAGACGCCACCTGGGAACTTGCGCGGAAACTCGACGTCGGCGTGGACCTGCAGCTGTTCAAGAGCCTGGACCTGACCATCGACTGGTTCAGGGAACACCGCTCCAACATCTTCATGAAGCGCAACTCGATCGCTGCGGTCTCCGGCCTCGGCTCCACGCTCCCGTACGCCAACATCGGAAAGATGGACAACGGCGGCGTGGACATGTCCCTTTCCTATAAAAAGGTATTCCGGAAGGATTTCACCGCCACGCTGCGCGGGGCCTTCACCTATGCCCACAACGAGATCGTCTACAACGACGAGCCCGACTACTCGCTCACGCCCAACCTGTCGAAAATCGGGCATCCGCAGCACTCCCGGCTGCTGTATGTCTCCGAAGGCCTCTTCACCTCGCAGGAGGAAGTGGACGCCCATCCCACCCAGACCTTCGGGAATTACGGCGTCGGCGACATCAAGTACGCGGACATCACCGGTCCGGAAGGCAAGCCGGACGGGGTGGTCAACGCCCTTGACCGGGTCCGCTTCGACATCCCCTCCGTGCCGGAGATCCAGTACGGCTTCGGCGGCGGCCTGACTTACAGGAACTTCGACTGCAACGTCATGTTCCAGGGTTCCGCCCGCGTCACCATCCTCATGTCCGGACACCACCCCTTCTCCTCCAACAAGGGCGCCGGCTACAACATCATGCAGTACATCGTGGACGACCACTGGTCCTGGGACAACAACCGGGCGGACGCGGCCTATCCGCGCCTGAGCACCCGGGTCAACAACAACAATACCCAGTCCTCGTCCTACTTCCTCCGGGACGGCTCCTTCCTCCGGCTCAAGAACGTCGAGGTCGGTTACACCTTCCGCAAGAAGATCCGCCTGTACATCAACGGGACGGACCTCCTGACCTTCACCCCCTTCAAGTACTGGGATCCGGAAATGGGCTCGGGCAGCGGCCTGGAGGCCTACCCGCTGCAGAAAACCGCCAGGCTGGGCATCCAGTTCAACTTCTAAACGGAATCGGCCATGAAACACAATACCCTCGCAACGCTGGCAGTCCTCTGCCTCACGCTTTTCTCCTGCGACTACCTGAACGTCGTTCCCAAGGGCAGTCCCGGCATGGAGGACCTGTTCCGTACCCACACGCAGGCCAACAAGTTCGCCTGCGCGCTGTACTCCCACGTCTATCAGCCGAACAAATTCGACATCAACGCCTCCATGGAGCTCTGCGGCGGCGGCGACCTCATTTCCGGCGCCCGGGCGGACCGCCGGTATTTCAACTGGAAGAGCCTCCTGTTCGACAACATCGAGACCCCGTCCCAGACCTATTTCGCCGCCTGGATCGCTTCCGGAAGCCCCACCGGCTCCCACACCTACAAGGTATGGGAAGGCATCCGTAACGCCTATATCCTCCTCGAGCACATCGACGAGGTCCCGGATGCGACGGAGGAGGAGCGCAACCAGTGGCGGGGCGACGCCTACTGGATCATCGCCTACTACCACCAGATCATGCTGGAGTATTACGGGCCCCTCATCCTCGCCGACCACCTGATCAGCATGAATGAAGACATGCAGGTGGCCCGTGTCCCCTACCTGGACTGCGTCCGGTTCATCTCGGACACCTACGACAAGGCGGCCGGATACCTGCCCGCCACGCAGAGCAACGACTATTACGGGCGGGCGACCTCCGTCCTCGCCAAGGCGCTCAAGGCCCGGCTGTGGCTGTATGCCGCCTCACCCCTCATCAACGGAAACGCCTGGTATGCAGGCTTTACCAACACGGACGGGACCCCGCTCATCCCGCAGAAAAACGATCCGGAACTCTGGAAAAAGGCGATGGACGCGGCGGATGACGCCATCCACACCGCGGAGGAGAACGGCTACGGCCTTTACGAGTCTTCCGCCGACCCGGACGATTTCACCCGCGGATACGAGAACTACCGGACCGCATTCATCGGACCGGAAGGGGCCTCGACCTTCTACAACAACACCGAGAACCTCTTTTCCGAATACTCCACGGAAACCCATCTCGAGTATTTCGCCCCGCGGACCACTTCCGGCTATTCCCCGGAGGGCCCCAAGGGCTATCTCGTCCCGACCCTCAAGGCCGTGCAGACCTTCCTGTCGAAGAACGGGCTGCCGATGGACGTGGATCCGGAGACGAAGGGGCTCGACCTGTACACCATCGCGCCGGGCGACAGCACGGTGCTGCTCCACCGGAACCGCGAACCGCGTTTCTATGCCTCCGTCGGCTTCGACCGGGGCGACTATGAATTCAACGGTGTCCGCTTCCCGCTGCATTGCCGCAGGGGCGAGACCCAGCAGAACGACGGCATCATCAACAACGAATACCAGACCAGCACGGGCTATTTCGTCAAAAAGTGGGTTTCCCGGTCCGATGCCTACAATCCCTCCACCAAGGCCTTTACGACAAGCCGCCACACGATGGCGCTCGTCCGTATGGCCGAACTTTACCTGAGCTATGCGGAAGCCGAAGCCGAATACGCCGGCTCCCTCTCCGCCAAAGGCCTGGGCTACCTGGACAAGGTGCGCAGACGCGCAGGCCTGCCGGGCTTCGAAGAAGCATGGCAGCGGGCCGGCGGTACGCCCCGCGGCGAGACGCTTGTCAAGGCGATCCGGCAGGAACGGCTGAGCGAATTTGCCTTCGAAGCGCGCTGGTACCACGACATCCGCCGCTGGAAGGTAGCCGATGAGTATATCGGACATACGCCGGAAGGCTGGAACCTCGCCGGCGCCTCCGCCGCCGATTTCTACAAGGTGACGCCGGTGGACGAGGGAACCTTCGTCCGGAGCTTCGCCACCCCGAAAAACTACTGGTTCGCCATCCCGATCGGCCAGATCAACATCAACAAAGCCCTCGTCCAGAATCCCGGATACAATTGATTGAAAGCATGAAACGACTCGCATTCCTCCTCCTTGTCTCCACCCTGGGGCTTTCGGCCTTTGCCGGAACGCCCGTATTGAACTTCAAACGCCTCAACGCACAGGCCGCCCGGGAATACAACGTGCCCGTCCGCCCGGGCTACGAAGGGCGGAATCCCTTCTGGAACGGTTTCTCCCGCAAGTTCATCTTTGCGCCCGCCTTCGGTTTCCCGGCCGTGGAAGGGGCCGTCTCCTACCGCTACACCCTCACCACGAAGGCGGGGGACCGGAGCTGGAGCTTCACGGCTGACAAGCCGAACCGCCCCCTGTCGAAAGTGTGGAAAGACGTCCCGCCCGGGGACGTGGTCCTCACCGTCCAGGGGCTGGACAAGACCGGGGCGCCCGTCGGAGAACCGGCCACGCGGAGCTTTTTCCGGGACTTCCCCTTCACGGGCCCCTACCCGGAACCCGTCATCCCGTACCGGGAAGCGGCGCTGAAAACCATGCGGCAGGTCCACAATGCCCCGTGGATCCAGGCATGGCTGACCCAGGACGAGCCGGATATGGCCTTCAAGCACTATACGTATGCCAACAAGACCATCGGCGGGGTCATCAACGTCGAGTGCCTGGTTGCCCGGAACATCCCTTCCCTCAGGGAGGAAGCAATCGCCATCGCGAAAAAGGCGGCCGGCTTTATCATGGGCCTCGCCCAGGGACCCGACCAGCCGCTCGCCTACCTGCCTCCGACCTACTACAAGGGGCTGGTGGCCTCGGCCAAGAAGGAGAACCAGGGACGGACCATGGCCCTGGACGCGCTGGCGGTCGCCACAGCCCTCCTGAACCTGTATGACGTCTGCGGCGAGAAGGCTTATTTAGACCGCGCCGTTGCGATGGCCGGGACCTACCGGCGGCTGCAGCGCCCGGACGGCTCTTTCCCGGTCAAGCTCGATTACGCGACCGGCGAGGCCTTTACCGATGCCGATGCCATGCTCCATCCCGTCGTGCGCTTCTATACCCGGCTGGAGCGGCAGTACGGCGTGACGGAGTTCCATGACGTCCTCGAGCGGGCGGAGGCATGGATGCGGGATGTCGCCCTCGAGCGTTTCGACCTGGAATCCCAGTTCGAAGATGTCAACATCGGCGGGATCAAGCCCTACCAGAACCTGACGAACTGCACGGCCGCGCCGTATGCCACCTTCCTGCTGACCAAACCGGCCCCGACCGCACAGGAAAAGCAGCAAGCCCTGGACCTGATCCGGCTGAGCGAGGACCAGTTCGTCCACTGGGACGTCTTCCCCGACAGCTGCGGCGTCCGGCCGGAAATCGTCCCCTGTGTCCATGAACAGTACAAATATGAGATGGGCACGGTTTCGAGCGCCGGCAATGTGGCCAACGCCTGGCTGGACTATTATCTCCTGACGGGCGACAAGCTTTCCTATGCCAAGGCAAAGGCCCTGATCGACCGCATTACCGCCGTCCAGGACCAGCGTACCGGGCGGCTGGCCTCCACCTACCGCTCCCGTTCGGCCTACAAGACGGACATGTTCTATGATTGGGTGAACTGCACCTATTCGGCCCTCCAGTCGCTCCTCCGCATGGATGCGATGACCCGGGAAAAGCCTGAGTGAAACAGAAATAATAACCCGCATCACCGGTGTCTGCTGCTTCGCAGCCCTGTCCGGGTAAATGCCACCGGCGAAACAGAAATAATAACCTGCACCACCGGTGTCTGCTGCTTCGCAGCCCTGTCCGGGTAAATGCCACCGGTGATGCAGGTTATTATTTCAAAATTCCTTAGCAGACAATCCTTTACGCAATGACCACCCCGACACCGGCCGCCTCGAACCTGCGGCGGACGGCGTCGGGAATGCCGTCGTCGGTGACGAGGACGTCGATGTCGGAGAGGTCGCAGATTTTGCCGTAGCCGGTCTTGCCGATCTTCGAGGAATCGGCAAGCAGGATGACCTTGGCGGCCGCGCCCATCATGGCGCGCGTCATGCGCGCCTCTTCGATAAAGGCGGTGATGACGCCGGAACGGAGGTCCAGGCCGTCGCAGCTGAGGAAGAGCTTGGTGCAGCTGACGTGCTTCAGGCCCTCGATCGTGTAATTGTCCCTGACCGACAGGGATTTCCGTATCAGCGTCCCGCCGAGGATCATCACTTCCACGCCCGGTTTCCGGGCGAGGGTGAGGGCGACGCCGACAGAAGGGGTGACGACGTGCAGCGAACCCCGGGCTTCGACCTGCCGGGCCATCGCGTCGATGGTCGAGCCGGAGGTCATGAGGATGGCGTCATCCGCACCGATCATCCCCGCGGCGGCCGCGCCGATGCGATTTTTTTGTTCGGCGTTGATGAAAATTTTTTCCTGGATGTCCAGGTCGGTGATATGGGGCCGGACGAGGGAGACCTGGCCGCGGCTGCGGTAAATCTCGTGGCGGGATTCCAGGTCCCGGAGGTCGGCCCGGATGGTCGCACCCGTGACCTGGAGGCGTTCCGCGAGGGTTTCCACGGGGATGGACTCCACCGTCGAGAGCAGGTCGCAGATGGCCTGCCGGCGTTCTTGCACTTTGTTCATGCCGCAAAGATAATATTTTTCATTATATCCCCGGAATGAAAATAATTTTTTTGCTTTGAAAATATTATTTCCCAATATTTTTTTATAATGAAATTTTTGTTAGCTTTGCATGGGTACGTTTTTTATTAACCACAGTTTCTATGACACGCTCGCTCTCCGTCCACGGCAAAGCCTCCTGCCTGGCCACCTGGCTCCTGCTTGTCGCCGGCCTCTTCCTGACCTTTCCCGGATGTGCGGAGGTAACCCCGGACTCCGGGGATGACCCGACCACGGAAAAACCGGAGGAACCCTCCGTTCCAACGCTGTTCAGCGGCGGCGACGGTACGGCGGAAAAACCATACCGCATCGCCACCAAGGCCGACCTTAACATGTTCATCGCCCGTTGCAACGACCCGTCGGTCAGTGCCGCTTTCTCCGGTAAGGCGTATCTGCAGACAGCGGATATCGACATGGGCGGGGACGACCTGGCGTCCGTCGGTGCCCAGTCTCCCTTCGGGGGCACTTATGACGGCGGCGGCCATGTCATCAAAAACTACACGGCAAAAGGGGCAGGATGCCTTTTCACCGGTATCCGGAAGGCCACGCTCTCAGGTATTTCCCTCGAGCCCGGCCAGACCCTTTCCCTCCGCAGTCCTGACAGCGGAACGCTGGTCGGACTGATTGAAGAGGGGGTGGTGGACGGCTGCCGCTTCAAGGGCGAGGTCACTTCGTCCGAGCCCTGTGCCGGCGGTCTTGCCGGCAGGCTCCGTTCCGGACGGATTGCCAATTGTTCCGTCAGTGCGACCGTCAATTCCACGGCCAGCGCCACCGTCGACGGCGAGAACGGCTGTTCCGTCGCCGGCGGCATCGTCGGACGCATCGACGCCGGTTCCGTGGAACACTGCTCCTTCTTGGGCCTCGTTTCCGCCAGCGGCCGCCGAGTCGGCGGCATCTGCGCCCTGGTCTGCGGCGGCACCCTCCTCGACTGCGTGTCGTCCGGCAGCATCAGCGGGGTTTCCCAGGTCGGAGGAATCGCCGGCATCGCCCTGACCGGTGCAGGACCGACCTGTTCTGTCATCTCCTGCCGTTCCGAAGCGGTTGTCGCCGCCTCCGACCATACCGCGGCGGGCATCCTGGCCAACCTGTCGGCCACGGGCACCGCGCCGCTGACAATGGACCGCTGCATCAACACCGGCAACATCTCCTCCCTGTACAACTGCGCCGGCATCCTCGGCTTCGCGACCTCCAGCGGCGGCGGGGCGACCCTGACGAACTGTATTACCCGCAACTGCGTCCTCAGCACCAGCGGTTCGGATCCGTCCAACATCGCCTACACCCGCATCGGCGGCATCCTCGGAGGAACGGCCAAGGCGAGCACCTCCTACCTCAACATCCTCAACAGCTGCACCTACAACATCACCCTGAAGACGACCGCCACCGGCAAGAACGGCACGGTCAGCGCGATTGCCGGCATCGCCGGTTCGCTCTACAGCCCCGGCGGCATTTACGGGTGCTATTCCCAGCTGCAGTTCAGCGACATCGTCATTCCCAAGACCGTCACCTACAAGGGCGCCATCGTGGGGTACAAGGCCTCCACGGCCAACATCGGGTCCAACTGCGTCTTCGATTCGGCCAACTCCTACGGGGCCTTCTACAGCACCAATCCCGCGGTCGGGATCGCCACGGCCTCCTTCCAGGACGGCACCCTGCTGACCCTGATGAACGGCTTCGCCCCCGACATCGAAGGGGCCGCCGCCTGGGAAGCCGGGGGAGACGGCTATCCCGTCCCGACAGGCAATGCCGCGGGCGGCGCCGCGGACACCCGTCCCGTCATCCGCATCCTCGGCATCGGCAACAGCTTCACCCGGGATGCGATCGAGTACTTCCTGTACGATGTCTTCAACGCGGCGGGCTACAACGCCATCCTGGGCAACATCTACATCGGCGGATGCACCCTCCAGACGCACTGGGAGAACGAAACCAGCCCGAACGAGAGCACCCGCAACAGCAATTCCTACCGGAAGGTCGTCAAGGGCGTCCGCACCGTCACAGCCAACAAATCCATCGCGTACTGCGTCGAAGACGAGCCCTGGGACATCATCATCCTCCAGCAGGGACAGGGCCTCTACGGCATCGTCGATTCCCATTACCCGTACCTGGACAACCTGATTGCCTACGCGAAGGAACACCTCTCCAACAAGAACTGCAAGTTCGGCTACCAGCAGACCTGGGCGCTGTCGGCCCATTCCACCAACAGCCGCTTCTCCCTCTACGGCAACGACCAGCAGAAGATGTACCAGGCCTGCGTCGACTGCGCCGAAGCCCTCCGGACCCGCTCCTCACTGGACTATATCGTGCCCACGGGAACGGCCATCCAAAACGGCCGCCAGACCTCGCTGGGCGACACTTTCCTCAACCCCAGCGACGAACTCCACCTCAACACCACGTACGGGGCGTTCACCGCTTCCTGCACCTGGTTCGAGACCTTCACGGGGGTCGATGTCACGACCAACCCGTTCTGCCCGGCCGGCGTGGATGCGGCCACCGCGGCCCTCTGCCGCAAGGCCGCCCACCAGGCCGTGCTGCACCCGACCGCCGTCACGAAGGTCGAATAAAAAGAAGGAATCCATCATTTAACAAGACAAGGATATGTTGAAAAAGTATTTGTATCTGACCCTCCTCGCGCTGCTCTGCTTCGCCACCGGACTCGGTGCGCAGCAGACCAGGGTCCGGGGTGTCGTCACGGACAAGGACGGTGAACCGGTTCCCGGGGTCAGCGTCCTGATCCAGGGCACCGGTACCGGTGTCGTGACGGCGTCCGACGGTTCCTGGCAGCTCAACGCCGCCAAGGGCGACGTGCTCGAGATCGCCTGCCTGGGCTACCTGACCCAGACGGTCGTGGTCGGGGACCGCGACTTCATCGGCACGAAACTGGACGAGGACGTCACCCTGCTGGACGAAACCGTCGTCGTGGGCTATGCGACGATGAAGAAACGGGACCTGGTCGGCGCCGTGGACCAGGTGGACAGCAAGGTTCTCGGCAACCGCCCGGCCACTTCCGTCGGCCGCTCGCTGCAAGGCCAGATCGCCGGCCTGAACGTGACCTTCACCGACGGCAAACCTTCCCGCGCGGGTTCCCTCAACATCCGCGGTGAAACCTCCATCGGCGCCGGCGGCTCCTCGCTGATCCTCATCGACGGGGTGGAAGGCAGCCTGGACGCCGTCAACCCGGAGGATATCGCCAGCGTTTCCGTCCTCAAAGACGCCTCATCCACAGCCGTTTACGGTGCGCGCGGCGCCTTCGGCGTGATCCTCATCACGACGAAGAGCCCCGACAAGGGAAGCGTCTCGATCAACTACACCGGCTCCACCACGGCCAACCGGCGGACGGTCATCTTCGACAACATCACCGATTCCGTGGAATGGTTCGACTGGTGGGTGACCTGCTACAACGGCTACTACCAGGGCCAGCAGACCCTGCCGGACAACGTGGACAGCACGGTCCCCTATTCCCAGGAGATCGTCCAGGAAATCCAGCGCCGGAACCAGGACCCGACCCTGTCGAAAGCGGGCATCCTGACCGGGCACAATGTCTTCGGCTGGGGCTATTACGACAATTTCGACTGGTACAGGGAATTCTACAAGCCCGTCAACTGGTCCACGGAGCACAACCTCTCCGTCTCCGGCGGAACGGATACCGCAAATTATTATGTATCCGGCAGATACTTCGGCCAGGACGGCGTTTACAGCGTCGGTAACGAGAACTACCACAAGATCGACATCCGCGCCAAGGGCTCGCTGAAGATCCGCCCCTGGTTCAGGGTGACGAACAACATGAGCCTCTCGACGAGCTACTACTACCAGCCGACGACCCCGCGCGACCAGGTCATCGTCCAGCGCTGGATGCAGCACGCCTGCTATCCGCAGTCCGGTCCGTACAATCCCGACGGCACCTGGACGACCGCCGCGGCGATTTCCGGCTGGGCCGCCTTCGTCGAAGGCAACAACTACCGGACCGACAACGCCGTCTATGTCCGGGAGAAGATCTCCGCCGACATCGACGTCGTGAAGGACGTGTTCATGCTCCAGGGCGACTATTCGGTCAACTACACGATGAAGAACCGGATCCAGGTGCAGAACCCGGTGGCCTATTCCCGGCGGCCGGGCGAGATCCTGTACGAATCCGCCTCCGCCGGCGACAAGCTGGAAGAGGTCAACTATGACACCGTGTACCAGGCGGCCAACATCTACGCCACGCTCCATCCGCTGGCTCCGTTCAAGGAGGCTGCACGGAACCATTCGCTGACCCTGCTCGCCGGCTGGAACGTCGAATGGCAGGACTACAAGTCGCTGAGCGTGAACCGGACCGGCTTCACGGCCGACGGGAAAACGTCCTTCAACCTCATGGACGGCATCACCGGGGTCACCCAAGGCGGAAACGCCTGGTCCTACGCCGGTGCCTTCGGCCGCCTCAACTATGCCTTCAAGGGACGGTACCTGCTGGAAGCCAGCGCCCGCTATGACGGGTCGTCCAAGTTCCCGTCCAATTCCAAATGGGGCTTCTTCCCCTCGGCCTCGGTGGGCTGGCGCCTGTCCGACGAGCCCTGGATGCAGTGGGCCCATCCCGTCGTCAGCAACGCCAAGTTCCGCCTCTCGGCCGGTTCGATCGGCAACGGCAACGTCTCCCCGTACCTCTACACGTCCGACATGTCCGTGAAGCTGGCGGACGACTATGTCCTCAGCGGCCAGCTGGCCTCCTACTCCACCGCGGGAAGCATCGTCCCCGTTTCCCTGACCTGGGAGACGGCCACGACCTATGACGCCGGCATCGACCTCGACCTGTTCTCGAACCGCCTGTCCTTCACCGGCGACTACTACATCCGCAACACGACCAACATGTACACGATGAGCGCCACGGTGCCCGCCGTGTACGGCGCGACGGCCCCGAAGGGCAACAACGCCGAACTGCTGACCCGGGGCTGGGAACTGGCCCTGCAGTGGAAAGACCAGGTCCTGGTCGGCGGGAAGCCCTTCTCCTACAGCATCAAAGGGACCCTCTGGGACAGCCGCTCCTTCGTGACCAAGTTCGCCGGCAACGATACGAAATCGCTCGGCACCTGGTCGGCCGTCCTCCAGAGCCACGGCAACCCGAGCCAGTATTATGAAGGCATGGAAATCGGGGAAATGTGGGGATGGACCGTCGAGGGCATCTTCCGTGACCAGGACGACATCAACACCCACGCGATCCAGGCCGGCTTCCTCCAGTCCTACGACAAGGTGGCGCGGCCCGGACAGCTGAAAATCAAGGACGTGGACACGAGCGGCATCATCGATTACGGCGAATTCACCGCCAATGAGCCCGGCGACCTCACGATCGTGGGCAACAACAAGATGCGCTACATGTTCGGCCTCAACCTCGCCTTCAACTGGAACGGCATCGGCCTCTCGGCCTTCTTCCAGGGCTGCCTCAAGCACATGTGGTACCCGGGCGCCGACTGCGGCTATTTCTGGGGAAAATACGCCCGTCACTACTTCGCCTTCATCCCTTCGATCCATTCGAAGTCCAATCCGGACGTGGCGCAGATGAACGAGGACAACACCGTCTGCCTCAACTACGATACGGCCTACTGGCCGAAACTGACCACCATGCAGTCGAACTCGAACTACACCTGGGGCCATCTGCTCGAGATGCCGAACAACCGTTACATGCAGGACGCCTCGTTCGTCCGCCTGAAGAACCTCCAGGTCGACTACACCCTCCCGAAACGGTGGACCGACGCGATGACCTTCAAGACGATCCGCCTGTTCTTCAACGGAGAGAACCTCTTCTGCTTCACGCCGATGCACAAGTACGCCCCGAACCTCGACCCGGAAGGCCTGAGCTACGACTCGGACTTCTCCGGCAAGCAGGACGGCAACACCTACCCGGTGATGAAGACCTTCACCCTCGGGGTCAACCTGTCATTCTAAAGAAAGGAGGATACGGATATGAAAAGATATGCAATCCTGACGCTGGCCGCCGTTCTCGCCCTCTCGTCCTGCGAGGATTTCCTCACGCGGGAAAATCCGAACAAGATTGAAAGCGAGACCTATTTCACCAACCAGTCAAGCCTCAAGATCTATTCGAACGGCCTCTGCCGCTCCTTCGCCCCCCTCATCCTCGCGTTCTCGACCGACGACATCGGCACGGACATCCTGTTCCAGGAGGGCACCAACCTCTATTATACCGCCACCTATACGGCGGAAAGCGCCTCCAACTGGCGCGCCACCCACTGGAGCAAACTCCGCAATATCAATTATTTCCTGGACAACCTGCGGAAAGCGGACGCCCCGGCGGAGATTCTCGACCACTACGAGGGCGTCGGGCGGCTCTTCCGGGCCATGTTCTACCTCGACAAGGTGCAGCTCTTCGGGGCCGTCCCGTGGTACGACCACCTCGTCGATCCGCAGAACCCGGACGACATCTACGCCCCGCGCACGAACCGGGAAGAGGTGTGCCGCCACATCCTGGACGACATCAACTACGCCTGCGAGCACTGCCTGACCGACAAGGAGTTCGTGGACCGGGCCGGCTACATCAACAAGTACGTCGCCCTGGCTTTCAAGTCCCGCTTCTGCCTCTTCGAGGGCACCTACCGCACCTACCACCAAGCGGATCCCTCCACGGGGGCGCCGTGGATCGCGGACGAGGCCGGGATGTACCTGAGGGCCTGCTGCGACGCCTGTGAGCAGCTGATGGCCAGCGGCATGTTCAGCCTGACCGACGTTCCGGCCAACCGCCGCACCCAGTACCATGACCTGTTCACCTGCGACGACGCCTGCAGCCAGTACATCAACGAGATCATCTGGGCACGCGACTACGACCTGGCCAACAACGTCACGAACAACTACGACAAGAATTATTTCACGAAGCGCTTCACCTCCGGGGCGGGCTGCGGCATGACCCGCCAGTTCATCAACACCTACCTGATGACGGATGGGACGCCGTTCACGACCAGGTATCCCGACAACGAACACGTCGATTTCGTCAAGGAGTGCACGGACCGCGACTTCCGCCTGGCCCAGACCATCCGGACGCCCGGCTACACCCGCAACAAGGGCGCCAGCAGCCTGGCCCCGGACCTGACCTTCTCGCTCAGCGGCTACCAGCCGGTGAAATGGACGCTCGACGACGGCTCCAAGGACTCGAACCAGGCGGCGACCGCGACCGACGTCCCGATCATCCGCTATGCGGAGGTGCTCCTCAACTACGCCGAAGCCAAGGCGGTGCTGGGCGAATGCACGGAAGATATCTGGAACAGGACCATCAAGCCCCTGCGCGAGCGGAGCGGCGTGAAGAGCATCTATCCCCTCTCCGCCGACCCGTATCTCGTGGCGTATTTTCAAAACCGCGAGACGGACGCCAAGGTGCTCGAGGTGCGCCGCGAGCGGGGCATCGAGCTGGCACTGGAGGCCTTCCGCTTCCAGGACCTGATGCGCTGGAGACAGGGCGAACTGCTCGTGCGGGAGCGCCAGGGCATCTATATCCCGGCCATCGAAACGCCGATCGACCTGAACAACGACGGGGTTCCCGAGACCATCGTCTCCGCGAAGTTCTCGGAGAAGACGGGCTACAAGGTCCTTCCCATCGACGCCGCTTCCGGCGACCTCGGCAACAAGCTGAGCGAAGGCACGAAAGGCATCATCAAGACCGGCACGGTCGTCACATCCACCTGGAGCTGGGAGGATTACAAATACCTCCGCCCCATTCCTGCGGAGGCCCTCCTGGAGAACAAGGCCCTCGGACAGAACCCCGGTTGGTAACAGGCTAATACAAGGAAGATCATGAAAACGAGAATCATAGCAATCGCATGTATCGCCGCCCTGGCGGCCGTATCCTGCACCAAGGACCGGGATTTCGTCACCCGGGAGGAGAGCAGGGTGAGCTTCGACTGCCTGGCCCAGTCCGTCGAGCAGAACATCCAGGCGCGCGGCGACTGGCACATCGACCTGAACGGCGCCGAATGGCTCCGGGTCTCCCCGGAGCAGGGAACCGGCGACGGGGTCCATTACCAGATGTACACCATCAGCGTGGACTACAACAAGGGCGGGTCCCGCGAGCACACCATCTATGTGTGCCAGGGGAATGTCCGCTGCCCCGTCACGGTCCACCAGAACCGCTGCAAATTCGCCCTGACAGGGGTGGAGATCACGGAGAACCTCTTCCAGTTCAAGGAAAGCACGGGGGGCGTCAATGTCCTTTATGAATATGCCGCCGGCGACGAGTCGGTTTCGCTCTCGGCGAAACTCTCCGGCGCGGCGGCGGCCGGGCTCGTCATCGACCCGGTGAACACGTCCGACTTCGCCCCCGGCAAGGGCTCCCTGTTCATGCCCATCACGGGAACGCCGACCTCAAAGGGAGAATTCGAGGTCACGGTCCTCGCCGACGGGAAGAACATCGGCTCGTGCAAGGGCTTCGTCGAGGAATACGTCGCACCGGTCGTCGTGCTCGACCCGGCCGGCCTGCCCGCGCGGTGGAATTTCTTCGCCGCCGGCTACACCGGGACCGGTCCGCTCGCGACCCCGCAGGGCGCGCATTGGGACTATGACGATCCCGACCCGCACGTGACCCCGACCAGCGGCAATTCCGAAGCGCGGCTCACCGCGGTCGTCGCCAAACCGGGGACCGTGGAACTCAACGGCAAGACCCAGCGCTATACCTTCAATCCCGCCATCCAGGCACTGAGCATGGTCGAAGGCGACTACTGGCTCGCCGCCATCCCGGTCATGTACATCACCGAGGAGACGAAGATCAGCGTGGAAGCCGCGACTTCGACGCAGGCGAAGGGCCCCGGATTCTACATCCTGGAATACTCCGCCGACGGGACAAACTGGACCGAGGCGCCGGGCGCGACCGAGTTCAAGAAGACGGAGACCAACGAAACCTGGAAGGCCCACTTCTGGAACAACCAGGCCTCCACGGTCAACACCCCGACCGGCACCCGCAAGTCCTTCGACATGGCCAATCCGGAGGAGACCTACCATAAATATGAGTTCCCGCTGACGGGGGTGACGATCGAGGACGGGACGCTGTACCTGCGGCTCCGCGTGCTCAAGTACCGCTACGACATGTCCGTCGCCTGCACGGCGACCTGGACCGACCTGAAGATGCTGGAAATCGATTTCGTCCACAATGAGTAAGCCGATGGGAAAGATGTTGAAAGCGGGCTGGATCCCGCTCCTATGGGCCCTGATGCTGCCCCTCGCCTGCAACCCCGACCAGAATGAACCGACGCCCGAGCCGGAGAAGAAAGCCGTCACCTACAAGGTGGTCGCCCACCGGGGCGGCTATCTGGAGAGCGGGGCGCCCCAGTGCAGCATCCAGGGCCTGACCTATTCATCCATCATCGGCTGCTACGCGTCGGAATGCGACATCGTGCCCACCAAGGACGGAAAAGCCCTCATCTGCCACCCCGACGACAACAACCGCGTCAACGGGTTCTATCCCTACGAGAAGACGCTCGCGGAAATCCGGGCGGCGGGGAAACTCAAGAACAATGAGGACATTCCCATCATGGAGGATTTCCTGGACTTCCTGTGCAACCCGGAGAAGAACCCCCGCAAGATGAAGGTCTGGATCGACACCAAGGCGTGGAGCAACCTCTCCTACACGATCGCGGCGATCAACGCCGCCTATGACGCCATCAAGGCGAGGAATGCCTACGACCTCTGCGAGTTCATCATCCCCCAGAACGCCTCCCTGTTCAAGATGGTCCGGGAGACCGACCTGTTCAAGGAGAACAAGTGCAAGGTCGGCTTCATGGCCTCCTCCCCGGACGGTCTGCTCAACCCCGAGACATTCGAGGGGAACATGTGGCACCAGGTCAAGTACAATGCCATTTTCGTGGACGCCGCCAAGTTTGCGCCCATTGACTACATCTCCGCCGGCGTGCCGCTCAGCATCTGGTGCTGCGGCTCCGCGTCCTCGGAGAACACGGAACTGATCCAGAAGGCGCTTCCGTACTACAAGAACAAGTATTTCAAGGCCATGTTTGTTAATTATCCCCAGGCCGCGATCAAGAAGATCAAGGCCGCGGGGCTTGATACCGAATCGTTATGAAAAAGCATGCAAGCCGACTCCTGACGGCGGCGGTCCTTGTCACCGCCCTCGCCTGCAGGCAGGAACCGAATCCCTATGACTACGACCGGTTCCTCATCGAGCAGACCCGCATCTCCGTCGACAATGAAGGCGGGACCGCCTCCGTGGTCGTCAATACCAACCAGGACTGGAGCCTGGCCCCGGAAACGGAATACGGCTGGATCACCTACAGCAAGACCTCCGGCCACGGGACCGACGACATCCTGCTGACCTTCGCCCGGAACGAGGCCGAAGAGCGGAGCGCCACCCTGTGGGTCTCCTCGGCCGGCTACGAACCGATCGCCATCCTCATCAAACAGGAGGCGCCCAAGAGCGAAATCCGCCTTGGCCAGCCGTACATCGACAAATCCCCGGTCAAGGACGTGAACGGCAGTTTCATCATCCAGGTGCCCTATTTCAACGCAATAGGCACGGAAGCGGTCCCGTTCTCGATGATCTTCACCGGTACCGGCGCAGCCGGCCTCGGCCCCCAGGAATACACCTGCAGCGACTTCAAGCGGGGTGACGGGGTCGTGAACATCCCCGTCCAGGGCAGCCCGACGGCGCTCGGCCCCGTCACGGTGACCGTCGATGCCTACGGCGACTCCTTCCAGCCCGTCACCATCCGGGTCGTCGAGCGGATCCAGTACGAGCATTACATCAACTGGAACAACTGGTCCATCGGCTGGACGCGAGGCGATTTCAACCTGCTCCGCGGCAGCGCGTACGACTACAGCTGGACCAGCGAGGCCGTCCACAAGACCGAATCCGGCGTCGGCACCGACCACAAAGCGCTGCCGACCGGCACGACGCTGCCCGGCTGCGAGGACGCGTACCTCTCCCTGGTCTGCGCCAACCCGATCGTCGCGGGCGGACAAGCCTCCGGACCGACGGGCACGCCGTCCGGCCTGGCCGGCTACCAGTTCAACCCGGGCTATCAGGTCCAGGGCATGGTCAAGGACGACTATGTCTTCGTCTATATCCCGAAAGTCACGCTCGCCGCGGGCGGCACCATCACCCTCGAATCCTCCCTCGGCGGCGCGACGGCGGCCTCCTGCGTTTTCCTCGTGGAATACTCCACCGACAATGTGAACTGGACGGCCTTCGGCAACCGGAAGACCCTGGATGTGGGCGACGACTCCGTCGAATACCATTTCCGCTACATCGCAGCCAACAACGCGATGCGGTACGTGTATGCGCGGGATGCCATGACCGACCCGGCCTATGATGTCATCCAGGCAACCGTTCCTGCCGCTGTCAACGGCGCGCTGTACATCCGCTTCCGCTCCCTCGGCATCAACGGCAACGGCGCGGTCCAGACCGGCAAGGGCTGGAGCGACATCAAGTTCATCGATATTTCATTCCAATAATCTATCAATTTATAACTATGTCCAAAACCATCACGATCATCGGATCCGGCATGATGGGATCCGCCCTCGCCTTCCCGGCCTTTGAAAACGGCAATGAAGTCCGCCTTGTAGGCACTCCGCTTGACAAGGAGATCATCGATGCCTGCAAGGCCACGGGACAGCACCCGAAATTCGACTATCCCTTCCCGAAGGGTGTAAAATACTATTATTATGAGCAGTGGAAGGAAGCGGCGGCGGGCGCCGACTTCATCATCGGCGGCGTCTCCTCCTTCGGCGTGGACTGGTTCCTCGCGAACATCCTCTCCGAACTGGACCCGTCCGTCCCGGTCCTCAGCGTCACGAAAGGCCTGATCAACCTGGAGGACGGCGCCCTCATCTCCTATCCCGAATACTGGAAGCGGGAACTGGCGAAGAAGGGCATCCACCGCGAGATCTGCGCCATCGGCGGCCCGTGCACAAGCTACGAGCTCGTCTTCCACGACCAGACCGAAGTCGCCTTCTGCGGCAAGGACACAGCGACCATCCGGATGATGAAAGAGGCCATGCAGACCTCCTACTACCACATCTCCCTCACCAACGACGTCGAGGGGCTGGAAAGCGCCGTCGCCCTGAAGAACGGCTACGCCCTCGCCATCGCGATGACCATCGGCCTGGTGAACCGCCACCACGGCCCCGAAGCCGGCCTCCATTTCAACTCCCAGGCGGCCGCCTTCTACCAGGGCGTCAAGGAGATGCGCTACCTGCTCGAGATGCAGGGCGCGTCCCGCGACTGCGAGAACATCGGCATCGGCGACCTCTACGTCACCGTGTACGGCGGCCGTACCCGCAAGGTCGGCATCCTCCTGGGCGAAGGGAAGACCTACCAGGAGGCGATGGACATCCTCGCCGGCGTGACGCTCGAGAGCCTCGTCGTCTCCCGCCGCGTCTATGCGGCGATGGTCGAGAAGGACCGCCGCGGCCTCGCCGACCTGAAGCAGTTCCCGATGCTACGCCATGCCGCCGCCGTCCTGGACGAAGGCAAGGATGCCGAGCTCCCGTGGGAGGCCTTTACTTTTGACGAAACCATTTAATCCCGACAATCATGAAAAAGATCCTTTTCCTTCCCATAGCAACGCTCCTGCTCCTTGCCGGCTGCCAGAAACCGGAGAACACGGACACGAAACCGGACCCGAAACCGGACACGCCCGCCCAGGAGGACGCCCTCAAGCTCGACAAGACCTCCATCACCGCCGAGGCGGACGGGGCCACCGCCACCATCCAGGTGACGGCCAACTGTGACTGGACCGTCACCAACGCCCTCGACTGGGTCAGCGTGACGCCCGCCTCCGGCAAAAGCAACGGAAGCATTTCCGTCACCGTTTCCGCCAACGCCGGCGCGGAACGCAGCGGAAAATTCAGCGTCAAGGGCGGAACCCTTTCGCCCGTCGAAGTAAGTGTTTCCCAGGCGGCGGCCGTGAGCAAACTCGCCCTCGGCACACCGGCCTTCGACGGAAAACTGATGACCGGCTCCACCGGAACGGCCGCCGTCGAAATCCCGTACACAGGTGCCCTCGGAACGGATTCCGTCCCCTTTGTCGTAACGGTTTCCGGGAACGGCTCGGCCGGCATCGAGAAGACGGAATACACCCATAATTTCACCGCCGGCGACGGAAAAGTCCGGATCCCCATCTCCGGCACGCCGACCGCCTTCGGCTCGGTCGCCATCTCGGTAACCGCCGACGGGACGCCCCTCGAACCCAACCTGGAAGCACGGGTCGGCGAGACCCCGCGCTACAAGAACTATGTCACCTGGAACTTCTGGGGCTACGGCTATACCCGCGCCGATTACGGCCTGGTCCGCGGCAGCGCCTTTGACTACAGCTGGACCAGCGAGGCCGTCAACAAGACCGAATCCACCAACGCGTCCGACCATGTCGTCCTTCCTTCCGACGGCACCATCCCCGGCTGGGAGAACGCCCGGATGTCGGCCGTAGGCACCACGCCCGCAGCAGGCGGTACGACGACCGCCCCGGCCACGGTCAGCAGTGTTGCCGGTTACACTTTCAACCCGAGCATCCAGATCCAGGGGCTCAAAAAGGACGACTATTACCTTTTCACCGTCCCCGTCACTTCACTCCCGGCCGGGACCAAGGTCCATGTCGAGTCCGCGCTGGGCGGCGCGGCCGCCGCTGCGGGTTATTTCATCATGGAATACTCCCTTGACGGAAATACCTGGACGGAAGCGCCGGACGCCAAATCGATCGAGGTCGGCGGAGACACGTACAAGTACCACTTCGAGGATACGCACAGCACGGACAAGACCATCCGGTACACCTATTCGCGCGACACCGCCGTCGATGCCGGTTTCGCCACCTACACGATGGCCCTGCCCGCCGCCCTCAGCAATGCCACCATCTACATCCGCCTGCGCGCCGTCGGTCTCAACGGCAACAGCGCCGTCATGACCAAGACGGGCTGGTCGGAAGTCAAGTTCTTCGAAGTCAGCTTCGACTGATGCCTATGAAGCGGATCCTCCTCCTTACCTGCCTTGCGCTCCTTGCCTTCACGGCGGGGGCGCAAATCAAGGTTGTCGGGCACCGCGGTGTCCGGCACAACACCCCCGACAAGCCGGAGACCCCCTACTACGAGAACACGATCCCGGCCCTGCAGTACTGCCAGACCCTCGGCATCTACGCCGCCGAATTCGACGTCCAGGTGACGGCCGACGAGAAACTCATCGTCTTCCACGGCCCCGTCGTCCCCGGCCTCGGCAAGGACATCCACAAGATCACCTTCGCCGAAGCCCGCGCCGTCGTACTGCCGGGCGGTTCGCAGATGCCGACCCTCGAGGAATACCTCGCCGAAGGGAAGAAACACCCCGAAACCAAACTCATCTGCGAAATCAAAAAGCAGCCGAAGCCGCAGTGGGAGACCCTCGCCGCGGAGCAGGTCATCGCGACGGTCCGCCGGATGGGCATGGAGGACCAGGTCGAGTACACCACTTTCAGCGAGTGGTGTGCCGACGAGATCCACCGGATCGATCCGAAGGCCAAGGTCCTCTTCCTCGACAGCGGCGTCTTCATCAAGGACCCGGACTACCTCAAGGCCAAGGGCTATGATGCCGTCTCCTACGACATGAACGGGCTGATGAACCACCCCGGCTACGCCGTCCGCGCGAAGGAACTCGGCATGGAGACCACCCTCTGGATCGTCAACGACTACGAGGTGGTCGACTGGGCCATCCTCCACGGCATCGACTACGTCTCCTCCGACCATCCGGAGCGGATCAAAGCCTATGTCGACGGGCTGAAATCCTTTGAGAAACGCTGAAACCGCGCAGATAAAAGCCGGAACGCCCGTTGTATGGGATTTCCGGCTTTTTTTCGTATCTTCGCTTGATAATCAATGAACGGGCTCCCATGGATGCTGCAACAAAATCAAAGTACATCAAACTGCAGTGGAAGACGCTGATCGTGCTGATCGTCGGCTATACCTGCTACTATTTCCTCCGCAAGAACTTCAGCGCGGCCATCCCGGCGATGGAAGCGGAACTCGGCCTGTCGAAGGTCCAGCTCGGTATCTTCCTCACCCTCAACGGCATCGTGTACGGGCTTTCCCGGATGGTCAACGGCCTGCTGGCCGACCGTTACTCGAAGCGGAACCTGATGGTCCTCGGCCTGTTCCTCTCCTGCATCATCAACCTCGCGATCTGCTTCTCCCCGCGGCTGAACGGCTTCCTGAACCTGCTGGACGCCGAAGGGAAGGCCACGATGGGGCTGGTATACCTGATCGGCTCGCTGTGGGTCCTGAACGGCTATGTCCACGGCATGGGCTATCCGCCCACCGCGGCCATGATGGCCCACTGGTTCCGCCCGTCGGAACTGGCGACCAAGCAGAGCATCTGGAATTCCTCGCACTCGATCGGCGCGGGCCTCGTGATGGCCCTCTGCGGCTGGCTGCTGTCCCGCTTCGGCTACAGCGCCTGGAACCTGTGCTTCATCATCCCGGCCGCCATCGCCTTCATCGGGGCCATCGTGATGCTCACGACCCTCAAGGACGACCCGACCGACTGCGGCCTGCCGCCGGTCTCCGAATTCGAACGGGAGACCCGGCGCGAGACGGCCGCGGCGCTCAGCCCTGAAGAGAAGACGGAGCAGAAGGAAGAGAAGAAGACCGACCGGAAGGAGGAACAGCTCACCGGCAGCCGCTACAAGAAGTTCATCTCCCGGATGGTCTTCCGCAACCCCATCATCTGGGGCATCTCCATCGCCGATTTCTGCGTCTATGTCATCCGCTTCACCATCCTTGACTGGGGGACCTCGTTCCTGACCCAGTACAAGGGCCTGGACATCGCCCTCGCCGCCTCGATCGTCGCCGTTTCCGAGATTCTCGGCGGCGTGCTCGGGACCATCGTCTGGGGCTGGATGACGGATAAGGTGTTCAAATCCAAGACCTTGCGGACCAGCGCCCTCTGCACCCTCGGCGCCACGCTGTGCTTCACCGCTTTCTGGCGCATGCCGGAAGGGGCCCACTGGTTCTGGTGCGCCCTGTTCATCGTGGCTTCCGCCTTCTTCATCTACGGCCCGCAGGCGCTCCTCGGCGTCAGCTGCTCGCAGTACGGCACCCGCCGGGCCAGCGGCTCGGCGAACGGCCTCTGCGGCATTTTCTGCTACGCCGCGACCTTCATCTCCGGCATCGGTTTCGGCGCACTCGCCGACCATCCGGAGTATGGCTGGAACGCCGTCTTCGTCGTCGCCATCGTCTTCGGCTTCATCGGGACCGCCATTCTCGCCGCCTTCTGGAATGCGCCCGCCAACGGCTACGCCCGCGCAGAGCGCGTGATGGCCGAAATCGACAAGGAGGAGGCCTGACACCCCATTGAATCAATTATTTCCATCACTCGAAATGGCAAAAAGCATAGAAGAACTCCGACAGTTCTCGACGCAGGTGCGCCGGGACATCGTCAGGATGGTCACCCTGGCCGGCTGCGGCCACCCGGGCGGCTCGATGTCGAGCGCCGACTTCCTGACTGCGCTGTATTGCAATGAAATGAAACACGATCCGGCCAGCTGGAAACGCGACGGGAAGGGACAGGACATGTTCGTCCTCTCCGCCGGCCATGTCACGCCGGTCTATTATTCGCTCCTCGCCCGCTGCGGTTATTTCCCGGTGGAAGAGCTCGCCACCTTCCGCCAGTTCGGCGCCCGGCTCCAGGGCCATCCGTCTGTCCAGAAGGGACTTCCGGGCGTGTACCAGGCTTCCGGCTCCCTCGGACAGGGACTGTCCGTCGCCGCCGGACTCGCCCTCGCGAAAAAGCTCGACGGCGATCCGGAACGCGTCTTCGTCATGTGCGGTGACGGCGAGAGCGAGGAAGGCCAGATCTGGGAAGCCGGCATGTTCGCCGTCCACCACAAGCTGGACAACCTCGTCGCCATGACCGACTGGAACGGCCAGCAGATCGACGGCACCGTCGCTTCCGTCGCCGGGGAAGGCGATCTCGAGGCGAAGTGGAAGGCCTGGGACTGGAACGTCATTGTCGCCGACGGCCACGATTTCGCGGCCATTGCGGAGGCCTTTGCCGCTGCGCGGGCGAACAAGGGGTCCGGCAAGCCGACGATGATCCTCTTCAAGACCGACATGGGCCATGGCGTCGATTTCATGGCCGGCACCTGCAAGTGGCACGGAAAGGCCCCGAACGCCGAACAGTGCGCCGAGGCGATGAAACAGTTAGGTGAAACCCCGTTAGGAGACTTTTAGCATGAGCAAGTATATCGATACCGGAAAGAAGGACACCCGCAGCGGATTCGGTGCCGGTCTCCTCGAAGCGGGGCGGAAAAACCCGCAGGTGCTCGCCCTCACCGCCGATCTCAAGGGCTCCCTGAAGATGGACGCTTTCGCGGCGGAATTCCCCGACCGTTTCATCCAGTGCGGCATCGCCGAGGCCAACATGGTCGGCGCGGCCGCCGGCCTGGCAATCGCGGGCAAGATCCCGTTCATCGGCTCCTTCGCCGAGTTCGTGACCGGCCGCGTCTATGACCAGCTCCGCCAGGCCGTCGCCTATGGCAAGACCAACGTGAAGATCGCCTCCTCCCATGCGGGCGTCACCCTTGGCGAAGACGGCGCGACCCACCAGACGATGGAAGACATCGCCCTGATGCGCGCCCTGCCGGGCATGGTCGTCCTCAACCCCTGCGACTACAACCAGACCAAGGCCGCGACCCTCGCCGCCGCGGAGTACGACGGTCCCGTCTATCTCCGCTTCGGCCGTCCGGGCGTCCCGAACTTCACCCCGGAAGACCAGCCGTTCGAAATCGGCAAGGCCCTCGTCATGAACGAAGGCAAGGACGTCACCCTCATCGCCACCGGCCACCTCGTCTGGGAATCGCTCCAGGCCGCGGAAGCGCTTGAGGCAGAAGGGATTTGCGCAGAAGTCATCGACATCACGACCCTCAAGCCGCTCGACGAGGAGACCATCCTCGCCTCCGTCCTCAAGACGAAGGCGGTCGTCGTGGCCGAAGAGCACAACATGGCCGGCGGTCTCGGCGAGGCCGTCGCCGGGCTCCTGGGCCGCGCCCTCCCGACGCCCGTCGAATTCATCAACGGCGGCGACCGCTTCGGCCAGACCGGCACGCCGTCGGCGCTCCTGAAGGCCTACGGACTGGATGCTGCCCATATCGTCGAAGCGGCACAGAAAGTGCTTACACGCAAATAGATGGACGAGCAGGAGAAGGTATTCAATGAAATCGTGAAGACATACAGTGAGCGGCTTTACTGGCATGTCCGCCGCTTCGTACTCTCCCACGAGGATACCGACGATCTCCTGCAGGATATCTTCCTGAAAATCTGGACTGCGCTTCCCT
This sequence comes from Bacteroidales bacterium, assembly GCA_016287075.1. GTDB lineage: Bacteria > Bacteroidota > Bacteroidia > Bacteroidales > UBA932 > Cryptobacteroides. Next base: position 1,912 of record JAEEVC010000001.1, on the reverse strand, counting down.
CCTTCCGGGGGGAGGCGCAGCTCTATACCTGGGTGTACCGCATCGCCACGAACGAAACCCTGAACTTCCTCCGCCGCCAGAAAGTCCGCGCCGCCCTGCAGTTCCGCAGGATCGACGACGTGATAGAGGAACGCATCGACGCCGATCCGTATTTCAACGGGTCCGCCGCCGAGCGGGCACTTTCCAAGGCCATCGCCCGCCTCCCCGAAAAGCAGCGCAGCGTCTTCATCATGCGCTACTACGAGGACATGTCCTACGAGGAGATCGCCGCCGTCACCGGCACTTCCGTCGGCGCCCTCAAGGCCTCCTTCCACATCGCGCAGGAGAAGGTCCGGGCGGAATTGGGCGAAGGACGATAATTTTTTATTTTTCATTTAAACCTTTCATTCTCAACCGTGTCAAAGAGTGCGATGATCAGGAAAAATGACATACGCGTACCGGAAGGGTATTTCGGGGATCTCGCGGAGAGACTCTCGGCCATTCCGTCGCAGCATACGGCAGCAGCAGCCCCGCACGGTATCCGTCGGCTGGCCCCTTATGCCGCCGTAGCTGCCAGTATGCTCCTTGCCGTGACTGTCGGAAACTGGATCCTCTCGCGTACTTCCACGCGCAACATGCAGGGCGAGTACGAAAGCATGCTCATCGCAGAGACCCTCGGGACCGACAACCTCGACTATTATTTCCTCGAAACAGGCAACAGTGCCGATTACCTGACCGACGAGGACATCGTCAACTACCTGATCGCCTCCGGCACAACCGTCGAACAAATAAACTATGTCAATGATGAAGAGATTCGTTAAAACCGCCCTCTGCACGGTGATGGCGGCGCTGGTTTCCGTCGGCGCCTTCGCCCAGCAGAAAGCCGAGAAGGGCAAGGACAAGGCAGCCTGGAAAGAGAAGGTCCAGGCCGAGAAAATCGCCTACATGACCACCGCCCTGGACCTGACCGTCGAAGAATCCCAGGCCTTCTGGCCGGTGTACAACGCGGTCCAGAAAGAAAAAGGAAACGCTTTCAAGGATGTCGCCGCCGCGACGGACGCCCTGAAGGAAGCCCTAAAGGAAGGCAAGACCGGCAAGGAGGTCGAGGTTCTTCTCGAGAGCTATCTCGCCGCCAAGGAAGACTGCGATGCCATCGACAAGGAAGCCGTGGCCAAATACAAGACCGTCCTCCCCATCGAGAAGGTCGCCAAGATCTTCATCGCGGAAGAACAGTTCCGCCACCAGCAGATCAAGCGCCTGAACAAGGACCACAAGCCCGGCGAAGGCCACCAGCAGATGCAGGAAGGCAATGGGCGCCAGCATCAGCGTGGCAACGGCCAGTCCTCCTTCCGCGGCAACCGCGGCTGGAACGACGGCTTTGAAGAATAGGACTGCCGGAAGGCATTCCTCCCTCCTCCCGCTGTGAAGCGAGAGATACCTAAATTAATGGTTATTTATGTGGTTGTGCCGTGCATTTGTCTGATGCACGGCACTTTATTTTACCAGGGGAGCAGCCCCCTGGAACCCCCGCGGCCTTAAACCCTTTCCAACTTTTGCCGACACCGCCAAAAGTCACGGGACGGCCGGTCGCCTGCTGGCGACATTCGCTTCGCTCAAACCCTTACCAGGGGAGCAGCCCCCTGGAACCCCCGCCAGGGCGGCGAGGGCAGCACAAGTGACGGAGACGTCCCGGAATTTGGCAGGTTTCCGTCAAAAAAGGCCGTTTTTGACGGAAACGTCCCTATTTTCGGCAGGCTACCGTCACTCGCGGCGACAAGGCGTGGGCACAAAAAAGGGGCCGGCTACCATGAGCCGGCCCCCCGTTTTCGCAAAGCTGCGCGCGCGGATTAGCGCTCGCTGCGGCGCTCACCGCGCTCGCTGCGACCGCGGCCGCCACGGCCGCCACGGCGGTCGCGGTCACCGCGACGGCTGT
>JAEEVC010000017.1 GCA_016287075.1 Bacteroidales bacterium | reverse complement strand
GGAATGATAGGGTTCCGGCCCGGATTGACGGGATATTGGGCCTGAGGTAAGAGAGGTGTCGGCAGACGGAGGGCGGCGGCTCCATGGCGGGGAACGGCGGTCGCACTCGGGGAAAGGGGTTCGTCCGGCTAACTCGCGCGGGGCGACGGAGCTCCCCGCGCTCAAACACACGCCGGCCGTCCTGATGGAACACCCCTTTCCCCGGCTCCTCTGTAACCGTTCCCCTTAATATCCGCCGCCGCCCTCCGCCTGCCGCACCCCGTCTGCCGCACCCCGTCTGCCGCCTTCACCTGCCGCCCTGTGTCTACATCCCCACCATCCCCCGTATCAGCATCCCCATCTCCGCAGCCCTCCGCCTGCCGCACCCCGTCTAACGCCTTCACCTGCCACCCTGTTCCCGCATACCCACCATCCCCTGTATCCGCATCCCCATGCCCGTCGCCCTCCGCATGCAACGCGGGATGATGCACCTGCGACCGCGACATCATGGTCGGGCCGCCGCCCTCCGTCTGCCACACCCCGGTTGCAGCCTTCACCTGCCGCCCTTTTTCCGCATCCCCATCCCCGCCGCCCTCCGCATGCAACGCGGGATGACGCACCTGCGACCGCGACACCGCGGGCAGGCCGCTGCCCGCCGGGCAAAGCCCGCCACCGGCCGGACGCTTTCCCCCCCGTTTTTTTTGCCGATTGCAAAATAATGGCTATCTTGCAGAAAATATCATTCATAATGAAGAACTTAACCATTATGACCCTGGTTGCCGCGCTCTGCCTTGCAACGGCAACGGCATCTGCGCAGCCACAGGGGAATGCCGCAGGAGGGCCGAATCCCACCGTGGACGGCTATCGCGGTATCTGGTTTACTATCAAGCAGGGACATGAGTACGGCGACAAGTACTCCGGCGGCCTCGGGACTTACACGATGAAGCATATCCCGATGGCCGTGTATTCCCCCGAAGCCGACAAGACTTTCTTCGTGTACGGCGGCGCCCCGAATGACAAGGAACTGTACCTGCAGTGCATGATCGGCTGCTATGACCACAAGACCGGGATGCTGCAGAAGCCCCGCGTGGTCTATGACAAGGGCGTCTTCGGCGTGAAGGACCCCCACGACGACCCGACCGTGCAGTTGGACAAGGACGGCCATGTATGGGTCTTCGTCGCCGGACGCGGCAACAAGCGGCCCGGCATCCGCTTCCGCAGTGTCCGCCCGTACGACATCACGGAGTTCGAGTATATCAACGAAAGCATCATGGCCTATCCCCAGGTCATGTACCACCCCGAGAAGGGCTTCTTCCTCTTCTTCACCCGCTACGACGGCGTCCGCCAACTGTTCTACCAGAGCAGCACGGACGGCGTGACCTGGACCCCGTACCGCCAACTCGCCTCCATCAAGGAAGGCGACGAGAAGAAATCGGGCCACTACCAGATCAGCAACATGTGGGGGACCAAGCTCTGCACGGCCTTCAACCGCCACATCAACGGCGACGTGGACACCCGCACGAACATCTATTTCGTCCAGTCCGAGGACTGGGGCGAGACCTGGACGACCGTGGACGGCCAGCCCGTCGAGACCCCGGTGACCGAGCGCTTCAACAACGCCCTCGTCCGCGACTACCAGAGCGTCGGCCGCAACTGCTACATCAAGGATGTCAACTTCGACGAAGACGGCAACCCGGTCATCCTCTACCTCACCGCCGATAACCACATCGCCGGACCGGAAGGAGGTATCCGTCAATGGCATACGCTCCGATGGACCGGCAAGAAATGGGTGGAGACCCAGTTCACGCGGTCGACCCACGACTACGACAGCGGCTCCATCTGGACCGGCGGCAAGGTCTGGACCGTCATCATTCCCTCCGATCCCGGTCCGCAGCTGTGGGGCACCGGCGGCGAACTCGTCCGCTGGGTGAGCCGCAACAAGGGCCGGACCTGGGTCCGCGACCTCGCCCTCACCGCCGACAGCCCCCGCAACCACGGCTATGCCCGCCGCCCCTGGAACGCCGCCGACGGCTTCTTCGCCTTCTGGGCGGACGGCAACCCCGAAAAGCCCTCCCCTTCCCGCCTGTACTTCTGCACCCGGGAAGGCAAGGTCTTCCGCATGCCCGCCGAAATGTCCGGCGAATGGGCTTATCCCGAAGCAATGTAATCCAACCTATACCTTCCTCCCATGAAAAGAATCCTCGCCCTCATATGCCTGACAGGGGCTCTCTGCGCCTGCAGACAAACCCAGGCGGAAGAACAGGAATCCGTTGATATCCAAGGCCTTCAGGAGGCCATCGCCTTCCCGGCCAATCCCGCCGAAGGGGCCTCGTTCACCATCGAGTCCAACGTCGCCTGGTCCATCCGCAAGGACGGGCTCGACTGGCTGACCATCGATCCGATGCGCGGCAATCCCGGCGACGGACCGCAGACCGTCCGCATCACGGCCGCCGAGAACCGGGACGATGCCGCCCGCAGCGGCAGCTTCACCGTCAAGGCCGGCACCGTCACGAAGACCGTCTCCCTGACCCAGGCCGGCGCCACCGTCATCCCGAGCTTCTCGACCGCGGGCCTCACGGACAACACACTCACTTTCAAGGCGGAAGAAACGAAAGGCAAGTCCTTTACCGTCGCCTCCAACAAAGACTGGACGGCGACGACCGCCAACCTCGACTGGGCCGAGGTCACCCCGTGCGAGGGCCGGAAAGACCGCAGCGCGACCATTACGGTGATCCCGAAATCCACCAATGACGGCGCGGCCCGCGAAGGGACCGTCTCCTTCGCCTTCGGCGGCAGCGCCCCCGTCACGGTCAAGGTCGTCCAGAACGGCTTCGTCCCGGAAATCTCCGCCACCCCGGCCTCGCTCCTCGTCGCAGCGGACGGCAGTGCGGACGTCACTTCCATCACCGTGAAGTCCAACGCCTCCTGGACCGCCACGGCCGGCGCTTCCTGGATCACCCTCGACAAGACCGCGGGCGAGAGCGGCGAAACCGTCGTGAAATGCACCTTCCAGGTCAATGACAAGTACGAAGACCGCAGCGCCACCGTCGTGTTCGAGAACCGCGGCGCCAAAGCGGAAGTAACGGTCCGTCAGGTAGCGAAGCCCACCGAGACCCTCACGGTCTCCCCGACGTCACTCGCCTTTGCGGAGGGCGGCGGAGACGCGGCCGTCACCATCGAATCCAATGCGTCCTGGAGCGTAGCCGCCTCCGACAGATGGCTGACAGTGACCCCGGGCTCCGGCACCGGCAACGCCACCATCACCGTCACGGCCGCCGCCAACCCGGGTGACGAGCGCACGGCGACACTGACCATATCCATCTCCGCCACCCTCAAGCAGACCATCACCATCACCCAGGCCGCCGGCGCCTCCGCCGCCAGCTTCATCGATCTCTCGACCCCGCTCGTGTGGGTCTGCGACAACCAGGGCTTCAACATGCAGCGGAGCCCCGCCTACCCGTCCGCCGGCCAGACCGGCGCCCGCACCGACGGCGGTCCGACCGGTTCCGGCATCATCTTCCCGGACCGCCCGGACGACCTCGCCTACATCCAGTACGAAAAGGGCGAGAACGAACTGGGCGACAGCTACAAGGCCCTGTTCATCTTCGCGAAGGAAGGCCACATCGCCTGGAAGCCGATCTGGACGAACGACGCCATGGTCCTCCACATCCCGGTCAAATCCATCCGGGCCGGACAGACCCTGTACTTCGACTACGGCATCCGCGGCACCACCACCTGCCCGCGTTACTGGATATCCGAGGTGAACATCGGCGGCACCTGGGAGCCCTTCGATACCGGACTCTCCGAAGAGGTCACCAGCGGCGACGCCGCCTTCGGTCCCGCCAACAGCAAGGCGACCACCGCGAACACGGCCTTCTCCTATGAAGGGAAATATGTCGTCAAAGCCGATGTCAGCCACCAGGAAATCCTGCTCCGCATCCGCTGCGTCTGCGGAAACATCGGTACCGGCGGCAAGACGTACGGCGGCGTCCAGTCCGCGGCAACGCTCCGCCTGACGGAAGGGGACATCAACGGTATCCCGTTCCGCGGTCCAACCGTCTATGTCAAATAAATGAGGCGATTCGCGGTCATCCTCGCAGCCCTGGCGGCCTTCTTCTCCTGCACGGCCAAGATACCGGTCAGTGCAGGGGAGGAGCCGTCGCTGCCCGCCGATTCCCGCTTCTCGCTCTTCGGCGGACGCGAACGGATCCTCTGCCGCTGGCAGGGCCTTCCGGAGGCGGCCGTCTCCCTCCGCTTCACCTTCCCGGAAGGCACGGCGGAAATCCCCGTTCCCGGGCCGGATGGCGAGGCCTTCCTCTCCGGCCGCCCGGAGGGAGAGAACGAATGCAGTATCAGCCTGTTGACCGCCGATGGCGCCATCAAGGGCCCGGCCCTTTCCGCGCATGTCTACGGTGCGCGTTACGAGTCCACGCTGCAGGCGCGGGAACTGGACAGCTATACGCTGGCCGCCGGCCATTTCCACGGGACGCTGTCGCGGAGCATACCCGCCGCCATGGACGGGGAAGAGTTCCGCTACGACGATGCCGACGGGAAGGAGCAGCGCGTCTATTTCCCCGCCAGCGAGACGGAGGTTTCCATTGCCGGCATCCACGGGGCCTTGCTGCGCCGTTCCGTCTATATCCCTTCGCCGGAGACGGGAGACACCTTCTATTCATCAGAGACAGAGATTCTTCCCGGAGAGCGCATCGAACCGCTCCCGGAGCAGATACTGCCGGTCGTCGACGGCTACCGGGGCATCTGGTTCGCCCTCGGCCAGGTCAACACCGACTATGGCGACAAGTATTCCGGCGGGCTCGGGACCTATACGATGAAGCATATCCCGATGGCCGTCTATTCCCCCGAAGCCGAAAAGACCTTCTTCGTCTATGGCGGCACGCCGTCGGAGGGCCAGAAGTACCTCCAGTGCATGATCGGCTGCTACGACCACGCCACCGGCCGGCTCCAGCGCCCCCGGATGGTCATGGACAAGGGCGCCCTCGGGGTCAAGGACCCGCATGACAACCCGACCGTGCAGTTGGACAAAGACGGCCACGTCTGGGTCTTCGTCTCCGGCCGCGGCAACAAGCGCGAGGGCTACCGCTACCGCAGCGTAAATCCCTATGACATAACGGCTTTCGAGGAGGTCGGCCACGATATCATGGCCTATCCCCAGGTCATGTACCATCCTGAGAAGGGGTTCTTTCTCTTCTTCACCCGCTACGACGGCACCCGCCAGCTGTTCTGGAAGACCAGCCCCGACGGGGTCAACTGGACGGCCCACCGCCAGCTCGCCTCCATCAAGGAGGGTACCGAGAAGAATTCCGGCCACTACCAGATCAGCAACATCTGCGGCACAAAGCTCTGCACGGCCTTCAACCGCCACATCAACGGCAATGTGGACACGCGCACGAACATCTATTTCATCCAGTCCGAAGACTGGGGCGAAACCTGGACGACCGTGGACGGAAAGCCCGTCACGGTCCCGGTGACCCAGCGCTTCAACAACGCCCTCGTCCGTGACTACCAGACCGCCGGGAAGAACTGCTATATCAAGGACTTGAACTTCGATGCAGACGGCAATCCCGTCATCCTCTACCTGACGAGCGACAACCACCTGACCGGTCCCCAAGGCGGAATCCGGGAGTGGTTCACCCTGCACTGGAACGGCACGGAATGGGAGCAGACGAAACTCACCGAATCCACCCACTGCTACGACAGCGGCAGCCTCTGGATCGAGGGAGAGGAATGGACCGTCCTCGCGCCGACCGATGCCGGTCCCCAGTACTGGGGCGCCGGCGGCGAGGTCGTCCGCTTCCGCAGCAAGGACCGGGGAAAGACCTGGGTACGCACGCAGACCCTCACGCATGCGAGTACCAACAACAATACCTACGTCCGCCGCCCCTTCGGCGCCGCGGACGGTTTCTACGCATTCTGGGCGGACGGCAACCCCGACCAGTTCACCCCGTCCAACCTCTACTTCTGCAACCGGGAAGGCACGGTCTTCCGGATGCCCTACACGATGACGACTGAATGGCAAAACCCGATACAAATCAATGACTGACAATATGAGAAAACCTTGGATGATCCTCATTCCCCTCCTGCTGACCGGCTGCGGGCACAAGGACACCATCGATCCCGGCACCTGGAATTCCTACCGGAATCCGGTCTGGCAGACCGATGTCCAGGATCCGTCCGTCCTGCTGGACGACGGGCATTTCTACCTGTTCTCATCGGAGACGAGCGAAGTGCTGCTGCCGATGGCGACCTCCGACAACCTGACGTTCTGGGAGCCCACCGGCAGCGCGGTCGACGATGCCAACCGGCCGGATTTCATCGACGGCGGCACGGTGCAGTCGCCTGAGATTGCGGCCGTGGGCGGCAAGTACATCCTGTACTATTCCCTGTACAAGAGCGACGCGGCCTCCGGCATCGGCGTCGCCGTGGCGGATGTCCCGACCGGCCCGTTCAAGGACCGGGGCGCCCTGCTCACGGCGCTGGACACCGGCCTCCTCGGCGTCCTCGATCCCGCCTTCCTCGCCGACGACGGGGCCAACTACCTGGTATTCGGCCGTTCCAAGGGCATCTACCTCCAGAAACTCTCCGCGGACGGCCTCTCGGCGGACGGCTCTCCCGTGAAAATCGCATCCAACGCCTTCGACGCCCCCATCCTGCTCAAGCGTGACGGGAAATACTTCCTGCTCCTGTCCATGGGCACATATACGGCAGGCGCCAACAGCACCTGCGTCACGGTCGTGGGCCGCGCCGACCGGCCGGAAGGGCCTTACTTCGACAAGGCGGGGAACGACCTGCTCATCGGCAGCGGCGGCGAAACCCTTGTCGGGACCGGCACCAAGTTCGGCGCCCCGGGCCATGGGACGGTCGTTTCCCTGCCCGACGGGTCCGACTGGATGATCTATAACGCCTACGACCTGAGCGACGTCGCCCGCGGCCGGACCCTGATGCTCGACCGCATCATCTGGTCGGGCGGCTGGCCCGCCATCCGCGGCGCCATCAGCTCGTTCTGCACCGACGCTCCCGCTCTCTAACCCCGAAAACCATCCCTGCAATGAACCCTATAAGAACTATCGCAACGCTGCTCGCCGCCGCCCTCCTCGCGGCGGGTCCGGCCGCCGCCCAGGAACGGGTCACCGTCCGGGGCAGCGTCCTGGACGTTGACAGCCAGCCGGTTCCCGGCGCGACCGTGATGGTCAAGGACAACGCGAAACTCGGCGGCACCGTGACCGACGCCAAGGGCAACTTCACGATCACCGTCCCGGCCGGATCCGTCCTCCAGGTCTCCTGCATCGGCTACCAGAGCGCCGAACAGCGGATCGGCAAGGCCATGACCTGGCTGGTCACCCTCGAGGAGGATGCCGAAATGCTGGACGACGTGGTCGTCGTCGGCTACGGCACCCAGAAGAAGGAATCCATCGTCGGCTCCATTTCCCAGGTCAGCTCCGAAGCCCTCGTGAACTCCGGTACGACCAATATCACCAACGCCCTCGCCGGTAAGCTGGCGGGCGTCCTCACCTTCCAGAACAGCGGTACCCCGGGCAACAACGACGCAGAGATCTTCGTCCGCGGCATCTCGTCCTGGAACGGTTCCGCGCCGCTGGTGATGGTGGATGGCATCGAGCGTTCCTTCAGCCAGCTCAACCCGAACGAGGTCAAGACGATCTCCGTCCTGAAAGACGCCTCCGCGACCGCCGTCTTCGGCGCCAAGGGCGCGAACGGCGTCATCCTCGTGACGACCAAGAGCGGCCTCAAGGGCAAGCCGAAGATGGACCTCAATGTCCAGTACGGTATCAACACGCCCCAGGAACTGCCGGTCTTCGTCCCGTCCGGGACCATCGGCGAGCTGATGAACGTCGCCTACATGAACGACCAGTCCTTCGGCTCCGTCCTGTCGCCGGAGGTCCTTGCCGCCTACCGCGACGGCACCGACCCGGTCCGCTATCCGAACAACAACTGGTACCAGCTGCTGCTCAAGGACTTCTCGCAGACGTTCAATGCCGACTACAGCCTCAGCGGCGGCTCCGAGAAGGTCCGCTACTATGTGTCGGTCGGCTACACCAACGACGGCTCCATCGTCAAGCGGATCAACGACTGGGAGAACACCTCCTTCCAGTACCACAAGATCAACTACCGCACGAACCTCGATTTCGACCTGACCAAGACCACCACCCTCTCGCTGAAGGTCGGCGGCACGACGGAAATCGTCCAGCGCCCGGGCGACCCGGACTCCTCGACCACCGTCTCCACCCTCTTCACGCAGATGTACATGGCCTCGCCGATGATGTTCCCGGCCTACTACCCGGCCGAAACCCTCCTCCGGATCCCCGACACGGACTATCCCGGCATCTCGGAGGACCGGCTCGCCCAGATCGGCACTGCCTACACGGAGAACCCCTACACGACCCTCGCCCGCGGCAACTTCCTCCAGACCACGACGAACCGCCTCAACACGGACCTCCAGCTCAACCAGAAGCTGGACTTCATCACGAAGGGCCTGTCGCTCAAGGGGTTGGTCTCCCTCACCTCGGTTTTCTCCCGCTACTCCGAGCGGGGCACGCAGACAAGGCCCGTCTATCGCATCGACTGGGAGGTCTTCGACCGGCATGACGGGGAGAACCCCTGGAGCTCCACGGAAAAGGGCAACGACGTCTATGTCCAGCCTCCATACTCCGTCGCCCAGGACAACACCCCGCGCAGCATCACCCTTGTCTTCTACTGGGAGGCCGCGCTGAACTATGCGCGCAAGTTCAACAAGAAGCACAACGTCACCGCCCTCGCCCTGATGAACCAGCGCGAGAAGCTCTCCGGCGCCTCCTTCCCCCACCGCAACCAGGCCTTCGTCAGCCGCATCACCTATGATTATAAGGGGAAATACCTCTTCGAGGCGAACATGGGCTACACGGGCAGCGAGCAGTTCTCGTCGAAGAACCGCTACGGTTTCTTCCCCTCCGCCGCCGTCGGCTATGTCGTCTCCAAGGAAAAATTCTGGAAACAGGCCATGCCCTGGTGGAGCACGATGAAGCTCCGCTACTCCGACGGCCTCGTCGGCTCGGACAGCGCCAGCGCCAACTGGCTGTACTACTCCTCCTTCTCCAAGTCCAACGGGCTCATCATCGAGGACAAGGCCGCCAATGAAACCGCCCGGTGGGAGACCGCCCGCAAGCGCGACATCGGCGTCGAGATGGGCTGGTTCAAGGACAGGCTGACCCTCAACGTGGACCTGTTCGACGAACTGCGCACCGACATGCTCGTCACGCCGACCGAGTCCCCGCTCATCGGCATCACCTCGAAGGACGTCAACTCCGGCAGCATGAAGAAGCACGGCATCGACATCGAGCTCAAATACCGCGCGACCACCGCCCGGGGCTTCTACTACGAGGCCGGCGCCATGCTGGGCCTGAATGAGAACCGCATCCTCAACTACGAGGAGCCGGTCGGCACGCCGGTGTACCAGAAATGGGCCGGCACCCCGTACAAGGCCGCCCGGACGGGCATGAACCAGATCGACGACGGCTACTTCGCCTCCGTCGACGAGATCCACGGCTACCCGAACTCCCTCGGCTCCATCACCCAGCTGTACAACGGCATCTACAAGATGCTCGACTACAGCGCGGACGGCATCATCAACTCGCGCGACCAGCACGCCATCGCCGGCATCGCCTATCCGCCCGCCGTGGGCAGCGTCAATTTCGCCCTCGGCTACAAGGGATTCAGTTTCAACATGCTCTTCTACGGGACCCACGGGAAGTACATCGAGTACAACCGCTCCTTCTGGAAGGAGTTCATCAAGCAGGACTGGACCATCCACGCCGCCCAGCTCGACTACTGGACGCCGGCCAACCCGAACGCCGCGCATCCGGCCCTGAGCTTTGACGACAAGGTCTATTCGATGCTCGGCGGCTCGGCCAACACCAACGGCTACACCACGATGATCGAGGGGCAGTCCTGGCGCAAGTCGGACTACGTCACCCTCAAGGAACTCTACCTGGCGTACCGCTTCGACGGCAAGAAGCTCCAGGACCGCCTCGGCGTCCGGGGCCTGAGCATCACCCTCACCGGCAACAACCTGTTCACCTGGACCGGCCTCCTCGAAGGCAACCCCCAGCGCACCGAACTGGTCAAGAGCTACTACCCGATCATGCGCACGGTCAAACTCGGCGTCAAACTGGACTTCTAAATGATGACGGCAATGAAAACAAGATCGATCCTCATGGCCCTCGCGGCCACCGTCCTCCTCTCCGGCTGCAATTACCTCGACGTCGACCCCGAACTGGGCCTGACGGAAGAAGACGTGTTCTCCACCTACAAGAACTACCGGCTCTACTTCGACTATATCTACAGCACCAACACGGATTTCACCTACCAGAACATCCACGAGGGCTTCCCGCTCTACGTCGATTTCAACGACCGCCGCTTCACCTTCGCCTCCACCACGGACATGGCCGACGCGGGCCGTCTGCTCCGCGCCCAGCAGGAGGTGAAGATCTGCAAGCTGGCGCAGGAAACCTGCAACGACTTCTCGTTCTCGTCCCGGCGGCCCATCGCGATGGCGATGTTCAAGATCATCCGCATCGCGAACCGTTCCATCGAGAACATCGACAAGCTCAAGAACGCCAAACCGGCCGAACGGGCCGACCTGCTCGGCCAGGCCTATTTCACGCGCGGCTACGCCCATTTCGTGCTGACCCGCTTCTTCGGCGGCATGCCCTACATCAATGAGTCCAACAAGGAATCCTGGGACCTCGAGCGGCTGCCGGCGAACGAAACCTACCGGCTGGCGGCCGAGGACCTCTACACGGCCTATGAATACCTCAAGGAGGCCGGCAAGATGCGCCGCGACGCCTTCCCGGGCATGGCGGGCCACCTGACGGCCGCCGACATGAGCCGCCCGAGCGGCTGCACGGCCCTCGCCCTCCGGGCCCGGGCGCTGATGTACGCCGCCTCCCCGCTGAACAACCTCCACGGGCAGGAAGACTGGAAGGATGCGGCCGAAGCGTACGGCCTCGCGCTGACCACCGCCCTGGAGCAGCAGTATTCCCTGCTGGAGCTCTACGAGTACTCCGACAATTTCTACGGAAAGGAGTCCACCAACGAGCTCCTGTGGTGCTACAGCCACCGTGCGAAGGGCAACGCGAGCACCCGCTCCGCTCTCTTCGCCTACCCGCAGAGTTTCTACAACAACGCCTCCGGCACCTGCCCGACGCAGAACTTCGTGGACAAGTACGAGACCCGCTGGGGTGACCCGCTGGAAACGGAAGCGGAGCGCGCGGCGGCGGTCGCGGCCGGCCATTACAACGAACAGGACCCCTACGCCAACCGCGATCCCCGTTTCGACCTGACCATCCTCCACGACCGCTCCACCACCCCGAAGGTCTCCGGCTACGTGAACATCTATTATGATCCCGACACCAAGACCTACCCGGCGACCAGCATCTCCTCCGTTTCCTCGGAATTCGGCGTCGCATGGGGCTCCAAGGACGGTTCGAAGGGCTACTCCAATACCGGCTACTACCTCCGCAAATGCTGGAACGGCGGCCGCGGCGACAAGGAGTCCGCGTACTACATCACCGACCCGCTCGTCCGCCTGGCCGAGGTTTACCTCAGCTACGCCGAGTGCGTCAACGAGGCGTACGGCCCGAACGGCCGCGCGACGACCGCGGACCTGACGGCCGTCGATGCCGTCAACGTGGTGCGCCGCCGCGTCGGCATGCCCGACGTCCAGGCGGAATATACCGCCGACCCGGACAAGTTCCGCGAGCGCGTCCGCAACGAGCGCAACGTCGAACTCGCCTTCGAGAGCAACCACTATTATTTCGACATCCGCCGCTGGAAGACCGCCCCGGAGACGATGGGGCAGCCGCTCATGGGCATGTACATCGAATCCTGTCCCGTCGATGCGGAGCACCCGGTCGGCCGGAAATACGAACGCCGCCGGATCCCGGACAACCGCCAGTGCGTCTGGAAGGACGTCATGTACTGGTGGCCGTTCCCGGACAGCCAGGCCGACAAACTGGTGGTTTTCAAGAACAATGAAAGATGGCAATAAGGATATGAAACGCACTGTACCCATCATCGCGCTTGCAATCCTCTCCTGCCTTGCAGCGCACGCGCAGAACCCCGCCGACACGACCCTCACCGTGTCCGTGGCCACGTCCCTCGGGGAGGCCGACCTGGAGAAGATGAACGGACTGGACCTCCGTTCCCGCTTCATCGGGCAGTTCCCCGGACTGGAAGTCATCGAGCACGCCGGATCGACCCTCTGGACCACCTCGAACATCGGTTCTCCCTGGCTGAGCACCAACATGATCACCTTCGCCAGCAAGGGCTGGTCGTCCATATCCTGCTACATCGACGGCTTCCAGGCCCCGTTCGGCCAGTTCCTCTTCGAGCCCAGCCAGCTCGAGCGCGTCACGTTCGTCACCGACGTTTCGGACAAGGCCTCCATCGGCCCGCTCGCCTCGACCGGCGCCATCTGCTTCGAGACCAAACAGGGTGCCTATGACACCCCGATGCAGATCCAGGTCAACGCCGAGACCGGCATCGGGTTCGTGGACCGCATCCCGGAATGGTCCGACGGCGTCACCTATGCCCGCCTGAACAACGAGGCGCGCCTCGCCGCCGGCTACCAGCCCCTCTACAGCGACGAGGCCCTCGAGGGCTTCGCCAGGGGCGACATGTATGACCGGACCTATCCGAACGTTGACTACAAGTCCCTGATCCTCAGGGATTGGAAGCCCATCAACCGGGTCGGGGTCAACGTCTTCGGCGGCACGCACCAGATCAAATACAACTTCGGCCTGACCGGCCTGAACGACGGCGACCTGTTCAAGGTCGGGCCGCCGACGGGCTACAACAAGCTCAACCTCACCAGCAGCGTCACCGCCCGCATCGGCCGGTACATCGAGGCCCGCGCCTCGTTCCTCGGCCTCGTGGCCTTCCGCCAGGGCAACCGGACCAACCTCTTCAACTACCGGAGCGTCCCGGCCATCGCCTTCCCGGTGGCCCTCGGCCGCAGTCTCGGCCAGACCGACGTGGACGGCGACAAGGAAGGGACCATGATCTATGCGGTTTCCCGCACCTTCACCGGCAACCCGTATGCGGCGACGGTGGAAGGCGGCTTCTACACCGACCGCTGGCGCAGCGCGATGTTCAACGCCGACCTGAAGGTGGACCTGTCCTGGCTCCTGCCCGGCCTCGCGAGCCGCACCCATGTCAATTTCGGCTCCTTCTATTTCCACAGCGTGGGCAAGACCAACGACTACCTGGCCTATTACTGGGACCCGGCCGACGACATCACGGACCTTTCCGGCCATCTCGGCACCAAGCAGGCCTCGAAATCGACCCTCTCGTCCTCGTCCTACCAGGCGCTCATGCTCCAGCAGGACCTGACCTACGGGTTCCATAAGGGCAACCACGACTTCAAGGCCCGCGCCACCTATTACCAGTCCGACGCCGCCCGTTCCGGGAATTCTTCCTACGAACGGATGCAGATGGGCATCGGGCAGGTCGACTGGTCCTATGCCGGCCGCTATGCCGCCAACGTAACGGTCAATTACGCAGGCGGTTCCCCGTATGCGCCGGGGGTGCGCTTCGCCTTCTTCCCGACCGCCGGCTTCACCTGGGTCGCCTCGGAAGAGCCCTTCCTGAAGGGCGCCGCCGGCCTCGACCGCCTGCGCTTCTTCCTCCAGGGCGGCCAGATCGGCTATTCCGACATCTTCGAGTCCCACCACCTCTATGAGGGCTCCTACAGCCTCGGCGGCTCCGCCACCTATGGCCCCGCCACCGCCTACCAGTGGTTCGGCTCGGACAAGCAGACGGTGGACTACACCAGCATCGCCCGGATCGCGAACCCGAACCTCACCTGGCCGAAGATCCTCGAATTCGACGGCGGCTTCCAGGCGGAGTTCCTGAAGCATTTCTCCGTCGGCCTCAAGGGCTACCTGATCAACCGGACGGGCATGCATGCCAACACCATGTCCGAATACATCGCCACCTACGGCTGGAACGGCATCGCCTACTACGAGAACTACACCGCGAAGCGGACCATCGGCGGCGAGTTCTCGCTCGGCTACCACCGGCATTTCGGCGACTTCTCCTTCGGCATCGACGCCTGGGCGACCTCCTGGAAGACGGTCAACACCCGCGTGGTCAACGACAACTGGCTGTATGAATGGCAGAAGGCCACCGGGCGCGACGAATCCGCCTATGTCGGCTATGTCTGCATCGGCAAGTTCCTGACGGAGGAAGACCTCGCGGACAAGCCGAAACTCGATGCGAACGGCACCTACTTCGGCGACCTGATGTACGAGGACCTCAACGGGGACGGCGTCATCGACGTGAACGACCGCAAGGTCATCGGCAACACCTGCCCCCGCCTCCGCTACGCCCTCAACATCGACCTCGCCTGGCGCGACCTCAAGCTTACGGTCACCGGCGTCGGCCGCGCCCTCTACGACGTGGCCCTGACCGGCGGCTACTTCTGGAACGGCTGGGGCGACGGCAACTACTCGCAGTTCGTCATCGACAACATCGGCGGCGACTACCCGCGCCTTTCGTACCTGCAGTCCACGACCAACTTCGTCGGCTCGACCTTCTGGCTGCGCCGGGGCGCCTATTTCAAGGTCAAGAGCGCCCAGCTCTCCTACACCCTCCATCCGAAGGGGAAGGCCGTGAAGGATGTCGCCTTCACCCTGACCGGCGGCAACCTCCTCACCCTGAGCGGCATGCCGTATGTCGATCCCGAGGATGCCGCCGCGGGCGTGTCCAACTATCCTTTCTACAAAATGGTGACGGCCGGCGTCAAAGTCAACTTCTAAACGGGAAGATCTTATGAAACAGCATATTATCAGTCTCATCCTCGGCACCGCGCTGCTCGCGGGCTGTGCAAACTTCCTGGAACCGCTTCCGAACGGGAGCTACAACGAGAAGAACTACGCCGACTATCCCGCGCTGGTCCGCGGCTATGTCGAGAAGGCCTACGACCTCCGCCCCGGCGGCTACATCTCCTCCGAGTACCTCGGCGGCGACGGCCTTGCCGACAACGTGACCTTCCGCAACCAGACCGAAAACCTGTACCGCTTCGCGACGGGCTCCGCCCAGATGAACGGCTACAACTTCTCGAGCCTCTACACCCGGGACTATTCGGCCATCTACTACTGCAACCTCTTCCTCAAGGACGACCTCGGCCTGAAGACCCGCTACCTCATCAACGAGGAGGCCAACACGAAGCTCCAGCGCTGCCTCCAGGGCGACGCCTATGCGCTCCGGGCCTATTACCTCTATGAGTTGCTCAAGTACTTCGGAGGCCGCAGCGTCGACGGCGACATGCTCGGCGTACCGATCTTCACGGAGCCCGTGGACCCGTCCAAGGCCGACCTCTCGACCATCAAGCGCAACACCTACGACGAGTGCATGCAGCAGATCCTCGCCGACTGCGACAAGGCGATCGAATACCTCCCGCTCGGCAACCGCGACTTCCTCCGCGACCCGGAGATGGTCCCGGTGCTCGGCGCCGTCCGCTACCGCCGGATGGACGGGGCTTCCGTCATGGCGCTCAAGGCGCTCGCGCTCCTGACCTGGGCATCGCCCGCCTTCAACCCCTACGACGACGTCTCCCGCTGGGATGCCGCCGCGAAAGCCGCGAAGGAAGCCATTGACTACAAGCTCAATGTCGAGGGTGTCGTCCCGTCGGGATTCAATCCCCGCAAGGCCTTCCTCTGGAACGACCCGAACAGCGCGGAGGCCTACTGCATCTCCCAGATCTCGCAGAATTCCACCTACGAGTCCAACTTCTATCCGCAGGGCTTCGGCGGCAGCGCCAACTACGTCCCGACCCAGGAAATCGTGGACGCCTTCCCGATGGCGAACGGCTTCCCGATCGACGACCCGGACAGCGGCTATGACCCGCAGCACCCCTATGCGGGACGCGATCCGCGCTTCTATGCGAACATCTTCTACCACGGCGCCCAGGTCGTGCGGAACACCAATGTCTCGGACATCATGTACACCTTCGACACCTCCGAAGGCGGCAAGGACGCCCCGGGCCTGGTGAACACCTCCCCGACCGGCTACTACATCAAGAAGTTCGTCTATCTCGGCTGGAACAAGATGGACAATACCCTCCAGACCGCCCAGTCCTGCATCTTCTTCTTCCGCTGGACCCACATGCTGCTCGCCTTCGCCGAGGCGGCCAACCAGGTGGTCGGCCCGCTCGACAGCGGTACCTACGGGATGTCCGCCAAGGAAGCGCTCGCCTACATCCGCAGCCGCTTCCTGGAGGACGGCAGCAAGGGCGTCGGGGCCGATGCCGACCCGTATCTCGACAGGACCGCCCTGCAGGGGATGGATGCCTTCGACAAGCTTGTGAAACAGGAATGGCGCGTCGAAACCTGCTTCGAGGGCTTCCGCTTCCACAATGTCCGCCGCTGGGCCCGGAGCGTCGATGAGATCAACGTGCCCATCCACCGCATCAAGATCACCCGCGACGCGGCCGGCGAGCACTACGAAGTCATCAAGATCGAGGACAGGAAATACCCGTCGCTCTGGATGCCGATCCCCTACGGCGAGATCCGCAAGGCGCCACTGATGGCCCAGAATGAAGGTTGGGAAACTTGGAAATAAAAGATTATGAGAAAATTACTGATACCTATCGCGGCCCTGTTCCTCGTGACAGGATGCTATGAAGATTACGTGCGCGACTTCGACTATACCGCCGTCTATGCCGCCTACCAGTACGACCTGCGGACCTTCGTCCTCGGGGAAGGGGCGCAGTTCGACTTCACCGTCGCCCTCGGCGGCGTCATGGCCAACGACCGGGACCGGGCCGTCGAAATCACCCTGGACGAGAGCCTGCTCACCGGCGCCGTCGCCGGGATGAAATCCCAGTCCCTCGTCTCCGGCGACTATGTTTCCTCCGCCTTCAAATCCTTCTCCGGCAGCGACTTGACGCCGCTTCCCGCCTCGCACTACTCCGTCTCGGGAATCGAGGGTCTCACCATCCGGAAAGGCCGTCACACCGCGTCGGTCACGCTCCGGGCGACGGACGCGATGGCCGCGGACCCGCTCGCCTTCAAGCCCGGTTATGCCGTCGCCTTCAAGATCCTGAAGGCCGATGCCGACACCGTGCTGGAGACGAAGAACTTCGCCGTCATCGGCGTGGTCTGCGAAAACCGCTTCTACGGCAACTGGACGCGGGAAGGGGAGACCAAGGTCTATGACGCCGGCGGCAACCTCGTTTCCACGGACACGGAAGCGGCCTCCCTCGCCGACGAGCGCGTGTACGCCCTCACGACGGTCGATGCCAACACCGTCCGCAGCAACAAGGTCGCCGGCTCCTCCGGCGAGATGCTCCTCGCCTTCGACGGAAACAACATAACCATCAGTTCCACAGACGGTTCCGTCAGTGGCACCGGCTCCTTCAACGACGCAAAACTCCTGCAGGACCGCAAGCTGACGCTCCAGTACACCGTCACCGATGCGGGCGGCGCACGCCGGGAGGTCAAGGACATCCTCTCCTTCCGCAACCGCATCCGCGACGGCGTCAACGAGTGGCAGGACGAGAATCCCGCGCATTACAACTGATCGTGCGGTTTACTTGAACGGAAGACGGGCTATTCTTACACGAACAGCCCGTCTTTCATGTGGCAGGTGCGGTCACAGAGGGCGGCGAGGTCCGGGTCGTGGGTGACGATGACGATGGTCTGGCCACGGGTGTCGCGGAGGCGGAAGAAGAGGGCGTGGATTTCCCCCTTGGTCACGCTGTCGAGGTTGCCGGAAGGCTCGTCCGCGAAGAGGATGGCGGGGTTGTTGATGAGGGCACGGGCGATGGCGACGCGCTGCTGCTCGCCGCCGGAAAGTTCTGAGGGCTTGTGCGTTACGCGTTCGGCAAGGCCGACTTCCGCGAGCAGCGCGGCGGCCGCTTCGCGGGCCTCCCGCTCGCCGCGGCCGGCAATCAGCGCCGGAATCATCACATTCTCCAGCGCATTGAATTCCGGCAGGAGGTGATGGGCCTGGAAGACGAAGCCGATCTGCCGGTTCCGGAAGGCGGAAAGGTCCCGGGCGCCCAGCCGGAGGACATCCGTCCCGGCCACCCGGAGCGTGCCGCCGTCGGGCGTCAGCAGGGTACCGAGGATCTGCAGGAGCGTGGACTTGCCGGCGCCGGACGCGCCCATGATGGACACGACCTCGCGCTCTTCCACCTGAAAATCAACGCCCTTGAGGACTTCGAGGTCCCCGAAACGTTTCCGGATACCGCTTGCTTCGATAATCATACGCTCGCCTTTTGGTCTGACACAAAGGTACGCTTTTTTGGCCTTTCCCGCAAAACTCCGTTGAAAAGACGGTTATATATTGATTTTCGATAAAAATTCATATATTTGCAGAAAATAAAGCCAGATATGAAGAGAATCATTCCCCTGCTTGCCTTCGCCCTTCTTGCGCTCTGCTGCGCGCCGAAGAGCACCCCCGTCCTTCCCGAAACCCTCGCCGGCGACTGGAACGGCATCATCGAAGGCGTCGGCCTCGCCTTCGAAATCCACCTCGGCGACAGCTGCTACGCCGCCTCGCCCGACCAGGGCGACATCCGGCTCGCGCTCGAGGTCAAGGAAGCGACCGACAGCAGCATCCGGATCAGGATCCCGAAGGTGATGGCCTCTTATGAAGGCCGGGTCAGGGGGGATTCGCTCATCGGGCATTTCGGCCAGATGGGGAAGAGCTTCCCGCTCAACCTCGGGCGCGGCAACATCGTACGCAACCGGCCGCAGACCCCGCAGCCGCCCTTCCCTTATGCCACGGAAGAGGTGTCATTCCCCAGCGGCGACCACACCCTCGCCGGGACGTTGAGCCTGTCGGACGCGACAGCGGAAACGCCTGCCATCCTGCTCGTTAGCGGAAGTGGTCCCCAGAACCGGGACGAAGAACTGATGGGCCACAAACCCTTCGCCGTCATCGCCGACGCCTTCGCCCGGGCCGGCATCGCGACGCTCCGCTACGACGACCGCGGCACGGCGGAATCCACGGGCGACTTCGCCGCCGCGACGACCGCCGATTTCGCCGCCGATGCGGCGGAAGGCGTCCGCTTCCTCCGGAGCCGCGGCTTCCGCAAGGTCGGCGTCCTCGGCCACAGCGAAGGCGGCACCATCGCCTTCCTGCTCGCCGGCTCCCCCGATACGCCCGAAGACGCCCGCCCGGACTACCTCATCAGCATGGCCGGGATGGCCGACCGGGGCGACAGCACGCTCGTACGGCAGACGACTGCCATGCTGGAGGCCACCGGCGTCCCCGGCGCCGTCGCGAAAATCGCCGTCCGGAAGACCGTGAAACAGATGCAGAAACAGAAGCCCTGGGGGCCGTATTTCCTCGCCCTCGATCCGGCGCCGGCCATTGCCGCGATCCGCTGCCCCGTCCTCGCCCTCAACGGCGAGAAGGACATGCAGGTCCTCCCGCAGTACAACCTGGACAAGATCCGGCAGCTCCTTCCCTCGGCCGACGCCCGCCTCTACCCCGGCCTCAACCACCTCTTCCAGCACTGCACCACCGGCCTCGGCACCGAGTACCCCGCCATCGAAGAAACCATCTCGCCCGACGTGCTCGGGGAGATGGTTGCATGGGTTCTGGGGCAGAATTAATTACAATCGCTCGATAAATACTAAGAAAATTCGTATTTTTGCAGAACTCACATTATGCAATAAAATACGAAAACAATGAAAAAGTTTTTCTTTACCATTCTGTTCGGCCTGATGGCTATGACCATGCAAGCACAACGTTGCGCCGTTTTGGATTTTCAGATTGGGAACGGGATTACCAGTGAAGATGTTGAAGGCATTTCTTACACCTTCCGTTCTAATTTTCACCCCGCCGACTACACTATGCTGGAACGCGCACAGATTAACAGGGCTATCAAGAATCTCGGCTATGTTCCTACGGACATGACCTTTCAGCAGATTCTAAAAGTCGGACGCAATCTTGAAGCCTCTTATCTTGTCGTCGGGAACATCAGCAAGTTCATGGATGTATATTACGTAGACATTCGCGTAATCAATGTTTCAACCGGCTCGACCCTGGTTACCGAAAGCGCCGATTTTGAACGGGCGGCCTACCGTACAAACATGGAATACCTTGCAAAGCATCTTGCCGGCAAACTAGTGTCTGCCGCACAGTAAAGACTTTTTCTTTTCCCCGGTTTTCGCGGTGTGTATCTCAAGGATCTGACCGCACATAACGAAAAAGGAGACAATAATGAAGCGTTTTGTTTTGGCCTTCTTGCTCTGTCTAGCGACAATTGCAGGAAGGGCGCAACGTTGTGCTGTACTGAATCTTCAGATAGGGACTGGTATTACCAGTGAAGATGTCGAAGGCATCTCATATACCTTTCGTTCCAATTTCCGGCCGGCCGATTACACCATACTGGACAGCTTCCTGATTGACAGAGCCCTTCGTGAATTGAATTATATCCCAACGGATATGACGTTTCAACAGCAATTGAAAGTGGGAAGAAAATTGGACGCCTCTTACATTGTTGTCGGAAACATCAGCAAGTTCATGGATGAGTACAGCGTGAATATCCACATTGTCGAAGTATCGACCGGTTTGACCAAAGCCACACAAAGTGATACTTTCCTAAGACCAGATTACCGGACAAAGATGGAGAGTTTGGCCAATAAGTTGTCAGAGAGTCTCACCTCGTCATTTGCCTTGAATCCATCTTCAGTCAAGGAAGAATCGGTATCCTTCCGTGCTGATGGGAAAATAGCAATGTTTCAAGATTCTTACTATCTCAATGCTTGGGACGGACAGTATTTGAATTTTACGGAAGACCACTTAGAAGAACAAGAAGTCGATTTGGCTTATCAATTTTCCGAAGAAATATGCAATCATCCTCTTTTGTCTGATGAGGGTATTTACAATTACAAAATAGCCTTTGATTATATTATCCGCACTAATATCGAAGGGTTGTATTTTTCGCCCAAAGATATCGTTCATCCCCAATACGTTCCTTTGGATTATAGTAATGAGTTAAATTCCATCTGTCACAAAATCATACGAAACAATTCGCTTCGGGAGGTTTTATTCAATCTTTCCGCCAAAACGCTCTGCAAACTTTGCTGCCTGTACCCAAAAGACTTCAAAGAAGAGGTCATTAAGCACTTAATGGCAACAAAAAACCTTCTCACTTCGTTGCGCCATCATTCCTACGCAATTGTTGGCGACAGTCTTTATCTGGATGGAGAAGTGGCTAATGTGACAATAGCGAGAAGCCAAATGGGATTCCTCATAAGAAGGATCCTCCTCGATGGTTTTACAATCAGTGAAATGAACGGTTATCTGGATCGATTATTGTCTAAAGTCAAGACTACCGATATTAGTGGAAACAGTGATTTTTTAAGAATTGTAACTATCAACAATACTATTTCATGCTATGTGACGGCTTCCGGATATTACTTTGGTGGGAATAACTCCGGAACAATCTATTTGCCCCAAAGCATTGAAAAAGGATATCATCTCAAAATATGTAATTACCCCTTCATTTGCTGCAAAATGAAGGACAATGGTGATGTCTATTATTCCATCCAAGCGGACATCAGCACCTCGGTTGATATAGACAACGAAGGTGTGATAAAAACAAAAGAATAATCGCAGGCCTTTTTCTGTGCTTAGACATCATGCTATTGCCCGAGGGGAGTGGCGAAGATTTTGGCGAGGTGCGCTTCCAGGTCATCACCGCGAAGGTTGCGAGCTACAACAATGCCCTTCGGGTCAATGAGGATGTTGTCCGGTATTGCGTGGATATTATACACCTTACCTGCCTTGCTCTCCCAAGCCTTCAGGTCGGAAAGGTGAATCCAGGGCATGCCCCAGGTCCTAATGGCTTCTTTCCAGTCTTCCTTGTCCGCATCGAAGGAGAGGCCCACGACCTCGAATCCCAACTTGTGGTACTTATTATAGGCAGCAATAACATTCGGCATCTCATATCGGCACGGACCGCACCAGGATGCCCAGAAATCGACCAGGACCCATTTCCCCTGACCGGCATACTCGCTGAGCCAGTGCTCTTTCCCTCGTGGGTCCGCCTCCCGCAGGTCCATGAACTTCTTTCCAATCAAGCCGTCGGGCTCATCCTGCGGAGACAGCCACTCGGTTCTTACAGTGTTTCCTTCCGCTTCCGGAAGGATGGTTTTGCTTCCTTCATTCCCGGAAAAACCCATCAGGAATGGCAGCGAAATAAAAAAGCTGGCAAAGAGATTCATATCAAGTCTTGGTTTACAGATCGATCATCACCTTCATCGACGTCTCGCGGTGGGCGTCGATGTAGTTGTAGGCTTCGGCGTACTCTTCGAACGGGAAGCGCTTGGTTACCAGGGGTTCCAGTTTGATGTGGCCGGCGGCGATCTCGCGGACGGCGGTTTCGTAGTCCTCGTGGCGGTACATCATCGAGCCGATCAGGTAAAGTTCGTGCTCGCCGAGGTAGAACATGCTGAGGGCGGGGTCGTGGGCATGGACGCCGACGATGATGATATCGCTGCCCTTCTCGATGGTCTCCATGAGGGAGCGGAGGGAGGATTCGACACCGGCGCACTCGATGCCGACCTGGTAGCCCTCGTCGCCGAAAAGGGCCGGAAGCGCCTCACGGATGGGCGTTTTCGCCACATTCAGCGTATGCCGGATGCCGCATTCCTGCGCGATGCCGAGGCGGTAGTCGGAGACATCGGTGACCACCACTTTCTTCGCCCCGCGCGCGATGCAGAACTGCGCAACGAGGTTGCCGATGGTGCCGGCGCCGGAGACGATGACGTTCTTGCCCATGAGTTCGCGCGGGCGGGAGGTCGCATGGGCGCCGACCGCCGTCGGCTCGACCATGGCCCCATAGGTCAGGGACATCCCTTCCGGCAGCGCGACGACCCGGTCCTCCGTCACGACGAAATAGTCCTGCGCGGCGCCGTCGGCCTGGAAGGCCTGGACCTTCAGGTGCTCGCAGACATTGTACTGCCCCCGCCGGCAGGGATTGCACTGCCCGCAGACCAGCTGCGGCCGGCAGGTCACGTTCTGCCCGGGCCGGAACTTCGTGACGGCCGGGCCGACGGCGACCACGACGCCGGAATACTCATGGCCCTGCACGACGGGATACATCGTGCTCGGATGGGTGCCGTGGTAGGAGTGGATCTCGCTGCCGCAGATGCCGATATGCTTGATATTCAGGAGGATCTCATTCCCCTTCAGGTCTTCGGCCTTCGGGGCTTCCACGTCGGGACAGAAGACAACCTTGTGCGGCTGCTCCAGGACTACTCTGCGCATATGCTTGATTTTGAGGGTTTACCGAGATAACAGATGACAAAACTGACGAGGCTGCCGATCGGGGTCCACCAGGTCCAGGCGATTGAAACCCTGTGCCCCAGCCAGGCCTCGGAAAGCGGCCCGAGCACGTAGGGCTGCATGGCCAGCACGACCAGCAGGCCGATCATGAGCGCCGCCACGATGCTGCGGGTATTGCCGCGGCGGGTGAAGAGCGCGCAGACGAACACGCCGCCCATGCCCGCGTAGGAGAAGCACATGACGCCCGTGGCGAAGTCCACGAGGTTCAGCCCGCTCGCCTGCTGCATGACCGCCGTGACGATGGCGAAGCCCGTCAGCACGGCGCCCATCAGGGCCGCCATCTTCTTGGAAGAGGCCATCTGTTCCTCCGCCGAGGTGATGGCCCGGCCGCGGTCCCGCTTGATCGGGAGATAGAGGTCGGCGGTGAAGCTCGAGGCCATCGAGTTGATGGCGGAATTGAAGCTCGACAGAGCCGCAGCGAGCACGCCAACGATCATCAGCCCGCGGATGCCCGTGGGGATGCTGTTCTTGATGTACTGCGGGAAGAGGTCGCGGGCGTCGGCGGCGAATCCGCAGAGGCCGCACGGATCGACCGCGTTGTATTTGACCCACAGCAGGAGGCCGATGGAGAGGAAGATGAGCACGATCGGGAGGCTCATGACCTGCGAATAGACCAGCGACATGCCCGCCGTCTTCACGTTCTTGCAGGTCAGCTGCCGCTGCACGAACTCATGGTCGGTCGAGAACTGGACCACCTTGAACACGGTCGCACCGATCAAGGCACCGAGGAGGTTGTACGGCACGTCGAAGCGGAAGGAGGCGTCGACCACCTGCAGCTTGCTGCCCGGGGTCCATTCGCCCCCGATCTTCACCCGGCCGCCCGTCAGGCTGTGCCAGATGTCGCCGAAACTGAAATCCGGGGTCATGGAGACATAGATCATCCCGAGCGCCACGAGGCCCGTCCCGATGACCAGCAGGATCTGGATCGTGTCGATGTAGATGAGGCCCTTGATGCCCCCGGCCATCGTGTAGATGGTCGAGATAACGCCCAGGATGACAATCGAATACAGCAGGAACTGGAACTGGATGGAGCCGTAGAGGATGACCGACACGGCGATGGCGGCGATGAACAGCCGGGAGCCGCTCGTGAACAGCTGGCCGAGCAGGAACATCACGCTCGTCCAGCGCTTCGAGGTCTCGCCGTAGCGGTCGCCGATGTAGCCGTAAATGGTGATCGTCCCCGCCTTGTAGAGCTTGGGGAGGAACAGCCAGGCCACGAGGAGGCCGCCGAAGATGGCCCCGATGCAGAGCATCAGGTAGGTCAGGTTGGTGTTGAAGCCGAGTTCCGGCGAGCCGACGAAGGTGCCGGCGCTGATGGAGGTGCCGGTGGCGGCCAGGGCGACCATCCAGGTCGGCATGCTGCGGCCGCCGAGGAAATAGTCCTCCATGTCGCGGTTCCGCCGCGAGAAGCGGAAGCCGAGGCCGACCAGGAGGGACAGGAAGGCAATGATGATGATCCAGTCGATCGGGTTCATGGGCTAGATGCTTTCGATTTGCTTGGCGGTGTTGTCGATGAGCGTATAGAACTGGTTATACTGCACATCCGTGCGTCCGGTTCCTTTCCGCATGAGGGCCTTGAGCTCCTCGAGATACGTCGTGTAGATGTCCCGGGGCCAGGCGCCATGCTTCGTGCACAGGCTCGCGGCCATGCCCACGACCTCGCCGATCATGCCGCAGGTCCGCATGACCCGGGTGGAGCCGAGGGCGACGTGGGTCACGCTGATGTCCCGGCCGGCCATGAACAGGTTCCGGACATCCTTCGAATAGAAGCAGCGGTACGGGATGGGATACGGCGTCCCCACGGGCGTCAGGTGGCCGTCGGAGAGCCACTCATGGCCCGGAAAATCCTGGCTGTTACGGGGTTTCGGGAAATGCTGGTCGATGTTCCAGGAGAGGGAGGCGGAGGCGTCCTCATACGGGACCCGC
The DNA here is from genome assembly GCA_016287075.1 of Bacteroidales bacterium. Taxonomy (GTDB): domain Bacteria; phylum Bacteroidota; class Bacteroidia; order Bacteroidales; family UBA932; genus Cryptobacteroides. The sequence goes on along the minus strand of JAEEVC010000017.1, from coordinate 40,380 downwards.
TTCAGGATGTCTCCCTGGGTGAGGATATGGTCGCCGACGATGCGGCGGGACTCGCGCTTGCCGATCACATGGCTGACCCAGATGAGTTCCGTGCACTCCCAGTCCTCCTTGGCGGAGTAGCGGTTCTTGCAGTAGGAGAAGGTCGAATAGGCCACGTACATGCCGTAATCGCGCATTTTCTCGGCCTCCGCGATGGGATCATAGCGCATGCCGACCTCCCAGTACCAGTTGGCCCGGTGGACCGGCTCCACGGTCGTCTCGTCCAGGAACAGGCCCCAGTCGATCGTGTCCGGGAAGGTGCTGGGGACGTTGTGGTCCTCGCAGTACCACTCGATCGAGCCGCCCATGTGCAGGTCGTCCGCGGTCTCCGGCGCAAGGCTTTCGCCGAACGCGCTCCGGGGCTCGCGGCCCGACATCGTCTCCGCGCCCGCCATGACGGCAAGGGACGCGTCGCCCGTGCAGTCCGAGAACAGCCGGCCGCTGACGCGGATCCGGCGCTGGGACGCCGCCTCGACGGCCTCGACCGCCGTGATGCGGTCCCCGTCCATTTCCGCGCCGACGACGCAGTAGCCGAGCAGCAGCGTAATGTTCGGCTCCGCCTCGACGACACGCAGTTTGCGGCCGTCCTCGTAGCGGTGGGCGCCGCGGGCGTTGCCGCCGAATTCGGGGCCGATTTCGTTCAGGATATAGCCCAGGGCGCCGTAGGGCGGCAGGTTGATCATGCCGCCGAGGCCGACGCGGACCTCGGAGGAGTTGTTGCCGCCGAGGACATAGCGGTCCTGCAGGAGGGCGACCTTCGCCCCGAGGCGCGCGGCCGCGATTGCCGCGCACTCGCCGGCGATGCCGCCGCCGACCACGACGAAGTCGAACGGCCCGAGGTCTTCGACCGGTTCATCACCCAGAAGCGCCTCGCGGACAGCGTGATACGCCTCCAGCGATGCGTCCGGGACTTCGTCCGTACGCGTCAGGATAAGGGCGTCGCAGCGCCCGTCAAAGCCCGTCAGGTCATGGAGGGCGATGCGGTGCTCCCCGGCCGTCAGGTGGTGCTTCCCGCCCTTCTGCCAGTACCAGCGGTCGTCCGCTCCCGTGCCGAAGGTTTCCCCGTCGGCCGTGCCGTCGATCTTCACCTGGAAGATGCCCGGCGCCGGGCCGTCGGACCAGGGCCGGATCCAGTTTTTCGTGCGGACGAGGAGGGTGTAATCCCCTTCTTCCGGCACGGTACATGTCGTCTCGGCATCCGCCGCGAGCGGGGTGCCGATGCCATGGGCCAGGAGGTAACTCGAACCCATCTGGAGGATGAACTGCTGCTCGAGCGTCCAGTCGCCCTTGTCCGCAAAGCGGGACGCGGGAAGGAAAATGCTGTCTTGGGTTGTCATCGGTCTTCTGCCTGGTGGCCGACGCGGTCGACCTGGTGATAGAACTGGGTGTAAGGGAGGTCGGTCCGGCCGGTTCCCTTCCGCATCAGTTCCTGTAAATCAGAGAAATACGTTGTATAGATATCCCGCGGGAGCACCTTCCGCTTCGCGCAGATGCTCGCGGCCATGCCCACGACCTCGCCCATCATGCCGCAGGTCCGCATGACGCGGATCGAGCCGAAGGCGACGTGGGTCACGCTGATGTCCCGGCCCGCCATGAACAGGTTCGGGACATCCTTCGAATAGAAGCAGCGGTACGGAATCGGATAGGGGTCGATCGGGGTGAGCCGGCCGACGCTGATCCAGGTCTCGCCCGGGTAGCGCGCCTCGTTCTCGGCCATCGGGTAGTGCTGGTCGATGCGCCAGGTCGTCGTGCAGGTCCCGTCCTCGTGCCTGATGTGGCGCGTGAGGTCGTTCTCGGTCATCACGTAGTCGCCGATGATGCGGCGGGACTCCCGCTTGCCGGCGACGTGGCTGACCCACACCAGGTGCGTGCACAGCCAGTCTTCCTTGGCGGAATAGCGGTTCTTGCAGTAGGAGAAGGTCGAATAGGCGACGTACATGCCGTAGTCGCGGACCTTCTCGGCGTCCGCCACCTGGTCGTCGTGCATACCGACTTCCCAGTACCAGTTCGCCCGGTGGACCGGTTCGACGGTAATCTCGTCGAGGGAAAGGCCCCAGTCCACGGCATCAGGGAAGTCGCAGGGGGTATTCCAGTCCTCGCAGTACCACTGCAGGGAGGCGCCCATCGTGTAGTCGTCGGCCTCTTCCGGGGCGATCCGCTCGCCGTACTCGCTCCGCGCCTCGCGGCCCATGCGGGTCTCCGCACCCGCCATGACGGCGAGGTACGCGTCGCCCGTGCAGTCCGCGAAGGTGTCGCCCGTCAGGCGGATGAGCGTCTGCGCCGTCGCCTCGCGGGCGGTGACGGCAACGATCTTTCCGTCAGCCATTTCCGCGTCAATGACGCTGTAGCCGCAGAAGAGGGTGATGTTCTTCTCGGCGAGGACCACGCGCATCTTCTTGTCGTCCATATAATGATGGGCGCCGCGGGCGTTGCCGATGCGCTCCGGGCCGATTTCGTTGATCAGGTAGCCGAGGGACGGATACGGATCGACGTTGATCCTCCCGCCGAGGCCGACGCGGACCTCGGAGGAATTGTTGCCGCCGAGGATGTAGCGGTCCTGAAGGAGGGCGACCTTGCAGCCGAGCCGGGCCGCGGCCAGGGCAGCGCAGATGCCGCTGATGCCCGCGCCGACCACGACGAAGTCGAAATGGCCCTTGTCCTCAGGCACTTCCGGGCCCAGCAGCGCCTCGCGGAGCGCCTTGTATTCGGAGAGGCTGTCGCCCGGAACGGCGTCCGAGCGCGTCAGCAGGATGGCGTCGCAGCGGCCGTCGAAGCCCGTGAGGTCATGCAGGGCAAGCGTGTGCCGGCCGGCCTTCAGGGCGTACTTCCCGCCCCGCTGCCAGCACCAGTGCGGCGTCACTTCGCCGGTCGAGGCGCTCTTGCCCGTGCCGAAGGTCTCCCCGTCGGCGGCACCGTCCAGGAGCACCTGGAAAACGCCCGGCGTCGGCGCGTCGGACCAGTATTTCGTCCAGTTCTTGGTGCGGACATAGAGGGTATATTCCCCGTCCCCGGGGATTTCCACGGCCGTTTCCGCATCCTTCGGGAGCGGGGTGCCGATGCCGTGGGCCAGCAGGTAACTCGACCCCATCTGCAGCACGAACTGCTGCTCGACGGTCCAGTCCCCCCGGTCGCGGAACCGTGTCGCCAGCGCGAGCACGGAATTGTCTTGGGTGATCATGGGTGCATGACAATTAAAAGTCATCAAATGTACGAAAAAAACGGCTCAGCTGCAATTCCGCGCAGCACTTTTGAAGGACAGGAGCGGAGAAAACGAAGGAACAGGGTTCAAACCGAATTTTTCTGAGGTTTGAACCCTGTTCCGAAGTGTCGGAGCGACGCGCAGGACTAGATGTCGTAGCCGGCGAACTCGATGTCGTTCGCGGCGCGGGCCTTGAGATCCTTGTCCTTGTACGCCTTCTCGAGGTTGGCCTTGACACCGGCGGCGTCGCCGCGGCGGGCCGCGATGATGGCCTTCAGGTAGGCGCACTCGGCGCTGCCGCAGTGGATGGCCTTCTCAGCCTTGTCGAGCTGGTCGGTCAGGAGGTAGGCCAGCGCGGTGTTGTGGCAGCAGCCCTTCGCGTCGGCGAGGTCCTGGACGGCCTTGTCGTAGTTGCCGGTCAGGATGTCCACGACGCCGAGGTTGGTCTTGGCCTCGGGGGTGCGGGCGGCCTTGAAGTAGCGCTCGGCAGCGGCGAGATCGCCCTTGCGGAGGGCCAGGACGCCGAGGGCGTTCTCCACCTCGGGATCGTTGGCGTCCGTCTTGGCGAAGGCGGCAGCGGCCTTGTCCAGCTTGTTCTGGGCGAGATACAGGGCGCCGAGGTTGAACTGGGCGCGGGCGCTGTTGAACTTCTTGACGGCCTTCTCATAGAGGGCTTCCTTCTGGGCCTTGTCCTTCACGAGGGTGGCGGCACGGAGGAGGGCTTCCTCGTCGAGCACGTCGGTATTCTCCTCGACGGCCTTCAGGAGTTCCTCGGCGGTGTAGTTGGCATACTCGACGTTGGCGATGAAGCGGGCGCGGCGGAGTTCCGGCAGGACCTCATCCTTGAGGGCGGTGAAGACCTCGGACATGTTGCGGATCTCGCTCTCGCGGACGTTCGGGTCGCTGTACATGGAAAGGACGCGCAGGATGAGGTCCTTGTCCGGGATGTCGGACTCGCTGACGAGCTTCTGGAAGCCTTCCCAGTCCTCACCGAGGCTCTTGATCTCGGGATCGGTCAGGCCGTAGCCCTTCATGATCTTGCTCCAGGCCTTGGCGGCGCTCTCGGAACGCTTGCCGGAGAGCTTGTTGTTCAGGTCCTGGGCGCCTTCCGGGGAGGCGTAGGCCACGATCTCGGTGCTCTTGACGGTCGCCTTGTCATTGGCGTTGATGGCATCGACGGTCTTCTGGAAGTCCTTGATGGAAGAGCCCTTGATCTCCTGGTTCCGGACCTCGGAGCTGTTCACCAGGTACTTGATCTGGCCTTCGGCCTTCGCGGTGTAGGTGTCCTGGTAGTTGTCGGCCTTGAAGGGGACGATGCCCTCGGTCTTGGCCAGCATGTAGGTCGTGTTGAGGCCGTCGGCGACCTTGCGGACCGGGAGGGCGAATTCCTTGTCGCCCGCCTTGACGACGCCGCGGAGCTCGAGATAACACTTCTCCATGCCCTCGACAAAGTCGAAGTGGAGCTTCTCGGTCACGGTCTGGCCGGCGGAGGAGACCACCTTGTAGTTGTCCTTCACCTTCTCGCCCTGGTACACGAACGGGGCCATGCGGGCCTCTTCGCCGCCATAGACGATCACGGGCGTAACCTCGAGGATGGCCTTCGGGTTGAAGTAGCCGTCGGGATAGGTAACCTTGACGACCGGGTCGATGGAGCCGCCCACGGCCTCAAGCACGCCGGGTTCGCAGCTAATCTCCACGTTCTCAGCCATTTTTACCATTTCCTCCATCGAGGAGCACGAAAACGCAGCCAGCACGGCGGCCGCTGCGGCAATCATTTTAAACGTTTTTGTCATATCTGAACAGAATTTTGTGTTTGTCTTTCTGAATTCGCAAATATACGCAAAATAAATAGAAATTGCTAAATTTGCAGCACGATGGACCTGCAAGGACTCAAAAATAAATTCGATATCATCGGGAACGACCCGGCGCTCAACCTGGCGCTGGAAACCGCCGTCAAGCTCGCCCCCACCGACCTGTCCGTACTCATCACCGGCGAGACGGGATCGGGCAAGGAGAACATTTCCCGCATCATCCACCAGTACAGCCGGCGCAAGAACGGGAAGTTCTTCGCCGTCAACTGCGGCGCCTTCGCCGAAGGCCTGATCAACTCCGAACTCTTCGGCCACGTGAAAGGGGCCTACACGGGCGCTTCCGACAACCGTTCCGGCTACTTCGAGGAGGCCAACGGGGGGACCCTCTTCCTCGACGAGATCGCCGAGCTGCCCCTCCTCTCGCAGGCGCTCCTGCTGCGCGTGCTCCAGAGCGGGGAATACCGCAAGGTCGGCAGCAACAAGGTCGAGCGGACCGACGTCCGCGTCATCGCCGCGACCAACATCGACCTCTACGAGGCCGTCCGCCGCGGCAAGTTCCGCGAGGACCTCTATTACCGCCTCTCCGCAGCCAGCATCCGGGTGCCGTCCCTGAGTGAGCGGAAAGATGATATCTACCTGCTGTTCAGGAAGTTCACCTCCGATTTTTCGGAGAAATACGGGATGTGCAAGGTCCTCCTCACGGAGGATGCCGTGCGGATGCTGAAGAACTACCGCTGGCCCGGCAACGTCCGCCAGCTGATGGGCTTCGCCGAGGCGCTCACCGCCCAGGAATCCACGATGGTCACCCCGACCACCCAGCGCGTGGTCCTGGACGAGCTGACCCTGGCCCGGTACCTCCCGAAGGAGCAGGGGCCGAACCTGCCCGCCGTCTATGAGGGCGACCGGGGCGGGACCCTGAGCGACGCCGAGAAGCAGGCCATCTTCAAGGCCATCCTCGACCTCAAGCAGGAGGTGGATGCCCTCAAGGCCGAGATCCACGCCCGGCCGGTCCCGCTGCCGCCCCACCGCGAGGAGCCGCAGGAGGCCGAATGGCAGGGCGAGGAAGACCTGCCCGGCGAGCCGCACGAGAAGCCCCGCGTCAGCTACGATTCCAGCACGCCGGAACAAACTGGGGATGAAGGACATACCATGAAGGAAATCCTCCGGGAGAACATCCGCCGGGCCCTCGAGAAACACGGCGGCAACCGCAAGCTCGCGGCCCGGGAACTCGGCATCTCCGAACGCACCGTTTACCGCAACCTCCCGCCGGAATTCCAAAAGATCAAGAAGGCATGATGAAACGCTTCCTCCCCGCCCTCGCCCTCGTGCTGGCCCTCACCGGCTGCAGCATCGTCAAGTATTCCTTCTCGGGAACCTCCATCCAGGCGGATGTCAGGACCATCTGCATCCCCTATGTCGAATACAAGGCCCTCCGGGTCAACCCGTCCCTCTCGGCCGACCTCACGCAGGCCCTCCAGGACAAGTACCGCAAGCTCACCCGCCTCGAGCAGGTGGACATGGACGGCGACCTCGAGGTCGCCTGCGAGATTACCGGCTACGACGTCAACGCGACGGCCGTGACCGCGGAAGAAGTCGCGGCGCAGAACCGTCTCACCGTGACCGTCAAATGCGTCTTCAACAACCGGAAATACCCCGAGGACAACCTGGACAAGTCCTTCTCGGCCTATGCCGATTTCGATGCGACCCAGTCGCTCGAGGCGGTCGAGGGTTCCATCTGCGAGGAGATCATCGACAAGCTCTGCGAGGACATTTTCAACGCAACCGTCGCCCAATGGTAAGCCGGACCCATATCGACCTCCACAGCCTCACGATGGAGGAGCTCGCCGGGGTGCTGAACCTGTATCCCTGGTACGGCGCCGCCCGGAAGGAGCTGTGCCGCAGGATGATACGCACGGGCGGCGACGCCTGGGGCGAGGACCAGTACGCCGAGATGGCCCTCTACATCGGCGACCGCGGGAAAATCGCCGGCCTCCTGCATGCCGGGAAAAAGGAGGACTGCGCCGACAAGGACGTCGCCGACATCCTCAAATCCTGGATCGCCCCCGGGGAGAAGCCCGAGGAGCCGGCCGCCCGGCCGGTGCGGGTCGTCGGCGGGGACTACTTCTCCCAGGCCGAGTACGACCATGTCCGGACGGAGGGCGACCGCGTCTTCTCCCGCTTCGCCGCCAAGGCGAAAAAGGAGCCGGCGAAAGAGGAGACGGGGGTGGACCTGTCCGACCGTTTCTGCACCGAATCCCTCGCGGAAATCTATGCAGAACAGGGTTATCCGGAGATGGCCCGGCGCATTTATTCCAAACTTCTTTTGGCGAATCCGGAAAAAAGTGCTTACTTTGCAGCCCTTATTGAAAAATTGAATTAAAGATATGAAGTTGTTCTTTACCATCCTGGTCGTCCTGATCGTCATCGCGGCCATCCTCCTGACCCTCGTGGTCCTGCTGCAGAACGGCAAGGGCGAGGGCCTCGCCACCAATTTCACCGCCGCCAACCAGGCGCTCGGCGTCCGCCAGGCCGCCTCTTCCCTGGAGAAAGCCACCTGGACGCTCGTCGCCGTCATCGGCATCCTCTCCATCGCCAGCACGCTGACCCTGACCCACTCCTCCGGCAATGCCGAGCAGGACGCCATCTCCACGGAGATCCTGAACCAGCAGCCCGCCGAGGCGCCCGCGTTCCCGACCGCCCCGGTCCAGCAGGCCGACCCCACCGCCGAATAGACTGACAATTTGTCAGCCGGAAGCTGAACGGAATATCCTTTGAAGATTAGCCGTTTGCCCACCCGGGCAGACGGCTCTTTCCGCATCATCCCGGGTGGACAAAAAGGAGAAATGCTTATGAATGAGAACAATAACAACAGCTTCCTCGGCCGTTTCGCCGTCAACCTCAACGCGCAGGCCTCTTCCGGCCGGCTCGATCCGGTGATCGGACGGGACGACGAGATCCGCCGGGTCCTCCAGATCCTGTCGCGGCGCACCAAGAACAACCCGATCCTCGTCGGCGAGCCGGGTGTCGGCAAGACCGCCATCTCCGAAGGCATCGCCCAGAAAATCGTCAACGGCCAGGTGCCGGAAAACCTGAAGTCCAAGACCGTCTATTCCCTCGACATGGGCGCGCTCATTGCAGGCGCGAAATACCAGGGCGAGTTTGAAGAGCGCCTGAAGGGCGTCGTGAAGGAGGTCGTGGACTCCGCCGGCGAGATCATCCTGTTCATCGACGAGATCCATACCCTCGTCGGCGCGGGGCGGTCCTCCGGGGCCATGGATGCCTCCAACATCCTCAAGCCGGCCCTCGCCCGGGGCGAACTCCGCACCATCGGCTCTACCACCCTCGACGAGTACCAGAAGTACTTCGAGACCGACAAGGCCCTCGAGCGGCGGTTCCAGATGGTCATGGTGGACGAGCCTTCGCCCGCCGAGTCCATCTCCATCCTGCGGGGCCTGAAGGAGAAATACGAGAACCACCACAAGGTCCGCATCGAAGACGACGCGCTCATCGCAGCCGTCAACCTGTCGCACCGCTACATCACCAACCGCTTCCTCCCGGACAAGGCCATCGACCTCGTGGACGAGGCGGCGTCGAAGCTCCGGCTGGAGATGAATTCCGTGCCGGAACCCATCGACGACCTCAATAGCCGGATCCGCCAGCTGGAGATCGAGAAGGAGGCCATCAAGCGCGAGGGTGTCTCGCTCAAGATGGAGAAAATCGACGCGGAACTGGCTGAACTGCAGGAGAAACGGGCCGGGCTGATGAAGCGCTGGAACGAAGAGAAGGAGATCCTCAGTGGGCTCCAGACCGCGCGTCAGCAGCTCGAAGACTACAAGATCCAGGCGCAGATGGCCGAGCGCGCGGGCGACTATGGCCGCGTCGCGGAGCTCCGCTACGGCAAGATGAGCGAGACGCAGCACCGCATCGACGAACTCTCCACCCGGGCCGCCGCGATCAAGGAACCGATTATCACCGAGGCGGTTACGCCGGAGGATATCGCCGAAGTCGTGGCCAAGTGGACCGGCATCCCCGTCAAGCGGATGCTCGAGAGCGAAAAGGAGAAGCTGCTCCGGATGGAGAGCGAACTGCACAAGCGGGTCGTCGGCCAGGACGAGGCCATCCGGGCCGTCTCGGACGCCGTCCGGCGCAACCGGGCGGGCCTGTCCAACGAGAAGCGGCCCATCGGCTCCTTCCTGTTCATGGGCACGACCGGCGTCGGCAAGACCGAACTGGCGAAGGCCCTCGCGGAATTCCTGTTCAACGACGAGAACATGATCACGCGGATCGACATGAGCGAATACCAGGAGCGGCACACCGTCTCGCGGCTCGTCGGCGCGCCTCCGGGCTACGTCGGCTACGACGAGGGCGGCCAGCTGACCGAGGCCGTCCGGCGGAAGCCCTACTCGGTGGTCCTGCTCGATGAGATCGAAAAGGCCCATCCGGACGTATTCAACGTCCTCCTCCAGGTGCTCGACGACGGCCGGCTGACCGACAACAAGGGCCGCACCGTGGACTTCAAGAACACGATCCTCATCATGACCTCGAATGCCGGCTCGGACATCATCCAGGGCTACATGGAACGGCTGCCTGAGGCCTCCGGCGTCGATGTCGCCGCCATCGCGGAGCGCCGCCGCCTGCTCGACGAATGCCGCGGCAAGGTCCTCGAGGTCCTGCGGGCGGGCATCCGGCCGGAGTTCCTGAACCGGATCGACGAGATCATCATGTTCGACCCGCTCACCCGCACCGACATCCGCGACATCCTCCACATCCAGATGGAAGACCTCCGGAAGAAACTGTCCGACAACGGGGTAACGATCACCTTCACCCCGGCCTTCGAGGACTGGATGGTCGAACACGGCTATGATCCGGCCTACGGCGCCCGTCCCGTCAAACGGCTCATGCAGCGCGAACTCGTCAACCAGCTCGCCAAAGCCATCCTCGACGGCTCCGTCCGCAAAGACGCCGCCGTCACGGTGGACGCCGCCGGCGGCGAAGTGCTGCTCCGCAACGCCTGACGGGGCATACATACCCTTTTTGCATTGTTGAAAAAGGTGGGGAAAAGTTTTTTATTCCCCGCCTTTTTGTTTAACTTTACGGTTTGTATGGTACGCACACGCACGTTTTACGCGTACACACGAAGCGGAAATAAAACACAAACAATACATTATGCTCAAAAAACAGTTTTATGAGGCGCCCGACGCCGAACTCTTCGAGGTCAGGTTTGAAGAGAACATTCTGAGTGGAGACCCCCCCATCAAGCCGTGGGAGGGTGATGACGATCCTCTCGAGTAACAGGATTAAGTAACCAACCAACACGAAGAAAAATGAAAAGAATCGGTATACTCTCGGGCCTCGCGCTTGCAGCGCTTGCCCTGACGAATTGTTCGACGAAGGAAATCGAAGTCCCCGCGGAAGTGGCCGCCGGGAAAGAAGGCGTTCCGTTTGAGATCATCGCGCTTGCGGGAGACGAAACGAGAACGACGGTGAACGGCATGAACACCTCGTGGGAATCCACCGACGAAATCAATCTGTTCCATGCCGTCGCGGGCGGAACGACTTATATCAACGACGGTGTATTTACGATTGCCGACACGGAAACCGGCCAGTTCACCGGCACCCTCGCCGGCAGCCCGACCCAGGGAACTGCGTATGACTGGTATGCGCTTTATCCGTATAACGCCAGCCTGTCCCAAATCAATAACAAGAATGGGACTAATCAGTCTTATACGTTGGGCGCGGAAAAAATCGACGACGAGTGGGTGTATCCTGAACAATCCGGCCTCGACGACGCTCATCTGGGACACCTGCCTATGTATGGTGTCAAGAAGAATGCGACCTACGACGGCACCGCCGCTCCCATCATTCAGATGAGCCAGCTCGCTTCCGTCGCGGCCGTCACCATCACCAACAGCACATCGGCAACCATCAACATTTCCTCCGTTTCCTTAACCGCTCCGGAGAATATCGTCGGTACCTATTGCTTCAATATCCTTGGCGAGAATGTCGTCTATACTCCCAGCAGCAATAGCTCTGTTTCCAATACCGCAACTCTTAACGTTATCAACGCCGCCATCGCCAAAGACGACGTAGGCGTTTTCTATCTTCCGATTAAACCTTTCACGGCCGCTTCCGGAAGCACGATTTCGCTGACCGTCAACACTTCCGCGGGTGTCAGTCAGACCAAGGAATTCAACCTCACCAAGGACTACACCTTCACCGCCGGTAAGATGAAGACCGTGAAGATGAATTTCACGACGGAGCAGGATGAAGAACCGGCTTCCAATGATTATATCCTGGTCGAGAACCTCTCCGATATCAGTGCTGGCTGGTACATGATCGTCAATTTCGACCCGGCCAACGAGGATGAATCTTATGTCCTGACCAATGGGCATCTTACCAGTGATACACAGTCTGCCACCATGCTGAAAGACATCTCCGGTCTGACAATCAGCGCTGACGCCAAGACCATCACTTCTTCCGCCACCAATATCAAATGGAAGTTTGAAGCCGTCGGGAACAACGAATTCAAGATCAAGTCTGCTGCTCCCAACTCAGAGGATTACTTACTGTGCAAGAACGAGAATACCGGTCTGATCATCGCCACGTGGAACTACACCAGCCTCCAGAACACTTGGAATGTAAGCGTCAACGACGGTACAAACAAGTACTTCTATCTCTCGACCGAGGACTCTGCAAGCGATACCCGTTATCTGCAGGTTTATCTGAGCAAACCGGATTGGCGCACTTACAAGGGAGCCAATCAGGCATATAATCTCATCCGCCTGTACAAAAAAGGCACCCTACTTCCTCTTTCCGGAATCGGTTTTAGCACCGCCAGTTATGAGTTTACCTTAGACGATGCAAACTATACGGCCTTTACGGGACAGGCTCTCACGAACCCGAATAATGTGAGTGTAACCTGGTCGTCCAGCAATACACAACTTGCGAGCGTTTCGAACGGCACGGTAACGTTTGTCCCCAATAAGACCGGCACAACTACGATTTCCGCGACATTTGCCGGCAATCAATCCTTTAGATCCGAAACGGTCAGCTATACGATTACGGTTAATCAGAACGACGCAGGCCTCAGCCTGCCGTTCACTGAGACCTTCGCGAATGCTGAACGTACGTCAACGTTTAATGGTGGTACTGGAGATTTGGTCTGCGATAACGATGGATGGGAGATCTCCAATGGTGCTCCTTTCAACGGTTCTGCGAAGTTCGGAACCGGCAGTGCAAAGGGTATCGCAACTACGCCCGCTCTAAACTATAGCGGAAACGCCACATTGACTTTTGATGCGGCAGCATGGAATCAAGATACAGAGAATAAGTTCTTGGATTTAGCAGTATCAAGTGGCCATATTTACAGCGATGCCTCGCTCGTAAATGAGATTACCCAAGTAACGTTGGCGCAGGCGAATTGGACAACTTTCACGGTGTATCTGAAAGATGTTGAAACCCCGTTCACGGTTACATTCAGTGCACATATCGCCTCTAAGAATAGGTTCTTCCTTGATAATATTTCTATCGTAGAGGGCATTGATTCCAGCACAGAAACGGTTGCGGATCCGTCATTCAATCCAGCTGCCGGCACATACACTACGGCCCAGAATGTTAGCATTTCTTGCAATACCCCCGGAGCATCCATATACTACACGACCGACGGGAGCACGCCGACTGCCAGTAGTACGCTCTATAGCAGTCCTATCTCCGTGTCGGAGACCATGACCATCAAGGCCATTGCCATCAAGGACGGGACTTCCAGCAATGTCGTCACCGCGGCCTACACCATCAATCTTCCGACCGTAGACTATGTCACCCTTGACTGGTCGTTCCCCGGTGGATCTAGTGCAGACCTTACGGCTATAGCAGGTGTTACTGCTTCTGGACTTGGCAGTGACTATGCAGCTGGTAATGCTCCTTACCTTATCAAATTCGATACAACCGGTGATTATATCATGGTCAAGACGGACGATAGTATTGGGGACGTATCAGTCGATTACAAGATGATAGGAGGATCTGCCACTTCTTCCATCACGTTCTCCGAATCTTCGGATGGAGAGTCCTGGAATGATGTTCAGACTCTCTCTATCTCCGGTGCTCAGAATGATACTGGTACACTAAAGACAACTTCCTCCTTTAATTCCGCTTCTCGCTATGTAAAGATGACATTCACCAAAGGGTCCAACGTTGGTATCGGCGGTATTAGAATTCGCCATACGGCCGTAAATAGCGACCCCACGGATGTTACTTTTACAGCGGGGCAAGATACTGGAGACTCCTCAGTGACGAAAGATGGTATAACAGTCTCGATGTCCACAATGAATCGTACGGATAACTATCGTACTTATGCTGACACCGATATGACAGTTAGTGCCGAAACAGGAAAAACTATCAAGAAAATTGTAGTTACTTGTACTGGTAGTGGTACAAATAATAATGGTCCTGGTAAATTCTCCGGAACAGGCTATAGCTATAGCGGAACAATCGGGACTTGGGAAGGATCGGCTTCGAATGTGACACTCTCCGCTTCTGCACAAGTTCGGATGACTAAAATTGTCGTAACGTATCAATAAACGAATTAAATAATTCCTTCCAGCCCGGTCTTGATGGCCGGGCTGGTTTGCTTATAAGAATACCGATGTAAGGTGTAAGCATCTGGACAAGTACATATTGACAAAGTGAGCTTACGACTGGCATCAGTGAGATGTCAGTCGTAGTTTTCTTGTATAAGTTGGATACGTAAGCCGCCGACGAAGGACGTGTAAATTCTACCGAGTATAATGCAAGTAGCAGCAACTTTTCCGAGGTTACGGCAAGTTGCTGCCACTTTCGCTTAGTAAAACAGAAAGAATAACCTGCGTCGCCGGTGGCATTTACCCGGACAGGGCTGCGAAGCAGCAGACACCGGTGATGCAGGTTATTATTTCACAATTCCTTCGTTGCGTGCTACTCGCAGCAAGTCGCTGCGACTCTCAATTCGCCAAAAGCATTAAAACCGGTAAAAACGCGAAAAAAATTTTCCGTTTCGGGGGGATGCTATCCGAATAATCTGTCGATGTTTGCAGGGAAACCAGATTGGATCTTGCCATGAAGAAAAACAAACTGCACACATCATCGCACGACAGCCGGGACGACTATCCGCTCCCGCCGTTCATGGACCCCACCGTCGACTGGGCATTCAAGTACATCTTCTCCTATGAGGAAGTCCTCCGCAAACTGCTCAACGACCTGCTCCCGGTCGATGTCGGCGAAATCGAGTATCTCCCGAACGAGATCCCGGTGCGCCGGAGGACAAGATCTTCTTCCGCTACACGCTCCGCGAGGTGGAGACGAACGAACCCTACGGAAATCAGCTCACGATCTGCCGCCTGGAGCTGCTGCGTCTTCGCAAGCAGGCGGAAAAGTGCGAAGGAACCATCGAGAAGTGGGCGTACTATTTGAAAAATATGCCTACATTTGCAAAGAAGCCTGACGATGAATCCTTTGCGCCGTTCTTTGCGGCCGCGGACGTCAGCCTGCTTCAGGAGAAGGACAAACAGGATTACTATCTGGCCATGAAAAACGAATACGAAATGCGCGTCGCCACGGAATACAGTTTCCGCGAGGGAATGGAGAAAGGCATGGAGAAGGGCTTGGAAATGGGGATGGAGAAAGGTTTGGAGAAAGGCGTTGCGCAAGGAAAGGCCGAGATGGCGAAAGAACTTCTCTCAAGAGGCATCGATCCTGCGATTGTCAGCGCGGCAAGCGGTATTTCCGCTGAAGATCTGAAAGCGCTGTAAGTCCAAGATTCTCCTGCCGGTTGCAACTGCCGTTCCTTCCCGTCCGGAACGACACGCGACATGCCGAACTGTCCCGCCACTCCGTGTGCTAATCAGGCCCTTTTCGCTTACATCGGCGCGAGCGTACGATAAACTGCGCATATTGTAGCGGGGAGTAATCCTCGCTACTTTTGTAAAATATACTTGGCAATAATGGCCGGATCCACACCCTCCGCAAGCATGGCCTGGAGAATCTCTGCACGACCATCCGCCTTTCCTTCATTATAGCTGTATTGCGTGGTGACGCGGATCTCGTATTCGCTTTTCATGGCCTTGTAGTATTGCTGTTTGTCGTCCTCCGGAAGCTCCGCGAAACGCGCAGCATCAAAGAACGCATCGAACTCCTTGCCGGCGCCCGCATTGTCAATTACTTCAACACTTTCAGCGCCTCAAGTTCCTCGGCGCTCAGGCCGGTGTACTTTGTAATGCGCACAGGGTCCACCCCGTCCGCAAGCATCGCGCGGGCAGTTTCCGCGCGGCCTTCTGCTCTGCCTTCCGTTCGACCTTCCGCGCGGCCTTCTGCTCTGCCTTCTTTTCTGCCCCTTTCCATCCCTATTTCCATGCCCTCATTATAGCTGTATTGCGTGGTGACGCGGAACTCGTATTCGCTTTTCATGGCCTTGTAGTATTGCTGTTTGTCGGTCTCCGGAAGCTCCGCGAAGCGCGCGGCATCGAAGAACGCATCGAACTCTTCGTCGGCGCCCGCAGGCTTCGTGGCAAAGGTAGGCATATTTTTCAGATAATAGGCCCACTTTTCCACGTTTCCGCGGCACCTCTCCGCCTGCTTCCCGAGACGGAGCAACTCCAACCGGCAGATAGTCAGCTGGTTCCCATAGGGTTCATGCGTCTCCTCCTCCCGGAAGCCGTAGCGGAAAAGGATCTTGTCCTCCGGCGCGTCCATATGTTTCCGTGAGTAGTTCGCCAGGCATACGACATAGACAGGCGCGAGGCTGTAGTCGGGATTGCCGCGCTCAATCTGGCGGTGGACGAGGGATGCTCCGTAGAAGAAGAGGCGGTCGTCCATGTCCATATCATTGTTAGACTGCATTTCGACGATAAAACGCTTGCCGGTTTGGCGGTTCATGCAGACGACATCAAAGATGGAGCGCTTGTCCTTTTCGGACAGGACAGGAATCTCGTTGGGAAGGTATTCGATGGCCCCGACCTGGACGGGAAGGAGGTCATTGAGCAACTTGCGAAGCACTTCCTCGTGCGAGAAGATGTACTTGAATGCCCAGTCGACCGTGGGGTCGAGGAACACGGGAGCGAAGTTCTCCGGGAGGGTGTTGGTGGTTTTGTCAGTGTCCATCATGCGTGTGATTTGGTTCGATGCAAACATGGGACGTTTTCCCGGAAAGCAACCCCGTGAAACGGAAAAACTTTTTCCTGCGGTCGGCTGGTTTTAATGTTTTCGCATTTTTGCGCATGCGTGTTGGCTTGTTGCGGATGCCTGTTGCGGTCGCCGCGAGCGCAATGAATGCCGGCGGATTTCCCTTTCGCGGCACGGAAGAGGCCGCTTTCGGGCGTTTTCCCGCTGTGAGCGCAATGGCGGGACGGTTTTGTCGCGTTCACGGGCGGAGGCGCATTGCGGGATGGGGAGAATTGCGGAGATGCAGCGCTGTAGCTCTTATGGGGAAAGGGGATATCGCGGAGACTGGTGCTTTCGCTTTTCGAGGAGGACAAGTGTTATGTGTGGCGGTACACTTAGCAAGTGTGCAGTGCGCCAGCCATATGCGGCAGCACACTTACCAAGTGTGCGGTCTGCCGGCCATATGCGGCAGCACACTTAGCAAGTGTGCACGGGGGTGGGGCTGGGGCGGCGGTTCCTTGTACACATAGGTGTCGGAACGGGGAGGAATGGCCTTTTGGCGCACTAAGTGTGCGGCGAAATGCCCTTTTGCCTGCCTTGTCATGTACACTTAGATTCCGGCGGAACGGTCTTGCCCGCGGCGAGGGGGAATAGTTGCAACGACGGGCAGGAAGGGCCGGCCTTGCCAACGGCAAGGGGAGAAAGGTATCCACCGTCCGTCCTGCCCTGCAGATGTAAGCGAAAAGGTACGCTTCTGCTTACCGTTAAGTTGATTTCCTGCCGCTGTAAGCGAGAACGGCCTGATTTGCACACGGACTGGCGGATGAGGGCTTACACTTAGCAAGTGTGCACGGGTTGGGGCCTGGGGCAGCGGATCCCTGAAGCGCCGACAATGGCCATGCAAGCCCGGAAATACGAAAAGTAGCGGAGCAAAACCCCGCTACTTTTTCATCCGGGCGAAAGCCGGTGTCAGAACTCCACGGTGATGGAGTAGATGGCAGTCAACTTGCTCGCCGTGAGCGAGATGGATGTGATGGTCGAAGCCGGGTTGATGTCATACGCGACCAGGGTGGATTCGCCGGCATTGTAGATGCTCTTCGCACCCAGGCCATTGACATCCAGCGTGGCGCCGGATTCGCTGCTCAGGCAGTTGACCTTGATCTGCTTGGCGGCAACCTGTCCCTTGGCCGAGAGGGCGATGGTCAGCGTCGAGCCGGCTTCCAGATTCACCTGAGAGCGCAGGTTCTCATCACTGTTCCCGAAATAAACCGAAAGCGCAGGCGTGACTGAGAACGGATTCTCAGTGACAAACTGCAGGCTCTCATGCAGGATAATCTCCGAAGCCTCATCCAAGGAGGTGATATTGTCCCTTATCACCTGAGTCGTATAGAACGCAATCTCGTAATTATTATCCTCTGCCAGCGTCTCCGGCTGATCATCCACATAGGCCGGCGCTTCGCCGCCTTCCTTGTCATCCGTGAAACGGTCTTCCCGGACGCAGCGGACCGAGCATCCGTAAGCACGCATCATTTCGTCATTAACCTCGAAACTGCTTTCCGACGATTCGAATTTCAGGGCGAAGCTCTGACGGTGAACACCGATGGAAGAGGGGAAATCCGTCCAATAATACCCCTTCGAGCCGCTGTTCTGAAGACCCAGATAATGGGCGCTTTCCAGTCCGGACGGATTCTCCACCCGCAGATAACCCGCTGCCGGCAGATAGGTCTTCCGCCCGTCGTTCATGCCGGAAGGAATAATCCAGCCACTGCCGGTCCATTCGCTGCCCGTCTTGTGGACATCGTCCCAGGTTGTACCCGGAGCCATGACATAACCTCTCGGGCAGGGGTCATACACCGTCTTGCGGCCGGTCGTAGCCGTGCGGTCGGTGCGGCCGTACTTCTTGTTCTCCGATTTCCACAGGTTGCGGTATCCATTGTCCGTCCAGTCGAACTGGGTGATGGTACTGGTATGCTGCCCCAGGAACACCTCGGGATGCCGGATCGAATAATAGACATGGTGGAGTTCATCGGTGACGGCCGTCGCCGTGGACTGGAGCGGATCTTTCCGGCCCCACTGATAGAAAGGAGCATGGCCGGACGTGGACATCTTCTCGTACTCATCCTGCGTCAGTTCCACATCCGCATAATCACCCGCGCTGTCAGCGGCCACGAAACGGACCTGACCGGTACGGGCGGGATAATACAAACCTTCCTCGCCGTCCACCCAGCCCAGATTGACCGGCTGGACCGGGAACCCGGCCGAATTGGAATTGTTCTTCATCCGCACCGGGAACATGTTCTGGTCCGTGATCCAGATATGCCAGGACCAGGCGACGGGATGTCCCGATCCCGACTCTTCGGTCAGCCCGGTATCCTTGACATAAATGACCACGTTGCCGGGCTTGATGGTCTCGGCGGGGATGTCGAAGCAGACAAACCGGTCGGCCTTGCCATTCGCGTAGGTAAACTCATCCACCGTCGTCAGGTTGGTGATGACCGTCCCGTCCATATCCTGCCACAGGATTCCGACCTCGGTGCAATTCGCTCCAAAGTTCGCATCCCGGGAAACCCACGGCTGCTTGATCCGGTAAGGGGTCATGGTCCACTCATAGTCCGTCGCATTCCGGACATGGTTCCGGAACTGGTTCAAAACACCGGCGCCGGACACCGAAGGCTCATAGGACGACTGATTATCCGCCGTATTGTAGCAGATCAGATCGACGGCATTACCATATACCATCGGGAACATGTACTTGCCGGGGCCCTGCACGATATAGCAGTTCGCCGTGGTCCGGTTCTCCAGCCGGTGGGAAACGAAATTCCACTTTGACAGGTCAAGACGGGGCTCGTCGAACCGGTTGGAAGGATTCCGGTGCGCTGCGGCGATTTCTTCGGTCCATGCCGTCCGCAGCCGCTCTTCGTGCGACATCACGGGCTGGGCAGTCATTTTGACAGCGGGAACTTCATAGAAACCCGTCCCTTCCGGCGTTCCGCCTGTCGGGAAATCGGCAGGCATCCATGCCGGCCGTCACGCCGTCCTCGCCACCCTCCGTAAGGGTGAACGAAGTCACATGCAGTTCGTCGTTATCCCCCGCGGAAATGCTGATCTTGAATGCATTGAACATCGGATAGAACGGGATGTTCACGGTCTCGTCGCTCTGGGAGCCGACCTGCTTGGCCAGCATGGTGGCATAGCGCATGTCCGGCGCATAATCCGAGGTCTCGCCCACGCGGGTCACCGACTGCGTCGCCGGAATCATCCATTCGGCGCGCTCGTCCGTGAGGGAGAAGGCCGCCTTATTGGGATCATCCGAAGCGAACGCCTGCGGAGACGGATACATGCCGTAGAACGTGTGCGGGTCCTCGCTGCCCCAGGTAAGGGGCGCGCCCACTTCCCGGATATCGGCCTGGCTCGACTTTGCTGACAGGTCCGTCACCGTGCCGACCTTGTAATCGGCCGATTTCTCGGGCGTTTCCGCGCAATAAATCCGAAGGACATCCTCCTCCGAAACCCAGTTGATCCGCTCCCAGCCGCCGGACACGGTACCCTCATACGCGGTACGCGTCTTGACCTCGGGGGATGCCGCCCGGAAGTGCACTTTCTGTCCCGGGATATAAACACTTTTACCGCAGCCCCAAAGGAGCAGCGGTAAAAACATCAAAAACAAAGCCTTATTTTTCATATTATCAATTATTCCCATTCATGGTTGAATTGCGTGGTGGATGAATTGTAATCGTACGTCTCCACTTCCTGCCCGGTACTCTCTACCGTGAGTTTATCCAAGGACCCTTCCAGGAAATCCCGCTCCAGACAGACCTTCGTTACCTGGATTATCCGAGGAATGACATATTGTTCTTTCATATCTCGATATAGTTATAATCTTGGAAAAACTACTCCTCGCGGGTGGGAATGATCGGGAAGCCGTCGGTACGCCTGTCCCGCGTATGGGTGTCGAACAGGTTCTCCGCCGAATGGAAGGAGGAACCCAGATGAGTGGAGTCATACATATCATCCGTGGAGGAAGCCGTCCAATAATAAATCTGGTAACCGATTCCCCAAGTTGCGTTATTATATTTATAGATTACCTGGCTGTTATCCCAGCCTCTCCATCCCAATGCAGGAATAAAGACCGTATAAGTGGACGTGTTATTTGTGTGGTTATACGTCATTCTCCGTCCGGCCGGCCATTCTGAATTGTAATTCACATTGCTCCTTGGCTGATAATACATCGAATAAATCGTTGCACTGGTGTTGATGGACGTGTTCGAGCCATCCGAGACCGCGCCGGTAACAGCGCGATAGCGCATGACGGTAAACCCTCTCGGCGATGGATCGTAAACCGTTTTTCTCACTTCGGATGAAACCATTCCGGTGTCGTTATAGTCCCCGTCCCAGAGATTCCTGTATGCGGGATAGGCATTGTAATTCAAGTTGAAGAGGTAGGGCCGCTGGATGGTTTTCCCGATTTTCTGGGGACTGGTTCCGCTGAACTGCTCTGACTTCAGTTTGTCTTCCGTCTTGGAAGTCCCGGCAATCTGATAATGCGCGGAAGTCCAGATTTTGTTCACGGATTTTCCGTTAGTCGGCAGGAAGGGATCTTTCCGTCCCCACTGATAGTATGGAGCGGAGTAGATGCTCTCGCTTTGCGAATCATACTCGTCCTGGTGATGATCGCTTTGTGAAACCTTGAAGCTGCCTATGACGGACTGGGTTTCCGTACTGACAATGGCGATCCAGTAACTCCGGGCATGCGCATCTCCCCCCTCATAAGAAAGCGGCGGAGTCCACCCCAACGGTTCGGAGAGGAAACCGATGGTGGCTGTAGTACTGGAAGTGGGCAAATAGGTTACCTCGGTCACGTGCAACTTGTTGGCATCGTCCCCGGAGGCCGGGATCGATCCCGAAGCATCGCTGGACGAGATGTCCGCACGGACCCAGATATGCCAGCTCCAGAGGATTTTGTTGTTCGCATCCCGGAGGGCGATCATGACATTGCCCGGCTTGATGTTTTCCCGTTTGATCTCAAACTGAAGATATTCACAGTTGATGGCCCCGGCGGAAGGCTTGGATGTCAAGATGGAAATGTCACTGTCCTTCACGATCTCAAAGGTCTTCTGGGTATCCTGCCAGACGACGCAGCCGTTGTACGGGGAGGGTTTGGACAGATTGCCATCTTTCAGGATGAACGGACTGGCGATCGCATTCCCGTCCGCATTGACGAAGGTGCGCAAGTACTGCTCCGAATCGGCTGCCGTCGACCAGGCATAAGCACCGGTATTGTCCCCGCCCTTGTATGCATTGCCATACACCAAAGGAATCAGGAAGGTACCATACCCGTTGATGATGTAGCAGTTGGCCGTCTCGGCAGAGGAATAAGTACCTCCTTCCAGGAAATTCAACTTGGACAGATCCACGGTCCCGAGATTATTGCCCTGGAGTTTTTGGAGCATGGCGCTTACACAGGGGCTGACATCGGTCTTGACATGTGCCCCTTCCACCGGAGAAGCATGGACCTTGAACTTGAAGGCATCGTCCAGGCCCGCGCCGCTGCCGCCTTCCGTCACGCTGATCCAGTCGGGCGAAGTCGCGGAATAATCCGCATTGCCGGTAACGACGGTCCCTTTGGCCGGCTTGGACTTGCTTCCATCCACATAGTAGGCCTTCCAACCGGTTTTCCGCGCTTCACGGTTCGTACCGCCGTACCCGTTTTCACTGTCTTTCTCCGTATTCACCGTGACAGTCTTGCTTGTCTCGTCAAGGACGGCCACGCCGGAAATCTCGATGTCCGGAATCGTAACCATATCATAGAAGAACGCGGCGGGAGTCGCCAGGTTCGAGACATACAGTTTCTGTCCGGGATCGACGGAAATCGCGCCGGAATCCGTCGTGGACAGCGCCAGCGAGCGGCGGGCGCCGCCGGCGAAGTTCAATTCCAGTGTCAGGTCCGTCTGGGCGACCGGAAGGGCGAACAACGTGACCTTCACCGGATTGTCATTCAGCAGGACACCGCTTCCAAGGGATACGGAAACGGAACCTCCGACATCGCTCACCGACACTCCGTCCAGACCGTTCTCCGAAAGCGTAGCGGAAAAAGCGCCCGACATGTCCGATGATGAAGAGGAAAGCGTCACCGACACCAGGTTCGTCGTCGGAGCATTTCCGCTCAAGGCCTTCAGGGTGAATTCATAGGCATTCATCAGCGGCCTGAACGGCAGGTATACGTTGCCGGAAGTCTGGGGATTGACCTTCGCGACAGCGTACATGTACGCGTAGTTCATGTCCGGCTTGTACTCGCGCTTCGACGCATTCCATGTCACCGGCTGCTCGGCGGGAATCGTCCCGCTGACCGTCGCCTTATTGCCGTTAGCACCTGAGAGGGAGGCGGCTGAAGCCGTCGAGCCCATCGACGCGGCCGGATAGACGGCATAAAAATAATGGGTTGCGGACGGAGAACCCCACACGAGGCCATTGGCATAGCCGTTTTCCTCGATCGGGGCGATCTCCGCGCGACTGTTCTGCTGGCCGCTCGTGTTCGACGCGGACGTAATCTTGTAATCCGCCCAGTGCTGGTCCTTGTATCTGTGGGTCGCCTGGTCGCACCAGACACGGATCCGGTCCGTACCCGGCACCCAGTCGATGCGCTCGTATTTCGGGCTGGTTCCAACCAGGTCTCCGCTATATGCCGTCCGTGTTTCCGGACCGTTCTCATAACCCGTTGAGGCACCGAAGACGATTTCGTCTCCAGTGCCATGATACAGGGATTCCTGGGTACAGGCGGCCAGGGCCGTCAAAACCAGGGGTAGAATCAAAGTTCGTTTCATAGGTGCGGATGCTATGGAATCAGTTCGTTGACTTTCAGCTCCTCATCGTGCAGGGGCGTGTCTCCCAGATCCGCGTGCGTGTTCTTGAACAGATAGACGCGTCCGCTTTCGGTGCTGATATCCTGTTCTATCACCAGGGGTGTGGATGTGGCGGGATCGTTGGCATTGTACCAGGTCCAGTTCAGTTCCGTCACCTTGTAGCGTCCCTGCGGCAGGAAGCCGACACGCGCGATGTTCCAGGCAACACCGTCGATCACGGTCTTCTCCGCTTCCGTCGTTCCGAGGATTGTGACATACTGCGTAGGACGGTCCAGGGATGTTCCAACGAACTCGATCTTGTAGATGGCATTCTCCCGCGGTTCCAGTCCGCTCCGCCGGATTTCCAGGGTGCCGTATTCGAAACCGAGCGTCAGGCAAAGGTACTTCTCCTCAAACGAGGAAAGGGGGGTAACAGCCGGGTCCCTCGGGACACGCCAGATCGGCTCGACCGTATCACGGGACGCACGGTACCGGCGCACCTTGGCCGGATCGCCCTGACCGGTACCCACGCCATACCTGGGATCGTCCACCTGATAGTCCTCCCACCACTGGAGCGTCGCGCCGAACAGGGAGTAGCCGCCCAGGTCCATGCCGTTGACCGAGGGAATGGTCATCCGGGTGGTTCCCTCACCAAAGGCGTAGATATCGTCCGCCCCCACTTCGGCGATGTTGTCGTAAAAACCGAGCGAGGTGCTGCTGTTCATGACAAACTCGAGCTGCGTCTTGGCCGTCGTGGTCCCCTTGGCAAGGAAAACCCCGCCGCCCAGGTTGGACGCATGGTTTCTCCGGATAAATCCCGTTCCGGCAGAGCCGGTCGTATAGGTCAGTTTCGCATCGGAGGCCAGGTACACCCCACCGCCGTCATACGCGGAATTATCCTCGATACTGCCACTGAGCATGGTAATCTTCGACCCTTCCGAACCATAGAAGGCGCCGCCGTTCTGAAGAGCCGTATTTCCGCTGATACGGCCGCCGGTAATCGTCACGGTCGCGTTCGGACTCAGGAAGAAAGCGCCGCCGTTGACATGGGCGGTATTCTTCGTCACGGTGGCATTGCTCAGCGTCACCGCAGCTCCGGTCGACATCACGGCGATGGCACCGCCATTTTCATTCGAAGCCTGGCATTCCGTGATGGTAGCCCCGTTCACGGTCACTTCGCCGCCGGTCGTGTACACGGCACCTCCGCTGCTGGCCTTGCAGTTCCGGATCGTACCGCCGGTGATGGACACTTTGCCATCCGGGTCATTCATCCAAACGGCGCCGCCGTCGTTCTTGACCAGATGATACTCAGGATCGTTGATGACACTGTTCTCGATTGTTCCGCCGGACATCTTGAACTCGCAATGGTCCCTGGAGCCCTTGGCCATGACGAACTGGGCGCGGATGTCACCGCCTTCGATATTGACCACGGCATGGCCGATCGTGATGTCGGGATCCGGGTTGTTGGACGAACCGCCGCCGACGGAGCCCGCATTCAGCGTCCCGCCCGTCATGGAAAATTCACAGTCGCCACCGTTTCCAGGACCGTTATCCGCAAGTTCATCCCCTGTAAGGCCGCCGATGCCGCCCGTCCCGCCGCCGATGGAAGTACCGGCAGGGATCGGATGGGAAGCAGTGCCTCCGCTCTTGCTCTTGGCCCAGATCTTCGTCGAAGCGCCTGAGATGGAAATCGTGGCCTTTCCGCCGTCTGCGAAGCCGCTTCCGCCGCCACCGATGGCAACGCCGCCCACACTTTCGGCATAGACCGTTCCGCCGCTGATGGTCACAGAGGAATCCTCGCATTTTCTCTTGAACGAACTGCCACCACCGATCGCAGCGGCAGGGACATAATGGATATCTCCCTCGTAATTACGCAGAAGGCCTTTATTATAAGCATAGACATCGCCACCTGTAATCGTGACAATCGCCTTTCCGCCCTTTTCGGTCCAACCGATACCACCGCCGATGGCCGTACCGGTGGACGACGTCACGGCTGTAACCTGGCCGCCATTGATCGTAACGGCACCGATCCCGTTGCCGCCGCCACCGATTGCCGTACAGACATCCTCCGGCTGCGCGCCGGCGTAGATGGTACCGCCGTCGATCTGGATGCCATAGGAGTCTTCAAAGGAGTCAGATCCGCCAATGACCGAATTGTAAAAATTCATGGGGACTTCACCATTGACCGGATCCACGAGATAACGGGCATCCGGATCGATATTCCCCACGGTCAACGTCCCTTCCGTAGACCCGAATCCCTTGTAGCTCTTGAAAATGAGTCTTGCCTGCTCGAACAACCCGCTTGAAGGGACCAATGGCCCGCCAGGGTATTGCAGCGCGTGGGAACAATAGAAAATATTGCCGAAACGGTTGTCGCCCTTGAGCACGACATTGAGGACACAGGGCTGGTCGCTCTGCGGCTTGAAGGACAAGCCGCCCTGCGTGGACCCCTGGCTGCCTTCCTGGTAAGTGGACCAGATGTTGTCCAACACGATGGAATAACCGACGTTGCAGGCCACCGAAATCCAGTGGTCGGTGGATGGACGCCCCTGCAGCTCCGCCACCCTTTTCCATTCCTTGAGCGTCGCCGCCACATCGCCGGAATTATTGACGATATTGACGCCGTTGCTGTTGCCGGATGTCGTTGTGACGGGTCTCTGATAATCGGCCAGGCTGGACAGGTCGCCATTGAAACGATTGTCCGGATCCAAGACAATCCACATGACGGCATCGGTCAGGGCATACGTGGAGTTATCGACATAAGTCCACTGATTATTCAACCAAATATAGCCCTCGGCGGTGCCGGGTGTAAAGTTGATATTACCCTTGGACAGATTCCAATAATATACCTGGCCATAGTCCGGTATCTGTGCGGAAAGACGCAGGCCGGCGGCCAGGAAAAGGAAGACGGCAAGAAGTGCCGTTCCGCAGCGATGGGAAATAGCGTTCTTCATATTCATCTCCTTTTTAATCGACAAACACATTGGGCCAGCCATAGTAGGTGATCATATCTGAAATACGGCCCGCGTCCACGCCCTGGACCAGGATGGTCATCTGCAGATGGTCCACATTCGGGACATCGGCAGGATAGCCGGCATCGCCGGAAACGGGAGCCGTGAACTTGGAGAACATCTTCTGGGAAGGAGCGCCGCTCTCCAGTTTGTGCTTATAATAATAGAATCCGTCGTTGAACACCCAGTTGGCCGAATCGAAGCCCTCGCAGTGGGAATCACTGGCGATGTTGTCGATGGGATACGGATACACCGCAGCCCCCTGCGCATTCACCCAGTTCGCAATGATGGCGACACGGACGTAGGCGTCGTTGCCGATGGGGGTGTTGGTGATGACGACATCCGTCTTCACGTTGGCCGCGACCTGGTCGTCGATCTCAACGTCCAACAGACCGCCGCCGCCCACCGAACTGACACTGATCGTGATGACTTTCCCGGCATAGGTACGCCAGTCCTTGAGCCTGGCATCCATGTCGGCGCCGGACAAGACCAGGGACAGAGGGTGGAGACGCTCGCCCACGACAATCTCGATGGTCGCCCCGTCTGCGAGCAGCTGGGGAATCATCATGAACGTATAGGACTGGTCCTCGGTCGGATCCAGGGAAGCGCCGGTAGCGTCATGGCCGCTCATTGCCTGGTTGGCGTCAGCGTCCGTCAGCACCCGGTTGAAGGTCTGCGTATAGTTCTTGAGGGGACCGCTCGGGGTCCAGGTAAAATCAAGCTTGTTCTCATGCGTGGAGGATCCGGGTACCAGGACCGCCTCCGCAGTGCCCGCGCCGTAGAAGCCCTTCAGGGAAATGGCATCGATGGTACAGTTATCCAGATACCGGCCCCGGATGAAACGCACCGCAGTGAGGGCATGGTTGAACTGGATGTCGGCAAAATGCTTTTTCCCGACGACCCGGCTGTCCTTGCTCTGCGGGTCCATCGCGAAAAGGAGGTCCGGCTGGTTCAGCGCATCGGAGAAGACGCCGTCCACGGCCCCTGCCGGCTCCGGAAGGGAATAGCTGAAGGACAGCTTCTCACCGCCATGCCAGTCGATGTCCGTCAGCGTGGTGACGTTCGACGGCGCATAGGAGCAGAACGTGACCGCAGACCCGTCGGAAGGCCAATGGTACACCTGGTCCTCTTCCAATCCACCCAGGGACCAGACGCCGGCATCATAGCAGACCGGGACGTCCGCCATCGCGACCTGCGTCCATTCCTCAAGATAGACGGCGCCGTCCTTGTACAGGGTCGTGGGGAAACGACCCAGTCTCGAACCCAGGCTGGCCGTTGTCAGGGCGGCACCCCGGGTGTCCGGGGCGGACTCGTCCATGTCGCTCAGATAGGCCGTGACCTGGATGGAATCCCCGTTGTCAAGTACCGCGGGGATGGAAAACAGCAATTCCTGACCGGAAGCGGCTTCCGCCTCCGAGGCGTCGGACCTGGTAAGCGCCCGGTCATTGACACGGACATAAATCACATCCTTTCCGGAGGTCGAGAATCCGTCACGGCGGCAGGAAGCCAGGCAACTCAGGGCAATCAGCCCGAATAGTATCACTCTTGTTTTCATCGGGCTCCTCCTATTTGAATTCAGCTTCAAAGAATTTGTCGTCAAACGATGAAGTGACATCCTCAAATTCACGCACCTGCACCGACGTCTCATCGGTGACGATCGAGTTCTGCAGGAAGTCCGTTTCGAGCCGGACTTCCGCCACTTCCTTGACCAGGGGTATACTGTAGTTCCGTTTCATATCAGAAATGCAACACAAGCCCGACGCCCGAGGGGGCGGGGCCGAAAGTGAGTTCCGGAGTGGGGGCGGTACCGGGAACGGGCGTGCCGGCCTCGTTGCAGGTCCCTACCATGTTCTTCATCTTTTTGTTCGCCGTGCCGAGGAGCACGGCGCCCGTGGTCCCGACGGCCAGGCCGCCGACAGTGGCGGCCGCGCCCACATAGACCCGGGGCCCCATCTCGCTCCAGAGCTGGTCGATGGCCTCCTGGCCGCCGAAAGCGACAAAGATCGAGGCCACCAGGCCGGCCAGGAAATACACACCGCCATAGCAGAGACCCGCCGCAGCCAGGGTGTACCCGCCCGAGGTGAGGCCGATGCCCCAGCCCCGCTGCTTCGTGTACTTTTCCCAGCGCTCGACCATCTCGTCGCCGCCGACGGAGTTGAGCAGGAGCAGCGTCGTATCCCTGCTCAGTTTTTCTCCCTGCACGGCAATCCGTGCGCCTTTCTTCGACAGGTCCCCCTGATGCCACTCCGGCAGGTACTGCGCGGCGGCGGGCAGGGAGAAGAGGAAGAGGGCCATCGCCCCGAGGGCGGCAAACAAGCGGTGTTTCATGGTTCCGATGTTTTGTATCCTGTTGTTTACCAGGCGTTAAAAATGGAGGACAAGGCCCACGCCGGAGGGGGCCGGTCCGAAGGTCAGTTCCGCGGCGGGAGCGGCGGCAGGGGTACCCGCTTCATTGCAGGTACCCACGATCTTTTTCATCTTGCTGTTCGCCGTCCCGAGCAGCACGGCGCCGGTGGTACCGACGGCCAGGCCGCCGATCATGGCGCCCGCGCCGATGTTGACCCGGGGACCCAGCTCATTCCAGAAATTGTCCACGGCTTCCTGTCCACCGATGGCGGCGAAGAGGGTGCCGACAATCCCGGCGGCCAGGTACACGCCGCCATAGCAGAAGCCCGCCACGGCGAGGGAATAGCCACCGGCGGTGAGGCCGATGCCCCAACCGCGCTGCTTGTCGAGCTTTTCCCAGCTGGAAACCATCTCCCCGCCGCCGACCGAATTCAGCAGGGCGAGGGTGGATTCCTTGCCTAACTTGTTGTCCTGCACGGCAATCCGTGCACCCTTCTTCGTCAGGTCCCCCTGATGCCACTCCGGCACATACTGCGCCGCAGCGGAGAAGGAGACTACAAGCATGGCGATCGTCGCCGAAACAGTCTGGATAAGGTGTTTCATGGTTTTCTTGCTTTGGGAATGTTAGGGAACTATTCTTTCTCAGGACGGACACAGAAGCCCATCGCATCAAGTCCCATCGTATTCTTTGGATTATAATCGTTAAGGGACTTGATTTGCAGGTACGAACCACAACTGTTGGATGGAGCAGTATTGCCCTGGTTATTATACTGATGTTTTCCGGCCGTCCAAATATAGCATTGCTTAAAGTCCGGGTGCGTTTTGCTGCGCAACGTTCCCGAATCCTCTCTCATGGACGTCACAGGGAAAAGCATCCGGTCGGTAGCAGTGGTCGTTGTCTTGTATAAAAAGCCAAAGCCCAAGGACTTCACTCCTTCCCCAAGGGAGTTGAAGGCATTATACCGTGGGATCTTGAATCCGGCGGGACAGGGGTCATAGACCGTCTTGACGACCTCATTATCCGTTGCAAATGCTGCTTGGGCATTCCATAGATTTTCATATCTGCCATTGCACCAACGTCCCTGGGCAACATAGGACAGTGGAGATTCAATCTGAGGCACAAAGACTTGGTCTTTATGACCATTAGGGACTTTATCTCCAGTAAGGTATATAAATTCGTTAGGGTGCTTAATCGTATACTCCAAAGGCGTATCAATGATGGTTCGCTTTCTAGTGTAAGTAATTAAACCATGTCTGGTAGTATACTCCTCTGTGTGAGAATCAATTTTATGCTTATCAAATCCTTTGCTTCCCCTTGTTTGCTTAACTTCATAATTCTCATTAAAGCCAACGATAGGATCTTTCCTTCCCCACTGATAGAAGACACAGCCCCCGAATACGTCCGCTGCATCCTGCTTGATGACGAGTTCGTCCCGCAATTTGCTGTCCGTCTGCTCCAGAACGACCTTCACGGCACGCTGAAGGATTGTCGCGTTGGCATCGTACCATCCCAGATTTACATTCAGCATATCATGGCAATTCCGCATGGGTATCGTGGTTAAACGGTCCCGTTCGATGATCCAGATATGCCAACTCCAGACAATGTCTCCGGTTCCATTGCTACCCGATGTAGCAGCGATAAGTGCATTCCCTTGCCGGATCTTATTATTATCGGTTGTCACATGAAAATATATATAATCATGATTACTGCCGCTTCCTTTAGAAAACTTGACATCATCGATGACATCAAAGTCTGCGCTGAAATCCTGCCAGCAGAGAAGAGTTCCGGCAACAGTGACATTATCCCGAATCTTGGGGCTTGTGATGGGCCTTCCATCGTGCCTGATGAAATTCTTCAGGACATTCGAATTGCCATTACTATTGGAATAAGCACCCGAATTGTCGCCACCGTTTTTCCGTGCATTTCCATAAACCAGCGGGAACTTATACCACCCCGGGCCCGTGACGACATAGCAGTTTGCCGTCGTTTCGGCAATCGCCTGGCCCGTAAGGAAATTCACTTTTGACAAGTCGGTAGCTTGAGTTTCGCCTGCATTGCCGTCAGGGGTCTTGGGTCCCGTCCAACTCTTGGTAGTGGTCTGGTTATTCACTCCCAGAGTCGTCGTGTACCGCTTGTCGGTGGTGGAACCCGGATCGTTCGGGATAGTCGGGAACCAACTGGGTTTGACCCAATTGTTACCGCTCTTCGAGGGCGTCCAGGTCATACCGCCGTCCGTGGAGGTATAATACTCAACTGCTTTCCATGCCGCAGGCTTTTGGACGCCGTCACAGGTATAAAAACTCTTGACCGTCCAGTTCTCAGAACCGCCATCGCTGTTGATGATTGCATCAACGGGCGGATTCCCGACCGTAAAGGTAAACTGCGCCTTCCCGGGAACATTCACGTTGCTGAAATAGGCCTTTTTGCAAGCGGCGACCGTAACATCCGTGAGTTCGATGGAACGCGTCGTGGAGCCGAAATAGAGTTTCAGCGTCAGATTCTTCTGCTGGACCGGAAGGGCCAGGAAAGTAAAGGTGGTGACGGCAGACGTGCTCAGCTTGATGCCGGCCGGGAAATTGATCGTCAGCGTCATGGAGCCGTTGCTGACAGGAGGAATGTCGACAAGACCGGAGGCATTCAGCGATGCATCAAAGTCACCGGCGAGGTAAGTCGAGGAGGAAATCAGTTCCGCCTTGGTCAGATCCGCTGAAATCGGATAGTTGCTGTCTCCCAGAAGAGAGAACTGGATAGCGGTCACCAGGGGTTTGAACTCGAGGGTCACGTTGGTGGTGGCAGGAGGGTTGGTGTTGCTCTGCTGCTTAGCCGCATACATGTATGCGTAGTTCATGTCCGGCTTGTAGGTGCGCGTGGAGGCAACCCACTCCTTGCCAGGCTGGGTAGCGGGAACGGAACCATGCACTTTGGCCGTGTGACCGGTATTGGATTCAATGGATACGCCGCTCGGAGCGCCATCCTGATTCGGGGACGGATAGAGAGCGTAGAAATAGTGCGCGACGGTACCATTCCAAGTGAAACTCTCACCACTGGCGGAAGTCACCGTGGCCGAACTGTTCTTGTTAGAGGAAGAAGCGACCGTATTGATGTTATAATCAAGCGCGGTGGGACTGCCGGCGACCTCGTTGCAGATGACGCGGATCTTGTCCGAACCTGCAATCCAGTTGATGCGTTCGTACTTCGTCGTGGAGCCATAGATCTGGCCACTGTATTCGGTGCGGGTCTCGGGGCCGTTGTCATATTCGGTGGTCACACCGAAATTGATGACGGCATCCTCCAGATCCGACATTTCAAGTTGCATGCAACCCGTCAGGGAAAGAAGGGCTGCTCCTATATAAAATATAATATGGTGTTTCATTCTGTTGAGAAGTCTTTCTTAATTCCAGTTTGAATAGGTGCCGGAACCGATATCCGACCCGGTATACTGATGGTCGACCTCCTGCCCGGTGGAAAGGACGTCAAAGGTGACAGGCCAGGTGATCACTTCCCCGACCTTGATGTTCGTGAGCCGGTACTTCTTGCAGGCCGTGAAGGGGATCCAGGTCATGGTGCCGCTTTGCATCTGCTGCAGTTTCAGGCTCTTGGAGCCGGCCGTGGTATTTACATGGATGGTCAGCTGGGTGGGATTCAGCGGCAGGGTGAAGAGCGTCAGGGTGATGGAGGCCTGGTCCGCGAGGGTAACATCGCCGCCGAAGCCCACGGTCACGGTGTTGCCCGCATTCGTGGGGGCGCTGATGGTGAGGGTTTCCATGTCGTTGCCCACCGTGGCGGTGAAGTTGCCCGCGAGGTTGCCGTTCGCGGAGGACATGGAGAATGACTGCAGGGTCATCGTGCTGCCGGTGTTGTTGATGAGGTTGAACTCGAAGGCGGTCATCAGGGGCTTGAAGCCCAGATCGACCTTCACGCCGGGATTCGTCGCCTTCGCCGCCCACATGTAGCCGTAATGTTTCATGTCGGGCTCATAGAAGGAAGTGGTGCCGTCCTTCAGGGTCACGGTCTGCTCGGCAGGCGTGCTCGCGGTGATGACGTTGCCTTCCAGCTTGACCTTGGCCGCATCGACGCCATCGGTGGCCGGGGACGGATAGAGCGCATAGAACTTGTGCTCCTTGTTTTCACCCCAGGTAAGACCGTTCGCACCCGCGCTTTCCATGGTGGCGATACTCTGCTTCTTGTCGTCGGCGTTCATCTCATGGGACTTCACCCGGTAGTCCGCGAAGTGGTCCGTCGCGGTCGGGTCAAAGTTGCCGCCGGCGATCTCGTTGTCGCACCAGATGCGGATCAGGTCGCCGTCTTTCCAGTCAATGCGCTCCCACTGGGAGCTGGAACCCATGGGGTTGTTGTCCTGGTCCTTGCCGCTGTACTCGGTACGGGTCGGAAGGCCGGAATAGTAAACGGTACTCGCCGAGAACACGACCGGTGTTCCGGCTTCGATGCGCGTAATCATCTCATCGACGTCGCATCCGGAGAACAGAAGGGCGAGGAGGCCCAGCGAAAGAATGGAGAACTTTTTCATACGGCTATTCCCCCCATGTGTGATTGAATTCGGTGGAGTTGAAGTCGAAGGTCTCCACCTCCTGACCCGTACTCTCTACGGTCAGGTTGTCTACGACCGACGCCATCAGGTTCTGCTCCAGGACAATGTGGGTCTCCTGAAGGATGGTGGGCGTCCCATAGTTTTTCTTGTTCATTCTAAATCTACTAACAATATTAATTACTTACTTGTTTCCTTGTTGCAGCGCTCCAGCCAGCCGCGGGGGACGTGGGCCTTGGCGAAGAAGCAGTCGAGCAGGCTCACGACCACATAGATGCGGCCCTGGAACTCCACGATATGGCCTTCGACGCCCTTCAGGGGGCCTCTGGTCACCTTCACCCGGTCGCCGAGGGCGAGGGGCTCCGTCGAGACCTCGGCATTCTGGTCGAGGACACGCTTGAAGTCCTCCATCTGCTTGTCGGGAACGACCAGGAGGGTGCGCGTGGCGCAGTCGATGATGTAGCGGACCGGCAGGCCCTTTTCATTCGCCAGGGCACAGGCTTCCGCCTTGGTCGCCTTGAGGAACACGAGGTTCGTCACGACCGGGCGCTCCCACTGGCCCTTGCCGCGGGATTTGCGGACGCGGACCGTCGGGATGAAATGCTCGATGCCTTCCTGCTCCAGGCGGTCCCGGATACCGACCTCCTGGCCGTAGCGCGTACGCGCCGCGAACCAGCAGGGCTCCGTGTATGTCTTCAGTGCCGCCATCCTAGAATTTCCTCCCGCTGACGATTTTGAGGAAGGTCAGCCCCAGCACCTTCGCGTCGAAGAGCACGGAGTGGTTCCTCAGGTAATACAGGTCCAGGTCCAGCCGCGTGAGCATCTTCTCGAGCGTGTCCGTGTAGCCGTTGTAAAGGGTGGCATAGCTGGTCACGCCGGGACGGATCTGGTAAAGGTAACGGTAGCGCGGGTTGCGCTCCATGATCTGGTCGATGTAGTACTGTCTCTCCGGCCGGTAGCCGATGAAAGACATGTCGCCCCGCAGCACGTTCCAGAGCTGCGGGAGTTCATCGAGGTGGTGCTGGCGGAGGAAACGGCCGACCTTCGTCAGGCGGTCGTCGGAGTCTCCGCTGTAAAGGGCGGGTCCGCCCTGCTCCGCATCCAGCCGCATCGAGCGGAATTTCAGGATGTTGAAGGGCTTGCCGAATTTGCCGATCCGCTCCTGGCGGTAGATGACCGGCTTGCCGTCCTCGAGGTAGATCGCGAGGGCGCAGATGGCGATGAGCGGGGAGAAGACGATCAGCAGGGAGGCCGACAGGGCGATGTCGAAGGCCCGCTTGAAGGCGTAGCCGATGCGGGTCATCCGGCTGTGGTCGGGCATGTCGGCGGCGCTCCGGACGGTGGTACCCTGGACCTCGTCATGGTCCCAGTCCATCGGGAAGAGCACCGTGTCGATCCCGCCCAGGCGCCACTGGAGCGCGGAGACGTCCCGGACATCCTCGCAGAAATAGACGACCAGACCGGAGATGACCTGGCCTTCCTTCGAGCGGTCCGTGGTCAGGAAACCGACCACATTGAAGCGGCCGGAGGCCTCCGCGTCCGCTGCCAGGGCGACGGCGGCCGGGCTCGTACCGGCGACAAGGGCCGTCAGGCGGCCGATGTTCCGGCTCACCGCCCGCTCTTCCCGGCGCATCGTCGCGAAGATGTAGCGGGGGGAGATGAGGAGGATGGCCGTGAAGACGACGTCAACCGCGATGACGAGGAAGGCATAGATCTCGGCGGGAAGGACGACAAGGCCCGTCAGCAAAGCCACGACGAGCACGGTCTCCTTCACGAAGACGAGCAGGAGGATCTTTCCGATCGCGCTGGAATTCATCCGGTGCGCCTCGATTTTCCAGAGGCCGGAGAGAAGGCTGCCGAGGATGGCGCCGGCGAGCGAAAGGCCCAGATAGCGCCATACGATGGTGGAGAAGCCCGGAATCGGTTCCGAGAGGGAACGGACCAGGAGAATGGACAGGAGCGACGCCAGCACGCTCAGGACCGAATCCTGCAGGAGGATCAGTCGCGCGCCCGCGTAAGATTTCCTGGACTTTTTATTTTCAAAGTCACTCATTTCCAGTCAAATAAAACAATCTCTCCCCCGGGGGACCAACTACACTACATAATACACCGGGCAAAATGAGCCCGAAAGTCGCAAAGTTAGTGCAAAAAAGTCATTTTTCCTAATATATAAATGAAAAACTAACTTGCTTCAAAAGCGACCGTTTGCCCGGACAGGGTCCGGGACCTCCCTTTCAGGATTGGCCGGCTTTTTGCAGGGAACGGCGGAAAATGCACAGCTTATGAAAAAATGGATGACCCTCGCAGCGCTGCTGCTGGCGGTGGCAGGCTGCACGAAACACACGTACCGCGAGCGCGGAAATACGGATATTCCCGAATCCCACACGGTGGAGGTCACCCTCCACAAACGGGCCGACTGGACCCTCCAGTACGTCGGTCGGGAAGACTACATCGAAGACAACAACCGCAAGATCCGGGTGGAGCATGTCAAGGTCACCTGCCCGGGTGCCGATTACTACATCCTCCGGACCATCGCGGCGGCGGATTTCCGCAACGCAGACCTCTACAACAACGACCGCAAGGCCTTCTTCGAGCAGGAGGCGGAATACCTCCGGCAGGACGCCGCCACCTACGGGGAAAAGGTCACCGACTATTTCTACATCGAGGAAATGCACGACTACCTGCTGGACCGGATGCGGATGGGCGACTGGATGCTCTTCCTCATCGGCATGGACAAGGAAGGCTACATCACCGGCGACTACGCCGAGACCTCCTTTACCCTGGCGGAAGAGACCCCGACGGAGGAGTATCTCCGCTGGATCGGCGATTGGGAAATCAAGGGCGGGAGCGTCACCTACCCCGTCCGCATCGAGCAGTCCGAAGCCAACTGCGCCTACTTCCTGCACGGCTGGGAGACCGGTGAGAGCATCAACGCGCAGACCGGCACCGTCATGGACCAGGAGTACCTGGAGACCTATTTCGACGTGGACAACCTGAACATGTACTTCACCGCCCAATACCTCGGCACCTATGAGGAAAAAGGCGTGAACCTCGATGAACTCTTCCTCGGCGAAGTGAACATCACCACGGCCCGGAACAAAGCCGACAACGGCATCTGGATCATCTCGGACGAGGGAATCGACCTCGCCGCAGCCGTCCTCCCGGCCGACAAACCCGACCAGGCCACCGTCACCGGCTGCGAAATCACGGCCGCCATCGGCGACGAGGACATCCCGACCACCTTCGCCTTCATGCAGTACATCGCCGCCTACATGAACGGCAACAACGTCGAATACAAGACCTACAACGACAACGTGCCGGGCTTCCCGCTCACCATGACCCGCAAGCCCGGGACCCGTTCCGCCTCCCACCCGGCCTTCCAGCCCCGCCCGGTCACCCGCGCCTCCATCCACCACGCCCAGCCCCGCCTCCGCGGCGCATACGGCACCCGCGGCAGCAGCGGCACCCTCATCCGCCCCGCCGCCCACGCCGTCCGCAAGGCCCGGTAACCGCCCGGCATACGCCTGAAATAGGAATTATTTGCTTTCGCGGCAGATAATTCCTATTTTTGTCTGTTTTTCGGAAGTGACCATGAGAGATTTTTTCCTGACCAATACCCTTTCCCACGAGAAGGAACTGTTCCGCCCCGTCCATCCCGGACATGTCGGCATGTATGTCTGCGGACCGACCGTGTATGGGGAGGCCCACCTCGGGCATGCGCGGCCGGGCGTGACGTATGATGTCCTGTTCCGGCTGCTGCGGCACCTCGGTTACCGGGTGCGCTATGTCCGGAACATCACGGATGTAGGCCACCTGGAGCACGATGCCGACGAAGGCGAGGACAAGATCGCCAAGAAGGCGAAACTCGAGGACCTCGAGCCGATGGAGGTCGTCCAGACCTACACGGAGCGCTACCACGAGGCGATGCGGAAGCTGAACGTCGTGCCGCCGTCCATCGAGCCGCGCGCCTCCGGCCACATCATCGAGCAGATCGAGGCCGTGAAGCAGATCCTGGCGGCCGGCTATGCCTACGAGAGCAACGGCTCTGTCTATTTCGACGTGGAGAAATACGACCGCGACTACCATTACGGCATCCTTTCCGGCCGGACGCTCGGGGGCACCCTCGAGGGCACGCGGAGCCTGGACGGCCAGAGCGACAAGAAGGCCCCGTACGATTTCGCCCTGTGGAAAAAAGCTGAGCCTGAGCACATTATGCGCTGGCCTTCCCCCTGGGGCGAGGGCTTCCCCGGCTGGCACCTCGAGTGCTCGGTCATGGGGGAGAAATACCTCGGGGAGGAGTTCGACATCCACGGGGGCGGCATGGACCTGATGTTCCCCCACCACGAGTGCGAAATCGCCCAGAACCAGGCGCTCCGCGGCACCTCCGGCGTCCGCTACTGGGTCCATAACAACATGATCACCATCGGCGGGCAGAAAATGGGCAAGTCCCTCGGCAACTTCATCACCCTGCCGGAACTTTTCGCCGGGACGCATCCGAAGCTGGAAGCGGCATACAGCCCGATGACCATCCGCTTCTTCATCCTCCAGGCCCATTACCGCAGCACACTCGACTTCTCCAACGAGGCGCTGCAGGCGGCCGAAAAGGGCTACAAGCGGGTCATGCAGGCCTATCGCGACCTCTGCGTCCTCGCGGGCGCCGAGCCGTACCGCCCGGAATACGGCGTCCTCCGCGACACCGTCGCGCCGGAGCCGGGCACGGCGCTGCCGCTCGTCGAGGCCGTCTATGACGCCCTCTGCGACGACATCAACACGCCCATCGCCCTCGCCCACATCTTCGAGGCGGTCAAGCGGATCAACAGCGCCAAGGACGGCAAGGCGCCGCTCTCCAGGGAGGAACTCGACGCGCTCGTCCGCCTGTTCGACGACGTCGTCTTCGGCGTCCTCGGCCTCCGCGACGAGGAGGCAGGCGGCGGCTCCCAGAAGGCGGAAAAGGCCCTGGAAGGCGTCATGGAGCTGGTTCTGGAGGACCGCCGCAAGGCCCGGGCCGAAAAGAACTGGGCGGAAAGCGACCGCATCCGGGACCTCCTCGCCTCGCTCGGCATCACGGTCAAGGACACGAAGGACGGCGCCACCTGGAACCTCGGATAAGCCATGAAATTCATCTCCTGGAACGTCAACGGCCTCCGCGCCGCCGCCGGCAAAGGCTTTGCCGACATCTTCATCGGACTCGACGCCGACTTCTTCTGCCTGCAGGAAACCAAGTTGCAGGCGGGCCAGATCGACCTCGAATTCCCCGGATACCGCTCCTTCTGGAACTACGCCGACAAGAAAGGCTATTCCGGAACGGCCATCTACACCAAGCACGACCCCCTCTCCGTGACCTACGGGATCGGGGTGGACGACCACGACCATGAAGGGCGCGTCATCACGCTGGAAATGCCTGATTACTACCTCGTCTGCGCCTATGTTCCCAACTCCCAGGACGGCCTCCGCCGCCTGGACTACCGGATGCAGTGGGAGGACGCGATGCGTGCCTACCTCCAGAAACTCGACGCCGTGAAGCCGGTCGTCTTCTGCGGCGACCTCAACGTCGCCCACGAGGAAATCGACCTGAAAAATCCGGCCACCAACCACTTCAATGCCGGCTTCTCCGACGAGGAACGCGCCAAGTTCGGCGAACTCCTCGCCGCTGGATTCACCGACTCCTGGCGCTTCCAGCACCCGGACGAGGCGAAATATTCCTGGTGGTCCTACCGGATGAACGCCCGCGAACGGAACGTCGGCTGGCGCATCGACTACTTCGTCGTCTCCGACCGCCTCCGTCCCCGGATCGCCTCCACGGACATCCTGAACGGGGTTTTCGGCTCCGACCATTGCCCGGTGGAACTGGTCCTGGACCAGGTGAAGCAGAAAGAATAACCGGTATCACCGGTGGCATTTACCCGGACAGGGCTGCGAAGCAGCAGACACCGGTGATACCGGTTATTCTTTCTCAATTCCCGGAGCGGCCTACAGACGGGAAGCGAGATACGCTTTCAGCGCCGGGCGGTACAGGTCGCCGACCGGAAGTTCAGAGGCATCGTCCAGTACGACGGTGCCTCTTCCCGTCTCCACCAGCCGGGAAAGGTTGATCAGGTAGGAACGGTGGATGCGGAGGAAACGCCCTTCCGGCAGCCGCTCGGCCAGGCGCTTGAGGCTGTAGAGGACGAGCAGCGGAACCGGCTGGCTGACCAGGTGGACCTTGATGTATTCGCTCATGCTCTCGACATAGCGGATGTCGTCAAAGGCAACGCGGACCGTCTTGTAATCCATCTTGAAAAACAGGGCGTCCTCCTCCCGGCTCACCGGATTCGCCCCCGCGGCGCGCTGCTGCGCAAGCCGCTCCTCCAGTCGCCGGCAAGAAGACTGGAACTCGCTGAGACCGAATGGTTTAAGAAGATAGTCAACGGCATTGACCCGGAAGCCTTCCACCGCATAAGCGGCATGGGCGGTCGTGAAAACCACCAGCGGCGGGGCGGGCAGCGAACGGACGAAGGCAAGGCCGGAAAGGTCGGGCATCTCGATGTCTGCGAAGAGCGCGTCGATCTCCTTTTCCGCGAGGAGCGCGCGCGCTTCGGCCGCGCTGCGGCAGGCGCCTTCGAGCCGGACGGACGGCGTCTTTTCGATATACGCCTCCAGCTGACGGAGGGCCAGCGGCTCGTCGTCGAGAATCAGCACGCGGATCATACGGCAGCGGGGTGGTTGCCGGGGGACGCCGGCAGGTTCATCCGAATGTCATAGCGGGATTCCGTCGCCTCTACCGTATAGGTAAAATCCTCATCATAAAGCAGTTCCAGCCGCTTCCGCACATTGTGCACACCGATGCCGCCGCCTGTCGCCGCCCCATGGCGGCTGTTGCTGCAGCGGAAGACGACCCGCCCGTCTTCGCAGCTCACCTCAATGGAAACGAAGGATTCCGCCTCATAGCTGATCCCGTGCTTGAAGGCATTCTCCACGGAAGAGGCGAACACCAGCGGCGGCACCTCGGCCTCCCCGCAATCCGCCGGCAGCGACAGGTCGATCCGGATTTCCCCGGGATAGCGGATCCGCATCAGGGAGACATAGTGACGCAGGAAATCCGCCTCCTGCGCGAGCGGTATGGTCGGCCGGTTGCCCTCATACAGGATGTACCGCATCATTTTCGACAGCTCCAGGATGCTCTCCCGCGCCTTCTCCGGATCGAGGTCCACGAGCGC
Organism: Bacteroidales bacterium; assembly: GCA_016287075.1. Lineage (GTDB taxonomy): Bacteria > Bacteroidota > Bacteroidia > Bacteroidales > UBA932 > Cryptobacteroides. The sequence continues at coordinate 262 of JAEEVC010000017.1, read as the reverse complement.
GTGGATGTTGTTGAGCGTATTCATGAAAAAGTGCGGATTGATCTGGTAACGAAGCGCTTCCAGCTGCTGGTTGAGGTTTTCCAGCTCGAGTTCCCGCACCCGCTGCGCTTCCCGGAGGGACTGATAATAGTACTTCACGCCCAGGTTGACGCCGAGCATCAGGAGGCCGACGAGGATCCGCATCGTTTCCGGCTTGATCGGCGGACGGCCGGGAGGCGCCGCAGGGGCGCGGGGCGGCCGCGGCGGCCGTTCGCCCGGCGCA
>JAEEVC010000037.1 GCA_016287075.1 Bacteroidales bacterium | reverse complement strand
CGTTTGCGTGGGTTCCGGTCCCGGCTCCTATACGGGCCTTCGTGTGGGCGTTTCCACCGCCAAGGGCCTGGCCTTCGGTGCCGGAAAACCCCTCCTGGCCGTGGGTACGCTGGATATTCTGGCTGCCGGGGTGGAAGGGGAGTACAAGTATATTGTGCCCATGATCGACGCCCGCCGCATGGAGGTTTACACTGCCGTGTATTCGCCGGCTGGGGAGAAACTCACTCCCATCCAGGCCCTGGTGGTGGAGGAAGACTCTTTTGCCGAGCAACTGGAGGCCGGTCCCGTCCTTTTCGTGGGAGACGGCGCCCTCAAGTGCCGGGAGGTAATCCGTCATCCCAATGCCCGTTTCCAGGACGCCGCTCCGCTGGTGCGTTACATGGCACCACTGGCCGAAGAGGCATACGCCATCGGCCGCTTTGAAAATCTTGCGTACTTTGAACCCTTCTATCTGAAGGATTTTGTGGCTACGGTATCCCGCAAAGCGCTTTGGTAGTGTGGTATTTGCATCACGATACGGTCGAGAGCAGCTGCTTCAGATAGGGGAAGATAAAGTATCCCAGGTCTTTCAGGTGCCCGTACAGCACAGAGTCTGTGAGGATAGGCGTCTTCACCAGTTCGAACTTGGTGTTGAGGGTGTCGAAGAGGATGATGAGGATACTCAGGATAACGGCCGAAAGGGCGATGGAGAACACAAAACCCAGGACGCGGTTAAACCAGCCCAGGGAGGCGCTGTCGGCCACCTTGGTGAGGAGTTTGGCAAAGAACAGGACAATGATGAGCACGCCCAGCAGCGTGACGGCGAAGCCAATCACATGCAGCACCGTATCCGACACGGTGATGTACCGGGCCAGCCAGGTGCACACCGGCTCGCTGAAATGGTAGGCCAAATATACTGCCAGCACAATGCCCACCAGCGTTGCCACCTGCTCCAGGAGGCCTTTGCTGATACCCCGGATAGCGCCGGGAATGAGCAGAATCAGCAGAATGATATCCAACAGGTTCATATTGCCAATGTCAGTTTAAATTGTTATCTTTGCATTCCTATAATTGTGGTACAAAATTAACAAAAATATATGACTTTTAAAGAATACAAGGGGCTGGACCTGACAGAAACCGGCAAGTCGGTTCTGGACAGTTGGAAGCGTTGCCATGCATTCGAGCAATCCCTCGAACTGCGGGAGGGCGCCCCTGCATTCATCTTTTTCGAAGGTCCGCCCAGCGCCAACGGCATGCCGGGCATCCACCACGTGATGGCCCGTTCCATCAAGGATGCCATCTGCCGCTACAAGACCCAGACGGGCTTCAAGGTCGCCCGCCGGGCCGGCTGGGATACCCATGGCCTCCCGGTCGAGATCGGGGTCGAGAAGAAGCTCGGCATCCACAAGGAAGACATCGGCAAGACGATTTCCGTCGGTGCGTACAACGCGACCTGCCGCACGGAGGTCATGAAATATACGAAGGAATGGGTGAACCTGACCGAGCGCATCGGTTACTGGGTCGATATGAACGACCCGTACATCACCTATGACAACCGCTACATCGAGACCCTGTGGTACCTTCTCCGGAAGATTTACGACAAGGGCCTTCTGTACAAGGGATTCACCATCCAGCCGTATTCTCCTTCCGACGGCACGGGCCTGAGCTCCCACGAGCTGAACCAGCCCGGTTGCTACAAGGATGTGACCGATACGACCGCCACGGTCCAGTTCGAACTGATCAAGGACGGCTGCTCCCAGCCGCTTTTCGGGACGGAATCCCTGCCGGTGTACATCCTGGCCTGGACCACGACCCCCTGGACCCTTCCGTCCAATACCGCCCTCTGCGTGGGACCGGATATCGACTATGTCCGTATCCTGTCCTTCAATCCCTACACGGGCGAGCCGGCCGTCTATATCGTGGCCGAAGCGCTCGTCGGCGCCTGGTTCAACCCGAAGGGGGAGGGCCAGCCGCTCGAGGGCTATGTGAAGGGCGACAAGGTCGTCCCCTACAAGCGCCTGGACGGCGTTTTCAAGGGATCCGACCTCGTCGGCATCCGCTACCACCAGCTGATTCCGTGGTTCAAGCCGGACGGAGACGCCTTCCGCGTCATCGCCGGTGATTATGTGACGACCGAGGACGGTACGGGCATCGTCCACATCGCCCCGACCTTCGGCGCCGACGACAAGCGTGTCGCCGCCGCCGCGGGCATCGCGGGCATCATGCCCCTGGACAAGGACGGCAACCGCCGGGCCCAGGTGGACCTGACCGGCCGTTTCTACCGCATCGAGGACCTCGACCCCGACTATGTCGCCGGTTTCGTCGATCCCTCCTATGCGCCTTTCGCCGGCCGTGCCGTCAAGAATGCCTTCGACGACAGCCTGCCCGCCGATGCGCCGACCCTGGACCAGGACCTCTGCCTGATGATGAAGGCCGACGGCCGTCTCTTCAAGATGCAGAAGCATGTCCACAGCTATCCTCACAGCTGGCGCACCGACAAGCCGGTCCTCTACTACCCGCTGGATTCCTGGTTCATCAAGGCCTCTGCGGTGAAGGACCAGATGGTCGAACTCAACCGGCAGATTACCTGGAAGCCCGCTTCCACCGGTACCGGCCGCTTCGGCCAGTGGCTCGAGAACATCCAGGACTGGAACCTCAGCCGCAGCCGTTTCTGGGGCACGCCGCTCCCGATCTGGCGGACCGAGGACGGGAAGGAAGAGATCTGCATCGGCTCCGCCGCGGAGCTCTACGCCGAGGCCGAGAAGGCGGTCGCGGCCGGGATCATGGCTTCCAACCCGTTGAAGGACAGGGGCTTCGATCCAGCGGATATGTCCCTTGAGAACTACAACAGGATCGACCTCCACCGGCCTTACATGGACGAAATCTTCCTCGTTTCCCCGAGCGGGAAGAAGATGGTCCGCGAGAGCGACCTGATCGACGTCTGGTTCGATTCCGGCGCCATGCCGTATGCTCAGGAAGGCCTCCGCGGCCTCGACAGCGGCCGCTTCGGCGCCACCGCCGACTTCATCGCCGAGGGCGTCGACCAGACCCGCGGCTGGTTCTACACGCTCCACGCCATCCATACGATGATCAGCGGGACGCCCGCCTTCAAGCGCGTGATTTCCAACGGCCTGGTCCTCGACAAGAACGGCAACAAGATGTCGAAGCGCCTCGGCAACGCGGTCGATCCCTTCAAGGCCCTCGACACCTACGGCGCCGACTCGCTCCGCTGGTACATGCTCACGAACGCCGAGCCCTGGGACAACCTCAAGTTCGACGAATCCGGCGTGGACGAGGTGCGCCGCAAGTTCTTCGGCACCCTGTTCAACACCTACGCCTTCTTCGCCCGCTATGCCAATATCGACGCGTTCGACCCGGCCGTCGCGCAGGTCCCGCTGGACCGCCGGCCCGAGATCGACCGCTGGATCATCTCCCGGATGAACACGGTGATCCGCGAAGTCCGCGCCGCCTATGAGGATTACGACGTGAAGACCGCCGGCCGCATCCTGCAGGACTTCGTCTGCGACGACGTCTCCAACTGGTATGTCCGCCTGAACCGCGCCCGTTACTGGGCCGGCGAGATGTCCGACGACAAGATGGCCGCCTTCCAGACCCTGTATGCGGTGCTGATGGACGTGGCCGTCCTGGCGGCCCCGATCGCCCCGTTCTTCATGGACCAGCTCTATCTGGACCTCGGCGGGAAGGACGCGTCCGTCCACTTCGTCATGATGCCGGAGGCGGATGCCGCCGTCATCGACGCGGCGCTGGAGGAGCGGATGGCCCTCGCCCAGCAGGCGACCTCGATGGTGCTCGCCCTCCGCAAGAAGGTCGGCATCCCGGTCCGCCAGCCGCTGCAGAAACTCCTCGTCCCGGTCATCTCCGAAAAGGTCCGCGCCCAGCTGGAAGCGGTCAAGGACCTGATTCTCGGCGAGGTGAATGTCAAGCAGATGGATTTCGTCGAGGATACGACCGGCATCATCACCAAGAAGATCAAGCCGAATTTCAAGACCCTCGGCAAGGTCTATGGCGCCCGGATGAAGGAAATCGCCGCCGCGTTCGCGACGCTGGGGCAGGCGGAGATCACCGCCATCCAGACGGCCGAAACGGCCGGCGCCGCCTATACCCTGGCCCTGCCCGCCGGGGATGTGGTGCTCAATCCCGGTGACTACCAGATTTCTTCCGAGGACATGCCCGGCTGGCTGGTCGCGTCGGAAGGGGCCCTGACCGTTGCGCTCGACGTCGAACTGACCGACGCGCTGCGGGAGGAAGGCCTGGCCCGCGAACTGGTCAACCGCATCCAGAACCTCCGCAAAACCAGTGGTTTCGAGGTGACGGACCGCATCGATACGACCCTTTACGCCGACGATCCGGCACTGGAGGCGGCCATCGCCGCCCACGGTGCCTATGTCGGTGCCCAAACCCTTTCCCGGACCGTCGTTCTCCGCCCTGCGGCGGAGGCTCCGGAAACCGCCGCGGAAGTCGAATGGCTGGACGGTGCCACGCTCCGCATTGAAGTGAAACGCTAACTTTTTTATACACGATCCGTTATGGAAGAGAATGTGAAAACCCGCTACAGCGACGAGGAACTCGAGGAGTTCCGCCAGATCATTCTTGAGAAGTTGGAAAAAGCCAAGGCCGAGTACAAGACCCTCCGTCACGTGGTGATGCACAACGGTGGCAATGACATCGAAGACACCGCTCCGACGTTCAAGACCGTCGAGGACGACGGCGCCTTCCAGCGTTCCAAGGAGGAGGCCAGCCAGCTCGCCCAGCGCCAGTACCAGTTCATCCAGAACCTGGAAGGCGCCCTTGCGCGCATCGAGAACAAGACCTACGGCATCTGCCGGGTTACCGGAAAGCTCATCCCCAAGGAGCGTCTCCGTCTCGTTCCGCACGCCACGCTGACCGTGGAGGCGAAGGAAATGCTGGCGAAGGGTGGTCACCGTTAGGGTATGAGCTTGTCCAAAGGCCAGCGGCTGCTCCTTCTGGGGGTGCTGCTCGTGGTCATCGACCAGGTCATCAAAGTCCTGGTCAAGACCCAGATGACCCTCGGCGAGCACATTCCGGTGCTCGGGAACTGGTTCCAGCTCCTCTTCGTCGAAAACAAGGGAATGGCCTTCGGGATGTCCTTCGGCGGCGTCATCGGCAAGTATGCCCTGACGGTGTTCCGGATCGTCCTTTTCGGCGCCCTCGTCTGGTGGATTTCCAAGCTGCTGAAACGGGAGAAACCGGTTCCGACGGGTGTCCTCGTGGGGCTTACCCTCATCACGGCCGGCGCGCTCGGCAACATCATCGACTGCCTGTTCTATGGCCTCGTGTTCTCGGAATCGACGCTTTCCACCGTCGCGACCCTCGGCCATTACGCCCCGCTGATGCAGGGAAAAGTGGTGGATATGTTCTATTTCCCGCTCTGGACCTGGCCTGACTGGGTGCCGCTGCTCGGCGGCCGCATCTTCTTCGAGCCGGTCTTCAATTTCGCGGACAGCTGCGTGACGGTCGGTGCCATTTACCTGATCTTGTTCCAGTACCGCTTCTTTGCGAAGGAGGATGCGGAATGATACGGAAATTCCAGTTGGCCGCGCTTGTTGCTGCGGCCTTTTTCCTCTCTACGGCGGCTGCTGCCCAGAAGCGGGATCCGTCCGCCTGGATGCATGAGATCGGCCCCGTGGCCGGAATTTATGGCTTCTTCGGCGCGGAATCCGGTGCGGACGCCTTTTATGGGCTGGATTACAGCCATTCCTATTGGAACGGGCTCGGATTCAGGACGGGCTTCCGTTACATGCTCGAATGCTGCAACGTCGGCGACGTCGTTTCCGTGCCGCTGGCCTTCTCCTGGCGCTCCCGTCTCAGGACGGAGCCGGAGCGGCTTGCCGGCGGGGTCGCCGGCCTGTCTCCTTATGGCTTTCATGATACCCCGTCCGCCGGTACGGTGCTCGGGGCGTTCCTGCTCAACCTCTTCAGCCGCTTCGAAGTGTATGCCGGCGTGACGCCGGGCTATGTTTTCGGCAAAAGCAACATTTATCGGCACGAGTTCCGTGGCGGTTACGTCGAGGAAGGGGTCCGGCTGGACCGGCCATTCACCCTGTCCGTCGATGCCGGCATCGCCTTGTCGTACCGCATCTGGCGCTTCAATCTCCGCCTGGCCCCGGCGGTCCATTACAACCTGACGGACAATTACCACCTCTGGTCCGCTGAGCATTCCGACGCCGACAGGATCGACCGCCACAGCGACAAATCCATCCCCTGGGCCGCCTCGCTGGATTTCGGGCTGCTGTGGCTGTTCTGATTTGCAAGGATTTCCAAAAAACGCTACCTTTGCATCCGGGTTCCGCCGGAACCTGTCTGTTTTCCTGGAAGGTTGGCCGAGTGGTCGATGGCGGCAGTCTTGAAAACTGTTAGTCCGAAAGGGCTCAGGGGTTCGAATCCCTTACCTTCCGCGCAAAGGAGGGGCCGACTCAGAAATGAGCCGGCCCCTTCTTTATGACTGGGATGGGGTTTTCCGCGGAAGCGCCTTGCCGTCAGTGCAGTACGATGCCGCCGGCGAGGGCGTTGGCCTGCCGGACCTTGTCCCAGTCGGGACGGCGGGCGGGCTTGTCCGTATAGTAAATGACATTGAGGGAAATCAGCGACTTCCCGTTCCGGATGTCGTAGCTGACATTGACCCCGTTCTCCAGGGAGGGATGCGGGCCGATGCAGCGGACGGCCTTGACCGAGCCGAGGTCGAAGACCGCCGGCTCCACCCAGCGGGCGCCGCGGTAATACAGGTCGTCAAGTCCCTTGAAGAATTCAAGGTCCGAGTTGTCGACGTCCGTGCTGTCGTTGAAGAAGACGGGATAGCACTGGATGGAGATGTCGTTGTCGCGTCCGAGCGCGTAATACGTAGCGATGGAACGTCCCGTGCTGTCGGCGTCCCGGAGGACATAGCGGGTGTAGCCGGCAGGGAGGGTAAAGGTGAAGCCACAGGTCTCGTTTTCAATCACTTGCGCCTCCTTCTCGAACAGAGGGCTCCCTTTCCGCTCCGACGGCCGTGCGAGGACGGCGACGAGGGCGATGACGGCGGCTGCGGCAACGAGGATGGCCAGGATCTTCCCGGCCTTGCTTTTCTTCTCTTCCATCTTTTCTTGCATTGCGGGACAAATGTACGGAATTCCCGCCAAAGCGGCAAAGATTTGTTTTTTTTCGGAGGATGCCGCATCTTTGCAGCATGAAAAAGATCCTCGTCCTTCTCGCGGCCGTCCTCTTACCGGCCGGCCTGCTTTCCGCCCAGCCCGCGTTTTACCAGGAAACCCTGCACAAGCAGGCTCCCGCCGTCCCGAAATACGTTGTCTTCGCGGGCGATACCATCCGCTTCGACCGGCACGACCTCTATGAACGGATGGACCGGGAATTGATCGCCTTCACCTACATGCACTCCAATTCCGTGCTGATGCTCCGCCGTTCCAAGCGGATCTTCTCGCTGGTGGTCCCGATCCTGAAGCGGAACGGCATCCCGGAGGACCTGAAATACCTGATGGCCATCGAGAGCAACCTCGATCCGAAGGCGCTTTCGACCGCCGGCGCGGCCGGCCTGTGGCAGTTCATGAAGGGCACTGCCCAGGAACTCGGCCTGGAGGTAAACGGCGAAGTGGACGAGCGTTACCACATCGAGAAGGAGACCGAGGCGGCCTGCCGATACCTGAAGAACGCCTATGCGAGATACGGCGACTGGCTGACGGTCGCGGCCAGCTACAATGCCGGCCAGGGCGGCATTTCCAGGCGCCGTGCGGAGCAGAAGCAGCAGTCGGCCCTCGACCTCTGGATGCCGGAAGAAACCTCCCGCTACATCTTCCGCATCCTGGCCGCGAAGCGCTTCTTCATGAATCCCGCCTCTTTCGGCTTTGAAAGCGCCGTAAAGGAGCGCTATCCGGAAATCCCTGTCCGCGAGATCGTTACCGTCTCCGGCCCGGTGGAAAGCTGGGCGGATTTCGCCATCGAACACGGCACCTCCTATTACCAACTCCGGATGGCGAATCTCTGGATCCGCGACCTCAAACTGACCAACAAGAAGAACCTCCTCTACCGGGTCATCATCCCCGACGACGCCCGGAAGGAATAGATGCTGAAAAAATTGCGGGGTGGAATTTGCAGGGGAATAAAAAAATACCTACCTTTGCAGTCCACCTCAAATCCAGGGGCGTAGCTCAGTTGGTTTAGAGCGCATCAGTCACATTGATGAGGTCATCGGTTCGACCCCGATCGTCCCTACCGGAAACGGGCTGACTCATTTCGAGTCAGCCCGTTTTCCTTTTCCGGAAGCCGGTTGTGAGGCGCCCTACTTGAACCACTCGGTGAGGTGGTTCTTGGCGTAGAGGAAGTAGACGATCAGGCCGATCCAACTGGTCAGCAGGACGATGGCGGCGGTGATGATTTTGCCGACAAGGCTGATGGGCTTCTTGATAATGTCAAGGACGGCGATGATGGAGAGGACGACGCCGATGATGTAAATGATGGACATAATGCTATAAATATTAAGGTGTTGTGCGGAACAGGACGTCCAGGCCGTCATAGGCGGCGCGGAGCGGGGAGGGGAGGGTCGCATCCAGTTCGGCCTGGGTGCCGTGGAGGGTGCGGGCCATGTGGGTCAGATAGACGGGCTGGCCCTCCGGCGGAAGGTAGCGGCCCGTCTTCGTGAGCATATGCACGGTGCGGAGGACGGTGCCGACGCTGGAGTGGGTGAAGAGGCGGAAATCTTCGTCGTGGTCCATTCCCATGGTCGCTTCCATGATGAGGCCGGAGATGGGACGGCCGTCACGCTGGTGGGCGTCAATCCCGGCGAGGCGCGCGGCGACGGCGGGGATTCCGCCGGTGTCGGTGGCATAGAGGACGCGCACGGGGCCCTTCTCTATCAGGTAGATAAGCGTCTGTTCATGGAGGTCGCCGGTGGCATGGTTGGCCGGCAGGGCGGTCAGTGTCAGTCCGGCGCGGCGGATGCTGTCACCCACCTCGAGGGGAATGATCTCCGGCAGCGGGAGGCCGCTTTCCGCGGCGGCGTCGGCGAAATCCTTCCGCGCCCGGTCCGCCCAGGTGGCGCCGAGATAAACGGTCGGGATGCCGAGCCGCAGCGCCGCGGCGGGTTTGTAGTGGTCCCGGTGGGAATGGGTGTAGAAGATGGCCTCCGGGCGACAGCCTTCCGGGAGCATGTCCTCCGCCGTCGGGGTGAAATCGATGAGGATCCGCCCTTCAAGCAGGACGCTCGAGAGCCGCCGGAGTTCGCCGCGGCTGTCCCGGCCGTTCCAGTCGGCCGCGCCGGTACCGAGGAAACGCAGGGAGAGCGGGCCGGCGGACGCCGTTTCCGGGGTGTCCGAAGGCTGCCGCGGGACCGCTTCCGGAACGTCCGCGGCGAGGGCGGTGATGCCGCCCAGTTGCGCGGCGACGAGCGCGCCTGCGCCCAGATGGATGAACTCCCTTCTTTTCATGCTGCGGTGCTTTTCCGCAAATTTACAAAAAATCACCGTTTTGCGTGTATTATTACGAAGAATCGCGTATTTTTGTAAAACAATAACACGAAGACCATGAAACGTTTACTGACCCTCCTTTTCGCCCTGACGCTTTTCTCGTCGGCGCTTTCCGCCCAGGATATCATTACCTTGAAGAACGGCAACACCATTCCCGCCGTCGTCGAGGAGATCGGCGTGTCCGAAATCCGCTACAAGCCGTATGACAACCCGGACGGCCCCGTCTATGCCATTCCCAAGGCGAACGTCCTGATGATCCAGTACGAAAACGGGAATACGGAGACCTTCGCGAACGCCGCCCCTTCCGGCCATCCGGCCGCCTTCATGGGGACGGTCCCCTGCAACCCCCGCTACTCGGATACGCCGATCGTCCCGGGCATGTCCTACGCCGAGCTCAAGCAGATCTACAACCCGCGGGATTATCTCAAGGCCTACGGCACCCGCTATTCCCCGGGCTGGGCCGGTTTCGGCTCGTTCCTCATTCCCGGTCTCGGCGAGCTCTGCTGCGGTGAAACCGGCCGGGGACTGGCCTTCCTTCTCCCGAATCTGGCCCTGGTGGGGACCAATCTGGCTTTGGGTACGAAACTGTACTCGCTCATAAAAATGGACAGCAACGGCAATGTCATCCTCACGGAAAACGGCATTGTCTACACCGATCCGGCGAAGGCCCAGTCCCTCAGCAGTATCCGTTCCATCGTCACCCTCGTCGACCTGGCCCTTTCCATCTGGTCCTGCGTCGATGCCGTCCGGGTGGCCAAGGTCAAGAACATGTACTACCAGGACCTGCGCAACGGGTATTCGATGGATTTCTCCCTGATGCCTTCCCTGGAACTGGCGCAGACCCCGTCGGGATACCAGCCTGCCCCCGGCCTGACCCTGTCCCTCCGTTTCTAGAGCGTAACCAAGCATATGAAAGGTTTTTTTTCCCTTTTGCTGGCTGCGGCCTTTCTCTCCCTGGCGGCACTCTCTTGCCACAAGGATGACAATACAACACCGGTCAAGTACGGCGTGGACGGCATGACGCCCCTGCCCGAGGCGGTCGACATCGGCCTGGTCATGGACAACCGCCGGGTCCTGTGGGCGAACTTCAATCTGGGCGCGTCGCGGGAATGTGATTACGGCGATTATTACGCCTGGGGCGAGTTGAACACGAAAGGCGTCTATGACGAGTCCAATTACTCATACAAGGACCGTCCGAAGGTCCTGCCCGCCGACCGCGACGCGGCCACCGTCAAGCTGGGCGGACGGTGGCGCCTGCCCACGCATGAAGAATTCGAGGCCCTCCTGGCCCTGGCCTCCGATTCGGACAAATACCAGCTGGAGGAGATGGTCACGTATAAGGATGCCAGGGGCAAAGAGATCCGCGACGCCGACGGGAACGTCGTCTGCGGCCTCCGTATCACCCAGAAGAAGACCGGCTATTCCCTTTTCTTCCCGGCCGCTGGCTATGGCAGCGGTACGGCCCGGGGAAAGGATGGCGCTTACTGGTCGTCGAGCACCTATACCGACGCATCCGTCTATTACCTGGCGTTCGATTCGGGGCGCTTGACCGCCAACGTGCTCCAGATGCGCTCCAGCGGCCTCCCGATCCGGCCCGTGTATGCGGAATAATTGGAAAAGGACCGGTATGGAACTGCTGCATATCAAGACCTTCCCTCTATGAACGAAACCTGGCGTTTCTTCAAATTCGTCCTGTTCTCCGCGAGTGCCGGCCTGATCCAGGTGGTCAGTTTCGTCCTCTTCGACGAGGTGCTCCACTGGCCTTACTGGCTCTGCTACCTGCTGGCGCTCGTCCTGTCGGTCCTGTGGAATTTCACGCTGAACCGGAAGTTCACCTTCCGCAGCGCGGCGAATGTCCCGCGGGCGATGCTGCTCGTCGCATTATATTATGCGGTGTTCACCCCGCTGACGACCCTGCTCGAGCATTTCCTGACCGAACTCGGCTGGAACGAGTACATCCCGCTGGCCATCAATATGCTGCTCAATGTCACGACCGAATTCCTCTTCCAGAAATACGTCGTGTACCGCCATCAGATCGACACGGCCGTGAAGCCGGTCCCGGGAACGGAATAGAGCTGCCATGCAGAATGAAGGGTCCTTCCCCGCGCGGGAGAAGGACCCTTTTTTGCGGCGTGCCGCGGCGATGGCCGCGCGGCGTTTATTGCGGGATCTGGGCGCCGTAGCCGGCCACCTTGCCGAAGAGGTCCTTGGCCTTTTCCCACGGGTACTTGTTGCAGTACATGCTCGGGCGGACGATTTCGGTGCCCTGCTGGTTCAGGCCGAAGAGGCGGTTGACCTGGTTGGCGGCGGAATTGGCGTCGTAGCTCTGCGACTGGATGATCTTGAGGGTCATGAAGCCTTCCAGGTACGGCTGGTCGATCGCCTGGATGAAGGCGTCGTTGCCGGCGGGCAGTTCCATGTTCCGCTCATACTTGGGCCCGATCTGCTCGGCTTCCTCAATCCGCGCGGCGGGGACGGAGATGGTCGCTGCGCCGGGCGCGGCGATTTCGAGGTCCCTGCGGTTGGCGAAGTAGTAGTTGTCGTACAGGTTGCTGACCTTGAGCTTCTCCATTTCCTTGTTGGACTCGTAGAACACGCGCTCGACGCCGCAGTTGCTGTTGCAGCCGAAGATGTTGTGGTGGACGTCGATGGTGCGGATGCCGTTCATGAAGCGGAAGCCCTGGCCCATGTCTTCAAAGGCCTTGGTGCGCGTCCAGGTGAAGAGGACGGTGTTGTGGTGGAACTCCAGGGAGACATGTTCGATGTCGGCGTCCCGGACATTGCCCTTGACCTGGCTGACGGTGTGCGGCAGACAGAGGGTGGCGGCTCCATGGCGGGGAACGGCGGTCGCGGTCGGGGAAAGGGGTTCGTCCGGCTAACTCGCGCGGGTCGCTTCGTTGCCCCGCGCTCAAACACACGCCGGCCGTCCTGGCGGAACACCCCTTTCCCCGGGCTCCTCTGTAACCGTTCCCCTTAATATCCGCCGCCACCCTCCGTCTTCCGCTTCCTCCATTTAAGCCGTGGCAGGTAAACACCTGCAAATCAAATGATAAAGCCTGATCGCTCCACCCTTTTCAGGGGGCTCTTTTTGGGAAACAGCTGATAACAAGGTGCTTATCCGCCACGGCCACTGTCGTTCCGTTTGGGGAACAAGGCAGCAAGGCCGCAGGGAGGACATCCGTGGTGCCATTCTGGCGGCTTTTTGCTGCCCCGGATGTCCCGAAGGACATCTGTGGTGGCCGTTTGGGGAGAAATTGCGCCCGTAAGCGTTCCGGCCAACCGTTTTGTGTACCAGATGTGCGGAAAACCTTGTTATCTGGTACACCGGAGTGGCGTGAGGACCGGATTCGCGTACCAGATAACGACTGGAAGAACACATCTGGCACAACGAGAGGCGGGGGGGGTGGAATCTGAGGCCCCCAGATAACAAACCAGGCACCCGCATTGCTGCAAGTGCCTGGTTGGAAGCGTGGAAGATGGCGGATTCGAACCGTCGACCCCCTGCTTGTAAGGCAGGTGCTCTGAACCAACTGAGCTAATCTTCCGGTCTGGATTCCCGCCTCCGGCGCGGGAAGGACTGCAAAGGTAGGGATAATTCTTGAATCTGCAAGAAAAAACCTATCTTTGCCGGTGGTATAATCGTTCAGTATATGAAAAAGCGTTTGATTCTTCTCGCGCTGGCGCTGCTCGCGGCGGTGCCGGTGATGGCGAAAAGCCAAATTGTCCGGGACAGCCTGCAGAGTGTCGTGCTCGGGCGCGCGGTCAAGTATAATGTCTATCTGCCGGACGGGTTCGAGGCCGCGGGGAAGACCTACCCGGTCGTCTACCTGCTTCACGGTCTTTCTGGGAACAATGAGGACTGGGAGATGCGCGGGCAGATGCGGACGGTGCTGGACGAACTCATCGGCACGGGCGAGGCCGCGGAGATGGTGGTCATCATGCCCTGCGCGGGCGATAACGACGTCCGGAACGTCCAGAACGGCTATTTCAACATGCCGGACTGCCCCTATGAGGACTTCTTCTTCAATGAGCTCATCCCCGGCGCGGAGAAGAAATACCGCTGCGGAGGCAGCAAGGGCCGCCGGGCCGTCATGGGCCTTTCCATGGGTGGCGGCGGCAGCACCGTCTATTGCCAGCGCCATCCGTTCATGTTCTCGAGCTGCTACGCGATGAGCGCCTGGCTGGACCAGCGCGAGCTGGATCCCGACGCGCCGATGGACAAGCTCCGGATCGTCAGCGAGTCCGTCCGGGCGCATTCCGCCCTCGATTTCATCGACAACGCCAAGCCCGGGACCATCGACGAGCTCAAGACGGTCAAGTGGTTCTTCGATTGCGGCGACGATGATTTCCTCCTCGCCCTGTCCACGGAAATCCACCTGAAGATGCGCGCGAGAGGCATCAAGAGCGAGCTCCGCGTCCGCAACGGTGTCCATAATTGGGAATACTGGCACACGGCCCTCCGCACCTCCTTCCCCTTCGCCTCCCGCAACTTCGACCGGTAGGCGCCCCCGGCGGCAAGCCAAAAAGTCCTGCACGAAATGCGCCCCGGTGGGCCAGAAACGTGCAGGACTTTTTCGATAGACGCACCCTGGCGCCGCGGCGCTACCGCACCGTAAGGGCGCCGGGGAAGGCGTCGTTGGCGCGGTAGTGCGGGGCGTAGAGCGATTCGATGGTGACGACGGGGGCGGTGAAGGTGCCGGCGCGGGTCACGTAGAAGGCCTCCGTGATGTCGGTCTTTTCCTCGGGGAAGCTGTCGTAGTAGTATTCCGTCCGGTCGGCTTTGACGTTGCGGTAGCCCTGGGGCGTGACGGACCAGCCGAGGCCGGGGATGTTGAGGGGGCGGAAGTACCAGCCGCAATGGCCGGAGAGCTGCTGCACGGGCACCAGGGAGGCCTCGCGCGGCGCGGTCAGGCGCACGAAACTGCGGTTCTCCTGGTTCCAGACGGCATATTTCACGACGATCTTGTCACCGACGGAAAGCGGGGTGCCGGGGCGGATTTCTTCCAGCTCGGCGGTGGTCCAGGTCTCATCGGACGTGCGGTCCTCGGGGCTCCGTTCGACTTTCTTTTCGCGGTAGAACCGGCGGTCGATGGTGAAGCCGTTGCCGGCGGCCTTGATCTGCTCGAACGGTTTGCTGTAGGTGGCGCTCAGGGCCAGCACTTTCGTCGCCAGGACGCTGTCGGGGCCGTCCAGGATGGAGGTGACGGCATCGACATAGGCCGCGTCCTCGTCCCATTTCTGGGTCTCCTTCTGGAGCATGAGCCAGATACGGAGGCCGTTGGCGATCGTGCCGGCCTGGGCCCGGACGCCGGCCGCGCCGGAAGCACCGGTCGCATCCGCCTCGCCCGCATACGCGCTCAGCAGGTCGGTCAGCAGCGCATGGGCATAGGCCTCGCTCTCGAGGAGGCCGCGGAACGGCATCACGGCGTTGGGGTAATACCAGCCGCCGTCGCGGTGCTCGACCGCGTATTCCACGAGGGAGGCGAAGTCGGCATCCATGGAAGCGCGGAGCTTGCTCTCGGTGCCGAAGCGGATGCCCCAGGCCTTGGCCAGGGCCCTGCCCTCATCCGAGGCGAGCAGGCTCCGGAGCGTCGCGATGCGCCGGCTCTTGGCGAGGATCTGGCCCGTGAGACCGCGGCCCTCCTTCTCGGACGGTACCAGGTAATCCTGTGCATACTCCTTGAAATCCGACATGCGCTTGTTGAACGTCTTCTTGTCGCCGGTCTGCTTCACGTCGAAGGGGATGGAGGCGTAGCGGGCACGGATGTGCATGTACTGCGCATCGGAAACCCAGCCGCACCAGTAGGGGAGTTCATTTCCGAACTGCTTGTTGTCCAGCCACTTGACGGAAGATGTCAGGTCGGGGACATCGAATCCGCGCTCCGCGAGCTTGGCGAAGCGGTCGAGCAGGACGGCCGTGACGACCGCCGAGGAGCGCATGCCTTCGAACCAGCCGAAACCGCCGTCGCCGTTGCGGCAGGCGAGGATCTGCTCGAGCAGCGGCTCGGGCGAGGATCCGGGCAGTTCGGCGGAGGGATACCGCTCTTTCAGCCGTGCGGCGAGCAGGCGCGTGTAGTACGCCTCGCTCAGCGAAATGACGTCGTTGCCATCCGGCTCCACGTGGTCGGGAATCGCGTCGCGGACCATGTCGAGCACGGTGATGACCGAGGACTCCGCCTTCTTGGCGGGGACATTGACAAAGCGGCTCCGGAGCTCGCGCAGGAGGGCATTCTCGTCCATGCCGTCGCGGAGGACGGCCGAATGGGCCTCGGTCAGCGTCTGGGTGCGCGGCAGGACGGGCACGACCTCGAATACGGCGTCGGAGAAATCCTTGGCCACGAAGACGGTCTTCAGGCCGACGGTGTCGGAGGCCGGTAGGCGCACGGCGAATGTCTTCGCCAGGCTGCCGCCGGCGGGCACCTTGACCGGAATCCGCTGGGTGGAAACGGGCTTGCCGGCGCGATCCGCATTGTCATATACATAGAGGAAGAGCGTCCCGGAAACCGGCTCTTCAGCGTTGCTGGAGACATTCGCGGCCAGCTGGAGCAGGTCACCCTCATACAGGTAACGCGGCGCACTTACAGACACCTTCACGGGCACAGACACGACCATCTCGCCCCGTGCATAGGCATTCCTGACATCCTTGTCATGGGCATAAACGGCGACATAGTAGGTTGAAAGCTTGTCGGAGGTCCGGAAGGTGAAGGAGATGGTGCCGTCTTCTCCGCTCCGCAGGAACGGCTGGAAGGTCAGCGCCTCCTCGAACTTCTCCCGGACGGCGACATCCTCCGCCCCGGCATCGAACGCCGGCTTTTCTTCTACCAGCTGGAAGGGGATGGCCTCCTCTTCCCGTTCGACCCGGGCCATTTCCATCGGTGCCATCGCGACATTCATCTGCATGTCCGTGCGGGTCCTCGCCCCCTTGGTGAGCATCCGCGGGGCGCTTCCGACCGCAATGGCATCATACATGACGGGCCCCCAGTCCTCAAAGCCGCCGACCGTACCGCAGGTATTGCGGTAGTCCAGGCTCGCGGCATGGTAGCTCCGCAGCCGGATGACCGGCCAGTCGTTGGCGGCGATGGCGTCGAGGCTCTTGTCCCAGACGGCCGCAACCGCTTCCACGCCCGGCTGCGCCTGCAGCGTGACGGTGTATTCCGTCCCCGGGAAGGCCTTGTCGGTCAGGGCGCTGAAGGCGAGCGGCAGGGTAAGCCGCTCCGAGCGGTGACGGAACTCATGGTCATAGGAGATGCTCACCCCGTCGCGGAAGTAGAAGACGTTCATCCGGACGGCTTCGGGCCAGCCGGCCTGCCAGGTGTAGTCCAGGTCGGTCAGCGACCCGGCCTTCCCGCGTGTTCCTTCCAAATGTACGGTCTTCATATCCAGGACTTTCCCGCCGTCCTGATACAGGGTGACTACCGCCCAGACCGGGCCGTCGGCCGCGCCGAAACGGAGGCCGAAGGTCTCCCCGTCGGCCACGTCGTCCGCCTTGACCTGGAAGAATTTCCAGACCGGGGCGTCCAGGGTGGTGTCGCCCGGGAGGACGCGCAGGAAGCGCACCTCGTTCTCGGTTTTGATTTCCTTGCCTTTCGGGGTCGTCATCCGGACGTTCGCCTTGAGGGTATACAGGCCGGATGCGGGCAGGGAGAAGACCTTTTTCTCCCCGGACAGGACGGTTCCTTCCTCCAGGACGCGCTCCTTCTCATCCTTCAGGGTGTAATGGACTTCCACGCCCGGGACAAGCTGCCCGTCCGTGTTCCTCACCAGGAAGTTGTATGTTGCATCGGGACTCTTGATAATGGTGGCGGAAGGGCCGTACACGCGTTTCGAACGGCCGGACCCGTTCCCGCTTTCCCGGAGCGTGACTTCTCCGCTGGCGGTATTCTCGGCCTGGAGGAAGAGCGAAACGCCGTTGATGACATAGACGAAGTCGCTGAATTCCAGGGTCTCGCCCGTTCCGTCCGTCACCTTGGCGACAATGCTGAAATAGCCGCTGCTCTTGGCTGTGAAGGCGGTCTTGAAGGTCCCGTCCTCCGCGATGGGGACGATCTCGTCATGGACGATCTGGTTGCCCCAGCGGTTGACCTCCAGGATGAGGCGGGCGCCGGAAAGGCTGTGCCCGGAAAAACTCTTCACCGTGCCGCTCACCGGGACGGAATCCCCTTCGAAATAGAGGCCCTCGCGGTCGTCGAAGCGCAGGTCGAAGGTCGGGAGGACGAATTCATCCACCCGGAAGCTGTCGGTCGTCAGCGGGGAATCGGCCCCTGCCCGGAAGATCTGCAGGGAGAAGTGGCCGTTCCGCAGGCCGGTGGGGATGAGGAAGGAACCGGCCGCAGAGCCGGATTCCCCGGTCTCGAGCGCCTGTTCGGCGATCTCATGGGACTCGGAATCCAGCAGTTTGGCGGTCAGTTTCATGCCCTTCGGGGCGGTCCGGTTGTCGTCGAGCAGGTTGCCCTGGTACACGACCGCCTTGAATTGCAGGGTGTTGCCCGGGTTGTAGGCACCGCGGTCCTTGTAGATATTGCAGCGGAATCCGTTGACGGACGCATTGGCGGCCTTGGACGGGGAAGTGCTCCAGATGCTGACGGGCTGGCTGCGGCGGACGAACCCCTCCCTGTCGGTGTATTCGCACTGGATCTCCCGGCTTCCGTTCTTGTCAATCTCGGTCTTGAAACGCTCGGGAAGGAGAGTAAAACCCTGGAATGCAATTCTTTCCCGGAACATTTCCTTTCCTCCCTTGAGGAGGATGACATCGGCCTCCGTGACCGGTTCCCCGGTGGCGTAGTCCGCGGCATAGGCGGCGAGCCCGTCCGCCTGCGTCCGGGTGGCGAGCGAAAGGCGGAACTGGGTGAAGCGGTGCCGTGCCGTGCAGTTCTTCGCCCAGGTCGACTTGAGGATGTATTCCCCGTCGTCCATGGGGGGAAGCGTGAACGTGGTGGTGTCGGTCAGGTAGAAGCGGTTCTTCCCGTTGAGGACCTCACGGGTCCAGAGGAGCTTGTCCGCGTCGTCTTCCCGGTAGCTGTAGAACTGGACATTGGCTTTCTGCAGGTTCTTGAATATCACATGGATCCGGCGGTCCTTGGACGTGAGCTCCAGCTCCTTCCCCGTCAGGTCGTCCAGGATGTCCCGGACGCCGGTGCAAGGGGCCGCGATGACCTTCTCGTCCCCGCGGAACGCCTTCCGCGCTTTCTCGACGGCCTCGCACTCCGCGCGGAGATCCTTGAAGGCCGATTCGGGCGCCTTTTCCTTCCGGAGCCGGGAGAATTCCTGACTCATGAGGGCCTGTTTCGCGTACATCGACACCGCCTTCTCGGGATAGGCCTTCACGATGTCTTCCATGGCCTGTTTCCGGTCGTCGTTGCGGAGTCGGTCGGCGGCGACGAATTTCAGGTAGGCCCCGGCCGGATATTGAAAGGCTTCGCGGTCGGCGAGGGCGGCAAATACCACATCCTTCCCGGGGTTCTTCCCGTCGAAGTACCTGTCCTCCAGGATTTTCCAGAGAACATACTCCTCGTCGTCCTTCAGGAAGCGGGACAGGTTGCCGTCCATCCAGGACAGGTCGTCGTAAAACTCCGCGTGGCGGGCGGCCTTCAGGCGGTTGGCGTTGTCCCGGGCATATTCGTAGCGCGTGTTCGACCCCGCCCGCTGGAATTCGTCCATCCAGGCGAGGGTCACGACGGGCTCGTCGAAGGCGGCCACCTCCTTCGCCCACTTGGCCAGGGCGTCATCGCGCTCTTTCCAGTTCCGGCGCTGGACGGCATACACCCATTCCCGGCCGGCATCATAGAAGTCCTTGCTGAGGTGCTTGCGTTTCGCCTTGTCGAGGATATCTTCGAGGAGCCGGGTCATTTCCTGCGGCCGGTCTGCGTTGGCGGCTTTGTGGAAAGCCTGCCACTGGCGGGTCAGGACATGCCCTTCCGCGTCGCTCTTTTCCAGGATCATTTCAGATTTCAGCATTGTTGTGGCTCCCAGCATGGCCAGGCATGCGAGGGCGCCGGTCCACCATGTCTTCATTGTCGAATACGTTTACAATCGTATAATACACAAATGTAGTCATTCTTGCGCAAATACCGTACCCGGGGAAAAAGATTTGTTTTCCAGAAAATAAATGCGTACATTTGCAGGCTTTTTGAAGAAAGGCCGCGGCCAAGGGGCCGTGAAACGATTCATTAACAACAAAATCCAAGCTGAAATGGCAGAATATTTACAGCCAGAGAAAAAGCAGGAGATTTTCGCGAAGTACGGGAAGTCCAATAAGGACACCGGCTCTCCGGAGAGTCAGGTTGCTTTATTTTCCTACCGTATCGCTCACCTTACCGAGCATGTGAAGCAGAACAAGAAGGACGTGGTCACGCGCCGCTCCCTGCTCCGCCTCGTCGGTAAGCGCCGCCAGCTGCTGGACTACCTCCAGCGCGTCGACATCGAGAGATACAGGGCGATCATCAAGGAGCTGGGTCTCCGTCGATAAGCCCGCAGGATAGGAAAACGAAAGGGGCCGGGATTCCCAGGGAATCTCCCCCCTTTTTTCTTGAAAACAAGGTCCGCACGGTTCCCTAACAGCCTGCGCCGCAGCGGAATGTCAATAATAGAAGCAGTTTAACGGACTCCCATCGGGGGAGGCAGGTTGAAAAAAGTTTTATGAACGTCATCAAAAAGACAATCGAATTATCCGACGGTCGGATAATCGAGATCGAAACCGGCAAGCTGGCCAAGCAGGCCGCCGGTTCCGCCGTGGTGAAAATGGGCGGCACCATGCTGCTCGCCACCGTCACCTGTGCCGAAGAAGTGAAAGAAGGCACGGATTTCATGCCGCTTACCGTGGACTACCGCGAGAAGTACTATGCGGCAGGCCGCTTCCCCGGCGGATTCCTCAAGCGTGAAA
This sequence comes from Bacteroidales bacterium, assembly GCA_016287075.1. Lineage (GTDB taxonomy): Bacteria > Bacteroidota > Bacteroidia > Bacteroidales > UBA932 > Cryptobacteroides. The sequence continues at coordinate 1,996 of JAEEVC010000037.1, read as the reverse complement.
GCCGTCCCTCCGACTACGAGGTGCTCATCGCCCGTCTGGTCGACCGGCCGATCCGCCCCCTGTGGCCGGATGACTTCCACCTGGAGGTCTTCGTGAATATCAACCTCATCTCCGCGGAGAAGGACATCCAGCCCGACGCCCTCGCCGGCCTGGCCGCCTCCTGCGCCCTCGCGACCTCCGACCTGCCCTTCGGCGGTCCCGTTTCCGAGGTCCGCGTCGCCCGCATCGACGGGCAGTTCGTGATCAATCCCGGCTTTGCCGACGGCGCCCGCGCCGACCTCGACCTGATGGTCGCGGCGACCGAGGAGAACATCATGATGGTCGAAGGCGAGATGAACGAGGTCAGCGAGCAAGATATGCTCGAGGCCATCAAGTTCGCCCACGAGGAGATCAAGAAGCACTGCCGCATCCAGAAGGAACTCATGCACGAACTCGGTACGGATGTCAACAAGCGCGACTATCCGCACGACGAGCAGGATGAGGACCTCCGCAAGGCGGTCCGCGAGGCCTGCTATGACAAGTGCTACGCCCTTGCCAAGAGCGCTGCGCCGAAGCACGAGCGCGAGGCCGGCTTCAAGGCCATCTGCGAGGAATTCCTCGCCACCCTGTCCGAGGAGGACCAGGAGGCGAAGGGTGCGATGGTCGCCCGCTATTACCACGATGTCGAGAAGGAAGCCATGCGCAACCTCATCCTCGACGAAGGCATCCGCCTCGACGGCCGCAAGGGCAATGAGGTCCGCCCGATCTGGTGCGAGACCGACTACCTGCCCTGCGCCCACGGCTCCGCCATCTTCACCCGCGGCGAGACCCAGTCCCTCGCGTCGGTGACCCTCGGTACCAAGCTGGATATGAAGGAGATGGACGAGGTCCTCATCCAGGACGACCAGCAGTTCGTGCTCCACTACAACTTCCCGCCGTTCGCCACCGGCGAGGCCAAGCCGCAGCGCGGCGTCGGCCGCCGCGAGATCGGCCACGGCAACCTCGCGATGCGCGCCCTCAAGCCCGTCATCCCGATGGCCCCCGAGAATCCGTATGCCATCCGCATCGTCTCCGATATCCTCGAGTCCAACGGCTCTTCCTCCATGGCCTCCGTCTGCGGCGGCTGCCTCGCCCTCATGGATGCAGGCGTGAAGATCCGCAAGCCGGTCGCCGGTGTGGCGATGGGCCTGATCACTGACGCCGAGCGCCCGAATGACCGTTACGCCATCCTCACCGACATCCTCGGCGACGAGGACCACCTCGGCGACATGGACTTCAAGGTCACCGGCACCAAGGACGGCATCACCGCCACCCAGATGGACATCAAGGTCGACGGCCTCTCCTACGAGGTCCTCGGCAAGGCCCTCGAGCAGGCCCGCCAGGGCCGCATGCACATCGTGGGCGAAATGCTGAAGACCATCTCCGAGCCCCGTGCGGACTACAAGCCGTTCGTCCCGCGCCTCGTCCAGATCGAGATCCCGGCCGAGTTCATCGGTGCGGTCATCGGCAAGGGCGGCGAGACCATCCAGGGCATGCAGAAGGAATTCGGCACCACCATCACCATCGAGGAAGTGCCCGCCGAGGGCGGCGGCACCAAGGGTGTGGTCGATATCTTCGGTACGGACAAGGCTTCCATGGACGCCACGCTCCAGCGTATCAAGGACATCTGCGCCGTGCCTGAGGCCGGCCAGGTCTATCACGGCAAGGTCGTGAGCATCCTGGAGTTCGGTGCCTTCATCGAGATCCTCCCGGGCAAGGAGGGACTCCTCCACATCTCCGAGATGGCCTGGACGAAGACCGAGAAGGTCGAAGACCTCCTGAAGGTCGGCGACGAGGTCGATGTCAAGCTCCTCGAGATCGATGCCAAGACCGGCAAGATGCGCCTTTCCATGCGCGCCCTGACCGAGAAGCCGGAAGGTTATGTCGAGCCGAAGTCCAACCGCGGCCCGCGCCGCGAGGGCGACCGCCGCGAAGGCCGTCGCGAAGGCGACCGGGGCCCGCGCCGGGACGGTGAGCG
>JAEEVC010000036.1 GCA_016287075.1 Bacteroidales bacterium | reverse complement strand
GGCGGTGCCGCTATAAAAATGTCGCGAAAGTTTGTATCTTCGCGACATCAACGTAAACCGATATCAGGACTTCTTCGTCCTAACTACTTATTGTTCAACATCGGTAAACTAATATCAGGACTAGACATTCTGTCAGGAGTTGTCCCGTCCCATTCCGCCGCAGATGGATTCTTTGATTTTCTCATCATTTTAACGCATATTTGCGATTGGAAAAGGCACACGGTCTTCAGTTGAATGAAATCATCGTGTGTTATGCATCACCAAGCCGGCCGCAAGCCTTTCCGGAGCAACTCCGTGCTCCATCTTTATCAGAATGCCGTTAACGGCTATCTGCTTTTTTATACCCGTCTTGACTGTCTGGTATTCTTTACGCTCGTGAATGTCCTTGCAGTCAAGTACCGGATCCATCTCCTCGGTCTCTGCCTGATGCCGGATCATCTTCATTCCCTGTTGGAGGCGGGTAGCCGACGGGCATTGGATGCCTTTGTAAGGGAATATACGTCCCGGTTCTCCCGTTGCCAGAACCAGTGGCTGGGGAGGAAGGGGCCCTTGTTCAATGAAAATTTCGGTCTTGCGCTGAAGGTGGGATTCAAAGCGATCCGGACAGCCATTGCCTATTTGTTCAACAATCCGGTCGAGAAGTGTCTGGTAGAACGGGCAGAGGCCTATCGCTGGAACTTCCTTGCCTGTGCCGGAGGGCAGCATCCGTTTTCAGAGTCGCTCGTCCTGCGGCGGGCCTCAAGGAATCTGTGCCGGGCCGTCCGGGAGGTTAATGCGGAGAAATTAAACGGCAGGCCACTCTCCTATCCCTTGCTGGACAGGCTGTTCCGTAATTTATCACTTCAAGAAAAGGAACAACTGACGGATTACATCATTTCCCTGTACTCCATTATTGACCATGAAGCAATGCTTTCCTTTTATGGGTCTTACGAGACGGCGCTGATTGCTTTCCATGCCAATACCGGAAGCGAATACGATATCAAAGAGGACCGGGATGTCCGTTCCGATGTCCCGTATAGGGCGATCAACCGGCAATTGCTTCGGGAAACGGGTTTTTCGTCGGTTGATGAGATGCTCCGCCTGCCGGAACCCTGCCGGCAGGAAATCTTTGTGTCATTTCTGCGAAAGAACGTGGCCCCCCTGCGTTTATTGGAAAAGTATTTTCGCTTGCCCAGCCATCGCACGATGGAGCGGTCAAAGCCCTGAATGCTGACACACTACACACAGCCACATTCAAATCGTAAATAGTTGATAGAAAGCGTAATGTAAGAAATCGCTCCCTCGAAAACGAGGGAGCGATTATCTGCAAATTGCTAAGACTCAGGCGTTTCCGATTTGAATGTTCTGCCGGCGGTTGTCATCTTGCCCCGCCAGCCGCGATCGGGGTCGTTATCGCTTTCCCGCCGTCCCGGCGCTATTCCTGCACCGGGAGGGCGCGGCCGCGCCAGAAGTCCGGCGTCTCGAGGCCGAGGATGGCGGCGAGGGTCGGGGCGACGTCGTACTGCATGACGAGGTCCGGGATCTCGAAGCCTTTCCGGATGCCGGGACCGCGGAGGATCAGCGGGGCTTCCATTTCCTCGAAATGCGTCTTCCCGTGGCCCCGGATGATGCCGCCGTGGTCGGAGGTGATGACGATGACCGTGTCGTCATAGAGGCCGGCCGCCTTCAGCGCACCGATGATTTCCCCGATAAAACCGTCCAGTTCCTCCACCTTGGCGGCATATTCCGGCGTCCCCCAGCCGATGCTGTGGCCGACATGGTCCGGATTGTCGTAATGGACATAGAAAAGGTCCGGCTGCTCCTGCGTCAGGCAGTCGATGACGGCCCGGGTCGTCACGACGTTGTCCTCCGCCTCCTCGCCGACCCAGCGGTAGGCATCGAAAGCCAGGGTGTCGAGGCAGTATTTGACCCCGTCCCATTCCGCCAGGGCGATGATTTTCGCTTCCGGATGCTGGGCCCGCATGAGGGTAAAGACCGTCGGAAGCATCCCGTTTTCAGCCACATACGGGCAGGGCAGGTCCGGTCCCTTGGAGTTCCAGCGCGTGTAGCCGTGGATTTCGGTCGGGAGGCCGTTGAACATCGAAGCCCAGTTGATGGCGCTCGCCGAAGGAAGGACGGAGCGCTTGTGGAGGGTGTAGCTGCCTTCCGCCATGAGACTGCGCATAACAGGGATCGCCAGGGAATCCATGTAGGCGGAGCCGAGGCCGTCGAGGCCGATGATCACCACGCGGGGTGCCTTGGGCGCGGTGGAACAGGAAAGGAGGCAGCCGAGGGCTGCAAGGAGGATGAGGATTCTTTTCATGGAACTGTCGTTTGCTTACAAAAATACGGATTCTTTTTCAAATAACGGCGGCAGTTCGTAACTTTGCATCCCGCGGACGGCAGGACCGTCCGGGAAAATGAACCATGACCATCGAACTGGAAAAGAAACAGATCCCGGTCCTTCTCCTGACCGGCTACCTCGGGAGCGGCAAGACCACGCTCCTCAACCGCATCCTCGCCAACCGCAAAGGCATACGTTTCGCGGTGATTGTCAATGATATCGGCGAAGTCAACATCGACGCCGACCTGATCGAGAAGGGCGGCATCGTCGGCCAGACGGACGACAGCCTCGTCGCCCTGCAGAACGGCTGCATCTGCTGCACGCTGAAGATGGACCTCGTCGCCCAGCTGGCCGAACTCACTTCGATGAAGAAGTTCGACTACATCGTCATCGAAGCCAGCGGCATCTGCGAGCCCGCGCCGATCGCCCAGACCATCAGCACCATGCCGGCGCTCGCCCCGCAGTACATGCTGCAGACCCTTCCCTATGTGGACAGCATCGTGACCGTCGTCGACGCCCTCCGGATGAAGGACGAATTCGCCGGCGGCGACGCCCTCGGCCGCGAGGATATCGGCGAGGACGACCTCGAGCGCCTCGTCATCGAGCAGATCGAGTTCTGCAACATCGTCCTCCTCAACAAGGCGGCCGAGGTCAGCCCGGAGGAACTCGGCAAGCTCCGTTCCATCGTGAAAGGCATCAATCCCGGGGCGAAGGTCCTCGCCTGCAACTACGGAGACATCGACCTGGACGAGATCATCTACACGGGCATGTTCGATTTCGACGCCGTCGCCACCTCCGCGGCCTGGATTGCCGCCATTGAAGGCGAAGACGAGGAGGAAGAAGCTGAGGGCGAGGCCCTTGAATATGGCATCGACACCTTCGTCTGGACGCGCCGGCCGGCCATGGACATCACCGAATTCGACCAGTTCGTCGCCCGCCGCTGGCCGAAGAACGTCATCCGCGCCAAGGGCATCTGCTACTTCGCCGACCAGCCCGACAAGTGCTATCTCTTCGAACAGGCCGGCCGCCAGAAGATGATCCGCGACGCCGGACAGTGGTTCGCCACCATGCCGGAGGAAGAACTCCGGCAGATGCTGGCGCGCGATCCCAAGCTCCGCCGCGACTGGGACCCTGCCTACGGCGACCGCATGCAGAAGATCGTCTTCATCGGCCAGAACCTCGACAAGGACGCCCTTGCCAAGGCCCTGGACGGCTGTCTGGCGGAATAAGGGACTGTTTTCCGCAGGAATACGCCCATTTCCCGGCAGTGTCAAGCGGCGCTGCCGGTTTTTACATGCGCCTACAGCAACGCAGCGAGCGCGGCAATCTGCTGCGGGGTGGTGGCCCAGCTGGTGGCGAAACGCGTGACGGCGCGCCCGTCCGGGAGGCGCTCCCAGACCTCGAAGGCGACATGGGGGCGCAGCTGCGCCATCCGGGCCTCTGTCAGGATGGGAAACTGCTGGTTGGTAGGGGAGTCGATGGCGAGGGGGTAGCCTTTTGCCTCGAAAAGGGCCTTCAGTTCCATCGCGCGGTCGATGGCATTGCGGCTGATTTCCAGGTATAAATCATCCTTGAAAAGGGTGGCGAACTGCACGCCGGGGAGGCGGCCTTTCGCCAGGAGGGCGCCATGCTGCTTGACGGTCGTGAAGAAGTGGGCCGGCGCATCGCCCTTCGGGAAGACGACGGCCTCGCCGCAGAGGGCGCCGACCTTTGTGCCGCCGATGTAGAAGACGTCGGCGAGGCGGGCGATGTCCGGAAGGTCGAGGTCGGCCGCCGGGCTGGCGAGTCCGTAGCCGAGCCGCGCGCCGTCCAGGAAGAGCGGCAGGCGATAAGCCGTGCAAACCGCTTTGATGTCAGTCAGTTCCTGCTTCGTGTAAAGTGTCCCGTACTCGGTCGGCCAGGAGAGATAGACCATGCCGGGACGGACCATGTGGTCCCGCGCCTCGTCGCCGTGGAACCGCTCCAGGAAGGCGCGGAGTTCCCCGGCATCCATCTTCCCCGCATGCGAGGGGACGGTCAGGACCTTGTGGCCGCCGAATTCGATGGCGCCGGCTTCATGGACGGCGACGTGTCCCGTTTCCGGTGCGACGACGCCTTCGTAGCCGCGCAGCATCGCGTCGATGACCGTGGCGTTGGTCTGAGTCCCGCCGACAAGGAGGAATACGTCCGCCGCGGGGCAGCCGGCCGCGGCGCGGATCCGTTCCCGGGCCTCGCCGCTGAAGCGGTCGTCGCCGTAGCCGGGCTCCTGTTCGAGGTTCGTTTCCATGAGCGCCTGCAGGATGGCCGGATGGGCGCCTTCGTTGTAATCACAGGTAAATGAAAGCATGACAATGGGTTCTGTTTCCGCTGCAAAGCTACCGCTTTTTTTCTTTTTTTCTTTTTTTCGTATTCCTGCGTTCCAACCTGCTGAATAATTCCGTATATTTGCCTTATTGAACAATGACAATGTATATGACACGTAGATTCTTGCCCATTGCGGCCTGCCTGGTCCTTCTCTGGCCTTCCTGCCGGACCCCGGAGGAGCCGAAGGACCCGTCCGGGACGAGCCGGACGACCTTGATTGCCACCCAGTTGGATACCCGTACGGCCATCGACAAAGTCCTGGACGGGGCGTACAAGATCAAATGGAATGCGACGGACCGGATCTGGGTCCGCTCGGCGGCCCAGGCTTCCGGCACGCCCGGAACCTGTTTCACCACAACGGAGACCGCCCTCACGGACGACGGCCGCACGGCCGCCTTTACCGGTGACCTCCTGAACACGGGTCCGTACCTGGCCGTATATCCCTATTCCGCCGTTGCGGACGGTTCCACGAACGCGTCCCTCGTCCTGAACGTCCCGCAGGATCAGACCTACCAGCGGAACAGTTTCGGGAGCGACGCCTATATGGCCGTCGCGACCTGGGAGGAGGGCGACCACATCTCGTTCAGCGCTTTGACGGGCCTGATGCAGGTCACGGTCAAGGGCGACGCCGACGTTTCCAAGGTCATCCTCACCGGGGCCGATCCGGATTTCCCGCTCTGGGGGACCTGTTCCGTTTCCCTCGACGGGAAAGGCACGCCCACCCTGTCCTGGGAGAATGCTTCCGCTGCGCGGAATAAGTTGATTATCAATTGCCCTGTGGCGGTCCGGCTCAACGGGACCGTCTATACGACCTTCTATTTCGTCCTTCCGGCCGGGGCGCTTGCCAAGGGCTATGCCGTGACGCTGCAGGATGCCGCGGGGAAGTCCCTCAAGACCTTCGCCACCGAAAAGGGCGTGAAGGTGGACCGCAACCAGGTGCTCAAGCTCGAGACGGTCGTCATCGGCGAAGCCGGCTTCAGCGGCGGCGCCGGAACGGCCTCCGACCCCTACCTGGTCGCTTCGCCGGAGGACATCGCCCAGCTTGCCTCGTTCTGCAACGGCACGCAGGCGGACAAGTACAACCTTCTCCACTATAAACTGATCTGCGACCTGGATATGCAGGACGCTTCTCCTGCCTGCATCGGAAATGCCACGGCAAAGGCATTCCGGGGCGTTTTTGACGGCAACGGCCATACCATCCGCAATCTTGCTCCCGCCGCGTCCGAGAGCGGTTCCGCCGGCTTGTTCGGCTACCTGGACGGGGCGACCGTCAAGGACCTGACCGTCGAGGGCTATACCAACAGCGGCAAGGTCAACGGGCAGGGCGTCATCGCCGGAACGGCGAAGAATGCGACCATTACAAATTGCCATGTCAACGCCCGCGTCCATTTCACCAAGTGCGCCACGGGCGGCATCGTCGGCCAGATGGAAGGCGGCCTGGTGGAGGGCTGCTCCGTCGAGGGCTTCATCCAGAATGAGGATTACGACACCTTCCAGGGCGTCACCGTCTGCTCCGTGCAGGGCGGTATCGCCGGCTATCTGGAGGGCGGCGAAATCCGTAGCTGCACGTTCAAGGGCGACATCACCTGCGGCGGCGAGCAGCTCGGCGGCATCGTCGGCGAGATGCGGAACGGTACCGTGAAGGACTGCTCGGTCCTGGAAGGCTCGACCGTGACCGGCGACAACTACTATGTCGGCGGCATCGCGGGCGAGATCCTCGAGGGCGGCCTGATCAGCGGCTGCTCGGTCCAGGCCGACGTCGTCTGCTGGTATCCCGGCGCGGCCGGCATCGTCGCCTGGGTCCAAAGCGCGGACATCCGGGACTGCGTCGTCGGTTCCAACTCCATCATCCGTTCGGGCATGGACAAGGCGGCCGGCATCGTCGCGTATATCTATCACAGCGGGGCGAAGCAGACCGTCAATATCGACGGCTGCACCGTGTATGCCAGGACCATCGCGGCGAACTACTCGGTCGGCGGCATCGTCGGCGACTGCCAGCCCACCTCCGACGGGTCGGTGATCAATGTCTCCAACTGCGCCTTCCTCGGCGGCGAGCTGATCAACGCCGGTTACCACAAGAGCAACTGGTCGATGAGCGGCGGTCTCATCGCCTGGATCCACATGGGCAACGCGGCTGCTAATGTGAACATTGTCAATTGCTTCTCGGATCCTTCCGCCATCCGTGCCGACTTCCCGCAGCCGCTTGAGCTGGACCTCGGCGGGTTTATCGGCGAGCAGGGCGGCGCCAATGGCAGCGTGACCGTTGCCGGCTGCTACAACACCCTGACCCGCGCCCGGACGGTCATCAACGCGAAGGGGGACATCCCTTCGAATTATCACAACTACGGCGCGGCGGTCGGCAACCCGACCAAGACGGATTTCGACCATGTCTATTACTCCAACACCCTCCCGGCGCTCGGCACCGCCAACGCCGGCTCGTCATCGGAGGCCGTCGCCCTTTCCGGCGCCGGCTTCCTGGACGGCACGCTGCTCGCCGGACTCAATGCGTTCCAGAAGGGGTACACGGGCCCGCTGACCCTCAAGCCCTGGGTGGCCGGCGCGAACGGGCTGCCCGTCTTCCAGGGGATGACGGTCAATCCGTCCACCGGCAAGAAACGCCCGCTGCGCGTGAGCCTGATCGGCGATTCCCTGTCGACCTTCGACGGTTATGCGCCCCACGGCTACCACAAGAGCAACGCCGTTTCCGGCTACCGCTGCCACTATCCGACCGGCGACGGCGACGTGACCTCCGCCGCCCAGACCTACTGGGGCATCCTCACGAACGAGCTGCTTTCCAATGCGGTATGGGACACCAACCTGGGCTTCTCCGGCACGGCGGTGACCCGCTGCACCAACACTTCCTATTCCGACAAATACTGGTACGGCCAGGATTTCTGCGCCCGTTACATCGAGAACGGCGGCATGGGCTCCCCGGACATCGTGATCATCAACGGCGGTGCCAACGACTGGGCCCACAATATCTACAACATCCTGGGCAATGTCAAGCTGGCGCGCTACCCTTCGACGACGCCGCACCGTCCCGGCGATGCCGCCATGAACGCGGTCTATGCCGTCGCGGACGCCTGCAAGACCCTTGACGATGCGAAGAAACTGCCGGACGGGACCTTCATCGAGGCCTATGTGAAGCTCGTGAAGATGATCACCCTCCAGTATCCGCACGTGAAGATCATCGTCCTGATCCACGATACCCTGACGCCGGATGTCGAAGAGTCGCTCCTGCACATCGCCGACCACTACAAGGCCCACTGCCGGGCGGTCGACCTGTATGCCGTCAACGGATTCAACGACTTCGGCTGGGACTTCGAGTACCTGAAGAAAGGGTATCAGCCCAACATGCCGAAGCATGACCTCGACTGGAACTCGATCGTCACGACCGGCGACCTCCGGCAGAACAGCAGCGACCACTATTCGGCCAAGGCGATGCGCTTCATTGCCGAAAAGATTTACAACGAGACCGGCGCGTGGCTGGAAGAGGCCGCCTGGAACGATTCCGCCGCCGGTTCCATTTCCGATTATGACAACATTAACGGTGCCTGGTAATGAAAAAGACTGCATACATCATCCTGGCCGCGGCCCTGCTGGCCGCTGCCTGCAAGCCGGAAAAGCCCGTCACGTCGCCCACTTTGGAAAAGATGACGCTGACCGTCCGTTTCGACGCGCCGCAGAGCCGGATTTCCTTCGCCGGTGAGGCGGACGGCAAGACAAAGACCGCCTGGTCCGCGGAGGACAAGCTCTGGGTCCGGAGCGACACCCAGCCGGCCTGGGAGCGGGGCGACTGCTTCACCACGTCGGCCGAGGCGATCAGCGCGGACGGCCATACGGCCACGTTCACCGGTGTCAGCCGGAAGGACGGCCTCCTGGCCGTCGCGTATCCGTACGAACGGATTGCGGACGGTGCCGACAACGATGCCGTCTGTTTCGACATGCCCAAGACCTGTCCCCTGGTGCCCGGCAATGCGCCGGCGCTGACCCATGCCGCCGTCGGCTTCCTCCGGGACGGCTCGACGCAGCTCGCCATGAAATTCGTCCTCGGCGCGCTCAAAGTGGGTATTACCGGTAACGGGGAGTCGATCGGGATGGTCGAACTGGCCGATGCCGATGAAAGCAATGCCCTCTGGGGCACCCTCGTGGTCACGCCCGATTATACCACGGGCGACGCGGCCTCCATCCGGATGGAGAATCCCGCCGCCGGACGGAACAGCGTCCAGCTATCCGCTGAGGGGGTTAAGCTTTCTTCCACGCCGGTGGAGTTCTATTTCATGCTACCGGAAGGTTCTCTCTCCAAAGGCCTTACCCTCAAGGTGTTCAGCGCCGATGGGGAAGTGATGAAGCAGTTCACCACGACTTCTTCTGCCAATGCGATTGCGCGCGGAAAAGTCGTGAAGCTCCCCGCTGTGGATTATACCTCCGCACCGGTCCTGAGCGACTTCTCCGGCGGCACCGGCACGGAAGGCGACCCGTACCTGATCAAGAAGAAGGCCGACCTGACGGAACTCTCCGAGAAGGTCAACGCCGAGGCGAGCCATGACAAATACGCGGACAAGCATTATCGGCTCGCGGCGGATATCGACATGGCCGGGTCGGCATTCCTTCCCATCGGGAACAGCGCTGCGACGGCCTTCAAGGGCCATTTCGACGGCAAGGGACGGGAGATTGCGAACCTCTCCGCGGACGGGGAATCGTCCGCGAACCCGGCGAGCGGCCTGTTCGGCTATGCCGAGGGCGCCACGCTGAAGGACATCGTCCTGAAGAACCGGACCAATGCCGGGACCTTCGGCTATGTCGGCGGTCTGGTCGGCAGTGCGACGGGCTGCCAGATCAGCGGCTGCTCCATCCTGGGCGGCGAACTGAAGTCGGAGAGCAGCTATGCCGGCGGTATCGCCGCCTATATCAACGGCGGCTCCCTGACCGGCTGCACCGTCTCCGGCCTGAAGATCCAGCTGGCCGGTAACCACGTCGGCGGCCTCGTCGGCGAATTCTTCGACGGTACGCTTACCGGCTGTACCGTGACGGGCGGCAGCGTGGTCGGCGGCAAGCAGAATGTCGGCGGCCTTGTCGGCTGGTTTGACAAGGGAACCCTCAAGGATTGCCTCCTGACCGGGAAATCCTCGGTTGTCGGCACCGGTGACGGGGTCGGCGGTTTCGTGGGCCGTGCCATCGCAAAGGGCGGTGCCCGGAACCTGTTCGACAAGTGCTGCGTGAACGATGCGACGGTCCAGGGGGCCTACAGCGTCGGCGGCATGATCGGTTATGCCTATCCGGACGCGAACGGGCCGGTCGAGCTCTACAACTGCGGCATTTTCGGTGCGACGCTCCGGGCGACCGCCTGCGATACGGGCGGAGACCCGGCGAAGGGCGACAGCATGATCGCGGGCATCTGCGGCTGGCCGCGGCTGGCCGACAACGCCAGTACCTTCACGGCGGTCAATTGCTTCCTGCATTTCGCCCCGGGCGGACTCATCTGCGACCTGCCGATGAAGAACGTCTCCGGCGCCGGCTTCACGGGGTATGTCTCGATTTCCGCCGCCGGTTCCCTGACCATCCAGAACTGCGTCACCAACCTGGGGGCGGAGGATATGGTGGTCGGCGGCGCCCCCGTAACGTCCTCCTCCGTCCGCTATGGTGCGCTCTTCGCCCATACGCCGGATGGCAGGACCGCGGAGTTCAGCCACAACTACTGCGTGACCGGTCTCCCGATGTATGGCGTGAAGGGCAACTCGGTCGTCTGCAACGACAATGAGGCTGTCGCTCCCGGCGAGCTCGCCTCCATCCGGTCCAAACTCAATGCGTTTGCGGCCGCCTACACGGCTTACCCGCTCTCTTCCTGGAAGATGGACGGGCTCCTTCCGGTCCTTGAATAATCCCATCGCCTATGCTTGGAGACATTGTCTATCACAATCCGACGAAGCTCTATTTCGGGGAGCACGCGCTGGATCACCTGCAGGAGGAACTGGCAGGTTACGGCCCCGTCGTCATGCTGTCGTACGGCGGCGGGTCCATCAAGCGGAACGGCATCTATGACGCGGTGACCGCTGTTTTACGGGCTGCCGGAAAGACGGTCGTGGAGGATCCGGGCGTGATGCCGAACCCGACGCTGGAGAAATTGCTCGATGGGGCGAAAATGGCCCGGGAGCATCATGTGGACCTGATTCTTGCGGTCGGCGGCGGATCCGTCGTGGACTATGCGAAGGGCGTTGCCGCCTCGGCCTGGTGCGAGGAAGATCCGTGGGAGAAGTACTATATCCGCGAAGAGGAGCCCTCCTGCCGGCTCATCCCGGTAGGGGCCGTCCTCACGATGGTCGGCACCGGCAGCGAGATGAACGGCGGCAGCGTGATTACCAACCGCGCGGCCGGACTCAAGGTCGGCAAGGTCTTCGGCCCGGAGAATTATCCCCGTTTTTCCATCCTGAACCCGCGGTTCACCTTCACGGTCCCGCAATACCAGATGGTTTCGGGTATTTTCGACATCATGAGCCACATCCTGGAGCAGTACCTCTCCGGGGCGGATGACAATACCAGCGATTACCTCGCCGAGGGGCTGATGCGCTCGCTCGTCGTGAGCAGCCGTGCGGCCGTCATGAACCCGGAGGACTATGAAGCCCGCTCCAATATCATGTGGACGGCGACCTGGGCATTGAACACCCTCCTGAAGATGGGCAAGGCCCAGGACTGGGAGGTCCACATGATCGGCCAGGCCATCGGCGCCATCACCGACGCCACCCATGGAATGACCCTTGCGGCGGTCTCGCTGCCGTATTACCGCCACATCCTCCGGGATGGCCTTCCCCGTTTCGTCCGCTTCGCCAAACAGGTCTGGGGCGTCCGTCCGGAGGGGAAAACCCCGCTGGAGATTGCCAGCGAAGGCCTTTCCTGTCTGGAAGCCTGGATGAAGGAGATCGGCGTCGTGCTCCACGCAGCCGAACTTGGCGTGACGGAGGAGAACATTCCCGCCATCGTAAAGGGCACCTTCCTCCTGGACGGCGGCTACCGCCAGCTGACCCCCGCCGAAGTCGCAGACATCCTCCGGGAAAGCCTGTAGCCGGCCGGCTGCGGCGCTCCGCCGCTGCAATCCTGCGGTGTGAGCTGGTCCGTGCTGTCCGCTCCGCGGTTTATCCTTCCGTTTCAGTTGTCTTTCCTCCGGCCCGGATCAAGCTCTTTTGGGGCCGGAGGTAGCTGGCATAATGTGGTTCCGGCCCGTAAAATAGGGATATTGGGCCGGAGGTGGCTGGAATGATAGGGTTCCGGCCCGTAAAATAGGGATATTGGGCCTGAGGTGGCTGGCGTGATATGGTTCCGGCCCGTAAAAAAGGGATATCGGGCCGGAGGTGAGGGGCGGCGGGCAGACGGAGGGTGGCGGCGGATATTAAGGGGAACGGTTACAGAGGAGCCCGGGGAAAGGGGTGTTCCATCAGGACGGCCGGCGTGTGTTTGAGCGTGGGGTGCTCCGTCGCCCCGCGCGAGTTAGCCGGACGAACCCCTTTCCCCGACCGCGACCGCCGTTCCCCGCCATGGAGCCGCCGCCCTCCGTCTGTCGGACATGGCGTGTGCAAAACAGGCCCTTCTCGCTTACGCCTTCAGGAAATTTCCCCAGCCGTAAGCGGAAGCACCCCTTTTCGCTTACCGCTTTCGCTCTCGCCCCTCACCGCGGGCAAAACAGCCCCTTCCTGCCCGCCGCGAGGGAGAACTGCCCTCACCGCGGGCAAAACAGCCCCTTCCTGCTCACCGCGATGGAGAACTGCCCTCACCGCGGGCAAGACGGCCCCTTCCTGCCCGCCGCGATGGGGAATGCGCCGGCGGGGCGATTTGCAGTTGCGGCAGAAAAAGTGTATTTTTGTAAGGTATGAGCGTAATTGCTGGAAGGAGTGGTTCCCGACGGGCGGTGCTGTTTTTCGTGACGGCATTGTTCCTGGCCGGCATGCCGTTTGGCTGCCCGGCCAGGGCGGCTTCGCGGGTTGGGCAGGCCGGTTGGTTCGCGCAGGGCAGGCGACCGGGGTCGGCGGAGTGGCTTGAGCCGGAGGAGTGGCTTGAGCCGGAGGTGTATGCCGGCCGGCTGGAGCAGGGGATGAAAGCCTTGCCGGCCGACCGGGAGCGGGCGCTCCGGGAAGGCGGGGTGTACAACATGTATCCGGAGGTTCCGGCAGCCCTTGCGGAGAAGGTACCGTGCGGCTATAAGCCTTTTTATATCAGTCATTTCGGGCGCCATGGGGCGCGGTATAATGTGGGGGGATACGAGCGGATGTACGAGTGGCTCGAGGGTGCGCATGCGGCGAGGACGCTGACGCCTTTCGGGGAGTCGGTGCGGGAACGCTATGTCCGGATGTATCCCACGGTACGGAAACGGGAGGGCGATCTCGCGTTCAAGGGGCAGGCGCAGCAGGATGGGATCGCGCTTCGGATGTACCGGCGGTACAGGCCGGTGTTCCGGCGCAGGGCGGCCCGGGTCGAGGCGGTGTCTTCGACATCCGGGCGGTGCATCATGACCATGAATGCTTTCTGCCACCGCCTGACGATGGAGCAGCCGTCGCTGCCGGTCCGGATGGATGTCGGGGAGCGGTTCAATGCCTATATGCGCCCGTCTTCGGCGTCCAACCCCCACTATGGGCCGTCCGGGGCGATCCGGAAGAGCGGTCCGGCCCATGATGCCTACGAGGCGGACCACCAGCGGCTGCGTGCGCGCTTCGACCCGGATCCGTTCGTGCAGCGCCTGTTCGCCGATCCCGCCTATGCCGACAGCCTCTGCAAGGGCGACCGCCGGGCGCTCGCGGACGAGTTCTATTACCTCGTCGCTTCGACGCCATGCATTGACTACGAGGAAGATTTCCATGATATCTTCACCCCGGAGGAGTGGCATGCGCTCTGGGAAGCGGACAGTTTCCAGTATTATGCCAACTTTGGGCCTGGATCCTATTTCAAGGGCCTCCAGTGGGCGATTGCGGACACGCTGCTGTCGGATTTTATCGTGAAGGCGGAGGAGGATATCGCCGCCGGCGATGTCGCCGCCCGCCTCCGTTTCGGCCACGACACCGGGCTCATGAGCCTTCTGGTGATGCTCGGCGCGGAGGGCTTCTCTACGCCCGCGCCGCGGGCGGAGGATGCCGCCGCCGTCTGGCAGAACTGGCGTTTTACGATGTCGGTCAACCTCCAGTGGATCTTCTACCGCAACCGGCGCGGGGACATCCTCGTCCGGATCCTGCTCAATGAACAAGACCTGGGACTTCCCGTCGGGGAAGGGCCCTGTTATGAATGGCCGGCGCTCCGGGCCTGGTGCCAGGAACGTCTCGCCCTTGCCAACCATCTCTTGCAAAGCGAATGAAACACTTGACAGCCAGCGCATTGGCCCTTTTCTTGACCCTCACGGTCTCCGCTCCCCGGGCGGCCTCGCAGCCTTCCCGGCCTTCTTTCTATCCCCCGGCGCGGGAAGTGCTCCGGGAGAATCCGAAGATGGTCTGCGGGAATTACAACCTCTACGATTTCGACGTCCCCGCCCCCACGCCGGCCCCGAAGGGATTCAAGCCCTTCTACATCACGACGTACAACCGTCACGGCGCCCGCACCTATACTTCCACATCGGGGTATGACACCTGGTATGCCCTGCTGAAAAAGGCGAAGGCGGACGGGCAGCTGACCCCCCGGGGCGAGGCCCTGCATGACGAATACATGGCCTTTTATCCGCTTGTCCACGGACGTTCGGGCGACCTGACACCGATCGGCTACGCACAGATCCGGGAGATGGGCATGCGGGTGTACCGGCTTTATCCTTCGGTCTTTCCCCGCCATGCGGTCATCGACGCCTGCTCGACGACCTATCCGCGGGTGATGCTCTCGATGGCGGCCTTCTGCGATGGCCTCAAGACCTGCGACCCCAGCCTCGAGATTTCCCAACGGGTCTCCCAGCGGGACCGCCCCATCCTGACCCCGTTGTCCTCGACCAATCCGAAGACCAAACCCAGCGACAAGAGAATCGATTCACACGACAGCTGGGGCGAGGGCTATGCCGCCCTGTTGGACAACCATATCGATTTCGATGCCCTTCTATCCCGCTTTTTCAAGGACCCTGCGGTCGTCGGGGACAGCCTTTCCGAGCGGAAGGAACTCTGCCGCAGGCTCTACAACATCGCCGCCGATGCGCCCTGCGTGACGGACCGGATCGACCTGATGCAGTTCCTGACCCCGGACGAACTGTTTTCCTTCTGGCGGGTGGAGAACTACCGCTTCTACAATGTCGGCAGCCGGACGCCGCTGTTCAAGGGCCGCAACTGGGCCCTGCACGAGATTCTGCTCCGGGACATCATCCACCGGGCGGAGGAAGACATGGCCTCCGGCGCCGTCCAGGCCCGCCTGCGCTTCGGCCACGACTTCAACCTCATCGCCCTCGTGACGCTCCTGGATGTTGAAGGCTGGAACGCTTCGGAAAGCGACCCGGAGAAGGTGGACGCGGTCTTCCGCCACTACAATGTCCCGATGGGCGCGAACATCCGCTTCGTCTGGTACCGGAACAAACTGGGCGATACCCTTGTAAAGGTGCTCCTCAACGACCGGGAGTGCCGTTTCCGGATCGCCGGTTTCGACGGACCCTATTATCCATGGACGGCGTTCAAGGCCTTCTGCGAGAGCCGGCTTGCCGTCGCTGACAAAATCCTGGAGGATACGAAATGAAACGACTGTCCATCCTTGCGGCGGCCCTGCTCGCCGCGATGCCCTGCCTCTCCGCCCAGCCGAAAACGACGGACGAACTCCGCGCGGAATTCCGGGCCGACCCGAACAAGTACGGCGGCGTGTACTATGTCGATGATTTCTCCGACCGGGACCTGACGCCCGCCCCGAAGGGCTACAAGCCGTTCTACATCTCGGCCTATATCCGGCACGGCGCCCGCTACATCCTCTACGAAAAGCAGTACGACCACATCTGGAAAGCCCTTTCCGGTGCCCGGAAGGCCGGCAACCTCACGCCGTTCGGCGAGGAGATCTGCACCCGTTTTGAAGAGGCCTACAAGCAGTTGAAAGGCCGCGGCGGCGACCTTTCGCCCATCGGCTCCGCCCAGCACAAGGCCATGGGCCGGCGGATGATCGCGAATTATCCCGAGGTGTTCAAGGGAGCCGCCACGGTCCATGCCTTTTCCACGGATGTTCCGCGTACGGCGCTGAGTATGACATACTTCCTGGAGGGACTCCGGGAGTCGAACACGAAACTGCAGTTCCATCCCAGCATCTCCTACGCCGAGAAGCATTTCCTCAATCCCCATTCCTCCGACCACCTGAAGGTGGACAAGTGGTTCTGGTCCGATGTCCGCGCGGCGGACGCCCCCTGGCGGAAGAGCTACGCGGAGTGGTTCCACGAAAAGGTGGATCCCGACGCCATTCTCAGTCGCCTGTTCAAGGACCCGTCGAAGGTGACGAAGCATGCGCAGTCGCTGACGGCCGACCTGTTCGCCCTGGCCACCGACATGCAGTGCGTTCCGGTGGACGCCTCGTTCTGGGACCTGTTCACCGAGGAGGAGCGCTTCGCCCTCTGGGAGCTGGACAATTATATCTATTACGCCGAGAAGGGGCCGGATCCCTGCAATTTCAAGCACGGGTACAGCGTTTCCGGCTACATGCTCGACGACATCCTCACCCGCGCGGAGAAGGACATCGCTTCCGGCGCCGTCCAGGCCGACCTCCGTTTCGGCCACGACGGCTGCCTGATGGGCCTCCTCACGGTGATGAACGTCGGCGACTGGCAGCGCATCGTCCCGCGCGATTCGGTCAAGAACTACTGGCAGGTGCAGGATATCCCGATGGCTGCGAACCTCCAGCTGGTTTTCTACCGCAACAAGGCGGGGGATATCCTGCTGAAACCCCTGCTGAACGAGAAGAACCTGAAACTGCCGTTCCCGGCCGTCCAGGAGCCTTATTACCGCTGGTCCGATTTCCTCGCCTATTACCGCCCGCGCGCCGACGAGGCCATCCGCATCGTCGAGGGCGGTGCGCCCGTGAACCTGTCGGGGACGGTCTTCGCCGACGGGACGCCGCTCTCCGGCGTGGCGGTGTCCGACGGCATCCAGATCGTCCGGACGGATGCCGGCGGCCGCTACCGGATGTACACCGACAAGCGCCAGGGATTCGTCTTCGTCATCACCCCTTCGGGCTATGTCGCCGGGTCGGAAGACGGGATCCGGGCGGACTTCTACGCCCCGCTGACCAAGGATATGTACACGCCGGAAGAACATGATTTCCAGCTTCATAGCGAGGATCAGAGCCGGTACACGGTGGCTTTCCTGACGGATGTCCACCTGTCGAACGATCCCAACCGCGGCGACATCGGGACCTTCCATGAGACCGTGATGCCCTTCCTCCGGAAAGAGATCGCCGCCCGGAAAGCGGAGGGCCCGGTCTATACGATGAATCTCGGCGATTTCACCCATGAGCTCTTCTGGGGGCTGTACGGCTATGGCCTGGAGGACGGCTACAAGACGTTCCTGAGCGAGCAATATCCGACCTTGATGTACTCGGTTCCCGGCAACCATGACAATGACCCCTCCGTGGTCGGGAAGGACGTGGACCGCCGGGCGGAAAACATCTACCGCCGGATCTTCGGCCCCACCTGCTATTCCCTGAACATCGGGAAGGAGCACTGGGTCATGCTGGACAACATCATCTATGTCAATGTGGAAGGCAAGGGCAAGAAGGCCCCCGGCGTCAAGGGCGACCGCAGTTATGTCCATGGTTTCTCCGAAGATGCACTGGCCTTCCTCCGGGCGGACCTCGCGACCCTTCCGGACGACGCCCGGGTCATCCTCTGCACCCATTGCCCGATCATCAAGTCGGACGGCAGCACGTACCTGAGACCGCAGTCGCAGGCGGCGGAACTGGACAGCCTTTTCGCCCGCTTCGGCGGCGTCACGGCCTACGGCGGCCATGTCCACCGGATGCTCTTCCCGGAAAGCCCTGATTATCCGCACATCCGCCAGGTCTGGCTCCCGGCCACTTCCGGCAACATGTGGGTCACGCGCCCGAATCCGCTCCTCGCCGGGGACGGCGAAGATGCCGGCGCGCTCTTCGTGCGCTTCGGCGCCGGCGCCCCGGAGGAGGAATACCGCACGGCGCTCTACGGGGAGCGGGTCATGCGCATCTATGACATGAACACGGTCCGCGACTGGTTCGCCGGGGATGCGGCTTTCCGGCGGGAACTGGACCTCTGCGGCGAACGCACGGACTATGCGGATCCGGCGTACAGGAATTGCATCTATGTCAATTACTGGATGTTCCAGCCCGGGGAGACCGTCGAAATCCTCGAAAAAGGCAAGCCGCTCCCGGTGGAGCGGGTGACCGACGAGGATCCCCTGTTCGACCTCGGATTCTGCCCGCAATGGCAGGGTGTCGAGGGCGCAAAGCTCTTCGTCAGCCATAAGGCCCGTTCCAGCCGCCATATGTTCCGCGCGAAAGCCCGCACGGCCCGCGGGGAAATCACTGTCCGCGTCCTCGATGCGGACGGAAAGGTCATCCGCACGGAGACCATGGTCCGCCCCCGTCCCTTCAGTCCGGAAGCCGATAATTGGAAATGATTGTGAAACAAAGTCTTATAAAATTAACGCCGTTGGTTCTCGCCCTGGCATGGTTCGCCATGGGGCGCACGGCGGCCCAGCCTTCGGCGCCCGCGACCCTGACGGGCCGCGTGACCGGTGACGGCGTGCCGCTGTCCGGCGTGTATGTTTCCGACGGCGTGCAGATTGTCGCCACGGATGCGGACGGGTATTATGGAATGGCCTCGGACAAGGCCCAGGGGACGGTTTTCATCATCACGCCCTCGGGGTATGTCGCCGAGTCCCGCGACGGCCTGCTGCCGGCCTTCTACGCGCACCTGACGGCGCCGGCGGACAAGCCGGAGCAGCACGATTTCACGCTCCGGAGCGAGGACCAGTCCCGCTACGGCGTGATCCTGGTTTCTGACATGCACCTGGCCAATGATGCGGAGCTGGACGACCAGGCCCGGTTCCGGAATACCTGCATGCCGCTGATCCGCCGTGCGGCGGACGCGCTGCGTGCGGAAGGGCCCGTCTATTCGTTCCACCTCGGCGACCTGTCCTACGACAAGTATTGGGTGAAAGACCGTTACACCATCGAGGATGCGTATGCGACCCTCCGCTCGGAGGGCTGGCCGACGTTCCTGTACAATGTCCCGGGCAACCATGACAACGACGGCCGCGTCTCCACGGACAACACCGATTTCGACGCCGGCTGGCTCTACCGCAAGGTTTTCGGGCCGGAACACTATTCCCTGGACATCGGCGGCGACCACTGGATCGTCATGGACGACATCCTCTACCAGAACCCGCCCGGCAAGCCGGAGAAACGGGCGGAGGGCATGGCCGGGAACCGCGATTACGGGCGCGGCTTCACACCGGAGGAGATGGCGTTCCTGCGCGCCGACCTGGCCCTGCAGCCCGACGGGAAGCGGATCTTCCTCTGCACCCACTGTCCGCTGCTGACCGGCCTGTCCGAAAGCGGTGACCGTTTCGACGACCTTTCCCAGATGCGGGAGATCGACGCGCTTTTCGCCCGCTTCGGCTCGGTCCACGTCTTCGCGGGCCACACCCACCAGACGGAGTGGTACGAATCGGAGAAGTATCCGCATATCAAGGACTTGAATGTCGGCGCCCTCTCGGGCAACGCCTGGAGTACTGCCCCGGGCCTGTTCGGGAAGTTCGGCTGCGGTGCCGGCGTCGTCCTGGCGCGCTTTGCTCCCGGCCGGGCCGACTATTCCTACGAGGCCGTCGTGCCGGAGGAGAAGGGCTTCCGCGTGTATGACATGAACGGGGTCTCGGCCTGGTATGCCGCCGCCCCCGGCGTACGGGACATGGTCGCGCGGGTCCCGAATACGGTGGATTATGCCGATGAAAAATACCGGGACCTGTTGCTGGTCAACGACTGGTTCCTCCGCCCGGGAGATACCCTGGAGGCGTGGGAGTCCTGCGGCTGGTTCGGCCGGAAGGTGCCCCTGGCCGTGGAACGGGTCGAGGGCCGCGATCCGCTGTTCGACCTCCATTTCTTCCTGAAGGACGGGGCCGTCAAGGCGAAATACAAGAAGGCGCGCACCCGGGATGTCAATCCCCATCTTTTCACGGTCCGCACCTCCGGCCCCCGGACGAAAGTGACCCTCCGCGTCCGTGATGCCTCGGGTGCGGTCCTCCGGGAAACCGTCGTCCGCCGCCCGGTCCCTTTCCGCGGCGGGGCCGCAGCGGATGAATAGGATTCCGTGGAAAACTTTCGCGGTGGCTGTTGATAACTTTTTTAAAAAATTTGGGGAACCCCGGCGGTTTCCCATTTTTTGTGCGTATATTTGCATGGTCATAAGGCCTGAAGGGACGGAAATTCCAATTCTAACACCTTATATTTATGACAAACAAGCAGCAAGCCATCTATGACGCCCGCACCCTTGGGAGCGGCAAGATGCTTACCCTCGGCCTCCAGCACATGTTCGCCATGTTCGGAGCCACGGTCCTTGTCCCGGTGATCACCGGTCTCTCGATGTCCGCCACCCTGTTGTTCGCAGGTCTCGGCACACTCATTTTCCACTTGTGCACAAAGATGCGGGTGCCCGCCTTCCTGGGGTCCTCGTTCGCGTTCCTGGGCGGTTACGCAGCCGTCGTTTCCATGGGAGCGCAACAAGGTCTCTCAGCCGCGGAATCTTTACCTTATGCCTGCATCGGAGTCTTCTCGGCAGGCATTATTTATTTCGTCCTGGCGGGTCTCTTCGCTGCATTCGGTGCCAAGAAGGTGATGCGATTCTTCCCGCCCATCGTCACGGGGCCGATCATCATCGCCATCGGCCTTACCCTGAGCGGCAGCGCCATCAGCAACTGCAACCAGAACTGGTGGATCGCCCTGCTCGCGATGGCCATCATCATCGTGTGCAACATCTGGGGCAAGGGCATGATCAAGATCATCCCGATTCTCCTCGGTGTGCTGGGCTCCTACGTCGTGGCGGCCTGCTTCGGTCTGTGTGACTTCAGTCCGGTGAAGGATGCGGCGTGGATCGGCGTCCCGTTCCACTGGGAGAATACGGCCTTCCACGTGTTCCAGAATCCGAACTGGGGCCTCATCGTAGCGGCCGTCATCGCCATCCTGCCGATTTCGCTTGCGACGATGATGGAGCATATCGGCGATATGTGCGCCATCTCTTCGACCGTGGGCATCAACTACCTCGAGGAACCCGGCCTGCACCGTACCCTCATGGGTGATGGTCTTGCCACGATGCTGGCGTCCCTGTTCGGCGCTCCGGCCAACACCACTTACGGCGAGAATACCGGTGTGCTGAACCTCACCAAGGTCTTCGACCCGCGCGTGATCCGCATCGCCGCCGTCTTCGCCATCATCCTGAGCTTCTGCCCGAAATTCAGCGCCCTCATCGCCTGCATGCCGGCCCCGGTCATCGGCGGTGTTTCGCTCATCCTCTACGGTATGATTTCCGCCGTGGGTGTGCGCAACATCGTGGAAAACCAGGTGGATTTCACCAAGAGCCGCAACGTGATCGTCGCCGCCCTGATCCTGGTGCTCGCCATCGGTATCAATTATTCCATCGGCGCCATTGACCTGGGCTTCACCAAACTGAGCGGCCTTGCCGTGGCCGCCCTTGTGGGCGTAATCCTGAATGCCGTCCTTCCCGGCAAAGACTATGAGTTCGGGGCCAACGCCCAGGGCGACAAGAGTGTCGATTTCGAAGTCAACCGTGTTGAAAAACCCTAAATATTAATTTCATAAACTACGTTTTATGTTGAAAAAAGCCATCCTCGCCGTTGCGTTCGCAACGCTTGCCCTCGGCCAGTGGGCCCAGGCGCAGAACCTCCAGACCTTCTATGATTTCGGTCACGGAAGGAACTACATCACCACCACCTTCGAGATGTACAAGCCGGACAAGTTCGGTGACACCTTCTGGTTCATCGACCACTACTTCAACAGCACCGATGCGTCCCAGAAGCTGCTCGCCAACAGCGGCCCGGCCAAC
This sequence comes from Bacteroidales bacterium, assembly GCA_016287075.1. Taxonomy (GTDB): domain Bacteria; phylum Bacteroidota; class Bacteroidia; order Bacteroidales; family UBA932; genus Cryptobacteroides. Next base: position 1,003 of record JAEEVC010000036.1, on the reverse strand, counting down.
GGCAGCTACTTCGAGATCGAAAGGGGCATCAATTTCTGGGGGGATACCAGCCTGAAGGACCTCAGCGCCCACGTCGAGTATGACGGCCTCATCACCGGAACCGGCTTCAATATGGGCACCTGGTGCTTCGGCGCCAAGTATTTCTTCCACTCTGCGGATTTCTCCAAGACCCTGACCCTGTATGCGATGTACGAGCACTTCAACGGCAACGGCATCTCTTCCGCGGACGTCCCGGTCAAGTTCTCCGCCGTGTGGGGACTGAATGACCTTTTCGGCGTGAAGGGTCTGGTGTTCAAGGGCTTTGCCGATTTCTGGGGGAACAACAACATCTGGGGCGCCGACGCGACCAAGTGGTCCTTCCTGACCGAACCCCAGCTCTGGTTCAACCTGGGCTCCACCTTCGACAACCACCTGGACATCGGCGGCGAGGTCGAGATCTCCTGCAATTTCGTTTCCAAGGGTTTCCTGGTGAACCCCGCCGCCGGTCTCCGTTGGACCTTCTAAACGCTGACGGGATATGAAACCGTTTTTTGAAAAGGCTTTTGGCTTTGACAGCCAGAAACATACGGTCCGTACCGAGATTCTTGCGGGTCTGACCACCTTCCTGACGATGGCCTATATCCTGGCCGTCAACCCGAACATCTTCAGCGCCCTCGACATGCCGCGCGGCTCCGTCTTCACGGCGACCGCCCTCGCGGCCCTCATCGGCACGCTCGTGATGGCGCTCTACGCCAAGAAGCCGTTCGCCCTTGCCCCGGGCATGGGCCTCAATGCCTTCTTCGTGTTCACCGTCTGCCTCGGCATGGGCCACAGCTGGCAGTTCGCGCTGACCGCCGTGTTCCTCGAGGGTATCATCTTCATCATCCTGACGCTCACCAAGGTGCGCTCCTGGATCCTGAACGCGATTCCGCTCTCGCTCAAGCATGCGATCGGCGCGGGCATCGGCCTGTTCATCGCCTTCATCGGCCTGCAGAACGCCGGTATCATCGCCAACAACGACGCG
>JAEEVC010000016.1 GCA_016287075.1 Bacteroidales bacterium | reverse complement strand
GCCGCGCGCGAAGGCGCCCGCGTGGCGCTGGTCGAACGCTACGGCGTGGTCGGCGGCAACCTGACCGCCGGCTTCGTCGGGCCGATCCTCGGGTCGGTCGGCGCGGGGACGATGCGCGACGAACTCGTCGCGCTGCTCGGCGTCCCCGGCAACGACTGGATCGGCGAAACGGGCAAGGCCCACGACGTGGAAAAAGCCAAGCTTGTCCTCTCCGAATGGGTTGCGGAGGCAGGGGTCGATGTGTACCTGCAATGCGCTGTATATGATGTAATCAAGGAGGACGACCGGATCACGGGACTCCTTCTCGCCTCGAACGAAGGCCGCTTCGCGCTGAAAGGTCGCGTCGTGGTCGATGCAACCGGCGACGCGGTCGTTTCCACCCTCGCCGGCGCCGAAATCGGGAAGGGTCGGGAGGACGGCCTGATGCAGCCGGTGACCCTCGAATTCACCGTCGACGGGGTCGATGAAAGCCGCGGCCTCATCTGCATCGGCGACGTGGACAACGTCGAACTCTTCGGCATGCGTTTCCTCGACTGGTGCAAGCTGCAGGCCGATGCGGGAAAGATTCCGCAGAAACTCGCCGCCGTGCGGCTCCATCCGACCGTGGTTCCCGGCCAGCGCCAGGTCAACACCACCCAGGTCAACGGCGTGGACATCACGAAGGTGGACCAGATCTTCAAGGCCGACCTGGAGCTCCGGCAGCAGATGTTCCTGCTGGAGCGGTTCCTCCGGGAAAACGTTCCCGGCTACGAAAACATCCGCGTCACCGGCAGCGGCACGACCACGGGCGTCCGGGAGAGCCGGCGCGTGATGGGGGACTATGTCATTGATGCAGACGAACTTGCAGCGGGCTGCCGCTTCCCCGACGTGGTGGTCCACAAGGCCCTTTTCATCGTGGATATCCACAATCCGGCGGGGGCCGGCCAGGCCGAGGACCACATCCAGTACTGCGAGCCCTATGACCTGCCGTACCGCTGCTTCCTGCCGAAGGGGCTGGAGGGCCTGCTCGTCGCCGGCCGCTGCATCTCCGGCACCCACCGCGCCCATGCTTCCTACCGCGTGATGTCCATCTGCATGGCCATGGGCCAGGCCGTCGGCACCGCCGCGGCCCTTGCCGCCGCCCGCGGCTGCACGCCCCGCGCCCTCCCGGTCGCGGACCTGCAGGCCGCCCTCGCCGCGCAGGGCGTGGAACTGTTTGACTGAAAAATGCTTACCCGATAATTCCCCGGCCACACGATGATCACGGAGCGGTTTATGATTCCCGGGCCCAAGGGCCGCCTGCAGGCCATCCTGCAGCTTCCGGACGGTTTTGACCGGACGCGGGACCGCTGCACGGTGGTAATCCTGATGCACGGCATCATGCCGAATCCCGTCACCATCCCCCTGCCGCATTTCGCCCGGGCGCTCGTGAACAGCGGCTATGCCGCGCTGCGCTTTTTCTTCTACGGCAACTGGGGCAGCGACGGCACCAACGAAGAAGTCACCGTCCCGGGCGAAATCGAAGACGCCCGCGCGGTGTACCGGCTCGTCCGCAGCTGGCCCTTCGCCGACAAGGTCGTCCTGCTCGGCCACTCGCAGGGCGGCGTCGTCGCCGGCATGCTCGCCGGCCAGCTCGCTTGCCAATTCCAGCAGGAGGCCGCCGCTCCGCCGGACGGCTCCCAGCCCTCGGCGACAGAATCCGATGGCCCCCTCGCCCCGCCGGACGCGCTGATCCTGCTTTCGCCCGGCGCCGTCCTGAAGGACTACGCCCGGGAAGGGCGGCTCTTCGGCCTCCGGGTCGATCCGGAGAATCCGCCGGAGCGGAAGCGCGTCCTCTGGTACACCATCGGCCGTGACTATATCCTTACAGCCCAGACGCTTCCGATCTACGAGACCTCGGCGCTTTACACGGGTCCCGTCTGCATCTGCCATGGCACGATCGACCGGATCGTCCCCTTCCGCTACAGCGAGCGCTATGCCGCCGGCTACGCCGACGCCCGTCTCCACCCCATCCCGGGCGCCAACCACTTCTACTCCTTCCGTCGCCGCCGCGTGGACGCCCTCCTGCTCGCCTTCCTCCGCGCCCGCCTCTAGCGCCCGCCTCTAGCACTCGCCCCTAGCACCCGCCCCTAGCGCTCGCCTCTAGCGCTCGCCGCGCTGTCGCCCTACGGCCCAACCTCCAAAGGTTGTCCCCGGGATTGCCGTCGAATGGAAACGATTGATCCTCTGCTCATTACATGATTAGCCCTGTCGAATTTCGACAGGGCTAATCATGTATACTATTGTTACTCAGTTTCTTCCATTCGACGGCCCTTCGTCCCTTTTCAGCACAAGGCGAAGGAATTTCGCCGCCTGCGCCGGCTCGCAGCCCGTTTCCTGCAGCAGGAAGGGAAGCCATGCAAGACGCTCCTCCGGCGTAAGCAAAAACAGGTCGTGAATATCCTTCCATCCCGTTTTCCGCAGGAGCGCATTCACCATCCTGGCGTAGCAGGCATCGGATTTTCCGACAAAGACTTCGTTGAGGTCATGTTCGCTGCCGGTGTCCGCATGAAGGGCGGTCAGCATCTGTTCATAGCCATCGAAGAAGCGCGCGGCGGAGGCATGGTCGATGACGGAATACTGCGTGATGATAAAGTCCGTCAGTTGCTCCCGCTCCTCACGATCCAAAGGTTTGAACAGCCGTTGCAGCATAGCATATGGCAAGGGCTTCCCTGCGGCATGCTGGGCTTTTACTTCGCGGACAGCCCGCTGAAGCGGCCAGGAAGACCGGCGAAGGACGAGTTCCTTAGAAAAGGGATGGGTCGACTTGCCGTATGCAATGTAATTCCAGCGGTATTCTTCCGCGCGCGTACAGAGTTGACGCTCAGGAGGATTGTTCCCTACATACAGGATATTTGCCCGGGCTTTCTTGGCTCCGGTTTTCGGGACGCTGCCGTAAGGGGTGTCGAACAGCGGCCCCTCGAAATGGGCATATTGCCGGTACATCCGCACAAAACGGCACGAATAGGCAGAGACGAATGCCGAGAGTTCCTTCCGGGATCCGGCATACAGGGAGGAATGGATATGGTCCGGCATCTGACACAAGGTCAGGACCCGGACGTTGTGTTTTTGCGCTTCGGTGCAGAATACGGTGAAAAACACCAGATAGTCACTGATGCTGTAAAAGATCAGGAAACCGTTCCGGGCTCGTTGGTACAAATGGTTCAATATGCCCTGATGGCATTGTCTGACAAGGCGCTTCGGCATCTTCCCTCCTTTTCCGGCCGGCAGATTGGCCGGTGCACGAAAATCGGCATTATTCGGGAGGATTCCAAATCTTTTTCCCGCCATGCTCGACAGGCGCCGAAAACAGCGTCGAATGGAAATAACTGGGCCACTGCTCATTACTTAATCAGCCCTGTCGAAAATTGACAGGGCTAATCACGTATTTCATTATTATTCAGAGACTTCCATTCGACGGCAAAATGTCCCGTCCTGAAAAAAGTTTACCGAGGCCCAGCCCTCCCTCATCGCGCAGGTGGTCAAAAGGCCGGTCAGAGTCCCAGCTCCTCCTTCATGGCGCGCAGGAGGTCGAAGGCCTGGAGGGGGGTCATGTTGTTGAGGTCGGCGGCGCCGAGGCGGTCCCGGAGGGACTCGAGGAGGGGGTCGTCGAGCTGGAAGATGGAGAGCTGGAGGGAGCCGTCGCTTTCGACGCGGCCTTCCTTCGTCGTGTGAGGCTTGACCGGCCGCTGGGAGAGCTGGGCGACCTTTTCGAGCGCCTGGGCGTTCTCCAGGCTCTTCAGCGTATGTTCCGCCATATCAAGGACTTCCTTCGGCATGCCGGCCATCCGGGCGACATGGATACCGAAGCTGTGGGCCGTCCCGCCCTCGCGGAGCAGGCGGAGGAAAATCACCTCGCGGCCGACTTCCTTGACGGCGATATGGTAGTTCTTCACCCGGGGATACAGTTCTTCCAGGTCATTGAGCTCATGGTAATGCGTGGCGAACAGGGTCTTCGCGCCCTTGCCGTATTCATGGATGTACTCGACGATGGACCGGGCGATGGACATGCCGTCGTAGGTCGAGGTGCCGCGGCCGATCTCGTCGAGGAGGACCAGCGAGCGGGCGGAGAGGTTGTGGAGGATCATCGAGGTCTCCAGCATCTCGACCATGAAGGTCGATTCCCCGCGGGAGATGTTGTCCGTTGCGCCGACGCGGGTGAAGATCTTGTCCACATAGCCGATCGTCGCGCTTTCGGCAGGGACGAAGGAGCCGGTCTGCGCGAGGAGGACAATCAGCGCCGTCTGGCGCAGGAGGGCCGATTTACCGGCCATGTTCGGACCGGTCAGGATCATGATCTGCGTGTCCTTCGAGTCCATTCGGACGTCGTTGGGGACATATTCCTCGCCCGGGGCCATCAGGGTCTCGATGACCGGATGACGGCCTTTCCGGATGTCGATGACGAGGGAGTTGTCCATCACCGGCCGGCAGTAATGCCGCTCGATCGCCTGCGCGGCGAAACCGCAGAGGACATCGAGCCGGGCGATGATGCGGCAGTTCTTCTGGATATCCGCAATCTTCCCCTGCACGGTCGCGACCAGCTCGCCGTAAAGACGGCTCTCGATCGCATAGATGTCATCTTCGGCGGTGAGGATTTTCTCCTCATACTCTTTTAGTTCCTGCGTGATGTAGCGCTCGGCATTGACCAGCGTCTGCTTCCGGATCCACTCCTCCGGGACGCGGTCCCGGTACATGTTCCGGACCTCGATATAATAGCCGAAAACGTTGTTGAAGGCGATCCGGAGCGAGGGGATGCCGGTCCGCTCCGCCTCGCGCTGCTGCATCTCGAGCAGATAGTCCTTACCGCCCGTGGAGATGGCGCGGAGTTCGTCCAGCTGCGCATCCACCCCGGCGGCGATGACCGGGCCCTTGCCGAGCTGGGAAGCGGCCTCCGGGTCGAGCACGCGCTGGATCTCCTCCCGGAGCTTCCGGCAGTTCACCAGCCCCTTCATCATCTTCTCCAGCGACTCGTTGCCGACGCACTGCTCCTTGAGCGGCTCCATCTGGCCGAGCCCGCGGCCGAGCTGCAGCAACTCGCGCGGCGCGACCTTTCCGGTCGCCACCCGCCCGAGGATGCGCTCCATGTCGCCGATGTTGCCGATGGCCACCTGGACCTCTTCCAGAAGCCCCTCATTATCATGGAAATGCTGGACGACCTCGTGGCGGCGTTCCAGTTCCTTGAGGTCCAGCACCGGCATCGCCAGCCACTGCCGCAGCAGGCGCGCGCCCATCGGGGACGCGCACTTGTCGATCGTCTGGACGAGGGAAACGCCGTCCTGCCCGGACGCCGAAGCGAAGACCTCCAGGTTGCGGAAGGTGAACTTGTCCATCCACACGAACTTCCCCTCGTCGATGCGGCCGAGCGAGCAGATGTTCCTCAGGCCGACATGCTGCGTCTGCTCCAGATAGACCATCAGCGCCCCCGCGGAGCAGATTCCGAGCGGATAGGCATCCACCGCAAAGCCCTTGAGCGAATCCACGCTGAGCTGCCGGCAAAGCCGCTGGACAGCAGCGTCATAGACAAAAGCCCACTCGTCGATGGAGGTGGTATAATAGTCGCCGAAGCGGTCCTTGACACCTTTCTCATAGCCCCGCTGGACGACCAGCTCCCGCGGCGAGAACGAGCCTAGCAGCGTGGCCGCATAGTCCAGCGAGCCCTCGGCGATCTTGAATTCGCCCGTGGAGGCGTCCAGGAAGGCGAGGCCGCAGCGGTCCTTCTCGAAGGTCATGCCGCAGAGGAAGTTGTTCTCCTTCTGCTCCAGCATCCCCTCGCCGAAGGAGATGCCCGGCGTGACGATTTCCGTCACCCCGCGTTTGACCAGCTTCTTGGCGAATTTCGGGTCCTCCAGCTGGTCACAGACGGCGACCTTGAAGCCCGAGCGGATGAGTTTCGGGATGTAGTTGTCGATGGCGTGGTGCGGGAATCCGGCCATCGCGACCGGCCCCTTGTCCCCGTTCGATTTCTTCGTCAGGACCAGTCCCAGCACCTTCGAAGCCGTCACGGCATCGTCGGAGTACAGTTCATAGAAATCCCCGACCCGGTACAGCAGCAGCGCCTCGGGGTGCTGCGCCTTGGTCTCGAAGTACTGTTTGATCAGGGGTGTATCTTCCGCTTTCTTCGCCATGGTCCGTCGTTTCTGCAGAAGACAAAGATAAGAATATTTCGGAGAATGAAGAAATCCGTCCGTACTGCGCTCCGACGCTGCGGAACAGGGTCCCGGACTCAGAAAAATTCGCCCGGGACCCTGTCCCTCCGCTTTCTCCGCTCCGCACGGACGGATTTACACCACCAGGTTCGTCAGGAAAACGATGACGATGCCGACGGGGGGCAAGGTAGCGGATGAGGAAAACTATTCCTTGTTAAAAATGTTTACTTCTTCGTATTTCGGGAACATTTTTACCTTGCTCATCGCTATTGATGGAGGGAAAGATATTTTGATATTACCCTCCGGATCAACTAAATCATATAAATTCTTACTTGTAAAATCATAACGGCAAAGAAGATAATCTTCTGATTCGAATATTTCATCCGGATTAACCTCTCTACGATATCGTCCATCAAACACAAAGATTCTGACTGTATCGTATGGAGACATCTCCTCAATGGAACTATAACCGCTAGAAAATTGTATTCGCTTTTTTGGGAATAAATCCAAATAGGCGAAGTGGGCTCGCCATGCACTAGTGGATGTCGTATCTTTCGCATCCAAATCGTACATCGTCCCCCACAGAAAATGAACCTCATGTATGTATCTTATTGGAGCAAGAAACACGATATCAATGGAGGAATCATTCTCAAAAGAAAAAACCATTGAGTTATCCGGTCTGACACAATAAGTAGTCAGAAATAATAATAGTATGAATAAAATACGTCGCATATTCAGTGTTTTACATTTAAGGATGAAGGGAACGGATATGTGGGATGATGTCTTTTGTAATACTGTTTTGAATAGGTATTCGCCCGGGACCCTGTCCCTCCGCTTTCTCCGCTCCGCACGGACGGATTTACATCACCAGGTTCGTCAGGAAAACGATGACGATGCCGACGGGGGCAAGGAAGTGGATGAGGAAAACTATTCCTTGTTAAATATGCTCTCCAGATATGCACCCGGTGTCTGCACCCGGGGAAGGCCGGCCGAATCGGAAAGGCCTTTCCCGATCCGGAAATCCCGGGCATTACGGGTCAGGATACATTCGCAGCCATTTTCCGAAGCGCAGACCGCTTGAAGGATATCTTCGAAATCGGGGCCGTCGAGGAGCAGCGAACGCTGCAGTTGCCGGTCGTCCATCGGCACGACCTCGACGATGGCGGATATCTGCTTCAAGGTCGGAATAACCTGCAAAGGAGATCCCGTCTTCCGCAGGACATAGGCGAGATTGGCCATTGACAGGATGGACAGGCATGCCGTAATCTTCCCGTCCTCCTGCAATTGAAGGACACGTGCCGCCTCTGCACAGCCCTGGCGGTCCAGGAGCAGATCCAGCATGACATTCGTATCCAGGAATATCCGCGGTTTCATTTCGAAAGCAGGTATTGAAGCCGTTCATCGGAAAGCAACTCCGCCTGGTCCGGCTGCCTTGCAATACCGATCAGCGAAAGAATCTTCCTGTCCGAAACTTCCTCCGGGATGCGAAGATCCTTTGCATCTTCTTCAAGGACCTCTTCAATATAGCGTTTCAAGGAGAGCCCCTTTTTTCTGGCTTTGATGGTAAGTACTTGAAAAACAGGTTGTCTGATGTCAATCAGTTTTCTCGTGGCCGACGCTTGCATATATATTCTTTTTGCAAAGATATATATGGATTCCCAATTCTGCAAATGGTAACCCCGAAAAACCTACACCACCAGGTTCGTCAGGAAAACGATGACGATGCCGACGGGAGCGAGGTAGCGGATGAGGAAAAGGATGACGGGGTAGAGGCGGACGTTGGCGCGGAGGCGGCCGCCGTTGGTGAATTCGTCGCGGACGGCGGCCGAGGGCATTTTCCAGCCGACGAAGAGGGTGAAGAGCAGGCCGCCGAGCGGGAGAAGCCAGTTCGAGCAGAGCTTGTCGAGGAAGTCGAAGAAACTGTTGCCGAGGATCTGGATCCCGGAAAGCGAGCCGAAGGAGAGGCTGCAGAGGATGCCGACCACCCACGCGAAGAGGGTCACGGCGAGGGTGGCGCTCCGCCGCTTCATCCCCTTTTCCTCGGTCAGGTAGGCGACGCCGACTTCCATCATCGAGATGGCCGAGGTCAGCGCGGCGACGAGGATGGTCAGGAAGAAAAGGATGGCGACGATGGCGCTCAGCCAGGGAATCCCCGCGCCCATCTTGTTGAAAATGAAGGGCAGCGTCTCGAAGACGAGGCCGGGGCCGGCGCCGGGGGCGATGCCGGCCGCGAAGACGGCAGGCATCACGGCAAAGCCGGCCAGGACGGCGAACAGCAGGTCCGAAACGGCCGTCCCGATGCCGGAGACGAGCATGTTCTCGTCTTTCCGGACATAGGAGGCATAGGTCAGGATGGTCCCGACGCCGAGGGACATGGAGAAGAAGGCCTGGCCCATCGCGGCCGCGACGGCGCCGGCGTCCAGTTTCGAGAAATCCGGCTTCACGAGGTACTCCACGCCCGCACCCGCACCCGGGAGCGTCAGGGCATAGACCATGATCGCGACCACAAGGAAAAACAGCAGCGGCATCGTGATTTTCGTGAACTTCTCGATGCCCTTCTTCACGCCGGCGAGGATGATCCCCGCGACCATGCCGATGAACACGGTATGGACGACGACCGGCTCCCAGGTGGAGGAGATGAAGCGGCCGAAAAAGTCCCGGACCTCCCCGCTCTCCGCGCCGGTGAAATCGAAGGCGAGGGCCTTGAACAGGTATTCCACCGACCAGCCGCCGACGACGCTGTAGTAGCTCAGGATGATGATCGGGGAGAAGACCGTCAGCAGCCCCAGCCACTTCCAGCGGGTACCGGGCGCGAGGATTTCCATCGCCCCGAACGTTCCCTGGCGGCTGCGGCGGCCGATGACCATCTCCGCGAAGAAGATGGGCAGGGCGAGCAGGAAGCAGGCGAAGACATAGACGATGATGAACGCGGCGCCGCCGTGCTCCCCGACCATGTAGGGGAAGCGCCAGATGTTGCCGAGCCCGATCGCGGACCCGGCCATCGCCATGATGACGGCGAAACGGCTGCCGAAGTTCTCGCGCTCCATCACAGGTAGTTGGCGATGAAGATGGCGACGATGGCGACCGGCGCCAGGTAGCGGACCATGAAGTATATGAACGGGAAAGTCCGCCCGCGGAGCGTCCCGCCGTTGGTGAGCTCGTCCCGGACGTCGGCCTTTTTCATCCGCCAGCCGACGAAGAGCACGCAGAGCAGGCCGCCGAGCGCCAGGAGGATGTTGGAACAGAAGGCGTCCAGGTTGTCGAAGAGGCCCTTGCCGAAGAGCGTCACGCCCGACAGCACACCGAAGGAGAGGGCGCTGACGAGGCCCAGGACCCAGACCACGGCGAAGGCAAGCAGGACCGCGCTGCCGCGGCGCATCTTCCGCTCCTCGACCAGATAGGCCACAAACACTTCCAGCAGCGAGACCGAGGAGGTCAGCGCGGCGAAAAGGATGGTCAGGAAAAAGAGGATCGCCGCGATGGAACTGAGCACGGGCAGCGCCTCGCCCATCCGGTGGAAGATGAAGGGCAGGGTGTCGAAGATCAGGCCCGGGCCGGCGTTCGGCTGGATGCCCGCCGCGAAGACGGCCGGCATGATCGCGAACCCCGCCAGCAGGGCGAAGAGCAGGTCGGAGACCGCCGTTCCGAGGCCGGATACCAGCAGGTTTTCCTGCTTGGAGACATAGGAGGAATAGGTGATGATGATTCCCATCCCGAGCGAGAGCGAGTAGAACGACTGGCCGAGGGCCGCGATGCAGGAACGCCCCGTCAGCCGGGAGAAATCCGGCTTCACAAGGTATTCCACGCCCGCTTTCGAGCCCGGCAGGGAGAGGGAATAGGCGGTGATGATGACAATCAGGATGAACAGGATCGGAAGGCTCCACTTGCTGAAACGCTCGATGCCGGTCTTGACGCCGCCGGCCACGATGAGGGCCGTCAGGCCCAGGAAGGCCGTATGGGCGACAACGGGCTTCCAGGGGGAGGACACGAAGGCCGGGAACAGTTCACGGATTGCATCCGAGCCGGCATGGACGAACTCCAGGCGGCACGCGCGCAGCAGATAGTCCAGGGACCAGCCGCCGATGACGCTGTAGTAACTCAGGATCAGGGTCGGGGTCAGTACGGAGAGGAGGCCGAACCATTTCCAGCGGGAGCCGGGGGCCAGTTTTTCCATCGCCCCGCGGCAGTTGGCCCGGCTCCGGCGCCCGATGACCGACTCCGCCAGGAAGATCGGCAGCGAGACCAGCAGGGTCGCCGCGACATAGACGATAATGAAGGCGGCGCCGCCGTTTTCCCCGACCATGTAGGGGAAGCGCCAGATGTTGCCGAGTCCGATCGCGGTCCCGGCCAAGGCCATGATGACAGCCGCCCGGCTGCCAAACTGTTCTCTCTCCATCCTTTGTCTCGTTCGTTTTACCGGAAGGCCTTACGCTTCGGCCTGGGGACGCCGGCGATAGACCGTGAATTCGTAGGAGACGCCGTCCTCTTCCTGCGGCTCGCTGCGGGACGTCTCTTCCCAGATCCGGGGATCGATCTCCGGGAAGAACGCATCCGCATCCTCCACCACATCGTGGACATGCGTAATATACAGGGTATCAACTTCTTTCATCGCCTCTGCGTAGGTATAGGCCCCGCCCATGACAAAGCATTTTTCCGGCAGGGCGCCGCACTCCGGGCACGGCTTCGCCGCCTCGGCGAACGCCGCCGCGAGGGAATCGACGACCGTCACTTCCGCCGGCGCTTCGGGCCAGGGGAAGAGGGAGATGACGATGTTTTTCCGGCGCGGAAGGGGCCTTCCGATGGACTGGTAGGTCATCCAGCCCATGATGACGGGGCAGCCGAGGGTCTGCTGCTTGAAATACTTCAAATCACCGGGCAGGTGCCACAGGAGGGCGTTCTTGCGCCCGATGGCATAGTTATCGGCGATGGCGACAATGATGCATTTTTCCATATCCTAAACTGCGACGGGGGCTTTGATGGCCGGCCACGGATCGTAGCCTTCCAGGGTGAAATCTTCGTATTGGAAGTCGAAAAGGGACTTGACCTCCGGATTGATCCGCATCCTCGGCAGGGCGCGGGGCTCGCGGGCGAGCTGGGTCGCCACCTGCTCGAAGTGGTTGCGGTAGATGTGGGTGTCGCCCGTCGTGTGGATGAACTCACCGGGTTCGAGGCCGCAGACCTGCGCGATCATCATCGTCAGCAGGGCATAGGAGGCGATGTTGAAGGGCACGCCGAGGAAGACGTCCGCGCTGCGCTGGTAGAGCTGGCAGGAGAGTTTTCCCTCCGCCACGTAGAACTGGAACAGGCAGTGGCAGGGCGGCAGGGCCATCTTTTCCACCTCGGCGACATTCCAGGCGCTGACGAGCATCCGGCGGCTGTCGGGATTGCGGCGGATGGTGTCGATAACGTTCGAGAGCTGGTCGATCGTGCGGCCGTCCGGGGCGGGCCAGGATCGCCACTGGTGGCCATAGACCGGCCCGAGGTCGCCGTTCTCGTCGGCCCATTCGTCCCAGATCGAGACGCCATGGTCCTTGAGGTACTTGATGTTCGTGTCGCCGGCGATGAACCAGAGGAGCTCGTAGATGATGGATTTGAGGTGGACCTTCTTCGTGGTCAGGAGCGGGAAGCCCTCCGACAGGTCAAAGCGCATCTGGTAGCCGAAGACGCTTTGCGTCCCGACGCCGGTCCGGTCCTCTTTCATCACGCCGTGTTCGCGGATGTGCCGCAGCAGGTCAAGATACTGTTTCATAATCTATTCTCCCGTAAAAACACCCGTAAAGAGGATGGCGCCCGAGGAGCGCTCCGTGATGACATAGACGAAAGGATGGTCGGCGGTGAAATACTTCGGCTTCGGCGGGTCGGGGATCGCCGTGAGCCGGACCATCTCCACGGCCGTGACCGCCGCGGCCTCCGTGCCGGTCTCCTCGACCTCGATGAGGGCCTTGTGCAGCACGCGGGAGATCTTCGCGGCGTCGTTCTCGACCAGGTCGAAGAACTGGGCCCCGTCCGTGAAGGCGCGCGGCATCCCGAGGGCGGAAAGGATCTTGTTCAGGTTCAGGAACGTTTCCGTCTTGAAGCGGGGGAAACTGACGATCACCTCCGGAGAGGATCCCTTCTTCAGTTCGCTCCAGGGCGTATTTTTCATGTATTCAAGGCATTCCGCAAGGTCGCCCTTCGGCAGGAAGACCTCCATCGCGAAGCGGCCGTTGCCGTAGGGCAGGGCCAGTCGCTGGAAATGGTCGTTCTCCCCGTAGCTGAACTTTCCTTCCCTGTGCATCATCTGCACCGGGGTCGTCCCGCCGCCGGCCGTCCGGAAGTCCTGCTCGCGGGTGTATTTCGCGTTGAAGGCGTCGCGCCAGGAGCCCTTGAAGTAAATGGCATTCAGCGCGAAAAGGATGGCGTCCGGGCTCACATCGGAGAGGATCTGCGGGATCTTGCCGCGGGTCTTCTCGGAGCACCAGCCGTTGACCCGGCTGACGACCGCATTGGGGTTGGCGAAAGGCATCGCCTCCACCAGCGCGTCGTAATTCTCCTCCACGGCCTGCTGGAAGGCGGGCTTCATGGTATAGTCGTTGTTGAGAAGGATGCCGTTGGCGATGGAGAGGGTTACGGTCGTATCGACACGGGGCAGGTCGGAAAGCAGGTGGCGGCAGAAGGCGTTGAGGTCCGCCCTGCCTTCCTGGCCGAGGACCGCGGAAATCTGCTGTTCCGTCTCGCCCGAGGCGCCGTTGTTGACCATCCCGAGGGCATACTGGACGCTGAGCGGCGACAGGACGACGCTCGCCTGCTGCTCCGCATATACTTTCTGCAACAGTTTGAAAGCGAAGACATTCCCGGATTCCACCCGGGCCTTTTCCGCATCGGTCAGTTCCACGCGGGAGAGCGGGGTGACCGTCTCGACAGGCGGCGTTACCGGTCCGTCGGACGCGTCGGTCGTTTCCGGCGATTCGGACAGATGGCTGCCGGGGCCGCAGGCGGCCGCCAGGGCAGGCAGAAGGAGCAGGGCGATTCGTTTCATAACGCTGGATTTTGCATTCAAGCACAAAAATAACAAATCCGGCGGATTATTCCGCCGTTTCCGGGTGGTTTTCATTATCTTTGCCTGTCAAACCAATACACGGACATATGGAAATCACGAAAGAGCTTTGGGGCAAGGGCCCGGACGGGAAGGAAATCTTCCGCTATACGATGAAAAACGCCTCGGGCGCCTATGTGCAGCTGTCGAGCCTCGGCGCCGGCATCACGTCGGTCGTCGTCCCGGACCGCGAAGACACGCTCGCGGACGTGGTCCTCGGCTACCCGGATCCGCTCAGCTACCTGGCCGACGGTCCCTGCGCCGGCAAGATTCCGGGCCGCTATGCCAACCGCATCGCCAAGGGCCGCTTCACCCTCGACGGCAAGGAATACACGCTCCCCGTCAACAACGGCCCCAACCACCTCCACGGCGGTCCGGACGGTTTCCAGAACCGCGTCTGGGACAGCCGCATCGAGGGAGAGGCCGTCGAATTCCTGTACTTCTCCGAGGATGGCGAAGCCGGCTATCCGGGCAACCTCAAGGTCGTCGCCCACTATGAATGGAGCGAGGAGAACGAGCTGAAGCTCACCCTCACGGCCGAAACCGACGCCCCGACGGTGGTGAACCTCACCAACCATGCCTATTTCAACCTCGGCGGCTCCGGATCGGTCCTCGGCCACCTGCTGGAACTCAATGCGTCCGAGTACCTTCCGACCGACGACACCCTCATCCCGACGGGCGCGGTCGAGCCGGTCGCGGGCACGCCGATGGACTTCTCCGAATTCAAGGAGATCGGCCGCGACATCAAGGCGGATTTCCCGGCGCTCGTCTATGGCAAGGGCTATGACAACTGCTGGCTCATCGACGGCGCCATGCCCGGCCAGCTGTCCCTCGCCGCCACGCTCTACAGCCCCGAAACGGGCCGCCGGCTGGAAGTGTACACCACCCAGCCCGCCGTACAGGTCTATACGGGGAACTGGCTGGACGGCAGTCCCTTAGGGCCGAACGGCCGCGTCTGGCACGACTATGACGCCGTGGCTATCGAGTGCCAGCACACCCCGGACGCCCCCAACCAGCCGGACTTCCCGACGACGGTCCTCCGTCCCGGGGAAATCTACGAGGAGGCCATCATCTGGGCCTTCTCCACGCGGCTATAGGGACGCTTTGTAGGTAAGATAGTGCATCAGGCGTTCCTGTGGAACGTCTTTCAGGAGCACGGTCTTGTCCCGGTCCAGCAGATAGATGGAGGGGATGGCGCGGACGTTGTAGGTAAGGTCTGCGCGGAGGGTATGGGTCGGATCATACCCGTTGATCCAGGTTTTCGGATAATCGGCGAGATGGGCTTTCCACTCGTCGATTTCTTCGTCTATGTACACGTCCAGCACCTTCAGGCGGCCGTCGGCGATGCGTTCGGTCACCGGCAGACTGCCGTCCATCGCCGCGACCAGGTCACGGCAGGCCGGGCAGTCCGGATTGCCGAAGATCAGGATAAGGTGCTCTGCCTCAACGCCGTAGAGCGTGCGCAGGCGCCCCTTCGAATCGATGAAGCGGAAATCCGCCGCACGGGTGCCAACCCGGTTGAGGAGGGCCATGCGGGCGACGAAGTCATAGTGGGCGTGGCGGGCTTCCGGAACGAGGTCCGAAACGGCCATCCGGGCGGCCACCCCCTGGAACAGGTCCTCGTTCCGGAGGGGACTCTGCGGATCATAGAAGTATTTCTCCGTCATTTCCATAACGGACTGGTACATACCTGCTTCCGGGTACTTTCGACTGAAGGCGTCCACACGGTCATACAGCCGCGCCACCGCCTGGACACCGCTCTCCTGCGACACCTGGGACGCGAGGGTCGCGAAGAGGCTCATCTTCCCCTCCAGCTCCTCGCGATGGACGCCGTTGACCATCGTCGTATCCCCCGCGAAACACTGCGTCGTATCCGTGAACTTGTCCCAGAAATGGGCGACGAGATACTCCGTCCGCTCCCCCATGTCCTGGTATATGGCAGGGATGTCCGGCTTGGGGAAAGACCGGGCCTGCGGCGCCGGGGCCGGGGCCGCCTTCCGCGGCCCGCAGGCCGCGAGCGCCATCAGTGCAAGAAGTGCCGCCAGGCAGCGATATCTCATAGTCTTTGACATGTCTTGATGCTATGGCAGGGGCACGCCGGACGGCCAGACCGGGGCGTCATACTTTTCGTAGAGTTCCTGCGACGTGATATAGCGCTCCTCCGACTGGCTGTAAAAACCGTCGAACAGCCCGTCCGAGGGGAGATAACTGAATATCGGTCCCTTGGGTGTGGAAGGCCAGTAGTGCATGAACGGCGGGGTCCAGAACACATTCGTTTCCGCCCCGGTCCGCTTGTTGACCGCCTTGACGAGGATGTACCGGATTTCGCCGGAAGGAAACATCTCCGGGGTTCCGGCCTGGCCGGCCTCGGACAGGATCTTGGTATTCCCCGCCGGGATGTCCAGCAGTTCATAACGCCGCAGGGCCGTGCCTTCGTCCAGGCGGTATTGCTCCCAATTGTAGGCGATCAGGTCCGGATTCCCGCCCGTCATGTTCCACCAGTCCGTATAGCCCGGCACGGTCCCGATATCCAGCACGATCCGGAAATCGTCGAGGGTCGGCCGGTCCTTGACCGTCTGGATCGCGTACTTGACGCAGTTGTGCTGCCGGGTCAGCTGGTCGAACGGGAGCCGGGGGTGGTTGTTCTCGTTGAAGCCGATCAGCCCGTACCGTCCGCCGCTCGCATACTTATAGGGCCTGCTGGAGATCATGATCTCCCTGTCCAGCCGGAACATGAAATACTCGCCCTCCTTGGCGGTTATCTGCGGGAACAGGTACCGCTGCCAGATCGGGTCGAAGGAGATCTCTGTCTGGAGGTTCTCCCATTTCTTGGAGAACAGGCCGCCTAGGGAGGCGGTATGGGGCGTGAAGGAAAGCGAAGGCGTCAGTTTGAGGCACTGGTCGTCGAGGTCGATGATGGAGGTGTATCCATACGGGATCACCGCCCTGTGCTCATAGCTGAACGTCAGCCGGAACTCGGTCTGGATGCCGACCCCGAAAAGCCCGTACAGGGAGATGTAGGGCTCGGCGATGAGGCCCGCGTAAACGGAAAGGGCGCCCGACAGGGCCGCACCCATCTCCGGCTGGATATCCTCCTTGGACGGCTCGGATTCGAAACGGCGGAAGGAGAAGCCGACATCTTTCTGGTAAGAGAAGCCGAAGCGTCCCATGTCGTACGTGTAGGAGATATGGGTCGTCAGCTTGATCTCCGCGTTGGCGCCGATGCAGGCGCTGACATACACTTCCGGAACGATGATCACGCCCGGGGCCACCGGGATGCCGCCGCACACCAGGGTGAACAGGGGAACCTCCTTGCTGAAGGACCATTTCTTGGTAATGGAGAACTCCGCGCTGAGGTTGAGTTTGGGATGGAACATGAAGTGGACGAACGCCAGTTCGCCCTGGTCGATCTTGCAGGCCGCCCGCATGTCGATGGTCAGCTGGGCGCCCAGGGAGGCGGAACACAGGTCCCCGGAATAGGAGAAGTTGAGGGACGGCAGCGTCAGGGACTTGTCCGCCGAAAAGAGGGCCCGGGTCAGAAGCAGTTCGGTGTCCTCCGCGGAAAAGGCGATGGCGCCTTCCGGCGTGACGGAGAAGGGAACCGCCTCCCCCTCGACGTCGCGGACCTCCTTCAGGTAGCCCGGAAGGTCGAGCTGCAGGCCGGCGCCTTCAATCGGATTCCCCTCCGCGTCGAACATCTCGCCGCCGAAATCCACCTTGTCGAAGGCCTTGGCAAAGTCCGGCGTCATCTCCAGATAGACGCGGCAATGGTCCGGGTCGGCAAAGGGGAATTCGTACTCGGTCACCTTGAAAACGCCGCCGCCCGGAAGGTCGTCCGTGGCCTCGAACACCACGAAACTGCCCTCCTGCAGGCCCAGGTTGGCGGGCAGGATCATGTTGTAATACGGCCGCATGATGGGCGCCCCGTTCCCGTGTCCGTACACCTGGTCCGTGACATATCCGCCGTCCAGGTTCCGCACATAGGATTTGTCCGAGTTGAGTAGGACGGAGTTACGCAGCAGTTCCGGGGTCATCAGGATGGCGTTCGAGGCAAGCCTGGAGGAGCCGGTCCCGGACACATACTCCTGGTTCGGGATGTCTCCCACGGGATAAATGATCCCACGGCCCAGGGTAACCCCCGAGGATGCGCCTGAGGTGCGGGTGAAGCGCTGTCCCTCCTTGGTCACGAACGTGATCTCGAGGCCGCGGGCATAGGTCCGGGCCGGGACGACGAGGAAGAACTTGCCGAGTTCGCCCGGCTTCAGTTCGACGCCCTCGCCACAGTCGAGGGTCAACACCGAGCCGCCGCCGGATACCGTGGAAGCATAATTATTGGCGGGATCGATGGTGATCCGTCCGCTGACGGCCTGGCCCGCCGGATCCCGGAATTCAACGCTCGTGACGGTCGTGGCCTCGTCGAAGGCCTGGCCGACCTTGAGGACGGCCATCACGTTGCGGAAAGCGACGCCGTTCCGGGCGGACCCCGTACCGGCCATCAGGGCCACGGAAGGATCCGGCTGGGGCACGCCCTGTCCGAGGGTATAATGCTGGGTATCAGGGAAATCCATCGTCAGCTTTCCGCCGGACAGGGATGTTCCTTCCTGCCAGGGATAGAAAGCGGTCAGCGAGCCGGAGGGGACGCTGCCCGCAGAGCGGAAAACGGCGCTTTTCCCATTGCTTGCAATGTCCTCCGCCGCGACCTGGAACAGGACGGCGGCACCGCTTGTCCCGGCAAGGCCGATCCTGTCTCCGCCCGTCCAGGCGGCATCCATCCGCACGCCCGGATTGTCGAGGAGGATCGTCCGGGTCCCGGGCCCGTCGGGATCGATATCCGCCTTGATTTCGCAGGGTCCTTCCGGAACCGCCGGTTCATAGGATTCCCTGCTGCAGGAGAAAACAGCCAGCAGGACGAGAACTGTCGTGATCTTCTTTTTCATGGCCTTCCTCCTTTAATCCCAACCAAGGTTGTTTCCATATCCATATCCCTCTCCCGTCAGGTCGGGATCGCCCTCCGTGAGCGTGATCGAGCAGTACCGGAGCGGCTTCGGCTCGGCATCCGCCACCGAGAACAGGATGATCTCCCCGGAGCGTTTCTGCTGCGTTTCACCGGGTATCGCGCTGACCCGCAGCGTCGTACGGTTGATCTTCTCCGCCTTGATCCAGTCGTGCGGATTCCGGATCTGCCAGTCATAGGCCGTCGCAATGATATAGATGTCCAGCGGGGCGCCGGAGGACGGCAGGCTGTATTCGCTCCGGTTGCCCGGCGTGTAGATCAGCGGATACTTGCTGCTCTCCTGGGCCACGGTGATGACGCCGTCGTACACCTTCCCCGCCTTGATCCGGACTTCGCAGGAACGCGGATACAACTGCTGGTTCCCGGTTCCGTACTGCTCCGCCATGATGGACAGCATGCCGCTGTATCGTTCGGCCTTGCACCAGGACTCCGTGCTGGTGACGGTCCAGTCGTCGATGTTGGTTTCGACCATCATCGCCGCGAAATCGTCTCCCTGGGGGCCGAAGACGATCAGCTCCGGCGGATCGAGATCGTGGCGCCCGGTATCGTAGTTGTATTGCTTCAGCCGGAAATACTCCCCGGCCGGGGTGTCCGGGTTTTCCGGCGTGTCGGGGTTCTCCGGGCCGTCCGGGCCGTCGGGAGTGACCGGCTCGACCTGCGGACAGGCACACAGCAAGAGAGCCAGGGAAAACAGCGCCGCCGCATGCAGTAAGTTTCGGTGGTTCATTTCATTTTCTCTTTCCTGCAAAGATACGTTTTTCTCCCGGATTCCCAATTCCCTCCGTCAACCGGCAATCCAGGCAAATCTGGTAATTCCGGTCATCCGGCGGAACTGCGGAACTGCGGAACTGTGGCCCGTTATCTTCGCCCGGAGACGAAGTGAAACAGGAAGTGAAACAGAAAGCGAAACAGAACGTGAAACAGAACGTGAAACAGAACGTGAAACAGAAATAATAACCTGCATTACCGGTGTCTGCTGCTTCGCAGCCCTATCCGGGTAAATGCCACCGGTGATGCAGGTTATTATTTCACAATTCCTACAATTCCTAAATGTCCACACTGAAAAGGGCGCCGAAATAGAGGCGTTTGGCGCCCGTAAGGGGATAGGCGTTCCCTGCAAGGACGTCGACGGTCACGCCGAAGGATCCGTCGAAGGGGACCCAGAGGATGTTCCCGGTCTCGACGGTCAGGTCGAAACCTGCGGAGAAGAGCGTTCCCGACGGCGCGACCGGGTCCGCCGGAGAAGAGGTCCCGTCCAGGCGGGTCCTTCCCCGGAAGAGGGTGAAGTCCACATGGGGGATCAGGAGGAAATTCCGGATATAGACGGCCGGGGAGAGGACGGAGATGTCGCCGAAATAGAGGGGGATGGCGTAATCCGCCGTGATTTTGGCATCGAAAGCGGCATTGCCGAACGCGCGTGACGCGGCGGCGGCCGTATAGCCGCGAGGATAGGTAACGACCGACAGATAAGGGATTTCCGCAGCAGGTTCGAGCACCTGCCGGGCGATGGCCGAGAGGCGGAGGCCCTGTTCAGGACGGAAACCGGGAAGGTAGCCGTAGAGGTAGCCGTAGAGGCTAGGGGAATACAGGTGGGACAGCGCGAGCCGGACATGAAAACCGGCTTCGGCGCCGATGCCGAAACGGGGATAGACCTGGCTGGAGGCCGTCGGGAGCATCGAATAACCCCGGACGGAGGCGGTCAGGGTCTGGAAAAGGACATTCTTCCCGGGGGTGTGCCCGACGAAGGTGGACGGCCGGGAAGCGCCGAAGAAACGGGTGCCGTCTATCGTGAAGTTTCCGGTGTAGAAGACGTCGTTCCCGAAGGTCCACCGCAGCTGCGGGATGAATCCGCGCAGGATACCGCCTTTGTTGAAGGTCAGGGGGACATAGGTCCGGAGACTGCCGGAAAAGGCCGGAAGGGTTTCCGAGAGGAAGCCGAGGGTCATGGTCTCCCCCGTCGAGCGTTCCGTCCGCCGGACGTCCCGGACGGCCGCCCGGTCGTTGAAACTCCACGATGCCTCAAAGACAGGATAAAGTCCTGAGTATGTGAACTTTCCGTGCAGCGAATGGCGCCAGTGTCCGGAGGCATACGGATCCTTGTGGGCGGAATAGCCGACAAAGCCCGTCGCCGTTCCCAGGTCATTCTGGAAGAAGCCGGTCGCGCCGGGCGAGGCCGTGTTGTAGGTCAGGTCGAAACTCATCGACCCCACCGCGTCGTAATTGAAATAGACCGGGAGCCAGGAGTGGAAATGCAGCAGGTGCAGCGCCTTGCGGTAGGGCCTGGAGACGAATTCGCCGGAGGGCGCCGCGGGGGGGAGGGGCTCCGTGAAGGCGCGTTCCTGGGATGAAAGCGTGTCCGCGACTTCCCATGCATGGACCTGCAGCGGATCGACGGAAAGGGGATGCAGGTCGCCGGCCTCCGCCCGGAAAACGGCCTGCCCGTTTTGCGACAGCGCCGTGAAGAACAACCCGTCGCCGGCAAAGGCATAGTCCTTCCCGCCGTAGCGGGTGCTGGTCAGCTGCTCGGCCTTTCCGCTCGCGGGATCATAGGCATAGTATTCATTCACGCCATTCCGGTCGGAGATGTAGGTCAGCCGCCCGTCGCGGGCCTCCAGCTGCCGCATCTTCTGGATGGTGGGCCGGAGACATTCCTCCCAACCGGCCTCTGAATGCCTCCAGAGGCCGAATCCGCCCTCCGCGATTCCCAGTGCGTACAGCGTCCCGTCCAGCCAGGCCGGATCTGTCAGCTGCACGCCGGAAGGCGCGGGATAACGGGTCCGGACGCTCCCGTCCCCGGCATCGAGAAGGACCAGCGGCGTGCCGCCTTCATAGGGGTACTCCACCGCGGCGACAAGTGCTCCGTCCGGCGACGGGGCCGGGTTGTAATAGCGGCTCCGGGCTGTCAGGTCGTGCCGCACCCCGTCCGTGCCCATCCAGCGGATCCGCGAGGTCCCGGCCAGGCTCCAGCGCTTGTCATCCACCGTTTCCGACCAATAGAGCCGGTGCCGCACCGGATCGGCCTGGAGGACGCTGGTATGGCCGGCGAACGGGCCGCAGTCCGTTTCCTTCCATCCCGGGGTGGCACCGTCCGGATCGAAACGGACCAGCCGCCGGGCCTGGACCTTGCCGCGCTTGAGCGCATATAAGGCGCCGTCCAGCACGGCGAGGCCTTCGTAATTCGTCTCAAACTCAGGCGTTTCCGTGAGCTGGGCCGCCGGAAGGAAAGGCGCGCGGGTTTCCGCTTCCTTTGTCCAGACAGCGTGGAATTCCTCCTGGATATGCCGCCAGGTCCGGGAAAAGGATTCCCCGGAGACCCGTTCCATGGAACGCTGCAGGTTCCGGTACGGGATCGGGCGGCGCAGGATGTCGTCGTAATAGTCCCTGGAGAAAGAAGGACGGTCATAGAAGGCCCGCATCCCGCCGAAAGCCATGAACCCGGTCGTGTAGTAATTCGGTGCCTTCCGTTTGAAGGAGCCGTAGCGCCACTGGTACCAGTTCCGCCAGTCTCCGGCGTCGAAGGCGACCTGGTAATAATTGAGGAAATCCGCGGTGCGCACCCTCCCGGAAGCGGTCAGCGCCGTCTCCGCGACAACGGCATCTCCCTCAAACACAGGCATATCCATGTACAGCCCCACCAACAGGCCGTGCCACATCTCCCCCGCGATGTACTTCCCGAAACCCAGCGGTTTCCGGTAGCCGAACTGCATCTGGGAGACATGCCGCGATTCATGGACCGCCAGTTGCAGCGGCCACGGCGTCGGGTCGGCGTCGTACGGCTCCTGTACCGTGTACAGGTCCATCCGGCGCGGCGCCCAGCCCACGGAGCCGTTGGCATAGGGATAGTAGGCATGGAGCAGGACGGGAAGCGGCCGCCGCTGGTATTGGCCCGGCATCATTCCCAGGCTCGCCCCGACCACCGGCCGGTACTGTTCCAGCAGGCCGAGATAGGTCCGTGCGAGCGAATCCGCCCCCTCGGGGTAGATCAGCCGGTATCCCTTTGACTCCGCCTGGCGCCAGCGGATCCGGGCCGGGTCCTCTCCGAAAAGCATGAACTGCGCGGAGGCCTGGGTCCCGGCGAGGAACCCGGCCATCAGCAGCAGGATCAGGCGTTTCGGTCTCATATCTAGCGGAAGAAGCGGCCGATCCAGGCCGGATCGACGACGGAAAAACGGCCGGCGGGGGGTTGCATGGCGGGATTCCGCTGGATGATGCCCCGGCAGTCTTCGTACGTGCGGAAAGGCGTTTCGGCGAGGAACATCCGCCCCTCCAGGGGGTAGGAAAAGGTAATCCGTCCGTCCGGACCGTCCATCCGATAGAAGCGGAAAGGAACGTCAATAAGAGCCGGATTCTTCTCGCTGTCAGCGAGTTCCAGCCGGGTGACATACTTGCAGAGTTCCATGACGACATCGTCCAGGCCGAGTTCCTGGAGGTTGACCTTTTCGATGAGGCCGCCGGCATCGGGGACGCGGCGGAGGGTGTAGCCGTCGAGGTCGCCGAGCTGGGCTTCGACCGCGCGGACCTGCGCCTCGTCAAGCGCCCCCTCCGGCAGTAGCCAGACCATCATCCGGGCGTCCGGATCATGATAGAGCGTCTGGCCGTGGACCAGGTTCCGGGCGCCGCAGCGGGGGCATTCCCAGACAAAGAGGGAGCCGTCGCGGACCCGGGCCTTCAAGTCGGGCTCGCGGGCGACGTTGATGCCCGGATAGGCCGTGATGGTGTGGCTCCCGCCGCAACGGGAGCATGTTACCTGCTGTTCAGTCGTCATGGTGCCGTTTTTCCTTGCCGCCCTGTTCGATCCGGCACCAGAGGCGGTACATCAGCCAGCCCCAGCCGAGGAACAGGACGATATGGACCCACAGGGGGACCGTCGTCGAATAGGCGTCGTCCCGGAAGATCCGCTCGAAACCGGGAATGTCCGCGTAATAATAGGCGCCTGCCCCGAAATCCAGCTCCTGCGAGAGCCCGAGGCCGTGCACCATGATATAGAGGGCGAGCACGACGGTGACGACGGCCACAAGGACCGTCACGACCTTCATGCTGTTGCGCCGCGCCGCCATCTTAGCTGAGCGTCGGGATCGGGAAGAACTTACCGGACAGCAGGAACCAGACGGCGAACAGGGTCAGGAGGATGTTGAACACCTGGCCGACGATGTAGAGCCAGAGCACCTTGCCGCCCTGCATCTGCCTGCCGATCTCCCGGAAATTGGTATCCAGGCCGATGGAGGTGAACGCCAGGACGAACGCCCAGTTCTTGTACTGGTCGAGCACCCCGTTGATGGCCTTTACGCTGTCGCCGCCGAAGACCGGCTGGATCAGGAACGAGGCGATGAGCGAGGCCGCGAAGAAGCCGATGATGAATTTCGGGAAGCGGACCCAGATCTCGGAGGCGCCGACTTTCGCGGTGCCGGTCCGGTCGACGCGGGTCGCGAAGAAGAGGGCCACGAAGAAGGCGATGAAGCCGATCAGGATGTTCTGGATGGACTTCACGAGCACCGCGGCGGTCTGCGCTTCCGGTCCGAGGGCCGTGCCGGCCACGACGACGGCGCCGGTGGAATCGACCGTGCCGCCGATCAGGGAGCCGCCCATGAGCGCGCTCATGCCGCAGGCCCGGATGAGCATCGGCTCGAAGACCATCATCAGGATGGTGAAGATGATGGAGATGGAGACGGCGATCGAGAGATCGTCCTTTTTCGCCCCGGAGGCGGCGCCGGTCGCGATGGCGGCGGAGGTGCCGCAGACGCTCGTCGCGGAAGCGAGGGTTATCACCAGCGGTTTGTTGGTCATTTTCAGGACTTTCGTGCCGAACCACCACATGAAGATGATCACGACCGGGGTCACGATCCAGGCGATGCCGAGGCCGTAGAGACCGAATTTCGCGATGTTCGAGAACAGGACCGAGAAGCCCATGATCACGAGGCCGGTCTTGATGTAGAATTCCGTGCGGATGGCCGGCTTCAGCCAGGCCGGGACGCCGACCGTATTGGCGATCAAAAGACCCACCAGAAGGGCCCAGAAGGCCCATTCCAGGTAGCGGTTCAGGGTGAATTCCGCGCTGATGAGGCGGACAATGACCGCGATGGCGAAAAGGCCCAGGAAGGCCGGGATGTATTTCTTCACATCCTCGCCCTGCAGCTTGATGCCGGCGGCGAAGAGGATGCCGAGGACGCCGACGGTCACCAGGAGCTTGCGCCAGAAGGCCCAGGCGCCCAGCTGGGTGCCGAGGGCGACGGCTTTCGGGGCATCCTCGCCGACCGTCCAGGTGGAGAATTTCAGGGCCGAGAAGTCGAACCAGCCCGTCAGGACGGCGATGCAGGCGACAAGGATGACGACGGCGCCGATCCAGACGGCCAGCCAGTCTTCCTTTTTCCAGAGATCAGAGACTTTGCTCATACGTTTGAAGGTTTTCGGTTTTCGTTAACTGGACAAATTTAGTGATTCTCCTGTCAAAAATCCAGGTCGGTACGGACATTCAGCCCGAAATAGAAGGGGCTGGTGCCCGGCATCATCTTCTGGAGCGCTGCCATGCCAGGACCCCCGTTCCAGGCCACCCGGACGCCGAGGGACAGCGTGTTCTGGACGAACAGGAATTTGGGGAGGCACATATTGATATCCACGCCGGCGCTGAGAATGACTGGATCGGGGCGGCGGTTGCGCGGGACATAGCCCTCGCCGGCAACCGTCTGCCAGAGGGGCTCCGGCACCCCCAGCCACGTGACGTCCAGGAAAGGAATCAGTTCAAAATTACGGATATACAGGTACGGACAAAGGGCCGACGAGTCCAGAAACAGCAGCGGCTGGGCATAATCCAGATTGACTGAAACACTGGCCGGGGCCAGAAGGCTGCAAAGGAAAGGCAACTGGCTGTTGACGAATCCGCGCGGGTTCGTATCGATCGGAAGGTCCTGGTAGAATGAGAATTGCGCTTTGCGATAATAGCCGGACGCCACCAGGCGGAAAGCGCCGGAACGACCGAAGCCGGGCAGATATGCATGCGCCCGGCCGTAAACCGTAGCGCTTCCGGCCGTTCCGGGCGGCACCAGCAGGCCGGTCAGGAAACCGCCGCCCTTGCGCGGGAAAATGTGCGACTCCGCCAGCGGAAGGGCGGCCGAATAGCGGAGGGAAAGGTCGAAGTAACTGTCCGTTTCCGAGAGGCTGGGGAGAGAAACCGGCCCGCCATCCCTGTAGCTGTCCGTTTCCGCATCATACGTGTATTGGAAAGGGTAATCCTGGACGATATCATTGGAAAGACCGAAGGCAAGACGCGGTTCAAATTGACGTTCCCAGCCTCCAGAAGAGAGGTTCAACGGAACAGAGAGGGCGACTTTCGTCCGGAAATAGGGCTTGTCACCCGCCTTGCGCACGAAATCCGTACTGTCCGCGCCATCCTTTGTAAACTCCCCCAGACGGTAGTCCGCCGCCACCCGTCCGCCATAATCGAGTCCCCATTCCAGGACCGGCAAACGGCCGCTGTAGCGGAAACGGACATGGGCGGCCGGTTTCCATCCCCCGGCGAGCGGATCCGGTCCCACGGAGACGCCGAATGTGCCCGAGGCGGTACCCAGGTGGTTTTGGAACACGGCCATCGCTCCGGGGAGGGCAATCCCGAAAGATTGCTGGTATTGCAACGAGGCGAGTTCGCCGCCATTGTACCAGAACGGAGCCCAGGAATGGATGTGGATCAGGTGACCGAGTTTGGAATAGGGCTTGCTTTCCGTCACTTCCGGGGCCTCCTCCGGCAGAGCGCCGCCGAGGGCCTGCTCCTGGGCGGAAAGCTTGTCCGCGACAGGATAGGCCATCCTGTCTTCATAGGAAACGGGTTCTCCCCGCAGCTGGTCTGTCACTATGCGGGAAGGGAGCGAACCCGCCTCCATGAGTGCCATCACCAGAAGTCCGTCTTCCGTCCGGACGGGGGAGCTCACCCCGTACCGGGTGGCGGTCAGCTGGACGAGGCCGTTGCCGTCAAAGCGGTAAACCTCGTTGACCGTCGTGCGGTCGCAG
The DNA here is from genome assembly GCA_016287075.1 of Bacteroidales bacterium. Taxonomy (GTDB): domain Bacteria; phylum Bacteroidota; class Bacteroidia; order Bacteroidales; family UBA932; genus Cryptobacteroides. Next base: position 43,283 of record JAEEVC010000016.1, on the reverse strand, counting down.
ATGAACAGGACACCGTCGCCGTCGGCGCGCAAATGCTGGATCTTGACCGGCTGCGGCGGCAGGCAGACCGTACGCGGACCGGCAATCCGGCCTTCGGAGAGCGGGTAGGAATAGAGGGCGGTTCCTTCTTCGGAAATACCTGACAGATAGATTGTTTCACCCACAATCGCCGGTTCGGTGAACTGGACGCCGGCTGGGGCCTCCGCCTGGTCCAGGACGGTGCCGTCCTCCGTGGAAAGGAGGACCAGGGCGGAGCCGCCATAGAGGGGATACTGTACAGCCGCCAGGACCGTCCCGTCCGGCGACGGTGCCGGGTTGAAATAGCGGGAAGATGTGGTCAGGTCAAATATCTTTCCGGGGCGCGCCGGATCCAGGAACCGGATCCGCGACGTTCCGGCGAGAGACCAGCGCTGGGAAGGGACAGACTCGGACCAATAGATCCGGTTTCCGGAAACGGCGAGTTTGCTTGTTCCGGCCGCGAACGGCCGGAGCGCCCACTCGTCTCCGTCCGCGAGGAAGTAAACCAGCGTCGCGGACTGGTCCAGGGCGCCCTTGATGGCCAGGAATCCCTCCTTGTAGGGGACGGTTCCGCGGTAGGAGGAGAAGCGGCGCGGGGACGGAAGGACTGGCTGCGGGTCGATGAGCGGCCCGCGTGCCCGATCGTTTTCTTGCCAGATGGAGCGGTTCACCAGGGCGATGTTCCTCCATGCACGGTCGAAGCTTTCCCCGGTGCGGCGCTTGACCGTCGTCTGGAGGTTGTTCCAGCGGAAAGGGTTCCGGAAGCGTTGGAGATAGTCAGCTGTAAATTCTTCATAATCATATAGGAAGCGCATGCCGGCAACAGTCATGTACCCGATTTTATAATAATCCGGGGTGTAGTATTTCGCCGAGCCGTAGCGCCAGCGGTACCAGTCCCGGAAGTCGCCCCGGTCGAAAGACATGCGGATATAGGAGAGGAAGTCGGCCGTGCGGCCGCGGCCCGAGGCGGTCAGGGCCGTCTCGGCGACAACGGCGTCGCCCTCCATGATGGCGGCATTGGGCATGAATCCGCCAAACAGATAGGCCGGCAACTCCCCGAAAAGATAATGGAAGCCTTTGTACCAGCCGTCGTTGGCGAACTGGTGCTGGGCCACATGACGCGTCTCGTGGATGGCGAGGGCTTGCTCCCATGGCATCGGACCAAGCCCGCCATAGGCATCAGGAAGGGAGAACAGGTCCATCCGCCGGGGCGCCCAGACAACGGCGCCGTTGGCCTCGCCCGTGCAGGCGTGAAGGATCACCGGGACCGGCTGGCAATATTGCTGGTTCGGGGAAAAGCCTGCCGTCTGGGAGACGGGACCATACCAGCGCTGCAGCTGGACGGCGTAGGAGCGAGCCAGCGAATCCGCCCAAACCGGGTAGATGATGCGATAATCCCGGGTGCTCCTTGTTGCCCAGCGCATTTTGGCCGGGTCGTCACCAAGGGAGACCAGCTGGGCTTGCGCGAGCAACGAAACAAGCGACAGAAGAAGGGCTGACAGGATTCTTTTCATGTTCGGCGAATAAGAAAAATGCCTTCTGGCAAGGCCTGAAGGCACTATTTTATTGGATTGCCTGCCGAGGATTACAGCCGGCGGGCGCCATCGCTGATGACCACGTCGTAAATCTTCGGGGCGTGGCCGAACTTTTCTTCGAACTGCGTCTTCGCCGCTGCGATGAAGGCGTCGTAGAGTTCGTCCTTCACGAGGTTGATCGTGCAGCCGCCGAAGCCGCCGCCCATGACGCGGGAGCCGGTGACATCCATCTTGCGGGCCAGTTTGTTGAGGAAGTCGAGTTCCTCGCAGCTGACCTCGTAGAGGCGGCTGAGGCCGAAGTGGGTCTGGTACATCATCTCGCCGACGGTCTCGTAGTCGCCGCGCTCCAGGGCGTCGCAGACGTCGAGGACGCGCTGGACCTCACCGATGACATATTCGGCGCGGAGGAAATCCTCCTCCGGGATCTCGGCGCGGACCTCGTCCAGCCACACGCGCTTGGCGTCGGAGAGGAATTCCACCTCGGGGTGGTTCTTCCGGATCGCCGCGGCCGCGTTCTCGCAGGAGGCGCGGCGCTTGTTGTAGGCGCTGGAAGCGAGTTCGTGCTTGACGCAGGAATCGACCAGAACGAGTTTATAGCCCTTCGGATCGAAGGGGAAGTACTTGTATTCGAGGGTCTTGCAGTTGAGGCGGATCAGGGAGCCCTTCCGGCCGAAGATGGAGGCGAACTGGTCCATGATGCCGCACTTGACGCCGCAGTAATTGTGCTCGGTCGCCTGGCCGATCTTCGCCAGGTCGAACATGTCGATGCCGTTGGAGAAGATGTAGTTCAGCGCATAGGCGAACGTGCTTTCGAGGGCGGCGGAAGAGGAGAGACCGGCGCCCAGCGGAACGTCGCCGGCGAAGACGGTGTCGAAGCCGGCGACCTTGCCGCCGCGCTTGATCGTCTCACGGCACACACCGAAGATATAGCGGGCCCACGGCTGCTGCGGGACATCCTCTTCTTCGAGGCCGAACTCGACATATTCATCATAATCAAGGGAATAGGCCTTCACTTTCGCCGTTCCGTTGACTTTGATGGCCGCCATGATCCCGCAGTCGATGGCGCCGGGGAAAACATAGCCGCCGTTATAATCGGTGTGCTCGCCGATCAGGTTGATGCGCCCTGCGGAGGCGAAAATCTCGCCCTCGGAGCCGAACAGGGTCTGGAATTTTTCCTGGATTCTGGTCTTCATTTCCATATCATTGGTTTTCGTTTCCATGTTCATGAGGCGATGGCCCGCCTGGAGGACAAATATACGAAATCTTTGGCAGAACACACCTACTTTCCGACGAATTCGGTAAATTTGCGGCATGAAATCCTTCCTGCATTTTTTCCGCCGGCTGCCCGCCCCCGGCCGGCAGCGGACCTTCTCCCCGGCCTTCCGTCCCGTCTTCCTCTCGGGCCTCCTCCTGCTTTCCTGCGAAATGCCGCCCCAAGAGGCTGCAGGACTGGAAATTCCCGCCCCGCGCACCGGCGAGAAAATCGTTGAATACAAGGGCTATGTCTGTTCCTACAACACCGAGACGCTGATTCCGGACTGGGTGGCGTATGAACTCACGGCGGAAGAGACGTTCGGGCGCTCCACGCGGGACGACAAGTCCTTCGGCATGGACCTGTCCTTCCGCGGGAAGCAGGCCCGGCGGGAAGATTACACACGTTCCGGCTGGACCAAGGGGCACATGGCGCCCGCCGCCGACTTCATGTGGGACGACGACGCGATGGCCGAAACCTTTTACCTGCTGAACATCTGCCCCCAGCGCGAGGAACTCAACAACAAGGACTGGCAATACCTCGAGAAGCAGGTCCGCCGCTGGGCCGAGGAGTATGACAAGGTCTGGGTCGTTTCCGGTCCCATCATCGGGGAAAACCGCTACGGAACCATCGGCGACGACCACGTCGTGGTCCCGGACGCCTTCTTCAAGGCGGTCCTCACCCACGACGGCGTCCGGTATCACGCCATCGCCTTCGTCATGGGCAACGACGCCGAGCGCTACTACCTCGCCGACTGCGCCCTCTCCATCGACGAACTCGAGGCGCTCACCGGCCTCGACTTCTTCCCCGCCCTCTCCGACGACGTCGAAGACCGCGTCGAGGCCGGCTACACCTTCTCCCCCTGGAGCATCCGCGCCCGTTAGGGCGGGAGGGCCAGGAGGACGGGGAGATGGTCTGAGACACCGCCGAGGTAGCGGGGGCCGGAATAGGTGCGGAGGGGCTTGAGGCCGCCGTGGGAGGAGTCGTGGGTCAGGAGGAAGGGCGGGCGGAGGATGGACATCCGCGCGGTTTCCGCCTGGTCGGGAGAGACCCAGAACTGATCGATCAAGTCCCATTGGCCGGCGTAGCGAAGGGTGCCCTCCCCCTGGGCGGCCAGCCGCTCGGAAAGGTTGGTGACCGATGGCGTAAGAAGCTGGAAAACAGGGCTGTCCGGGGTATCGTTGAAGTCGCCGCATACCAGGATGGGGGCGACCGCACCGGCGGGTTGTACCGACAGGGAATCGACGAGGGTGCGGAGGCGCCGGACGGCTGCGGCGCGCTTCGGTGCAGATGCCGCAACGCCTCCGTATTTGGAGGGAAGGTGACAGACCAGCAGGTAGAATTCGAAGCCGGAGGACCGCCGGAGAAAGCGGGTGAGCAGGATGTCCCGCGTCAGGAGCAGGGAATCCGGGCATTCCGGCCGGTACACATGCATGGGCCTGGATTCCAGCAGTTTCAGCCGGTTCCCCCGATAGAGGAGCCCGACGTCGATGCCGCGGGGGTCCGGAGCGTCGAAATGGACCGGAAGATAGGAACTTTTATAGAGCGGCGTCGCGGCGACAAGCCGCCGGAGAACGAACGCGTTTTCCACTTCTGCGAAGGCGGCTATCTCCGGCAGCCCTGCCCATAACAGCGTCTTTGCGACAGCGTTGCACTTGGTATAGAAGCGCTTCCGGGTCCAGTGCCGCGCCCCGCGGGAGGAGAATTCCGCATCGGAAACGCTGGTGCTGTCATTCCGGAAATCAAAGAAGTTTTCCAGATTCCAGAACATGATCCGCAGGGAATCCGGCGGCCCGGCGGCCCAAACGCAAGAATCCGACGAACCGGCGGATAAAGGGCCGGAAGGGAACGAAACGGCCGCAGAAGTCCGCCCGTGCTGCTCTGTCCCGGAAACAATCGCAACGGGCAACAAGGCCGCCCAAACGGCCAGGATAAACCCCATTACCGCCTTCATCCCTCCCCTCCCTCTTCCTCCCGGCGGGCAATCCGGCCGGCCAGGCGCCATCCTTCCGGCCCGGCCTCCGCCAGTTTCCGCCGGAAGCGCCAGCGGGCTACCCGGACTGCCGGGAGCGCATCCCCTGTCACGGCCGCCGTTTCCTTGTCGGTCAGGCCGGCGAGGAACAGGCAGAGGCGGCGCAATTGATAGGGGCGGATGGAGGGGAAAATCCGCGCAACGGCCTCGACCTCTCCGCCCAGGAAATAATCCAGCGCCCGGCCGAGCAGACCGGTATCGGCCGCACCGCCGGCGCCGAAGGCATATTCCACCCACTTGTCCATTTCGGGGACAAAGATGGGGGCTTCTTTCCGGAACAGGGACGGAAACAGCGCGTCATTTCGTCGCGCTATCTTGCTGAAAAAGAAGTTCTTCTATAAAAAATCACGCGGCAACGAAAAAAGCCCGGGGATTTCCCGGGCTTTTACTTGCGGATTTCCGCTCCTACAGGTTCCGGAGCAGATTGGTCAGGCTGACGCGCTTGTCGATCAGGTCACGCAGGGCCTCGATCTTCACCCGTTCCTGGGTCATCGTGTCCCGGTCACGGACCGTTACACACCCGTCCTCGAGGGTCTCATGGTCCACCGTCACGCAGAAGGGCGTGCCGATGGCGTCCTGGCGACGGTAGCGCTTGCCGATAGAATCCTTTTCGTCGTACTGGTAGGAGAAGTCGTACTTGAGCAGGTCCACGACCTTCTGGGCCACCTCCGGCAGGCCGTCTTTCTTGACGAGCGGCATGACCGCGACCTTGATCGGGGCGAGCGGGGCCGGTATCTTCATCACGACGCGCTCTTCACCGTTCTCGAGTTTCTCGACCGTGTAACTGTGGGCCAGGACGGCCAGGCACATGCGGTCGACGCCGATGGACGTCTCGATGACATACGGAGTATAGGAAACGTTCTCCTCGGGATCGAAGTACTCGATCTTCTTGCCGGAGAATTTCTGGTGGTTGCCGAGGTCGAAGTTGGTCCGGCTGTGGATGCCTTCGAGCTCCTTGAAACCGAAGGGGAAATTGAACTCGATGTCGGTCGCGGCGTTGGCATAGTGGGCCAGTTTCTCATGGTCATGGAAACGGTAATTCTCCGCCCCCATGCCGATGTTGACATGCCACTTCATGCGCGTTTCCTTCCATTTGGCGAACCAGTCGAGTTCGGTGCCGGGTTTGATGAAGAACTGCATCTCCATCTGCTCGAATTCCCGCATGCGGAAAATGAACTGGCGGGCGACGATCTCGTTGCGGAAGGCCTTGCCGATCTGGGCGATGCCGAAAGGAATCTTCATGCGGCCGGTCTTCTGGACATTGAGATAGTTGACAAAGATGCCCTGGGCAGTCTCCGGACGGAGGTAGATGATGTTGGCGCCCTCGGCGGTGGAACCCATCGAGGTCTGGAACATCAGGTTGAACTGGCGCACATCGGTCCAGTTGCAGGTGCCGCTGATCGGGCAGACGATGTTGTTGTCGATGATGATCTGGCGGTACTCGGCGAGGTCATTGGCCTTTTCGGCGGCGACATAGCGGTTGTGAACCTCGTCGTATTTCGCCTTCTCGCGGAGAACGTTCGGGTTTGTGGCCCGGAACTGCTCCTCGTTGAAGGCTTCACCGAAGCGCTTGCGGCCCTTGGCGACCTCCTTCTCGATCTTTTCTTCGATCTTGCCGAGGAAATCCTCAATCAGCACGTCCGCGCGGTAACGCTTCTTGGAGTCCTTGTTGTCGATGAGCGGATCGTTGAAGGCACCCACGTGGCCGGAGGCCTCCCAGATGCGGGGGTGCATGAAAATGGCGGAATCGATGCCGACGATGTTCTCGTTCAGGCGGGTCATCGCCTCCCACCAGTAATTCTTGATATTGTTCTTGAGCTGGACACCCATCTGGCCGTAATCATAGACGGCGGCGAGGCCGTCATAGATCTCGCTGGAGGGAAAAATGAAACCATACTCCTTGCAATGGGCGACAAGCACCTTGAATAATTCGTCCTGTGTCATAATGTTAAAGATTTTGCGGGGCAAATTTACAAAAGATTGCGGAGTTATCCGCGTTTTTGGAAACTTGTGCGCAGAATTTCTTTGTCCGCCTCCGGCAGGTCGGCCTGCGCCAGCTTCTTGAGAAAACGGCTCTTGACCGAACGGACCGTCCCGGAGGATTTGCCGGAAAAACAGGCCACCACATCCGGTCCCGCCTCCAGATACAGCAGCAGAAGCAGCGTCCGCTCTTCCGGCTGCATTTTCGGAAAATCCTTCTTCAGCAGCGTTGCAACGCCGTTTTTCATCATGTCAACGGTCCGGGCAAGGCCCTGCAGCATGCTTTCTTTTCCGCAAAGAGAGCGGATCCGTCTCCGGAAATCCATCAAAACCTCCTCCCGGGTCCGGTCCTTTTTCCGAAGCAGGGTTGCGTCATCCTCCCGAAGGTCGAAATAGAGGGTGGCGAGATCGTCGAGCAGATGAAGCCTTTCCAGATAAAGGGCGCGGACGGCCTCGGTCAAATCCCGGTTGGCAACGGACAGGCGGAGGAGGGTTTCCTCCCGTTCCCGGCGTTTCCGCCCGGCCCGGAAAATCCTCCCGAGGAAGTTTTTCCATCCATTCTTCCCTGTCCTTGTCCGCAAATCATCCATTGCGGGGCAAAGTTCGGGATAGGCAACGCTTCTCCGGATCGAAAAAGCGTTACATTTACATTAGTTTAAAACGATGATTATTAATTATTTACAAAGAAACTAACCGTTACATCCCGTTGCATCGGCGTTTCAGCGGCTTTCCGGGACGAAGATTTCCGGAAAAACGGCCTTCAAATCCGGGCGGACGACTTCCAGCAGCGGAACCATGACGAAAGGGCGCCGGGCAATCAGCGGATGCGGGACCACCAGGTCATCCGATACGATACGCTCCTTTCCATAGAAAAGGATGTCGATGTCCATGGTCCGGTTTTGGTAAACCCTTCTCCCCTCCCCATCGAAAATCACGGCTTCCTGCCGCCCCAGGGCGGCTTCAATCCCCTTGCAGATCCGGAGCAGTTCATGACCGTGTTCTTCCGGTGTTCCCTTCCGGTGGATGCGGTAACGGATGCAGGCATTGAGAAAGTCCGCGCCCTCGAATCCCCAGGCCTCCGTTTCCATGATGCGGGACAGGGCCGTATGGGGAGAACCCAGCGCCTCGTCCAGCATCCGGACCGCCGTCCCGATGTTCCGGAGACGGTCGCCGACATTGCTGCCCAGACCGAAATAGACGTTGATAAAGGCCATTATTCCTCGTAATCCTCAAGCCCCAGTTCCACCTTCGCCTCTTCGGACAGCATGCTGCGGTCCCAAACCGGGTCGAAGGTCAGGTCGATCTTGCAGGAAGCAACCCCGGGGACTTCTTCAACGCTGATCTTGACATCGTTCAGCACTTCATCGGCCATCGGGCAGTTCGGCGCCGTGAAGGTCATCAGGATGGAGACCTCGCGGGCTTTGTTGATATTCAGTTCATAAATCAATCCCAGGTCATAGATGTTGACCGGGATCTCGGGATCATAGACCTGCTTGAGCGCCAGGATCACGTCGGCATACAGCGGAGCCAGCGCCTTGGCATCCTCGGCAGTCAAAACATCCTGGTTTCCAGTTTCTTCCTTATTCATATCCTTCCGCTGTTTTCCGGATGGTCTCCATCATGGAAACCAGTCCGTTCGCCCGGGTCGGGGAGAGATTCTCCTTCAGGCCCAGGTCCGCAATGAATGCAAAATCATCCGCCGCAATCTCGGCGGGCGTCGCGCCGGAATAGACACGGATCAGCAGGGAGATGATCCCCTTGGTGATGATGGCGTCGCTGTCCGCTCCGAAATAGAGCTTTCCCCCATCCATCCAATGGTTCAGCCAGACGCGGGACTGGCACCCTTTGATCATCTTGTCGTCCGTTTTCTCCGACTCCGGGTAGGCCTCCAGGGATTTCCCGAGTTCGATCAGGTATTCATATTTATCCAGCCACTCGTCGTACATCGAGAATTCCTCCAGGACGGCGGCCTTTCTTTCTTCCAAACTGCTCATACCAACATTTTGATTGCTTTGTTCAACGATTGCATGAAATACACGGCCTCCTCCATCGTATTGTACGGAGCAAAGGAGGCGCGGAGCATTCCCGTAACGCCGAAACGGTCCATGAGCGGTTCCGCGCACATTTGTCCGGACCGGACGGCGATCCCCATTTTGTCCAGAATCAGTGCCAGGTCCTCATGGTGGGCGCCTGTCACCGTGAACGAGAACAGGGGAATCTTCTCTTCCGTTCTACGTGGAACACCATACAGGCGGATCCGTTCATCCGACTGGAGGGCGTCGAGCATGTACGCCGTGATGGCCTGCTGCTCCGAAACGGTTTCGGCATCCTGCTGGACGGTGTGCAAAAACTCCAGGGCAGGAACGAGCGTCGGGATGGAGGCGATGTTCTGCGTCCCGGCCTCGAACCGACCCGGGGCTGCGGCATAGGTCGTCCCGGAGAAACGGACGGTCTCGATCATCTCTCCCCCACCCATGTAAGGCGGCAGCCGGTCCAGCCATTTCTTTTTCCCGTACAATACCCCCGTCCCGGTCGCGGCGAAAAGTTTGTGTCCGGAGAACACATAAAAGTCACAATCCAGGTCCGCGACGTCAACCGCCTGGTGAACCATGCCCTGCGCACCGTCAACCAGGACCGGAATGCCTTTTCTGTGACAGACAGCTACCAGATCCTTTACAGGGTTTATAATACCTAACACATTGGAAATGTGAGAGATAGCTACTATTTTCGTTCGCTCAGAAATGCATTTTTCCAACGTATCGGGCAGGAGGGCACCGGAATTCTCGATTCTCACGGGCTTCAGGACCGCCTTTTTGCGCGCACAAAGCATCTGCCAGGGAACCAGGTTGGAATGATGCTCCGCTTCGGAAACGAGGATTTCATCTCCTTCCCCGATAAACGCTTCGCCGAAACAGGAGGCGACCAGATTGAGGGAAGCGGTCGCTCCCGAGGTAAAGACAATCTCTTCCCGGGAAGCATGGAGGAGGGAAGCGACGAAATCCCGGGTGAATTCAAAAGCCTCGGTTGCCTCGACCGCTACCGTATGGACGGCCCGATGGATATTGGCATTCTTCTGAATGTTCATTTCCATCCAGCAGTCAAGGACAGCCTGCAGGCGCTGGGAGGTGGCAGCATTGTCCAGATAGACCCAGGGTCTTCCGTGCACACTCCGCTGCAAAGCAGGGAACCGGTCTCTGATTTCCTTCGCGTTCATAAGTCTGCAAATTTACGAAAGCTTTCTTTTATTTGACGTGAAAAAGCCATATTTTTGCATCATTATGATCGACTACATCAAAGGAACCATCATCGAAATCAACCCCGCCGAACTCATTTTGGAGTGCGGGGGCATCGGTTACAGCATCCTGATCAGCCTGCAGACATACGAAGCCATGCAGAACCAGGAAAAAACGGTTGCATACATCCACCACTATCTCCGGGAAGACGAGGAACTCTATTTCGGGTTCGCTACCAAAGACGAACGGGAACTGTTCCGGCTACTGATCAGCGTAACCGGAATAGGCGCGGCGACGGCCCGGATGATGCTCTCGTCGCTGACCGCAGACGAACTGCGCAATGCCATCCTTTCGGAGGATGTCAACCGGCTCAAGAGCATCAAGGGGTTGGGTGTAAAAAGCGCGCAAAGGATTATTCTGGAACTCAAGGACAAGATTGTCAAAGGGGGCGGAAGCGACACGGGTGTCATCTTCAGGCAGGAAAACAACGCACTGGTCGAAGAAGCAACCACCGCACTGGTCATGCTCGGCTTCACGAAAGCCAATATCAACAAGGTGATTCCGCTTATCCTGAAAGAGAATCCCTCCGCACGGGTGGAAGAAATCATCAAAGCCGCGCTCAAAAGGCTGTGATAATCCTTATTCAGAAGAGGTTATTTATTCCTGAAACCCTCCGCTTCGCTCCGTCCCTCCCAAACAAGTTTGGGCCCCTCCCATTCATGTGGCCATGGGCGGCCACAGGTTTCAGGAACAAACAACCTCTTCTATAACAGATATTGTTCCACGTGGAACAATTATCGACCAAAATAGACTAATAAAACGGAAATATCGGCGGGGGAGACCCCGGGAATCCTGGAGGCCTGAGCAATTGTCTCGGGCCTGTATTTATTCAGTTTCTGCCGGGATTCGATGGAAAGACTGCTGATTGCTGAAAAATCAAAGGATGCAGGAATCCGGATATATTCCAGACGAGACAGTTTCTCCGCCTGCCGTTCTTCCCGCTCTATGTACCCTTTATATTTTATATAGGTGTCCACCGACTCCAAAACCTGTCGACGATAATCCGCATCCACGGTACAATCCATCCGGGAATCATCCAAAAGCGAAAGCGGATAACCTGTATTGGACTGAAGGAGGTAGGAGGCATCCAACAGGGCATTGTTTCCTTCATGGTCATTCAAACGATCCAACGCCGGACGATCTTGGTATTGCAGCGTATCCTTGACAGAAGGAACAGACACCTTTTGAATTAAATTTGTTCCACGTGGAACAAAAGAAAGGATAGAATCAATCTTGACTTCAGGACGCGCGATAAGATCGGCCATCTTTCTGGATTCACTCAAAGGCTGCGATCCGATGGACTCCAGGTAAGGATTCACTACATCCGCCCGAACCTTCGTATCCTCGGCAAATGCGAGCATATCCCGGACGGAATCATATTTCCTGCACGTATATTCATACCGGAACGAATCGGCAAGCCCAAGCTGATAGGAGCGCTCCGTCAACCTCGCATCGGCATTATCCTGCCGCAGCAGGATACGGTATTCAGCCCGGGACGTAAACATGCGGTAAGGTTCATCAACTCCCTTCGTAATCAGGTCATCAATCAGGACGCCGATGTAAGCCTGATCCCGGCGAAGGATGAAAGGATCCTTTTCATGAAGGGCCAGATGCGCATTGATACCAGCCATCAAACCTTGCGCAGCCGCTTCTTCATACCCCGTCGTACCATTGACCTGGCCGGCAAGATAGAGGCCCGGAACCAGTTTGGATTCGAGCGTCGGTTTCAGGCAAACCGGGTCGAAATAGTCGTATTCGACAGCATAGGCCGGCTTATAGATAACAGCATTTTCCAAACCTTCAATCGCATGCAGGGCATCCAACTGGACCTGCAAGGGGAGGGAAGAGGAAAATCCTTGCAGGTAATATTCCTGCGTATTCCTGCCTTCCGGTTCCAGGAAAAGCTGGTGTGAATCCTTATCGGCAAATGTACGGAGTTTATCCTCGATACTCGGACAATAACGCGGCCCTTTTCCCTGGATCATCCCGGTAAACATGGGCGATTCGGAAAAACCGGAGCGCAGGATATCGTGGACCGCCTCATTCGTATGGACAATGTAGCAATGTTTCTGGGGCGTTCCGTTCTGCGCAGTGGAAAGGTAGGGGAGGAAAGAAAACTTATCCGGAGCGGAGTCCCCTTCCTGGACAGGTAGCCGACTTAAATCCACGGAAGAGATATCAATCCGCGGGGGAGTACCCGTCTTCATCCTGTCCGTAGGAATTCCCCGCTGTACAAGTTCTTCCGTGATGCCGTAAGAAGACTGTTCCCCGATCCGGCCTCCCTCGAAGGAAGTCTGTCCAATAAACAAACGACCGGTCAGGAAAGTGCCTGCCGTAAGGATAACGGCACGGGAATGGAATACAGCACCGGTCATGGTACGGACGCCGCAAACCCTGTCTCCTTCAAAAAGGAAACCAGTCACAATGTCTGCATAAATCCGTAAACGGGTGTTGCTTTCCAGCAGTTTCCGCCAATTCGTACAGAACGCTCGCTTGTCACACTGGGCACGCGGGCTCCACATGGCAGGACCCTTGGAACGGTTCAGCATACGGAATTGCAGGGTGGAAGCATCCGTGACAATACCCATATACCCGCCGAGCGCATCGATTTCACGGACAATCTGCCCTTTGGCAATCCCGCCGACGGCCGGGTTGCAGGACATTTTGGCGAAGCCGTTCATGTCCATGGAAACGAGCAGGACGGAAGAACCCATCCGGGAAGCAGCCATCGCAGCTTCGCACCCGGCATGCCCGCCGCCTACGACAATGACATCGAAATCCATCCTACACGAGTTCCCGGAGGGAAAGGTAATAGTTTTCCTTGGCGCGCATTTCCCGGATATCCTCTTCGGAATGGTCGTCATATCCAATCAAATGAAGGATTCCATGGACAATGACCCGGTTCAGTTCATCCGCGAATTCAACCCCATAGAAAGCGGCATTTTCCCGGACGGAATCCACGCTGATAAACAGATCGCCGGAGACGGTATCCCCCTCGCAATAATCGAAGGTAATAATATCCGTAAAATAATCGTGTTGCAGATATTTTATATTAATATCCAATATATAATGATCGGAACAAAATATAATAGAAATATCTCCGAGACGGCGGATCTCACTCTCGGCGACCAGTTTCAGCCACCGGTTGGTCAGTCGTTTTTCCTTGAAATCAAACTTCGTGTCTTCCTTGAAATAAGAAACCATGTCACAGTGAATTTGCACGCAAAAATACAAAATAATCACTACTTTTGCAGTCTATGAGCGAAATAAAGACCGAAAAGGCCGTCTTTGTGGGCGTGGTCCTGGAAAAGGGCGGAGAAAGAAAAACGATGGAATACCTGGATGAACTCCAGTTCCTGGCCGAAACGGCCGGAGCCGTGGGAGACAAGAAATTCGTCCAGCGACTCGACCGTATCTACAAAGCCACCTACATCGGAACGGGTAAATTACAGGAAATCAAGACATACTGCGAAGAAAACGAAATCACCTACGTGATCTTCGACGATGAACTCAGTCCCATCCAGCAGCGCAATATCGAAAAGGAAATTCCCTGCAGCCACATCATCGACCGGACAAGCCTGATCCTGGAAATCTTCGCACAAAGGGCCAAGACCTCCTCGGCAAAAATGCAGGTGGAACTGGCCCGCTACCAGTATATGCTTCCGCGCCTCGCAGGCATGTGGACCCACCTCGAACGCCAGCGCGGCGGTATGGGCACCCGCGGCGGCATGGGTGAAACCCAGATTGAAGTGGACCGCCGGATCGTCAAGGAACGGATCACCAAACTGAAGGAAGACCTGAAAAAGGTCGACAGGCAGATGGCTACGCAACGGAGCAACCGGGGATCCCTGGTGCGCCTTTCCCTCGTCGGCTATACCAACGTCGGCAAGAGCACCCTGATGAATCTGCTGGCCAAATCCGACGTATTTGCCGAGAATAAATTATTCGCCACCCTGGATACCACCGTCCGCAAAGTCGTGATCGAGAATGTTCCTTTCCTCCTCAGCGACACGGTCGGATTCATCCGGAAACTTCCGACCCAGCTCGTCGAAGCCTTCAAAAGTACGCTGGACGAGGTCCGGGAGGCGGATATCCTCGTCCATGTCGTCGATATTTCCCACCCCGACTTCGAGGAACAGATGGCCGTCGTGGAAAAAACCCTCCGGGACATCGGTGCCGCCAACAAACCTGTGTATGTGGTATTCAATAAGATAGACAACTACACACACGAAGAATACGACGAATTTTCCCTGGAGCCCAAAGGACCGGAACACCGGACCCTCGAAGAACTCAAGAACAGCTGGATCGCCCAGGAAAAGACGCCCTGCATCTTCATTTCCGCCATTAAAAAGACCGGCATAGAAAAACTCCGCAACGACATCTACAAGATGGTTGCGGAGATTCACGCGGGAAGATATCCCTTCAACAATTTCCTCTGGTAGGTCCTATTCGCTGAAACGGGCCTTCAGGTATTCCCGGTTCAACCGGGCGATGTGATCGATGGTCACATGCTTCGGGCATTCCATCTCGCAGGCGCGGGTATTGGTGCAGTTGCCGAAGCCGAGTTCATCCATCTTCGCAACCATCGCACGGGCGCGGCGGGCGGCCTCCGGCTTCCCCTGCGGCAGCAGGGCAAGGGAAGAGACGCGGGCGGCGACAAACAGCATCGCAGAACCGTTCTTGCACGTTGCCACGCATGCACCGCAACCGACACAAGCGGCGGCATCCATGCTCAATTCGGCATTGTCATGCGAAATCAGGGTCGTATTCGCATCCTGCGCGGAACCGGCACGGACCGTGATGAAACCGCCGGCCTGGAGGATCTTGTCAAATGCGCCGCGGTCCACCACCAGGTCCTTGATGACCGGGAAAGCACCGCTCCGCCAAGGCTCGACCGTAATCGTCGCACCCGGTTTGAAATGACGCATGAACAATTGACAGGTAGTCACCTGGTCATCCGGACCATGGGCACGGCCGTCCACGTACAGCGAGCAGGCGCCGCAGATACCTTCGCGACAATCGTGATCGAATGCAATGGGTTCCTTGCCCTGGCGGATCAGCTGGTCATTGAGGATGTCCAGCATCTCGAGGAAGGAGGCGTCCTCCTCGACATCCGTGACGTGATACGTCTCGAAACGGCCTTTTGCCTTGGCGTTTTTCTGGCGCCATACCTTGATATTGTATTCCATATATCCGATTAGTCTTTGTAGTTTCTGGTGGCAATCTTGATATTCTCGTACTTGAGCGGCTCCTTGTGGAGTTCCGGCTCCACGCCTTCACCCTTGTATTCCCAGGCTGCGACATACATGAAGTGTTCATCGTCACGCTTGGTCTCGCCTTCCTCGGTCTGCATTTCCTCGCGGAAATGGCCGCCGCAGGATTCCCGGCGGTTCAGGGCGTCGCGGGCCATCAGTTCGCCGATATCAAAGAAATCAACGAGGCGGAGGGCTTTCTCGAGTTCCTGGTTGAATTCCTCGTTGGTACCCGGAACACGGACGGTCTTCCAGAATTCCTCCCGGAGCGCCTTGATTTCCTCGATGCCTTTCTTGAGCCCTTCCTCGGTACGGGCCATGCCCACATATTCCCACATGATGTGGCCGAGTTTCTTGTGGATGGAATCCACCGTTTCCGTTCCCTTGACGGCAAACAGCTTTTCAATCCGCTCACGGACAGCTTTTTCCGCTTCGTCGAATTCCGGCGCGTTCACATCGGTCTTCGGCTCCGCGAACTTGTGCGAGAGATAGTCGCCGATCGTATAGGGAAGGATGAAATATCCGTCGGCCAGACCCTGCATCAGCGCCGAAGCACCGAGGCGGTTGCCGCCATGGTCGGAGAAGTTGGCCTCGCCGATGGCATACAGGCCCGGAATGGTCGTCTGGAGATCATAGTCCACCCAGAGGCCGCCCATGGTGTAATGGATGGCCGGATAGATCATCATCGGCTCCTCCCAGGGGGAAGTCGTCGTGATCTTCTCGTACATCTGGAAGAGGTTGCCATACCGCTCCTCAACACGCTGATGTCCAAGCCGTTTGATGGCATCCGCAAAGTCGAGGAACACAGCAAGGCCGGTCTCGTTCACACCGTATCCGGCATCGCAGCGCTCCTTCGCGGCACGCGAGGCGACGTCGCGCGGAACCAGATTGCCGAAAGCGGGATACCGGCGCTCGAGATAATAGTCACGGTCTTCTTCCGGAATCTGGGAAGGCTTGATTTCATGCTTGCGGAGCTTCATCACATCCTCCATCTTCTTCGGCACCCAGATCCGGCCGTCGTTGCGCAGGGACTCGGACATGAGGGTCAGCTTGCACTGCTGGTCGCCGTGGACCGGAATGCAGGTGGGATGGATCTGCGCAAAGCAGGGATTGGCGAAGAAGGCTCCCTTCTTGTAGCACTGCCAGGCGGCGGAACCGTTGGAATTCATCGCATTGGTGGAAAGGAAATAGGTATTTCCATAGCCGCCGGTAGCGAGCACCACCGCATGGGCGCCGAAACGCTCGATTTCACCGGTCACGAGGTTGCGGGCGATGATTCCCTTGGCCTGGCCGTTGATGATCACGAGGTCCAGCATCTCGTGACGGGGATAGCTCTTGACGGTTCCTGCGGCGATTTCCTTGTTCAGGGAAGCATAGGCGCCGAGCAGGAGCTGCTGGCCGGTTTGTCCGCGGGCATAGAACGTACGGCTGACCTGGACACCGCCGAAGGAGCGGTTCGCCAGATAGCCGCCGTACTCACGCGCAAACGGAACACCCTGGGCTACGCACTGGTCTATGATGGCGGCGCTCACTTCCGCGAGCCGGTAGACATTGGCTTCGCGGCTCCTGTAGTCGCCACCCTTGATGGTATCATAGAAAAGGCGGTACACGGAGTCGTTGTCATTCTGGTAGTTCTTCGCAGCATTGATACCGCCCTGCGCCGCAATCGAGTGGGCACGGCGCGGGGAATCGCTGATACAGAAGATCTTGACATTGTATCCGAGTTCTCCGAGAGAAGCCGCTGCAGATGCACCGCCAAGACCGGTACCTACGACGATTACCTCGAGTTTCCGCTTGTTGTTGGGACTGACGATCCTGATTTCGGACTTGCGCCGGGTCCATTTCTCGGCGAGCGGCCCTTCAGGAATCTTGGAAATTAATTTCGGATCGGCCATTTTGTTAGGTTTATGGAGTTGTTTATTCGAATAAGCATGCAAGTTTACGCATTTTTCGGCAAAAGCGCAACGAAATTCCGCTCATATTCCTTCCGGATCCGCTGCATCAGGGAACGGTATCCCACGATGAAGTGGTAATCGGATACCTTTCCGGAGGTCCAGCGGACGAACAGCGAAGAAAAACGGGAATCGATCATCTGCTCAGTCTTCCGGACGGCCGCGGATACATCTGTACCGGCTTCCTTCCACTTCAGGGAATTGCTGCAGAAGAGCGCTTTCCCGCTTTCGCCCTCCCCGCCCAGGCAGGACGGAATCGCATCGGAACAGAACGGCATCAGGGGCACATACACCGTCGCAGCCGGCCATCCCAGCGCGGTCCACATGACCGTCTGCTGCGGGTTCTGTCCCGGCGCCACGCCTTCAAACACCACGCAGGCGGAGGTGATGGTCCGGAGGATGGGACTTCCGCTCCGGGAAATATGGTTCATCAGCCACGCATGGTCGCACCAGATGTCACCGGAAACGCCCTTCCCGCAAGTTTTCATCAGGGCACGCGCCTTCTCGTAACGGTCCACGCCCTTCCGGTCTTCCTTCCGGCCGTGCTGCGTGAAATTCGTTACGACGCGCCAGCCCTCCGGATCCTTATTCACATCAAACTTGTACCATACCCGGTTGTTTACCTCATAATAGGCGGCGCCGCCATGGGCATCGATGACCCCGAAATTGGCCTCAACGCCCATCGGTCGCTGCAACGTATCCAGAAAATTCTCGAAATCAGCGAGATTCGCGCAGATTTCCAGGGCCCGGTACATCAGAAAGCCCTCCCGGTCCATCCGGCTCTCGGGAACCTGGTCGTCCTTCAGGTCGTAGGCCGCGGTATTCATGATACAGAAACCGGCCGTGTTGGAACCGGCCCACACTTCCGGGTTCTCCGGATCCATGTCGCTGTTAACCAGCCCGATGAAGGCATACTTCTCCCCCTCGAAACGGGCCATCCGGTTGTCCAGGGTCCCCGTATCCCGGTGCTTCATCATCACGGGACGCCCCGACGGCGATTTCGCCCCGGAGACAATCACGGAAGTACAGGCGAAGGCGGGCACGGCGGCCAGCAGAAGGGCGGCGGAGAGCAGGTATCTAAAACAGCGTTCCATTCTCTTCGTCCGTCTGTTTGGGTGTATAATAACTGACGAGGCCCAGGTGCTGATACGCCATTTCGGTGGCGATGCGCCCGCGCTGGGTCCGCATGATGAATCCTTCCTTGATCAGGAAAGGCTCATAGACCTCTTCCAGCGTCCCGGTATCCTCGCTGATGGCCGTGGCAAGCGTCCCTACGCCGACCGGACCGCCCTTGAATTTCGTGATCAGGGTCCGGAGGATCTTGTTGTCGATGGAATCCAGTCCCCGCTTGTCGATCTTCAGCTTGTTCAGGGCGAAACGGGCGATTTCCAGGTCGATATGCCCGTCGCCGACGACCTGCGCGAAATCCCGCACGCGCTTCAGCAGCGCGTTGGCGATACGCGGCGTACCGCGGCTCCGCAGGGCGATTTCCTCGGCGGCATTTTCCTCGATGGCGACCCCGAGGATGCCGGAACTGCGCTTGACGATATGCTTAAGGTCCTCTTTATCATAATATTCCAGCGCGCAGTTGATACCGAACCGCTCCCGGAGCGGCGCCGTCAGCAGGCCGCTCCGCGTCGTGGCACCGACCAGCGTGAAGGGGTTCAGGGTAATCCGGACGGACCGGGCGCCGGGGCCCTTGTCAATCATGATGTCGATGACATAATCCTCCATCGCCGAGTACAGGTATTCCTCCACTTCCGGAGACAGGCGGTGGATTTCATCGATGAACAGGACGTCGCCGCTTTCCAGCGAGGTCAGCAGTCCGGCCAGGTCGCCCGGCTTGTCCAGGACGGGGCCGGACGTAACCTTCATGTTCACGCCCATCTCGTTGGCGATGATATGGGCCAGCGTCGTCTTGCCGAGTCCGGGAGGACCGTGGAAAAGGGTATGGTCCAGCGCCTCGCCGCGCATCTTGGCGGCCTGGATGTAAATATGGAGATTGGAAACGATTTCACGCTGTCCGGTGAAATCATCCAGTTCCTGCGGGCGGATTATTCCGTCCAATTCATTATCTTTGCGTTCTACTGTGCCGTGCGGATCGAAATCACTCATGGGCCCCTTCGGTTTTCAGTTTACAAATATAGTGTTTTTTTAGAGATAAAGATAGTGTTGTTATAGGCGGTTCATTTGTTGATATCCTGTAGAAAAGAATTGATAATGAATCAAATAGGAAATATATTCCTGTTGAAAAGCGGGTTGAAAAACGGGTGTGGTCCTGTTGAAAATCGGACGGACGGATTTTTGCACGGAGCGCCCGGTGGTTATCAACAGGGTTATAAACAGGTTATCAACAGGATTTAGCGGGTATATGTTGATAAACGGAAAAGCGACACGGGAACTGCAGGCGCGCATCGCTTCGCAGAAAGAAGTCTATTGCAGCGGGCTGTTCCTCTCAGCGCGCTGGTTCGTCGTTTTCCAGGCTGCCGGACCGGGGATGCACGTCATCATCCTTCCCACCCGGGAGGCGGCGGAATACTGTGCGGCGGACCTATATAATATTGTGGAAGGGGACTGCGTATTCTACCTTCCGGATACGGGAAAATCCGTCGAAAGGAGCAATTACAAATCCACGCTGGGCGTCCAGCGGACCTCGGCCATTTCGAAAATCCTCGCTCCGCCGGAAAAACTCTTCGTCGTGACCTATCCGGAGGCGATGGAAGAACCGGTTCCCGGAAAAGGGAAAGTGGAGGGGGCGGTCCTGACGCTGCGCCCGGGCGACCGGATCGGGTTCCAGTCCGTCCGGGATACCCTCACCGGACAGGGCTTCGAAAAAGTGGATTTCGTGGCGGCGCCGGGCCAGTTTGCGGTCCGCGGATCCATCATCGACATCTTTTCCTATTCCTATAACCATCCTTACCGGCTGTCCTTCTTCGGCAACGAAATCGACGTCATCCATACCTTTGACTGCAATACCCAGCTTTCCCTGGAAAAGGTGGAGCAGGCGGACATCTATCCGGACCTGGTTTCGGAAGCCGGGGCGGACGGCATCCGCGTCTCGGAATTGTTCCCGGCGGAGACGCTCGTCTGGCTGGACTCGTCCGACATGTACCGGGAGAAGGATTTCTTCCCCGCGCTGGCATCCTTCAGCAGGGTATTCCTGGAGGTTCCCCTTTCCGCGGAAAACAGGGAGACGGTGGATTTCCGGATTGCGCCGCAACCGGTCTTCAACAAGAATTTCGAATTGCTGGAAGCGGACATCCGGCAGCGGATGGAGGGCGGTTACAAAGTATTCATTTTCGGGGAGAAAGAATCCCAGCTGGAACGGCTCAGGTCCATCCTCCTGCAGGACGGCATCCCGCTGCCCGAGTTTATTCCGGGCCGGAACATCCACAACGGATTCATCGACCAGGAGGAGCGGATCTGCTGCTACAGCGACCATGAAATCTTCGACCGTTTCCACCGCGTCCGGATCCGCCGGAGCGTGGAAAAGACCGAGCAGCTGACCCTGAACGACCTGAATTCCTTCAACATAGGGGATTATATAGTCCATATAGACCACGGCGTCGGCATCTTCGGCGGCCTCGTGAAGATGCGGGATGACAAGGGGCGGGTCCATGAGGTCGTGAAACTGACCTACAAGGACAATGACGTGGTGTTCGTATCCGTCCATGCCCTCCACAAAATATCCCGCTTCCGTTCGAAGGAAGGGGAGATGCCGCGCATCAACAAGCTGGGATCCAAGACCTGGCAGACCCTCAAGGGGAATGCGAAATCACGTGTCAAGGACATTGCGAAGGAACTGATCCAGCTCTATGCGAAGCGGCGGGCGTCGAAGGGATTCGCCTTCTCTCCGGATACCTACCTGCAGGAAGAACTGGAATCCTCCTTCATGTACGAGGATACGCCCGACCAGGAAAAAGCGACGGCGGCCGTCAAGAAAGACATGGAAGACGACTGCCCGATGGACCGGCTCATCTGCGGGGATGTCGGATTCGGCAAGACGGAAATCGCGGTCCGGGCGGCCTTCAAGGCGGCGACGGACGGGAAGCAGGTCTGCCTGCTGGTGCCGACGACCATCCTTGCCCTCCAGCATTTCACTACCTTCCGCTCCCGGCTGGAGAACTTCCCCTGCACAGTGGACTACGTCAGCCGCCTGCGGACTGCAAAGGAAATAGCGGACATCAAGAAACGATTGAAGGAAGGGAAGATAGATATCCTCATCGGGACGCACAAAATCCTCGGTGCCGGCTTCGATTTCCGGGACCTCGGCCTCCTGATCATCGATGAGGAACAGAAATTCGGCGTTTCCGCCAAGGAAAAGCTCCGCCATCTCAAGGCATCCGTGGATACACTGACCCTGACGGCGACCCCGATTCCCCGCACCCTGCAGTTCTCCCTGCTCGGGGCCCGCGATCTCTCCATCATCAACACTCCCCCGCCGAACCGCATTCCCATCCAGACGGAAATCATCCTTTTCAACAAGGAGGAAATCAAGGGCATCATCGATTACGAACTCAACCGGGGTGGGCAGCTGTTCTTCCTGCACAACAAGGTGGAGGAACTGCCGGCCATCTACGAAATCCTCCACCGCCTGGTCCCGGACATGCGCATCTGCATCGCGCATGGCCAGATGGAGTCGAAAGAACTGGAAAACAAGATGTTGGATTTTATGGCCGGGGAATACGACATGCTCCTCTGCACGACCATCATCGAGAGCGGCCTCGATATCCCGAACGCCAACACCATCCTCGTGAACCAGGCGCAGAACATCGGCCTGAGCGACCTCCACCAGCTCCGCGGCCGCGTCGGGCGCTCCAACCGCAAGGCCTTCTGCTACCTGATCGTTCCCCCGCTCGTCTCGCTCACGGACGAGGCGCGGCGGCGCCTGCGGGCCATCGAGGAGTTTTCCGACCTGGGCAGCGGTTTCAACATCGCCATGCAGGACCTGGACATCCGCGGCGCCGGCAACCTGCTCGGGGCCGAACAGAGCGGCTTCATCACGGACATGGGCTTTGAGACCTACCAGAAGATCCTGTCCGAGGCCATGGAAGAGATCGGCATCGAGACCGGTGTCCGCACGACGGCTGGAAACGATTATTATGTAGAGGATTGTACTATTGAGACGGACCAGCCGGCCTTCATTCCGGACGATTATATCGACATCAATGCCGAGAAGATCCGCATCTACAAGCAGCTGGATTCCGTCACTTCCGACAAGGAACTGGAGCGCTACCGGACGCAGATGGCGGACCGTTTCGGACCGCTTCCCCCCGAGGTGGAAAACCTCTTTTCCGTCGTCCGGATCCGCAACCTCGGCGCCGCGCGCGGATTCGAGAAGATCATCATCAAGAACGGCCTGCAGATCATGTTCTTCATCAACAATCCGATGTCGGGCTATTACAATTCCGCCACATTCGGGAAGATCATCGAATCGGTCAACAAGGCCAGTACCCGGTACACCTTCTCCCAAAAAGACGGAAAATTGCGGATTATCAGCCGGAATGTACCCTCCCTGGAGGCGGCTTATGCCAATTTAAGCCGTTTATAAAGGTTTTTTTTGTATTTTTGTCCGTTTGTTTCAGATACGTCGTGGCTCATCTGCTGATTGAAATAGGCAACACCGCGCTGAAGGCGGCCTGGTCCGAGGGAATGACCCTTGGAAAAACCTTCCGGTACCAGGGGGAGAAAATGATGGAATACATCCGGACCCTTCTGCAGAAGGAGCGGCCGGAGGTGCTGGTCGTCGCCTCCGTCTATCCCGTCTCCGCCTCCGATGAGGAGGAACTCCGCGCGGCCTGCCGTCACCTGGTCCTGTTGGATTCGGAACATAAGAAGATTCTGGAGGACAATGGATTACCCCTTTATCTGACGTATGACCGGGCGGCCTCTATCCTCGCGGCGCGCTACCTTTTCCGCGGAAAGGGCTGCACCATCGTGGATTTCGGCACGACCCTGACGATCGACCGGACCGACGAGGAAGGGCGTTACCGCAGCGGCAGCATTTCCCTGGGATGCCGTACACGCTTCAAGGCGCTCCACCGTTATTCCCGGACCCTGCCCCTGCTGGATTCTCCGGAAATGACGGGTTTTGACGGGCTCTCCCTCGAGGGGTCGATGGTCTCGGGCGTCATCTCGGGCATGCTATTTGAAATAGAGGGCTACCTGCGTGAATACCCGGAAGACAGGGTCGTTTTTACGGGGGGAGACGCGAATTATTTTGCAAAACGGATGAAAAACTCGATATTTGTGGTTTGCAACCTCGTTTTGATGGGACTTGCCTTAATCGCGGACGCTTATGTCAGGAAGATGGATGCATAGAGCCATGGTCGTGCTTGCGGGACTCCTCGCAGGCGTGTCGGCGTCCGCCCAGTCGGGAGCCGGCAACGACTATTCTCCCTATTCGGTGTACGGTGTCGGCAATATCCAGCATCCCGGGAGCGCATACAACATGGGAATGGGCGGAGTCGGCATCGCCACCCGCAACAAGCGGTTTGTCAATTACCTGAACCCGGCGAGCGCCACGGCCCGCGACTCCCTTTCGTTCATGGCGGATTTCGGCCTTTCCGGCCGGGCGTCCATTTACCGGCAGGAGAATATCAAATCCGCGAACAACCTGTTCAATATCAATAACTTCGTCCTTTCCTACCCGCTGTGGCCGAACACGGCGATGATGGTGGGTATCATGCCTTATTCCAGCACGGGATACAGCTTTACCTATATTGAGCAGGACAAGGACATGATCGGCGTCACGGGTCCGCAGGCCTATTCCGCGACCGGTGCCGGCGGCCTGTACCAGTTCTTCGCCGGCGGTGCCGCCACTTTCTGGAAGCGGCTTTCCGTCGGAGCGCAGTACATCTTCTATTTCGGGGAGATTGACAAGACCGTCAACCTGAGTTTCTCGAATGCCGCCTTCCGCAGCATCCAGAGCGGGCACATCCTCCAGCTCCGGGGCTCCACGGCCAAATTCGGCCTGCAATATGACCAGCCGCTCGGCGGACCGGTTGTCGCTACGGTCGGCGCTACTTATAAATTGAAAGCAGGCATGCGCGGCCACACGACCGACTATGCCTATGCCACCCTCTCCAGCCTGACGGACACCCTCCGGAACAAGGAAGTCGTCCTCGGAAAAGACAGTCCCCTGCAGTTCGGAGATGAACTGGGGGTCGGCGTCGCCCTCCGCGGCGGAGACCGCTGGATGGCGGAGATCAACTACCTCCGGAGCAACTGGAGCACGAGCGGTCTCGACGCCGTCAACGGTTTTTCGAACGTTTCCGCTTACAAATTTTCAGCGGCGGCGGGACAGTCTTTCCGTGCCGGTTTCGAATTCACGCCCAACCGCAACGACATCCGGTATTTCCTGCGCCGCTGTACCTACCGCGGCGGGGTGTATTACGATCAATCCTTCTATCGGCTGGACGGGAAACCCGTTGATTCATACGGTATTACGCTTGGTGCGACTATTCCGGTTTTCCGAGGGTACAACGGCGTTTCCTTCGCCCTCGACCTGGGGCGGCGGGGTACTGCGAACAATGGGATGATCCGCGAGAATTACATCGGATTCCACATCGGTTTCAATATATTCGACATCTGGTTCCAGAAACCGCGGTACGAATAATGCACGGTTTTTGTAAATAACAATCTGTAATCAAAAATTTGACGATATGAAAAAGATCAGTTTGATTCTGTTTGCCGTGATTGCAATGGTTGCAGGCGGAAATGCATTCGCCCAGGGGAAGTATGGTGCTGACAGTGCGGAATGCATCAAGTACCTCTCCTATTATCAGGAATACTACAAGCAGAAAAACTACGACGACGCACTCCGGAACTGGCGCAAGGCCTACAAGCTCTGCCCGGGTTCGGCTTCCCAGAATATGTTCATCCACGGAACGACCCTGATGACACGGGTTTACAGCCAGACCCGCGACCAGGTTGCCCGCGCCGCGATCGCCGACACGATCCTCACCCTGCAGGACGAGCGCATGGCCTTCTATCCGAAGAGCCGGAAGTCTGTCTTGAACAACAAGGGCAACTATATCATCAAGTACAAGGAGAACGACACCCGTTACGTGTACGACCAGCTGCAGGAGATCATCTCGGAACTCGGCGGCGAGTCCCGTCCGAGCCTGCTGGTGATCGATCTCCAGTCGGCGGTCAAGCTGTACCAGGACGGCGCCATGACGGCGGATGAGGTCATTTCGACCTATAACAAAGTCATCGCTTGCATCGACAGCGCCATCCCGAAGAACGACGAGGAGGCCGAGCAGAACACGAAGGTCCGCTCCGACCTCGAGTCTATTTTTGCCGACAGCAAGGTCGCCAGCTGCGAGAACATCATCACCATCTTCGGTCCCCGCTTCGAGGCCGAACCGGACAACGTCGCGCTGGTCAACACCATCGTGCGCCTGATGAACACGGCCGAGGACTGCCTCAGCAACGACCTCTACCTCAACGCGGTCACGTCGATGCACAAGAACGATCCGTCCTACAACTCCGCTTATTTCCTCTATAAGCTGCACTCCAACCGCGGCAACGTGGACCAGGCGGTCGCTTATCTCGAGGAGGCCATCGCTGCGGAGGCTTCCGGACCGGAAGTGGATGCGGAATACCTGTATGAGCTGGCGAACTACGCCCTCAAGAACAAGATGAAAGGCAAAGCCTACGACGCTGCCCGCAAGGCCGCCGACCTCGATTACGGATTTGCCGGAAAGGCGTATTTCCTGATGGGAACGATCTGGGGCTCAACCGCTTGCGGCGGTAATGAAATCCAGCGCCGCGCCCCTTACTGGGTGGCGGTGGACTACCTCCAGAAGGCCAAGGCGGCGGACGCCTCCCTTACCGAGGATGCCAACCGGCTGATCGGCAGCTACAGCGCCTATTATCCGCAGGCGGCCGAGGCGTTCATGTATGATATTTCCGCTGGACAGGCCTACACGGTTTCCTGCGGCGGCCTGACGGCGACCACAACCGTCCGGGTCAGCAGATAAACCTTGGCCCGCACGGGATCCATAGGAAAGATGACGGCAACCGCTGCGGCGGTTGCTTTCATCGTTTTTTCCTGCAAGGGAAAACTCTCCGAGGCGGAGCACATCGACCTCGGGGCGACGCCGCTGCAGACCGTCGAGGACATGTTCTTCGTCCAGACGGAAAACGGGAAACTCAAGGTCCGGGTGGAAGCCCCGATCATGGAAAGTTATGACAATGACAGCCTTACCTATGAGGTGTTCCCGGAAGGACTGCAGGTGTTCGGCTATTCGGAAGACGGTCTCCTGGAGACCACGATCCGTTCGGACAGGGCCCGGCACGACAAGGCGAAGAAGAAGGACGGGGAAATCTGGAAGGCGGTCGGCAACGTGGTCGTCAAGAATGTGACCAAGCAGGAAATCATGGAAACGGACACCCTCTACTGGGACCAGGCTACCCACGAGATCTACACGGACTGCTACATCAAGATGCATTCCCCGTCCGGATTCATGCAGGGGTACGGGATGCGGTCGGACGAGATGGCGCGGAACGCCGTCATCCGGCGTCCTTTCAACAGTTGGGGAAAGGTGGGGAACGACAGAACGTTCGTCCTGATCGACACGGTCAATTTCATCGGACCCCTTCCCCTAAAGGGGAAAACGAAGGTTTCTGCTAAAAAAAGGTGATAGTTCCGAGAAAAAGTGCTATATTCGCACCCCTAACCGTTTTTGGGATAATTATTAAATAAGAAACAATACAATGGCAGTTTTACAGAAACTTCGTGGATGGGGCATCGTGCTTTCGCTCCTGGTGGCCCTCCCGCTCTTGCTGTTCATCATCGATCCTTCCCAGATCATGCAGACAGTCCAGTCCGTTTCTTCCCGCAACAATGTCGGCAAGATCGGCAACAAACCCGTTTCCTACATGGATTTCCAGCAGGACGTCGACCGCTTCCAGAACATTGCCGAGATCATGACCGGCAATTCCGCTTCCGGCGAGGAAGCCCAGAAGCAGGCCCGCGACGCCGCCTGGCAGGAAAATATCGACCGTTACCTCTTCGTCCCGGCTGCGGAAGCGGCTGGTATCCAGGTCGGTAAGGAAGAAATGCTGGACCTCACCGCCGGTGAGTCCGTCTCCCCGATCATGGCGAACAACCCCTATTTCGTGGACGAGACCGGCGCTTTCTCCGCCGACCGTCTCCGCGACTTCATCGACGCGGTGAACAGCGGCAACGCCGACCCGCGCTTCTCCGCCTACTGGGAGTATCTCCAGAGCGCAATCAAGACCGGCCAGTTCTACACCAAGTACAACGCCCTCTTCACCGCCTCCAACTACGAGAACCCGCTGATGCTTGAAAAGGCCATCGAGGGCAACAACAACACGGCCGACGTCGAATTCGTCATGGTTCCGCTCGGTTATGCCGTCGACAGCACCGTGGTCGTTTCCGACAAGGAGATCCGCGACTACTACAACGCCCATAAGGATTTATTTAAGCAGCAGGCTTCCCGCGATATTGAATACGCTGTCTTCGAGGTGGTTCCGTCCGAGCAGGACATCGCCGCCGAGGGTGAGAACTTCACCAAACTCTATGATGAGTTCGCCGCGGCCGAGAACGTCCGCGCATTCCTCCAGCGCAACTCCGACCGCCAGTGGTCCGACACCTATTACAAGACCGGCGAACTGAACAGCGTCAACCGCGACATCGAGGCCTTCGTCTCCGCCAGCAACGCCGGGACGTCCCCGATCATCCAGTCCGGTGAAACCTTCTATGCCGCCCGCATCGTCGAGACCGCACAGGTTCCGGATTCCGTCTATGTCCGCCACATCATGCTGCGCGGCGCGGATGCCCAGCACCTGGCCGACAGCCTCCTCGGTGTCGTGAACAAAGGCAACTTCTCCACGCTTGCCGCCCTCTATTCCGACGACAAGGGTTCCAACGACGGCGGTGAACTCGGCAATATCGGCTGGCTGACCCAGAACTACATGATCCCGGGCTTCGAGTCCGCCATCACCGCGAAGGTCGGCGTCCCTTACCAGATCAAGACCCAGTACGGCACCCACATCATCGAGGTCACGAAGACGACCAAGCCCATCCTGAAGAAGAAGGTGGCTATCTTTGAGAAGGAAGCCCTTGCAAGCAAGGAGACCTTCAACACCTATTACAACAAGGCGAACCGCCTCGCCACCCTCTCCGCCGGCAAGATCGAGAATTATCACGCCGCCATCGACAGCGTGGGCGCCTATTCCCACCCGCAGACCATTTCCGAGGCGACGGACACCTATGGTTCTATCGACCATGCGAAGGAAGTCACCCGCTGGGCTTTTGACAACAAGCCGGGCAAGGTTTCCAACATCATCACCGTTGACAACAACTACTTCTTCGTGGTCGCCGTCAAGGATGCGCACCAGGAAGGCATCGCCGAACTCAAGGAAGTTTCCGAGGGTATCCGCAACAACCTCTACAGTGAGAAGTATGCCGCCAAGCGCGCCGCCGACATCGCCGGGGAAATCGCCGGCATGACGGATCTCCAGGCCATCGCCGAGAAATACGGCACGACGGTCAGCACGCAGGACAATGTCGCCTTCGCCGCGATGTCCCGCAGCCTTGATCCGAAGTTCGTCGGCGCCATCGCCGCCGCTCCGGAAGGCGAACTCTGCGGCCCTGTCGCCGGGACTATCGGCGTGTATGTCTTCAAGGTAACGGGCCGTGAGACCGGTTCCTATTACACCGAGGACGATGCGAAGCAGTATCGCGCCCAGATGACCAACTACACGACCCAGATGCTCATCCCCGTGATGATGCAGGATGCGGACGTGGAAGACCACCGGGCCCGCTTCTTCTAGGAGCAAGCGTCCATAGCAAGCGGAACAAGGCCTGGCCTCACGAAAGGCCGGGCCTTCTTTCAAAACCAAAACCCCAGCGCCATGTCACTCAAATGTGGAATCGTCGGACTCCCGAACGTCGGGAAATCCACCCTGTTCAACTGTGTCAGCTCCGGCAAGGCCCAGAGCGCCAATTTCCCTTTCTGCACCATTGAACCGAACATCGGTTCCACCAACGTGCCGGACAGGCGCCTGGAGGTGCTGACGGAGATCTGCCAGCCGAAGCGGACCATCCCCGCCACGGTGGAAATCGTCGACATCGCCGGCCTCGTCAAGGGCGCCAGCAAGGGGGAAGGTCTTGGCAACCAGTTCCTTGCCAATATCCGGGAGACGGACGCCATCCTCCATGTCCTCCGCTGTTTCGACGACGGGAACATCGTCCACGTGGACGGGTCCGTCGATCCGGTCCGGGACAAGGAGGTCGTGGACATGGAACTGCAGATCAAGGACCTGGAGACGGTGGAGAACCGCATCAAGAAGGTCGAGAAACAGGCGACAACCGGCGGCGACAAGGAGGCGAAGAAACTCCTTGCGCTGCTGCTCCGTTACCGGGAGGTCCTGCTACAGGGCAAATCCTGCCGGACTGTCGTGCCGGAAAACGCGGAAGAGGCCCAGATGGCCAGGGACCTGTTCCTGCTGACCAACAAGCCGGTGATGTATGTCTGCAACGTGGACGAGGCTTCCGCCGCCAAGGGCAACGCCTACGTCGAAAAGGTCCGCGAAGCGGTCCGGGACGAGCAGGCGGAAATCCTGGTGATCGCGGCGAAAACCGAAGCGGAAATCGCTGAGATCGAGGAATATGAGGACCGTCAGATGTTCCTGGAGGAGATGGGGCTGGAAGAGTCCGGCGTCGTCCGCCTGATCCAGGGCGCGTATCGCCTGCTCGGTCTCCGGACATTCTTCACGGCCGGCCCCGACGAGTGCCGCGCATGGACCATCCATGTCGGTGACAAGGCCCCGCGCGCCGCGGGCGTCATCCACACCGACTTCGAACGCGGCTTCATCCGCGCCGAGGTCATCAAGTACGAGGACTACGTCGCGTATAAAACGGAGGCGGCCGTTCGGGCCGCCGGTAAAATGGGAATCGAAGGAAAGGATTATGTCGTCCAGGACGGCGACATCATGCACTTCCTCTTTAATGTCTAAAACTCGAGGACCGCTTTGATCGGGTAGTGGTCGGAAATGAATTTCCGGTCCGCGTAGGCTTTCCGGATCGTCTCATAGGAGATGCACTTCGACCATCCTTTGACATAGATGTAGTCGATGATATCCTTGTCCACCTTGCCCCAGCCGTGGAAGGTGGCATAGTGGTCGGTGACGGGGGCGATTTCGCGCGTATCCTGCATCAGCGTGTTGAGTTCCTCCATCTCGGGACGGTCCGGGGTCATGTTGAAGTCGCCCGTGAGGACCATCGGGTAGCCTTCCGGATTGATGGAGTCGATGCGGTCGACGATGAGTTTGAGCCCTTTCTTGCGGGCTTCCCAGCCGACGTGGTCGAGGTGGGTGTTGACGAAGTAGAACTTCTTTCCGCTCTTCTTGTGCTTAAGCAGGGCCCAGGTGGCCGTGCGGCGGCATTTGGCATCCCAGCCGAAGGACGGCACGTCCGGGGTCTCGGACAGCCAGAAGGTGCCCCATTTGAGCATTTTGACCGTCTTCTTGTTGTAGAAGATGCTCATGTGCTCACCCTTGCTCTTGCCGTCGTCGCGGCCGACGCCGACGCTCTTGTAGTAGCCGGGATACTCCGTCAGGTACTGCACCTGATAGTCATAGGCTTCCTGGACACCGAACACGTCCGGCTTCTGGTCGTCGATCATCATCGCCGATGTCGGATAGCGGAACTGCCAGGAGTTCGTGCCGTCATCGGCCTTGCCCGTGCGGATGTTGTACGAAATGACGGTCAGCTGCGAAGGGCCTTTCTGCCTGGCGGAAAGGGGAAGGACGAGGGCCGCAGCCATGAGGAGGAGGAAGAATTTTTTCATTGCCAATGTGATCAGTTCCCCCAAATTTAGCAAATATTCGTAAATTTGTCCCTATGGATACGCAGAATTTTACCGATATCGGCCGGATCGAGGCGGTGCGGCAGCTTTTCGAAGGAACCGCCTATGCGCCGTTCGCTTCCGGCTCTTTCGAGGCGAAGGGGCCGGTGCGCAGCGCCGCCCGGGTCTTCATCGAGGGCCCGGATTTCAACCTGGTCTATTTTCCGCTGAAGCATCTGGGTTACAAGTGCGTGACGGCCGTCACCGGCGAGCTGTATGCCGCCCTGGCCCGTCCCCGCCTGTTGTCCGTCACCCTCGGGATTTCCGCCAAACTGGACTTTGCCCAGATCCGGACCCTCTGGGAGGGTGTCGTCTCCGCAGCGAAGGAACATGGATATGAAAGCCTTTCCCTGGAATTGATTCCATCCCCGAACGGACTGACAATCAGCCTCTCCGCTACGGGCGATACAATCCGGCTCACGGCCGCCCGCCGCCCCGCCCCGAAGAGCAAGGACCTCCTCTGCGTCTCCGGTCCGCTCGGTGCGGCCTATCTCGGCATGCGCGTCCTGGAACGCGGGGCGGATACGTTCGCCAAAACCGGACAGCAGCCCGACCTGTCGAAGCACAAACTGCTGGTCGGCGCTTTCCTGAAGCCCGAAATCAGCCCCCGGACCGTTCCCCGGCTGGAAGAGGAGGAGATATACCCGTCGGCCGGGTATCTGGTCTCCCGGGGCCTTGCGGACGCGGTCCTGCGCCTTGTCCGCGACACCGGCCTCGGCGCGAAGGTCTATGCCGACAAGATTCCCTTCGAGGGCAACAGCTTCGCGCTCGGCCGCGAACTGGACATCGACCCGGTCTCCGCGGCGATGAACGGCGGCGACGACTACCGCCTCCTGTTCACCGTCCCGATCCTCTCCCTGGAGAAATTCCGCCGGGAATTCCAGACCTTCGACATCATCGGCCACCTGGCGCTCCCCGAGGTCGGCGCCGTCCTCGTGACGCCCGACGGCGTGGAGCTTCCGATGAAGGCCCAAGGCTGGCCGGAAGAAGAATAAAAGGGGCAAATGCACCGTTTTTCAAGAAAAAACACTATCTTTCGCCTTTGGAAATCAAATCAAAACGAGAATAGCATGAAGAAAGTCATCATCGCCACCGCGGCTCTCCTGCTCGCAGGCGCCACTGTCAATGCACAGTCCATCCTTTCCAGCATCTTCGGCAACAAGGACGATTCCGAGAAATCGACCCTCGGCACGACCCTTAACAACGTCCTCGGCGGCCTTGCCGGCACGGTCTTCTCCGCTCCGGTCAGCCTCGACGGCACCTACTCCTACAACGGCTCCGCCATCTCCGTCTCCAGCTCGGAAGGCGGCGTGGTCTCCAGCCTGGCCGGGACGGCGGCCTCCGCCGCCATCGAGGCGAAGGTGGACGAAAAACTTGCGAAGTTCGGCATCAAGCCCGGCGCGATGACCGTCACCTTCAACAACACCGACAACACCTTCACCTGGACGGTCTTCGGCATTCCGCTGAACGGCACCTACAAGGTCGGTGACGGGGAGAACACCGTGACCCTCACCTTCGGCAAGGCCATCCAGTACCTCTGCATGACCGGCAACCTGAAGTCCACCTCCACCGGTGCCGAAATGCTCTTCCCGGCCAAGAAGACCCTGACCTTCCTGAAGAAGGTGATCGCCAAGGCCGGCCAGACCAACGCCAACGTGGCGGCCATCGCCAGCGCGGCCGACGGTTACGACGATCTCAAGATCGGCTTCAAACTGGTAAAGTAAGCTACTGAAACCACCTGGAAGGGTGACCCTGGTCCGACGGGCCCGCGGTCACCTTTTTCCGTTAAGTGAAGCAGGAATAATAACCTGCATTACCGGTGTCTGCTGCTTCGCAGCCCTGTCCGGGTAAATGCCACCGTTGAAGCAGGTTCTCATTTCTGCTTAACAAAATAGCGACGCTATGAAAACGAAAAACCTGTTTCTCGGGATGGCCGTGCTGCTCCTGCTGGGGGTGGCGCCGGTCTCCTGCAACAAAGAGAAGGAGGGCGTGCGGACGGTTTCCGTGACGCTTTCCGGCGGTGTCACGGCGCCCAATGCGGCGGGCGATGCCGCCTATGATTTTTTCCGGACCGGCTACGCGGGCTATTTCTCGAGCCTCGGTGACCACGGTGCGGTCCAGATGACCGGGAACACCCCCGGGACCCTCGGAGGAAGCATCCGCGTCAACCCGTATGCCGCCCGCCTCTGGTGCTTTTCCATCGGCGCGCTGGGCGAGACTCCGACCGCCAATGTTCCTGCGGTCCTGACCCGCTCTGCAGCAGCCTCGGAGGCGGATTTGGACAAGATGGTCTATTGTTCCGAACCCATCTCCCTTGACGGCGACGGCCCCTTTGCCGGGACCCTCAAGCCCCTGACCGGCGCCATCGTGCTGGAAATCATGGACACCGGGGGAAAATGGGCGGGCAAGCCCTTCTCGACCGTGACCGTGACCGCCGACAAAGGCAAGGCCCTCGCCGGTGACGTGGTCCTCTGCCTGGAAGAAGCGCGTGTGGGCGAACTCAAGAACGAATCCGCTTCCCTGACGTTCAACTGCTCGTCGCTCAACGTCGGGACGGCAGAAGCGCCCGCCACCCTCGGCGCAGTTGTGCTCCCGTGCGCCTTCACGGGAACCATTGCGGTTGAAGCGGAGCAGTTCTCCGCGACGCTTTCCGTCGACCAGCCCCTGTACCTGCAGGCCGGCTATGTGAAGCACATCCAGGTGGACCTGGCGATGGCGGAGGTTACATCGAAGATTGTCAAGCACTTCCCGTACCGCCTCGGCATTCTCGGCGACTCCATCTCGACCTTCGGCGGCATCATCCCTTCCTCCCACCGCGCTTATTATCCGACTACCAACGCGGTCTGCGCAGACGTGGACGCCTGGACGAAGACCTACTGGGGCCACCTCATCAACGATTACTGGCACTGCGAACTGGACGTCAATTCCTCCTGGAGCGGCAGCTGCGTGGCGGCGGGCGACCCGACGGTGGTCCGGACCCCGTTCGTGGAACGGCTCGACCTGTTCAAGAATCCGGACACCATCATCCTCTTCGGCGGGACCAACGACTGCCAGCCGGCCCGCCAGATCGCCCTCGGCGAATTCGACTACACCTCGGCGCCGGAGGCCCTGAACAAGTATGCGCGTTTCCGTGAATCGTACATCTGGGTGATCCGGACCCTGCAGGCAAAGTTCCCGGAGGCGCAGATCATCTGCATCCTGGGCAACCACATCGACGGAGAGTACGGCAATTCCGTGCAGGAGATCGCCACCCACTTCGGCCTGCCGCTCATCGACTTCCGCGGCGATACGCAGGTGACCGTGTACAGCGAGCTGCACCCCAACGCGGCGGGTCACGCCCATATGGCGGAACGTATTTATAATGAAACCCTCCATCTGTTCCAATAGCCATGAAAAACCGTATTTTCACCTGTCTGGCGCTCGCCGCAGCGGCCCTCGCCTGCACAAAGATTCCGGAACAGATCGCGATGCCGGCCTTCGGACCGGACCCTGTTCCCAGCCCCGAAGACGGCAGCGCCTATGTAACCGTGAACATCCCGGAGGGGAGCGGCCTCGCCTGGAAAGCCGGCGACGTCATCACCGTGGAGACGGCTTCCGGCACGGAAAACTATACGCTCATTCCCGGATCCTCGGCCCTGAAGGGCGTTTTCCGCGGGAAGCCCCTCAGCGGCAGCACCTTCAACATCCTCCTTCCCGGCCCTCAGACCTCCTTTGAGGCTATGCGCGCGACGGATTTTTCCCGGCAGACGCAGAAGGCGGATGCCGACGATTCCCATATCAAGCCGATGATCGCCCTGAAGGGCGTGAATACCCTTTCGGGCGCCACCCTCTCCAAGGAGTGGGCGGCGGAAAAGGGCGGCGAATTCTTCCGGACGCACATGATGACGGTGGCGATCCAGGTCCCCTCTGCGATGAAGACGCTCTCTTCCGTCACGGTAACATCCCCGCTGAAGAGTTTCGGAAGCTACACCGTGGAACTTCCGGACCTGGATATGACGGCGCTGGGCCACAAGGTGAAAGCCTTTATCCAGTTCTCCTGGAACACACCCGTCATGTCCCCCGGCAATACGTTCAATTTCATCCTGACGGGCGGCGGCCTGACCGCCACGCGAGATGTCAAGGTGGACGAATCGACGGCGGTTCCCTCGCCGTCCCTCGTCCTGGACAACAAGGACTGGGAAGGGGAAGGCATCGTCGTCTCCGGACCGGGCACCGCGGCGGCCCCGTACAAGATCGCCTCGGCGGACGACCTGCTCGCCATGCGCGAAAAACTGGTGGAGAACGCGGAAGAACCGGTGTATTTCCAGCTGACGGCCGATATCGACATGAAGGGAAAGGCCTGGACGCCGCTGGTGACGGCCAACGCCGTCTATCCGCTCGTCTTTGACGGTGCGGGCCACACGATTTCCCATCTGAGCGTCACCGGCGGGGAGAAGTTCCCCAGTTTCGTGGGGGTCCTTGCCGGCGAGGTGCACGACGTGACCTTTGACCAGCCCGTCATCGCCTCTTCCTCGGCCACGGAAACCGGCGTGGTGACCGGCTGGGCCGGCCGCTCCGCCGGAGACATCACCGCCAGCATCTACAACGTCACCGTCAAGGATGCGTCCATCACCCTTCCGGGCTCCGCTCCCGTGGGCATGATCGCCGGCCAAGGCATGAAAGTCTCGATCCGGAACTGCCAGGCCAGCGGCACGGTCAGCAATGCCGTTTCCTGCTCCGGCGGCATCCTGGGCAACATCGCCCTCGCCGATGAGGGGTCCGTGATTGAAAAGTGCTCTTTCGAAGGAAAGATCGACCTTCCCGCAGCCGGCGACTACAACGGCGGCATCGTCGGGGCGGTCCGCAAAGGATCCAGGAACGTGCAGATCCGTGACTGCCGGGCCGTTGCCGACATCACTTCGGGGACGAGCAAGAGTTACATCGGCGGCATCCTGGGCGCTAACTGGAACGGCAACGAAGGGACGGTCATCGAGCGCTGCTCCTACAGCGGGACCATCAAGACCGCTGAATCCGGCAACGGCGGCTCCGGCCTCGCCGGCATCTGCGGCTACGCGCAGGCCGTCACCATCCGCAACTGCCGGAGCGAAGGGACCATCACCCAGTGCAACTACGGCATCGGCGGGATCGCCGGCACCGTGTTCGAGCATGTGACCATCGAGAACTGCTTCTCTTCCATGACGTTACACAGCCGGCACGGAACGGGCGGCATCGCCGGCCGCGCGGACAACAACGCCAACGCCTCCGACGCGACGACGGGCTATGACGACACGTTCCGCGGCTGCATCGCCTGGAATCCCTCCATCACCTCCCGCCTGAACATCGGCTCCGGGAACCTGTCTTCCGGCGCGGTCGTGGGCAAGTGCGTCAGTAAGAACATCCATGCCGGCTGCATCCGCCGTCCGGACATGGTCTTCGACTGCTACGAGGACCCGCAGTACGACGTCCTCTTCGACCAGGCGGACAACGATGCCTCCGGCACGATGCCCATCCCCGTGTCGCTCGGACAGTACTACTGGCCTTATCACGGCAAGGCCGCCGCGGCCGGCAAGTCGGCATCCGACGTCGCCCGCGACCTCGGCTGGGACACGTCGGTCTGGGATATTTCCGGCAGCGAGCCGGTACTGAAGTAAAAGATTGACAATCGGTTACGATACGCCCATCTCGGCCACGACCCGGTCGAGGCGGGCGTATTCCCTGAGTACCCAGAGGACGTAGCGGATATCGACGCAGACGCACTTGTTGTACCCTTCCGTCGCGGAGAAGTTGCTCGCGAGGGATTCCTTGTTGCCGTCGAAGGCGAGACCGACGAGTTCGCCGCGGGCATTCAGCACGGGCGACCCGGAGTTGCCGCCGGTGATGTCATTGTCCGTCAGGAAGTTGATGCTTATCGGTAGCGGTCCGGAGACAGGGGTGTTTTCGCAGACATGCACCCATGCAGATGGGAGGGGCCCGCTTGCGGGAGGGGTCAAGAAAACACCCCTGTCTCCGGCAGCGGTTGTCTGAAGCAAGGACAGGAAGTCCCCCGGGAGGGCGAAATCGTGCCGGGCGGGATCGTTCTTCTCCAGGAGGCCGGCGACCGTGGAGCGGGGGGCGCAGACGACAGCGTCCCACGGCTCCAGGCCGCAGACGCGGCCGTAGGTGATGCGCATCGTGGAATTGGCGTCGGGATACTGGGGAATCCCTTTTTCGGCCCGCATCTCATAGAGGGCGTGCGTGTACTCGTGGTGCAAGTGCGAAAGGTCGGAGAGATGGTTCTCCGCCTCGTTGAAGGCCGTGATTTTCACCTCAGTATAGCAGTCGACCATCTCGTCCGGATGGTCCCAGAGCCAGGCGGCGAGGGCAGGATAGTCCGTCCGTCCCGCTTCGGTAAACCGGGCCCGCAGCGCCTTCTGCTTCTCGCCGGTGAAGCAGGTGTCCACTTGGGCGAAATACCGGTCGAGGGCCAGCGCGAGCAGGGCCTGCTCGACCGCCGGGTCGATTTCCTGGCGGCCCCGGCGCAGGAGTTCCTCCCGCCGGCCGCCCTTGTCGTTGGCCATCCGGAGCATCGTCGGTGCGATGCGCGTCCCGCGGACCAGCGTCTCCCGGTACCAGGCCTTTTGCCGCTCGATATCGTCCGTCGCGGCATATTCCGCGTCGAGCGCGGGGAGCAGCGTCCCCCAGCGCGCCTGTCGCGCCGGGTCGGCATCGATCCATTCCTGCAGTTCCTTCTCGAGCGCCCGTTTCTCGTCAATGACGCGGAAACGCTTGATACACTGCACCTCTCCCTCCTGCATCTCCTGGATGTTCGACAGGGAGAAGAACCAGTCGGAATATTTCCGGCGGACCTCCGGGTCGGCGTCCATCGCCTTCCGGACCAGTTCCATCTGCTCCTTCCGGATGCTGTTCGTCACCGGGCGCTCGACGCCGACCGCGTGCGCGACCTTCGCGGCGCTGCTGTAGCGGTCCGTCCGCCCGGGATAGCCGATGACCATGGTGAAATCGCCGTCCCGGAGGCCTGCCGTCGAGATCCGGAGCCGCGCGGGGCTCTTGAGCGGCTCGCCGTGGTCATAGATGCGGTAGAGCGCGAAATCGGCCTTGTGCTGCGGCCATTCCCAGTTGTCCTCGTCGCCGCCGAAAGCCGCGATGGCCACGGGCGGGGCCGCGACGAGGCGGACGTCCGTATAGGTCTTGTAGATGGTGATATAGTATTTCTCCCCGGACCACATCGATTCGAGGGAGGACTCGTAGCCTTTCTCCTGGCGGTAGCGCTGCGTCATGATGTGGTTGAGCCGCCGCATGCCGTAGCGCTCGCCCTTCGCCTCCAGCTCCCGCTTCAGCGCCTCCACTTCGTCCGTGACATCCAGCACCCGCTTCAGGAAATAGACCTTTTTCCCGGGGATCGGGCGCTCGTCCTGCCGGTGAAAGGCCCAGAAGCCTTCTTCCAGGTAGTTGTGGTCCGCCGTGGACATGGCGGAGACGTCGCTGTAGGCGCAGTGGTGGTTCGTGATCATGAGGCCCTCGTCCGAGACGAGGCTGGCGGTGCAGTAGAAGCCGAAGGAGATGACGGCATCGGCGACCGTGGTGCCGGGCGCATCGGCGTTATAGATCTCACGGGCAGACAGTTCCAGGCCGCGCTCCTGCATCTTTTTCTCCAGGGCGGCATCAATGGCGTGGATCATCCACATCCCTTCATCGGCGAAGGCGGAGAGGCCGGCCCCGAAAAGAAGGGCGGTCGCGGCGGCAAGGAAACGGGTTGCTTTCATAGAATCAGGCACTTCGGAATTACTTTGCAAAACTACGCAAATTTTTTTGTCCCGAAGCCGATTTTATCCGTATATTTGTTATCCGGCTCCGCCGCGGACGGCGGGTCGGCTAACCCCTCCCGATATATGGCTTTCGTCCACCTGCACGTACATACCCAATACTCCATCCTCGACGGACAATCGTCGATCGAGAACCTGTTCAACCGCGCCGAAGAGCTCGGCATGCCCGGCCTTGCCATCACGGACCACGGCAACATGTTCGGCGTCAAGGAGTTCTTCAAGTATGCGGCGAAGCATCCCGGGATCAAGCCGGTCATCGGCTGCGAGGTCTATGTCACGCAGCACTACGACCACACCCTCAAGGACAACAACCACCGCAAGTACTACCACCTCATCCTCCTGGCCAAGAACTACGACGGGTACAGGAACCTGATGAAGATCGTTTCGCTGGGGCAGCTCGAGGGCATGTACTACAAGCCGCGCGTGGACCATGAAATCCTGGAGAAGTACCACGAGGGGCTCATCTGTTCCTCCGCCTGCATGGCGGGCGAAATCGCCCGGGACATCCTCGCGGGCGACATGGAGGCCGCCGACCGGGCGGTCGAGTGGCACAAGAAGGTCTTCGGCGACGACTATTACCTCGAGGTCATGCTCCACAAGACGGAGATCCCCGGCAGCGCGGAGGATGTGTATGAGGGTCAGAGCCAGTATGTTCCCGTCGTCTTCGAGCTGGCGAAGAAGCACGGGGTCAAGGTCATCGCCACCAACGACGCCCACTTCGTCCGCAAGGAGGACGGCCCCGTCCACGACCGGCTGATCTGCCTGACGACCAACGCCAACATCGACGATCCGGACCGTCTCCGCTATACCCAGCAGGAGTACCTCAAGAGCGAGGAGGAGATGCGGGCCCTGTTCCCGGACCATCCGGAGGCCATCGACAACACCCTCGAGGTCCTCGGCAAGGTCGAGTCCTACAGCATCGACCGCGACCCCGTCCTCCCCGTCTTCGAGATCGACCCCGCCTTCATGCAGGACATCGACGCCCAGATGGAGAAATACAAGGAGGTCATCGACGCCGGCCGCTGCGACAAGAAGGGCAATTACCGCGGTGACGGCTTCTGCCACTCGGTCGCATACCTGTGCCACCTGACCTACCGGGGCGCCCATGAGCGCTACGGCGCGACCCTGACCGAGGAACAGCGGGAACGAATTGATTTCGAGCTGAAAACCATCAGCCGCATGGGCTTCCCGGACTACTTCCTGATCGTCCAGGACTACATCGCCGCCTCCCGCGCGATGGGGTCGATGGTCGGGCCGGGGCGCGGTTCGGCCGCGGGTTCCGTGGTCGCCTACTGCCTCCGCATCACCAACCTCGACCCGATCCGCTACCAGCTCCTGTTCGAGCGTTTCCTCAACCCCGACCGCATCTCGATGCCGGATATCGACGTGGATTTCGAGGACCTTTCCAAGGCCCATGCCTACGTCGAGCAGCGCTACGGCGCCGACCATGTCGCCCGTGTCGTCACTTTCGGGACCATGGCCGCCAAGAGCGCCATCAAGGATGTCGCCCGCATCAGCCAGGTCTCCCTCGACGAGTCCAACCGGCTCACGAAGATGGTGCCGGACCGGCTCAGCGAGAAGAAGGAGAAGGAATATCCCTTCAACCCCAAGCTCGACAAGCTGAAACCGGGATTCAAGTTGGTGGAAAAGGATGTCGAGGTGGACGATCCCGCGAATCCCGGCCAGAAGGTCCTGGTCAGGAAGACCTTCCAGCGGGGACTGGAGGAAGTCGACGTGAAGGTCACGCTGGCGAACTGCTTCCGCCTCGTGCCGGAATTCCAGAGGGAGCTCGCGGAGGGGCCGGAAATCAACCGGGAAGTGCTCAGATACGCCCGGGCGCTGGAAGGGACGGTCCGCCAGACGGGCATGCATGCCTGCGCGACGATCATCGGCCGCGGCGACCTGACCGAATACCTCCCCCTCTTCCTGTCGAAGGATAAGGATACGGGCGAGGAGAATGTCCGGACCTCCCAGTATGACGGCCACTTCATCGAGGACGTCGGCATGCTCAAGATGGATTTCCTCGGCCTGATTACCCTCACCATCATTCACAACGCCCTCGACCTGATCAAGGAGAACCACGGCGTGGACATTGATATCGAGGCGATTCCGATCGATGACAGGGAAACGTACGAGCTCTATGGCCGCGGCGACACGACGAGCGTCTTCCAGTTTGAATCCGAAGGGATGAAGACCTGGCTGCAGAAGCTCCACCCGGAGCGTTTCGAGGACCTCATCGCGATGAACGCCCTCTACCGCCCGGGCCCGATGGATTATATCCCGGACTTCGTCGACCGCAAGCTCGGCCGGAGAGTCATCGAGTACGACCTCCCGGAGATGGAGGAATACCTCCAGGACACCTACGGCGTCACCGTGTACCAGGAGCAGGTCATGCTCCTGTCCCAGAAGCTCGCCGGCTTCACCAAGGGCGAGGCGGACAAGCTCCGCAAGGCCATGGGCAAGAAGCAGATCGACATCCTGAACTCGTTGAAGGACAAGTTCATGAACGGCGGCATGGCCAAGGGCCACCCGGAAAAGATCCTCGATAAGATCTGGAAGGACTGGGAGAAATTCGCCCAGTACGCCTTCAACAAGTCCCATGCGACCTGCTACGCCTGGGTCAGCTACCAGACCGGCTGGCTCAAGAGCCATTACCCGTCGGAATTCTTCGCGTCCTGCCTGACCAACGCCAAGAGCATGGACGAAATCAAGAAGATCATGGACGACTGCAAGGCGCACGGCATCCGCGTCCTCGGCCCCGACGTCAACGAGAGCGGCGCCCATTTCGCCGCCAACAAGCAGGGCGACGTCCGTTTCGCGCTCAGCGGGATCAAGGGATTCGGTGCCAATGCCGTCGAGGGCATCCTCGAGGAGCGGAAGGCGGGCGGGCCCTTCAAGGACCTGTACGAATTCATCGAGCGGATGGCCGATTACGACAACCGGAAAGCCGCGCAGACCCTCGGAACGGTCTCCAGCATCAACCGGAAGGCCCTGGAAATCCTGGTCAACGCCGGCGCCTTCGACGGATTCGGCTTCAAGCGCCGCCAGTATTTCCTGCCCGGAAAGAGCGGGGACCTGTTCATCGACGAACTGGCCCGCTACAGCGAGCATTACCGCAACGACGAGTTCAACGCCGGCATCTCCCTGTTCGGGGAGGCCGAGGAACTCAAGCCCGTGCGCCCGGAGATTCCGGACATGGTGGGGGAGGAATATGAACTGGAGAAGCTCCAGCTGGAGAAGGACCTTGTCGGGATGTTCCTGTCCTCCCACCCCCTGGACAAGTACCAGTTCCAGCTGGACAACTTCGTGACCTGCGAACTGGCCCGGCTCGACAGCCTCGTGAACCAGTGTGACGACGAGAAGAAGAAGGTGAAATGCAGCATCGCCGGCATCGTGACCTCCTTCACGCCCCTGACCCTGCGCAACGGCCGCCCTTATTCCCGAACGGTTCTGGAAGACAAGAGCGGCAGTTGGGAACTGGCCCTCTTCGGCAAGGACCACGAGGCCTTCATGAGCTACATGCAGCCGAATTCGGCCCTGTATATCGAAGGGGAGATCGACGAGAAATACTTCCTCAAGCCGGAGGAGCGGGCGCAGGGGAAAACGGTCCCGTATGCCTTCAAGGTCCGGAAAGTGAGCCTGCTCGGCAATGTGACCGACGAACTGCTGAAGGGTTTTTCCATCGACCTGGAGACGCCGATGCTCACGCCGGAATTCCGCAAGGACCTCGTCCGCGTCGTGAAGCGGCACAAGGGCAATATCCCGCTGACCTTCTATGTGTACGATCCCGGGACAAAGTACCGGATCCAGTTCTATTCCAAGAAGTTCCAGGTTGCCGTGTCCACGGATTTCATCCAGGACCTCGTCACGGCGGGCATTCACCGGTATGAGATCCAGAAGAAGTAGCGCCATGAGAAGGATCCTGCTGCCGCTCTGTCTTGCCCTCGGCCTGGTCGCCTGCCGGGCCGGAAAGCCGGCCGCGCTCCGCGAGGCGGAAAGCCTCCTGCCGGAGCGGCCGGACAGCGCCCTGGTCGTGCTGGACGGCGTTTGCCGGGACAGCCTCGCAACCGACCGCGCCCGGGCGGAATACGACTACCTGGAGGCCCTGGCGTTCTATACGGAGTATTTCTTCCTGGACCCGGCGCAGGAACTTGCGCTTGCGCAGGCGTGCGTCTTCTTTGAAAAGAACGGGCCTGCGGTCGAGCGCATGCACGCGTGGGAACTGCTCAGCACCGTGCAGAGTGCGTCCGGGCGCCACGCGGCGGGGCTCGCGTCGCTCCGGCG
>JAEEVC010000015.1 GCA_016287075.1 Bacteroidales bacterium | reverse complement strand
CAGGTGCGCATACTTTCTTCACATCTGGTACGCCAATCGTTTTTGTGGGGCCCTTCGGTGTGCCAGGTGTGCACACTTTTTTCGCATCTGGTACGCGAAATAGCTTTGCAGCCTCTTCCGCTGTGCCAGATGTGTTTTTCTGCATCGCATCTGGAACGCCAATCGCCTTTGCTTGCCTATCCGGTGTGCCAGGCGCGCATGCTTTCTTCGCATCTGGTACGCCAATCGCTCTTGCAAGGCTGTCCGGTGTCCCGGATGCAGGGAATTCATGCGGTATCGGGAACAGCTTTGGATCTGAGGCGGGAACTTTTTTGCGGTTCAGACGGAGACGGGATGGAGACAGACAGGTCTCTGCGGAGTGAAAGGGCATGGTCGTCCAGATAGGAAAACGGTGTATTGGGGCTGATTGTCAATAAACGTTTCCAGCAACGCTTCTTTTGTATGAGACTGTGAAACAGAGGCTTGGAAAACGCGTGTGGATAAAAAATGCCCTATTGTTTC
This sequence comes from Bacteroidales bacterium, assembly GCA_016287075.1. Taxonomy (GTDB): domain Bacteria; phylum Bacteroidota; class Bacteroidia; order Bacteroidales; family UBA932; genus Cryptobacteroides. The sequence continues at coordinate 70,768 of JAEEVC010000015.1, read as the reverse complement.
ACGATGTGTTTGAATTACCGGGCAAATAACCCCATAAATAGTTGATAATAAGCATAATAATGGTTTACTAACAAATAATCGTTTATTCCGTTTCCTTTTCGATTCTCTGACTTATCTTTGTCGTGAAGAGCCTGGTCGGATACCGGGTTTCAAAAGAATATGCGTATGAAAAAGTATCTGTCAGTCGAGGTGGACGATAACGGGAAATTCCACCTGTCAAGCGACTTCCCGCAGGACTACATGGATTGTTTCCTGCAGCATCCCGAGCAGGGTGAAAAAGCTTTTACCAAGTTAATCCAGTCTTTTGTGCCGGCCTTTTGGGATGGGCCTAATCCTCTCTATATGAAATTGATCCGGACATTGTTCATGGCAGGCGTTGTGGCTTGCGCAGAACCCTATTGTGAAGCGGAAGATATGTGGAGTACACTGATGTTTTCGTTTATTCCCCAATTTGAAAAAAGGGCCGCTGCGATAAAACGGAAATATGGCTTTGATGACTCCGGCATTACCCGTCCCTTTTCATTGGGCACCTTCCCCCAATGCGGAATAATGCCTCTTTCTGCCCGGGATTTCTCAAGCGTCATGAATCTGTCTTTCCGCGTGGAAGATGACAAGGGCGGAAAAAAGAATTAAGTGTTCCGGCGAATCGTCACCCGCACACTTCCCGACGGTTCCGTTAGAAGTGTCTGCCCATTCCATGTGAGTTTGGAGGGAATGGAGGAGTTCATTCTCTGCAGGGATGACCAGGATTATGACGTCATGGTCAAGTATATATTCCTGTGTGCCCGACGGAAGAATGTGCTGCCCGTCATCTATATCGTTATGTCAAATCACGCCCACGTTGCCATCCTCTCGGAGAATCAACAGGTGTCGGATGCATTTGTGAAAGAGTTGAAAAGGTGCTATTCGTTGTATTTCTCGCTCAGATACAGGGAGAAGAAAGTGCTGGCCAGAACCCATGCGTTCGTTCAGCAGCTGGATTCTGACCCGTATGTCCGGAATGTTTTGGCCTATATACCGCGCAATGCCTTGGATGCCGGCGTCCGCATCGAGGATTATCGCTGGTCAGGATACCGTGCCATGTTCAGGTCCGGGCAAGAAAATGCGTCAACCGGTGCGACAAAGAATCGGGCGGTCCGGAATCTGTCCAGACGCCAATGTTTCGATTTGATGCACACACGTGACGATTTACGGGATGTTCAGTGGATGCTGGATGCCCATGATTGCATCGATCCGTCAACCGCGTGCGATACGGCCTATCTGGAATCTGCATTTCTCGGTGACCAGGCCTTCTTTCTCAAGACAATCGGTTCAGTAAATCCCTCCGAGATGCGTCACCGCCTTGAAGACGTTTTTTCTGGGAGATTAACGGATTCCGAGTTCTACAAAGAAGTAAATACGCTCTGTCAGAGATGGTTCCAGAAGGAGTTGTCACTTCTTTCCTTGACGGAGAAGATCCGTCTGCTTCCATATGTCTATCGTACGCGCCGGACGACCATCCCCCAGCTCGCCCGTTGTTTTTCGCTCCCCCGGGATTCCATTGCGAAGTATCTGGGGAAGAGACCCGGATAGCAAGGCACACTGCTTCACTGAAAGCAATAAGTTTTTTTGATGCTGTACTAGATGTGATTATCCGCGTCGCATCTGGTACGCAAATCGCTCTCGCAGGCCTCTCCGGTGTACTAGATGTGTATACTTTCTTCGCATCTGGTACGCGAAATAGCTTTGCAGCCTCTTCCGGCGTGCCAGGTGCGCTGGATTTTTTCTTATCTGGTACGCGAAACGCCCTTGCAGGCCCTTTGTCGCTGCCCCTGCAGGCGTTTGCTTCACAAAACAGGCCGGCTCATGCGTGAGTCGGCCTATTCTGTGCTTGCGGCTTTCGCCTTGCGGCTTCCGCCTTACAGCTTTCGCCTTGCGGCATTCGCCTGCTACTTGCCGGCGAGGCGCTTGTAGGTCTCGAGCCGGATCTTGGCGAATTCTTCGGTCTTCTCCAGCAGCTCCTGGGCCCGGTCGGGGAAGAGCTTGTAGAGGGAGGCGAAGCGGACCTCACCCTTGAGGAAGTCCTGGAACTTGGTCCAGTCGGGTTCCTTGCTGTCGAGGGTGAACGGGTTCTTGTCCGTGCCTTCGAGGGCCGGGTTGTAGCGGAAGAGGTGCCAGTAACCGCAATCGACGGCGAGCTTCTCTTCCTTCTGGCTCAGGCCCATGCCCGCCTTCAGGCCGTGGTTGATGCACGGGGAGTAGGCGATGACGAGGGACGGTCCGTCATAGGCTTCCGCTTCCTTGATGGCGTTGAAGTACTGGGCCGGGTTGGCGCCCATCGCCACCTGGGCGACATAGACGTAGCCGTAGCTCATGGCCATCATGCCGAGGTCTTTCTTGCGGATCTTCTTGCCGGAGGCGGCGAACTTGGCGATTGCGCCGGCCGGGGTGGCCTTGGAAGACTGGCCGCCGGTGTTGGAGTACACCTCCGTGTCCAGAACGAGCACGTTGACATTCTCACCGCTGGCGAGGACGTGGTCCAGGCCGCCGTAGCCGATGTCGTAGGACGCACCGTCACCACCGATGATCCACTGGCTGCGGGACGGGATAAAGTGCCTGTACTCATAAAGTTTGGTGCACACGTCGCACTTGCATTCCTGGATGAGCGGGAGGAGCTTGTCGGCCACTTCGCGGGTGATGGCGTAGTCGTTGCGGTTGTCCAGCCACTGGCGGAAGAGGGCCTTCATCTCTTCGGTGCAGCACTCGCAGGCAAGGCCTTTCTCCATCGTCGCGGCGACGGTTTCGCGTGCGCGGTCGGAACCGAGCTTCATGCCCAGACCGAACTCGCAGAAGTCCTCGAAGAGGGAATTGGCCCAGGCCGGACCGTGCCCGTGGGCATCCTCGCAGTACGGGGAGGCCGGGAAGGACGCGCCGTAGATGGAGGAGCAGCCCGTTGCGTTGGCGACCATCATGTGGTCACCGAAGAGCTGGGTGATGGTCTTGATGTTCGGGGTCTCGCCGCAGCCCGCGCAGGCGCCGGAGAACTCGAAGAGCGGCTGGGCGAACTGGGAGTTCTTGAGGTTGGCGAACTTGTTGACGACCTCGCTCTTGTAACCGATCTTCTTGTGGAGGAAGTCGAAATTGGCCTGTTCGGCGGTATTGTCGATGTACGGGACCATCTTGAGGGCCTTTTCGGGCTTGGAGAGGCAGACATCGACGCAGTTGCCGCAACCGGTACAGTCGTCCACGGAAACGGCGAGGGCGTACTTGTACTCCTTGAGGACCGCCTTGCCCTGGGCCATCTTGAGGCCTTCCGGAGCGCCGACGGCTTCCTCGTCGGTCAGCAGGAACGGCCGGATGGCGGCGTGCGGGCAGACGAAGGCGCAGGTGTTGCACTGGATACACTTTTCGGCATCCCAGGTCGGGACATTGACGGCGACGCCGCGCTTCTCGTAAGCGGCGGTGCCAGCCGGCATGGTGCCGTCGGCGTAGGGGAGGAGGGCGCTCACCGGGAGGGTGTCACCCGCCTGGGCGTTGACGATGTCGGCGATGTCCTTGACGAAGGCAGGGGCGAGGCGGTCCTTGCCGGGGGTCTCGAACTTGGCGGTGATATCCGCCCATTCGGCCGGGACATGGATCTCGGTGTATTCGCCGCCGCGGTCGACGGCCGCGTAGTTCATGTTGACGACGTTCTCACCCTTCTTGCCATAGCTCTTGACGATGGCGTCCTTCATGTACTTCACGGCATCCTCGTACGGGATGATGTTCGTGATCTTGAAGAAGGCGCTCTGGAGGATGGTGTTCGTGCGGTTGCCGAGGCCGATCTCCGCCGCGATCTTGGTCGCGTTGATGATGAAGACGCGGATGTGCTTGCGGCCGATGATGCCCTTGACGTTGTCCGGGATGTTCTTGATGGTCTCTTCCTCGTCCCAGAGGCTGTTCAGCAGCAGGGTGCCGCCTTCCTTGATGCCCTTGAGGACGTCATACTTGCGGAGGTAGGACGGGACGTGGCAGGCGACGAAATCGGGCGTGTTCACCAGGTACGGGGCCTTGATCGGCAGCTGGCCGAAGCGCAGGTGCGAGCAGGTGTAGCCGCCGGACTTCTTGGAGTCGTAGTCGAAATAGGCCTGGCTGTAGAGGTCGGTGTGGGAACCGATGATCTTGATGGTGTTCTTGTTGGCGCCGACGGTGCCGTCGGAACCGAGGCCGTAGAACTTGCACTCGGTGGTGCCGGGCTTGACGATGGAAACCTCGCTCTTGATCGGGAGGGACTTGAAGGTCACGTCATCGACGATGCCGATGGTGAAGCCGGCCTTGGGCTCCTTCATTTCGAGGTTGTCATAGACGGCGACGATCTGGGCCGGGGTCGTGTCCTTGGAGGAGAGGCCGTAGCGGCCGCCCACGATCAGGACGTTGTCCTTGCCCTGGAAGAGGGTCTTGACATCCTGGAACAGGGGCTCGCCGATGGCACCGGGCTCCTTCGTGCGGTCGAGGACCGCAATGCGGCGGACGCTCTTCGGCAGCACGGAGAAGAAGTACTTCTCGGAGAAGGGACGGTAGAGGTGGCAGGTGATGAGGCCGTACTTGCGGCCGCGGCCGGCGAGGTAGTCGATCGTCTCCTTGATGGTCTCGGTGACGGAGCCCATCGCGACGATGATGTTCTCGGCGGTCGGATCGCCGTAATACTCGAACGGCCGGTAGCTGCGGCCGGTGAGCTCGGAGATCTCGCCCATGTAGCGGGCGACGATGTCCGGGACGGCGTCATAGTACTGGTTGCGGGTCTCGACGCCCTGGAAATAGACGTCGCCGTTCTGGGCGGTGCCGCGGGTCACGGGCGCATCCGGGTTGAGGGCGCGGGCGCGGAATCTGGCAAGGGCCTTTTCGGAGACCATGCCGCGGAGCGCATCCTCGTCGAGGGCTTCGATCTTCTGGATCTCATGGGAGGTGCGGAAGCCGTCGAAGAAGTGGAGGAACGGGATGGAGGACTTGATGGCCGCGAGGTGGGCGACGGCGGCGATGTCCTGGGCTTCCTGGACGGAGCCGGAGGCGATCATCGCGAAGCCGGTCTGGCGGCAGGCCATCACATCCTGGTGGTCGCCGAAGATGGAGAGGGCGTGGGACGCGAGGGCGCGGGCCGAGACATGGAAGACGGTCGGGAGCATCTCGCCGGCGATCTTGTACATGTTCGGAATCATCAGCAGGAGGCCCTGGGAAGCGGTGAAGGTAGAGGTCAGGACACCGGCCTGGAGGGAGCCGTGGACTGCGCCGGCGGCGCCGCCTTCGCTCTGCATCTCGGTGACGCGGACGGTCTCGCCCCAGAGGTTCTTCTTGCCGTGGGCGGCCCATTCGTCGATGTTCTCCGCCATGGTCGAGGACGGGGTGATGGGGTAGATGGCGGCATGCTCGCTGAACAGATAGGCAATGTTCGAGGCAGCGTAGTTGCCGTCGCAGGTGATGAATTTCTTTTGGTTAGCCATACTATTGTGATTGATATTGTTATTCAGATATGCCTTCGATGGAAAGCCCGGCCCCGCCGATGCGGCGGATGAGGCCCTGCAGGACGGTTCCCGGGCCGATTTCCAGGAAGCGGTCGGCGCCGTCCGCGATCATGTTCCGGACGGTGGGCGTCCAGAGGACCGGGTGGGTCAGCTGGGCGAGGAGGTTGCGCTTTATGGCGGCGGGGTCCGTGGTGGGCCTTGCCGTAACATTCTGGTAAACAGGACAGTCCGGCGTGCGGATGGACGTTGCCTGGATGGCCTTTCCGAGTTCCTTCCTGGCGGGTTCCATCAGGGGGGAGTGGAATGCGCCGCCGACCGACAGGAGAAGCGCGCGTTTGGCGCCGGCCGCCTTTAGTTTCTCGCAGGCTTCGCGGACGGCGTCGGTCTCTCCGGAGATGACCACCTGCCCGCTGCAGTTGTAGTTGGCCGGGACGACGATGCCGCCGCAGCCCTCGCAGACCATTTCGACATCCTCGTCCGGCAGGCCGATGACGGCGGCCATGGTGCCGGGAACGGCGGTGCAGCACTGCTGCATCTCCGACGCCCGGATGGCGACCAGCCGGAGTCCGTCCTCGAAGGACATGGCGCCGGCGACGACCAGGGCGGAGAATTCACCGAGGGAATGGCCCGCCACCATGTCGGGACGCTCCAGGCCGCTGCAGAGGGCGAGGACGACGCTGTGGAGGAAGATGGCGGGCTGGGTGACATGGGTCGCCTTCAGCTCCTCTTCCGACCCTTCGAACATGATGTCCGTGATCCGGAAGCCGAGGATGCCATTGGCCCGTTCCAGCATGTTGCGGGCGGTTTTCGACCGCTCATAGAGCGGTTTCGCCATGCCGGGGAACTGGGCTCCCTGTCCGGGGAAAACATGTGCTGTTGCCATCAGGTCTGCGTCTTTTCGTCGTCTGCGGAAAGGGTCCGCGAGAATCATACAAATCTAAGAAAAAAACGGCAAATATCAAAATGTATTTCCTGCGGCGTTGCTTTCTGCGTAAAAAACCGTACATTTGAAGGACAAAACCGCACATTGCCTTACCCATGCAGATAATGACCAGAACGATTCTCGCCCTGCTCACCCTCGGTGCTGCGCTTTTTTCCTGTAACAAGACCCCTTCCGCGGAGGAACCGGCCACACCCGCCGATCCCGAAAAACTTCTCGTCGTGGTGAACGGCATTTCTCCCTATTCGGTCGCATATGCCGGCGATTCCGGCAATGCCAGGGCATTCGTCACCGCGCTGAAGGACCTGACGGGCGTGGAATTGGCCTCCTACAATGCGACGGAAAAGAGCGGGACCCTGGAAATCCTCATCGGCCGGACGGAACGGCCCGAGACGGCGGAAGCGCTCAAGGAACTGGGCGGAAAGCAGGGATACGTCATCAAGCCGGTCGGGGAGAAGCTGGTCATCGCCGGCATCAATGACACCTGGACCGCCCTCGCACTCCATGAATTCCAGAAGAAGGTCCTGAAAGTCAATGCCTATCTCGCCGGGAATTCCCTGACCATCCCGCGTTCCCTCGTGTTCAAGGAGGCCTATGCCGAAGGGCAGCTGATCGCCCGGCTCCTCCAGCGGGGCTATACCTTTACGCTGCGCCCCACCCTGGTGATGAACTGTCCGGGCGAAAACAACATGACGATCGCCCAGGGCGCCGCCAGCGACGGGCAGTTCTTCTATTTCGTCAACCGTACATCCGACGAATCCTCGTCCATCGTGTACAAATACGACATGACCACCCTCAGCCAGGTGGCCAAGTCCGCCACCTTCTATGCCGGCCACTGCAACGACATGACCTATGACGCCGCGAAGAAGCGCCTCGTCATCGCCCATGGCCAGTCCGAAGGCAAGATCCTGACCCCGGTCAGTGCGGAGAACCTCGCCGTCCAGCCGGACATCACCATCAAGGTCGGCAGCGGCGCCATTACCTACAACGACTTCAAGGGAGGCTATGCCATCAGCCAGGGCGGCTCGACCTTCTATGTCACGGACAGGGACCTCAACGTCACCCTGAGCAAGTCCCGGACGGATGTCCACACCGGTTATACCGCCCAGGGCATGGGCAGCGACGATTTCTACGTCTATTTCCCGATGAGCGGCAGCAAGGACAACGCCCTCGTCACCTACGACTGGGAGGGGAAATTCATCAGGATCCTTTCCATTCCGCTGACCCTCGAGTCCGAGTCGATGTTCTATGCGGCAGGGAACTATTACGTCAATTTCTACCTCGGCAGCCGCAAGGGCGCCGGCCTCTACCGCATCGATCCGGTTTACACGTACAAGTACGCGAAATAGCTAATTCTCAAGAATATAGGCCTTCTTGGCCTGGAGCGTCGATCCCGTATAGCGGCCGAATACGGCCCTTTCCGGGGTCGATGCCGGTGAAAGGACGAGGCACTTGCGGCCGGAGACGGACGTGGCGGTCTGGCTGCCGCGGAGGATGTTGCCGCTGACACTGACCGGCGTCGCGCTGCTGCTCTTGAAGGTGACCTTCTGCTGGGAGGACTTGACGATGACGGCGGTATTCGCAGGAATCACTTTCCCCGCAGGAATCGCCGTCAGCCGGGCATAGCCGGCCACCAGTCCGGTGACATAGTAGGCCGTCGCTCCCGTCGGGACGACCGCGTTGTAATCCAGGCACATCGACGCCCAGCCCTGGGAAGGGACGGTCAGGTCGTAGCTGTGGTTGTAGACCATCTCGATGTCGTCGATCAGGAGGATGTCGTTCGCGCCGCCCTGGCCGGGAATGTTGTTGGTGGCAAAGCTCAGGAGCAGGTACCGCGGGTCGTTGCTCTTGACCTTTGCGAACGGGAGGGAGAAGCGGACCCACTTGCCGTTCGTCGTGGCGATATCGTTTTTGACGGCTTTCGATACGACATGCTCGTCGGTCAGCGGGTTGCCGTAATAGTCCTGGTAATCATAATCGTCGTGGATAACCGCGGAGACCTTGGCACGCGAGGTGGTGTTGTCCGGGGTGTATTTCGCCCAGAAAACCAGCGAGTCGGGCCGGCCGGTGAAAGGCATGGCGCAGGGGTTGTTGAAATTGCCGAATGTGACGTAGCCGTCGCGGTCGGAGTAATTGTGGTTGCCCTGGGCCTCGGCGCTGGTGGAACCGGCATGGACGCGGCCGGTCGTCAGGTTGCCCTGGGCCGTGACTGTGACGACCAGAAAGACTCTGAAGCGCCGAGACCAGATCTTGCAGGAGTAGTTTCCCTTGCTTCCGGGACGTTTATCCGTGGAGCGGCCGACCTGGCGGTTACCCGAGTCATATCCATAGCTTTTATAGTCGCCGTCCGCCGTCTGGAAGGAGTTGAAATAGTTCGGGAGGTGCTCCCCGTCGATGGTCCATTGCTCAAAGTCCCCGTTGGTGACCTGCGGCTCGTTCGCGTTCTGGGCCTGTGCCTGCGCAGACAGGATGACCGCTGCGAGAAGGAGGAAGAATCTTTTCATCATCATAACTGTGTAGCGGTGGGGTTGGCGACAAGGGCGGCGTCCTGGAAAACGGTGCCCGCAGGAATCGTCCCGAGGTTCTTGATGCGGCCGGCTTCATAGGGAATCCCGGTGCGGAAGTCCGTGGCGATGAAACCGACCTTGCCGGAGGCATTGGTCAGGGCCATCTCCAGCCGGGTGCTGGAAGAGGGAAGGACCGACAGGAAGACGGTCCCGGAGAGGTTGTACGAGGTCTTTACCCACGCGCGGCGGTCCTGGTGGTCGGACAGGTCGGAAAGGCCTTCGACCGGGAAGGGAGAGTCGCTCGTGTCCACCGTGAAGGGGCCGGAGACCTGGTCGTTCCGGACAATCTCGACCTGGCGGACGGAAAGCGACGAAGGGATGTTCATCTTGACCAGGCAGCAGACATTCTCGAACGTGAAACCGTTCTGCTCATTTCCCAGCGACACCATGACGGCGTCGGCGGGCGTCCCGCCCTGCTGGCGGGGGAGGTTGAGCGTCAGGACGTCCCCATCCACCCCGGCATCGGCCGAATAGGGGTAGAAGGCCATGCTGAGCCGGGAGTATTCGGGCTTCATGCCGGAGAAGGTCGCCGAAGCGGAGTAGTCGTCATCGGTCGTGAAGGCCTGCGGGCAGAGCGTCCCGTCGGAGGTGAAGACGCCGATGGCGTCTCCGTCGAGCCAGACGGGCGTGGTGCCGTCCAGATCGGTGCGGGTGGCAGCAGGCACGGAGGCCTGGATGGTGACGGGGACAAGCGTCCCTTCGGCGGCGGAAGCGGCCTCTGCGGCCTCTTTCGCGCAGGATGCAACGGCGAAAACGGCCGCGAGGCATCCGGTGATGTGCAGCAGCGTTTTCATTATCCGTTCAGGTTTTCGTTGTCTTCCTCGTAATCGGTGGTCGTTCCGCCGATTCCGGGTACATTGCTGAGGCAGAAGTTCCTGTCCATCAACAGGATGGTTGTCCTGACCTCAGGTTTCTTATACATTGCTTCCATATTCGATCCTTTGTGCGCGGCGTGGGCGCCACGCAAAAAACGGCCGCAAATTTAGGCATAAAAAACGGGCTTTCCAAAAAAGGGGGGGCGTAGGGGTATATAGGCGGGTATATATAATAGAAGAAGCCGGCTCACTGCTGAGCCGGCTTCCCGTGTACCTCCGCTCGGAATCGAACCGGGACCAACGGAACCGGAATCCGTTATTCTATCCTTTAAACTACAGAGGCGGATCGGACTGCAAAGATAGGACTTTTTTCTCAAAAAAGAAAACCGTCCCGGATTTTTCGTCCGGAACGGTTCTCATGGAACGGTGAGCGTCCGAGGGACGCTGCCCGGGAATTACTCCTTGGGCGTGTTCTTCAGCATGGGCTTTTCTCCGGAGAGATCCCAAACCGACTCATCCCAGCCGATGGCCTTGGCGAGCGAGGAGACCGTGGCATCTCCCGCAGCGGCTTTGCCGTGGTACGGGGAATAGTACTTGAAGTCCTCGATGTCGCCTTCTGCCTCGGAAAGCGTGATCGGCGCGTCACCGAAGTTGTACGGCTGGACGAGCGGGGTCGCCGGGCTGCTGTCCGCGTGGTCGAAGAGGGTGTTGAGCGGAGCATAGCGCTGGTACTCGAAAGTAAGCACGGCCGGACGGTAGTTGTCCTTGAAGGTGGTGGGACGGCTGGCGAAGCCGACCATGGCACCGCTGCTGTAGTGGTTGGAACACTTTTCGCCGCCTTCCGTGTTGGTCCTCAGCGAGGGGCCCCAGTAGATGCAGCCGGTCATGGCCGTTTCCATGTCGCCGTTCACATCGGCACTGCTGCCCTGGCGTCCGAAGAGACGGCCGCAGACACCGCCCGTGCCATAGCCGGATTCGATCTGGGCGTCTGTCCAGCAGTTGGTTACGGTCGTATTCTTCGGGCCGTCACCCAGGATGCCGCCTACATAGGCCGTCGATTTCCCGCCGACGATCTCGCCGCTGTACCAGCAGTTCTCGATGGTAAGCGGCTGGTTCGCGCTGCCCCGGCCGCAGATGCCGCCGATGGTGCTGCCGCCGGCGATGAGGGTCATGGTGCTCCAGCACTCCTTGAAGATGACGGGCGTGGCGGTAGCGGCCGCGTTGCTCTGGCCGAGGATGCCGCCGACGATCTGTCCGGGCCCTTCGATCCGGCCCGCGGAGTGGCAGTTCGTGAAAACGATGCCGAGGTTCGTGTGACCGACGAGGCCGCCCATATAGGAGATCTTGTTCGTCGCCGTTTCGTTGACGACGATGCCTTCATACCAGCAATGGTCCAGGGTGCCGCCTGCCCAGTAACCGACCAGGCCGCCGATGACGTCGTGCTTGGAATGGATGTACATGGTGGAATGGCAGTTCTTCAAGTGGATGACGGCGCTGCCGTTGCAGGTCCCGATCAGGCCGCCGACACCCCGGCCGTTGCCGCTCTCCAGGGAGCCGCTTGTCGAGCAGCCTTCCATCTTGACCATGTCGTCGCCCTTCTGTGCGACCTGTCCGAGAATGCCTCCGATCGGTCTGTACGAGCTCTTCTCCGTGTCGTTGCTGTTCGCCTCGCAGCGGCGTTCGACGAGGCCGTCGAAGGTGCAGTTGATGAATTCGGCGTTGTGCGCACTGCCGGCGATACCGCCGACGTTGGAGGTCTTGTGGGTGCTGATGACCTGGCAGCGCACGGCGTGGACATCCTCGATATGGCCATGGAGCGATGCGTTTGAGACGCCGTTCCATCCGCAGACGAGTCCGCAGGGGGAACCGGCGGAGTTCTCGACGACGCAGTCCGCAAAGACCACGTTCTTCACTTCGCCGTGCAGGACGGCGACGAATCCGGGATACTTGCTGGTGGTGTTGACATAATGCCAGTTGCTGATCACCTTGTGGTTGCCGTCGAACATGATGCCTTCCGCACCGTTCTCATTGGCGAAATCGACGTTGACCGGCGTCCATTCCGAGATGGAGGACATGTCGATGTTGTCCACCATCTTGAAATAGGTCATCTGGCCTTTGACGACCTTGGTGTACATCGCTGCGAGGTCCTCGGCCGTCTTGATCAGGTACGGATCCGCCTCGGTGCCGGAGCCGGCCCCTTCCGGAACGGGCTCGAAGACGACCTCCGGGAGGGTGTTGACCTGGCCGGCGACGAGCTCGGTCGCGGAGACCTTGGTATAGGTCATGACCTTGCCGTCGGCATCTTCTGCCTTCAGCGTGAAGCCTTTGTAATAGGTGCGGGCCGGGACGGCGATGACCAGGGTCGCTGCGCTCTTGCCGACAAGGACCTTGACGGACTGGTTCTCTTCGGTTGCATCCGTATCGATGAGGAATCCTTCATCCCAGTTGATTCCGAAACTGCCGCAAACCTGTTCCCCTTCATTGCCGCTGAAGGTGACGCTCGTAATGGTCTTGGCGCTCTTGACGGGGACGCGGATGTAGGCAGCTACATGCTTGAATTGCAGGGTGTTGCCGCTCTCTGTGGAAGCAAGCATCGGGGCGACGCCATCGGCAAAGGTGCCGTCGGCGGCAGCCTGTTCGGCCGGGAGGGTGAGGCTGAGGCCGTCCTGGGTGAAGGCGGCCGGGTAGACGGCCTTGAACGGGGCCGCGAGGGCCGCGTCGAACTGGAAGCTGGCGGAAGCGCCGGCAGCGGTGACGGGCTTGGAAACCTGTCCGTTGACATAGATCTGGTCCCCGGCGCTCCAGAAGACCTTCATGTCGCTCTGGAGGGAAGTACGGGTCTGGAGGATGCTCGCCGTGAGGGTCGTCCCGGCGGGAGCGTTCATCTCTTTCTGGCATGCAGTGAAGAGGCAGGCGGCGAGGGCCGCGAAGAACAATACCTTTTTCATACCGCTTCTCCGATTAGAACCAGACATCATCGAAATTGACGAGGTCGTCAATCTGGCCGTTGTTGCCTTCCTGCTCGCCGCTCGCGCAGAACGGTTCGAGCTGCATGCCGACGAACCTGGTCCGTGGCGCTGCATAACATGTTTTCTTGTTTTCCCTTTTCATATGGAGATGGTTGTTGTAGTGTCATCAAGCGGTCAAATTTACGGATTCCTTTCCGAAAAAGCAATCAATGGGCCGCAAGAACAGGAAAACCGTCCCGGATTTTTCGTCCGGGACGGTTCTCATGGAGCGGTAAGCGTCCGGGGACGCTGGCAGGCAGGATTACTCCTTGGGCGTGTTCTTCAGCATGGGCTTTTCTCCGGAGAGATCCCAAACCGACTCATCCCAGCCGATGGTCTTCGCGAGCGAGGAGATGGTCGAACCGGCCGCGGCGGCCTTGCCGTGGTACGGGGAGAACCACTTGAAGTCTTCGGTATCGCCTTCGGTCTCGGAAAGCGCGACCGGCGTGTCACCGAAGTTGTACGGCTCGACAAGCGGCGCCGACGGACTGGTGTCCGCGTGGTCGAAGAGTTCGTTGAGCGGGGCGTACCTGTACACCTGGAAGGTCATGGCCGGGTTGCGGTAGTTGTCCTTCAGCGTGTTCGGACGGCTGCTGCAGCCGACCATGGCACCGCTGCTGTAGTGGTTGGAGGCCCTTTCCCCGGGATCGGTAGAGGTCTTGATGCCCGGGCCCCAGTAGATGCAGCCGGTCATCGAGGACTCGACATCGTCGTCCAGGCTGGCGGAACTGCCCTGGCGGCCGAAGAGCCGTCCGGCCACGCCGCCGATGCCAAAGCCGCCGATGATGTCGGCATCGTTCCAGCAGTCTTTGACGGTCGTGCGCTTCGGGCCGTCGCCGAGGATACCGCCGACGCCCTGGGCATTGGCTGCGCCATCGCCGCTGAGGGTACCGCTGTACCAGCAGTTCTCAACGATGAGCGGCCAGTTGTTGGAAGAACGGCCGATGATTCCGCCGCTGGCTCCCTTGCACTTGATGTTCATCGTGCTCCAGCACTCTTTGACGATGCAGGGACCGCCCTGACTGACCGTTTCACTGTTGGCGACCGAGTTGCACTGGCCGACGATGCCGCCGACGATGTCACCGGGGCAGGTGATGGTACCTTCCGTATGGCAGTTGTAGACTTCGAGCCTCAAGTTGGTGTGCGGGATGATGCCGCCGACGAAACTGCTGGAGGTCTGCTCGGAAACGAGGTTGCCCTTGAAGGTGCAGTTCTGGACGGTGCCGCCTCCGTAATAGCCGCAGATGCCGCCGACGACGTCGCGGGTGTTGGAAATGTCCGCTGCGACATGGCAGTTCTTGATGTCGACGACGGTACTGGAGTTCATGAATCCGATAATGCCTCCCGTGGAACGGGACCTGTCGATGATCTGGCCGGAAACGGAGCAGTTCTCGATCTTGTTCAGCGTTCCGGTTTGATCGGCATTGGGATAGCCGCCGACGATGCCGCCGGTGCCGACATAGGTGTTGCTGGAATTTGCGGGAACCCGCTCGACGATGCCGTCAAAGGAACAGTTGATGAATTCCGTATTCTGGGCACTTCCGACGAGACCGCCCGTGTGGTTGTTCCCCGCGACGTTCGTAATGACGTGGCAGCGCACGGCGTGGACATTTTCGAGAGCGCCGTGGAGGGAGGCATTGGAAACACCGGCCCAGCCGCAGGCGAGGCCGAGCGGGGAAGAAACCTGGGTCTCGATGGTGCAGTCCATGAAGACGAGGTCCTTGATGACACCGTCGAGGACACCGACGAGCCCCGGATACTTGGTGGTCGTGTTGACCCAGTTCCAGTTCCTGAGCACCTTGTGGTTGCCGTCGATGATGACACGCTGCTTGGCGTTGTTGAAATCGACGTTGGCCGGGGTGTATTCCGTGATGGAGGACATGTCGATGTTGTCGACGAACTTGAAGTAGGTCGTGGATTCATTGGCGGCCCTGGTGGAGATGGCTGCTACATCCTCGGCCGTCTTGATCAGGTACGGATCCGCCTCGGTGCCGGAGCCGGTGCCTTCCGGTACGCCTTCGAAGACGACCTGCGGGAGGGTGTTGACCTGGCCGGCGACGAGTTCGGCCGTGGAGGCCTTGACATATTCCATCTTCTTGCCGTCGGCGTCTTCAGCCGTCAGCGTGAAACCCTTGCCGTACGTGGCGGCCGGAACGGCGATGACGAGGGTCGCTTCGCTCTTGCCGACGAGGACCTTGACGGCCCGGTTTTCGTCGGTGGCATCGGTCGTGGCGACGGTGCCGGCGGCGAAATCGACGGCGAAGTCACCGCAGATCTGCTCGCCGTTGTTGCCGGTGAGGGTGACGCTCGTGATGGTCTTGGCGCTCTTGACGGGAACGCGGATATAGGCGGCGACATGCTTGAACTGCAGGGTGTTGCCGCTCTCCGCATAGGCGATCATCGGGGCGACGCCGTCCGCGAAGGTGCCGTCAGCGGCGGCCTGTTCGGCCGGCAGGGTGATGACTTCCCCGTCCTGGGTGAAGGCGGCCGGATAGACGGCCTTGAACGGGGCGGAGAGGGTCGCATCGAACTGGAAGCTGGCGGAGGCGCCGGCGGCGCTGACGGGCTTGGAAACCTGTCCGTTGACAAAGATCTGGTCCCCGGCGCTCCAGAAGACCTTCATGTCGCTCTGGAGGGAAGTACGGGTCTGGAGGATGCTCGCCGTGAGGGTCGTCCCGGCGGGTGCGTTCATCTCTTTCTGGCATGCAGAGAAGAGGCAGGCGGCGAGGGCCGCGAAGAACAATACCTTTTTCATACCGCTTCTCCGATTAGAACCAGACATCATCGAAATTGATGAGGTCGTCAATCTGGCCGTTGTTGCCTTCCTGCTCGCCGCTCGCGCAGAACGGTTCGAGCTGCAGCGCTGAGAGCCTGGCTCCCGGCGTTACATACCATTTTTTACATTCTTTCTCCATATGGATGGTGTTTGAATTGGTTGCCGTTTCTGTTTTAAAAGCAAATATAAAATAAACTCTTGTTATTCGCAAATAATTCAAAACGAATTCGATGCACTTATTCCGGCAGGGCGATGAAAGCTTTCCCGGCCTTGCCGTCGATGCAGACCGAAAGCGGCTTCTCCAGCCGGATGTGGCGGATGTACTCCGTCTCTTCCACGGCCGGGAGCGCATCGAGCACGGCGGCGTCGAAATGGTCCTCCCGCCGGCCGAAGGGATCGACATTGACATAGCCGGCGTTGAAGGAGGTCATGTTCTGGAAGAAGTGCGAACCCTGGCTGGGATCGACCCGGAAATCCTCCCTTGCGCACTCTGCGATGACCCGCGCTTCGGAGATGTCGCTCCAGCGGACCGGGACGCCGAGGGAGGGGATGGAAGAACCCCAGCGGCCGTAGCCGATCAGGACGTAATTCCGCTTTTCGGCGCGCATCCGGGCGTTGAGGGCCGTCATTTCCTCGGCGATTTCCTGCGTCTTGAGGATGTCGAAGGCCTCCGCCTTCAGGTAGAAGATGTCTTTCAGGTCCTCGATCCAGCCGGTGCCGAGCGCACAGGAGGAGGTGAGGAACGCATCCCGGGTGTCCACCTTGTCCCAATCGACCTCGGAGAAGCGGCTGTCTGCCGATATGGGCCTCACCTGCAGCACGTTGAAGACGCTGGTATCCCCGTTCAGTTCCGCGGCGAATTCGATCTCCACGGGGCAGCGCATCTCCCGCGTGGCGATGTCCAGGAGCTTGCGGACGATGTCGGCGAGGGGGAAGGTCCCGTAGCGGAGGATATGGGAGAAGGTAATGAACTTGGGGCCCTCGGCGAGGGGGGAGTCCACGAGGCGCTGGTTGCGGTAGTCCCAGGTGGAGGATACCTTGGCGAAGGAGGGGAAACGGGTGGCGGCGCTCCGGTCGATCCGCTCCAGGTTGATGGCGTCGTCCACCGACGTCTTGAATCTCTCCGGCTGGAGGTTCAGGGCATAGAAGACCTGCTGGGTCTCCCGCATGGCCAGGTCCGGCGTCGAGGTCTGCAGGACGTTCTTCGGATAGGAGGGGGAGAAGCGCAGGACCTGCTCCCCGTCCACGACCAGCTTGCCGAGGCCGTACGCGACCTTGGCGATGCCCTCTTCCGGCCGTTCGTAGCCGACCGGATAGAAGTTGATGCTCCGGGCCACGCCGGAAAGGGTCGGGAAGTAATATCCCGCCTCCTCGTTGCCGCAGATTTCCTGGATGACGACGGCCATTTTCTCCTCGGAGATGACGTTCGCCGTCGCGGTGATATAGCCCCTCGACGCGGCGAAATAGACCGAGGCATAGACGCTCTTGATGGCCTTGGACAGGAGGCGGAGCTGCTGGTCGGCGTTCTCCGTCCGCGGGACCATATAGGTGGAATAGACCCCGGCGAACGGTTGGAAGTAATTGTCCTCCAGTTTGGAAGAGGAACGGATGGCCAGCGGCTTCCGGACGGTGCGGATGAAGGCCTTCAGTTTTTCGAGCAGGTCCCGGGGCAGCACGGAGGCGACGAATTCGGCGAGGATTTCCTCGTCCGGAAGGTCGGCGTTGATGATGTACTGCAGGTCGTTGTCCCGGATGAAGCGGTCGAAGTAATCCGTCGTGACGACCAGGGTCCGGGGCACCATGACGCGGACGCCTTCCCACTGGTCGTAGAGGTCGTATTTCTGGAGGATGTGGTTCAGGAACGCCAGGCCGCGGGCCTTGCCGCCGAGGGAACCGTCGCCGGCCCGGGAGAACCAGATGGCGTCGTTGAAGGACGCCGTGTCGAAGCGGGCGACGACGCCGAGGGCCTGGTTGATGCGGTAGTCGTGGATGGCGTCGCAGGCGGCGCGGCGGATGGCCTCCACGTCCTCGCCCTCGAGCGGCCGGACGCGCTTGCCCACAGAGAAGAGGCCGCGCGCAAGGCACCATTTGGACAGGTAATTCTTCCGGATCATCGGCTTCAGGATGTCCTCCGGGAGCATCTCCAGGATCTTTTCCGCCCCGTGGAGGTCGTGGGCGCGGTAGAGTTCGGCGCCGGTCGCCGGGTCGGTCACGACAAAGTCGCCGAAGCCGAATTCACGTCCGATGTACTCGGAAACCTCGTGGGTGAGGGTCTTGGAGCGTTTCATCGCGAATCCGCAGCCCAGGGCGCTGGCGGTCTCCCGCATGCTTTCCTGGGAGGACTGCATGAGGACCGGCATCTTCGGGGTTTCCTTGCGGATGAGGTGGACGAGGTCCACGCCGGCGTCGAGTTTCTCGGTTTCCGGCCTGTCGCCGCGGTGGAGGACGAAGCCGATGTCGGTGATGACCCCGAGGAGGTTCCCCGCATACCGGTGGTACATGTCCACGGCGTCCTCATAGTTGGTCGCGAGGAGGATTTTCGGCCGCGCGCGTTTCCGGAGGACCTGCTGGTCCTCGTTGAGGGCGTCGCGGATGGAATCGCTGTTCTGCTGGAGGACGGTCTTGTACAGCAGCGGAAGATAGGTGGAATAGTAGCGGACGGAATCCTCCACCAGCAGGATGGCCTGGACGCCGGCTTCCAGGATGTCGGCCTCGGCGTTCAGGCTGTCCTCGAGGAGCTTGATGATGGCGATCAGCAGGTCCGTCGAATTGTTCCAGCAGAAGACATAATCGACGGCCGAACGGCCCCGCTCGGCGATCCGCCGGTACAGTTCCCGCGAGAACGAGGTCAGGAGGACGACCGGCGTCCCGGGCGCATACCCCTTCATCCGGGCGGCGAAATCGAACACGTCCATCTCCCCGACATTGTACATCGTGATGACGAGGTCGTACCGTTCGCCGCTCCCGGCAAGGGCCAGCGCCTCGACCGTGGACTCGACGCGGACGAACTGGGGCGGGTTGGACAGGTTGAGTTCGGAGTATTCGCGCGTGATCTGCGCTTCGATGCGCCCGTCCTCCTCCAGGGAGAAACTGTCGTAGTTGCTGCATACGAGGAGGATGCGGCGGATCCGCCGCTGCATCAGGGGAATGCTGTCCGTTTTGGTGTGCATAGGGTTTTGTCTGGTTCGTCCTTACAAAGTTCGGAAATTCTTCCCTTTTTGCCAAGAATATGTTTATATTTGCCGGAAATCAGCACAAGCATGGTCTCCCACCTGGTCGATACCTATATCTGGCTCATCCAGACCCTGACGGATGCGGGCCCCGCCGGCCTCCCCCTCGGGAGGATCGCCCGGCTTTACCGCGACCGTTTCGGGAAGGAGTACCCCCGCCGGACCTTCAACAACCACCGCGCGGCCGTCGCGGAACTGTTCGGGGTGGAGATCGTCTGCGACCGGAGCACCAACGCCTACTCGCTCGACGAGTGCGCCATCGACCGGCGCCAGGCCGTGGACTGGCTGGTCAACACCTTCTCCGTCAACAGCCTGCTCGCGCTCGGCAAGGAGCGCCTGAGCGGCCGTGTCTCCGTGGAGGACATCCCGTCCGGCCACAAGTATCTCACCCGGACGATGGAGGCGATGATGGAACGGAAGGAACTGCTCATCGAATACCGGAAATACAGCCGCGACGAGTCGGAGCGCCTCCATATCCACCCGTACGGGGTCAAGGAATTCGCCAAGCGCTGGTACATTGTCGCCTGGTGCGTGGAGCGCGCGGCGCTCCGCGTGTACGGCATGGACCGTATCCGCTCGCTGGAAGAAACGGGGGGGACCTTCCGCCTGCCGAAGGATTTCGACCTGCAGGAGCAGTTCGTCTTCAGCTATGGCCCCTATCTCCCGGAAGGTCGGAAACCGGAACTTGTCCGCCTGAAGGCCTTCGGGACGGAAGCGGCTTTCCTGCAAGACCTTCCGATCCATCCCAGCCAGGCGCTGGTGGAGCGGGGGGACGGTTTTTCCGTCTTCCGCCTCTATCTGGTCCCCACGGAGAATTTCGTGATGGAACTCTGCCGGCGCGGCCCCCGCATCGAGGTGCTCGAGCCGGCCTCCCTCCGCGCCGCGGTGCGCGATGAACTGAAGAAAACTATCGCATTATATGAACCTTAAAACAGTCGGAGCCCTGCTCGCGGCCTGGACGGTCGCGGCGGGGTGTGCATCGGAAATGAAACAGCAGAAAGGTTACATCGGCCCGTCGGAGATCCGGATCGAAGACGGCATCATGACGCCGGAGGCGCTGCTCTCCTTCGGCCGCCTGGGCGACCCGCAGCTCTCCCCGGACGGAAAGACCGTCCTCTATGGCGTGAGCTATACCTCCATCCCTGAAAACCGCAGCGTCCGGAACCTCTTCGTGACGCCTGCGGAAGGCGGGGAGAAGACCCAGCTGACCTTCGAGGGAAAGAGTGTCTCCAACGCCCGCTGGGCCCCGGACGGCAAGGCCGTCTATTTCCTGCAGGGCGGGCAGTTGTATAAGGCATCCTTCGCTGCAAACAAACTCGGGAAGAAGGTGAAAATCAGCGATGTCCCTGCGGGAATCAATGAGTTTTCCCTCTCGCCGGACGGGCAGCAGGTGCTCTATGCCAGCGGCGTCCACAGCGCCGTCGAACGGCCCGTCGATACCGACCCGGCCCTCGACAAGGCGAACGCCTATGCGACCGAGGACCTGATGTACCGCCACTGGGACCATTGGGTGGAAACCATCGACCATTCCTTCGTCGCGGCGCTTGCGAACGGCCCCGTCACCCCGGAGCGCTCGCTGGACATCCTCGGCGGGCCGGAGGTGCTGTTCCAGCTCCCGAACGGCCCCTTCGGCGGCATCGAACAGCTCTGCTGGAGCCCGGACGGCCGCTACATCGCCTATTCCTGCAAGAAGAAGACGGGCCGGGAATATGCCTTCTCCACCGACACGGACATCTTCATCTACTGCATCCTCACCGGCGAGACGACGCAGGTGACCTCCGGCGGCGGGTATGACACCGACCCGGCCTGGAGCCCGGACGGCAGCCGGCTCGCATGGCTGAGCATGGCCCGGGACGGCTATGAGGCCGACCAGACCTGGCTGAAGGTCGCGGACCTCGCTTTCGAGGCGGAAGGGGAGGGGCAGACAGGGAACCCCGCCGTCGCGGCCGTCCGCACCCTGGATTTCCCGTTCAACGCCGCCGGTCCCGTCTGGAATCCGGACGGCTCGATCCTCTATTTCAATGCGCTCTATGACAAGGCCGTACAGGGTATTTACCAGACCGATCCGTCCCTTTCGGAGGCGAAACTCCTGACCCGGGACGGCGACTGGCACGATTACAACTCGCCCTTCGGCTTCCTCGCCGACGGGACCGTCCTGGCCTCGTACTGCAGCATGGATTTCCCGACGGAACTCATCTCCATCCGGCCTTCCGACCGCAAGTTCCTCCAGCTGACCCATGAGAACGAGGCGATCCTCCGGCAGCTCAGGCAGCACAGGACCGAGCTCCGGACGGTGAAGACGGTGGACGGGAAGGACATGCCGACCTGGGTGCTCTATCCGCCGGAGTTCGATTCCACGAAGGTCTATCCGGCCATCGAAATCACCCTCGGCGGCCCGCAGGGGACGCTTTCCCAGGGATGGAGCTACCGCTGGAACTACCTGCTGATGGCCCATCAGGGCTATGTCGTCGTGCTCCCGAACCGCCGCGGTACGACCGCCTTCGGCCAGCCCTGGTGCGAGCAGATTTCGGGCGATTACATCGGCCTGAACATGCAGGATTATCTCTCTGCCGCGAAGATGGTCAAGGCGGAGCCGTATGTCGGCAAACTGGCCGCCTGCGGCGCGTCGTACGGCGGCTACAGCGTGTACTACCTGGCCGGCATCCACGGCGATGTCTATGACTGCTTCATCGCCCACGCGGGCATCTTCAACGAGGAGCATATGTACATGACCACCGAGGAGATGTGGTTCCCGAACTGGGACAACGGCGGCCTCCACGAATACGCCTTTACCCCCGGTGAGACCGGGGCGCGCGGCGACGGCGAGACCTTCGGCGGCATCCGCCAGGGCGGCTCGCCCTGGAGCTCCGCACCGAAGGCCGTCCGCCACTACGCCAACTCCCCGCACACCCTCGTAAAGAACTGGCACACACCGATTCTCTGCATCCACGGCGGCAACGATTTCCGCGTCCCGTACGACGAGGGCATGGCGGCGTTCAACGCCGCGCAGATGATGGGCGTCCCGTCGAAACTCATCGTCTTCCCGGAGGAAAACCACTGGATTCTCCAGCCGCAGAACGCCCTGTACTGGCACAGGTCGTATTTCGACTGGCTGGAACGCTGGCTGAAAGCCGAATAGGATTCAGGAAATCTTCGAGTAATCGGGGGCCATGTACTTGTCCTTGCGGAGTTCCGCGGCGAGGAGTGCGTTGGCCTCCGATTCGAGTGTCGGGTCCTTGTCGAGGATGTGCATCGCGTAGGAACGGGCGTCCGAGAGGATCTGCCCGTCGCGGGCGAGGGAGGCGATGTTGAGGGAGATGGGAAGCCCGGACTGCTGGGTGCCCTCCAGGTCGCCGGGCCCGCGCATCTTCATGTCCTCCTCGGCCAGGTCGAAACCGTTTTCGGTCGCGCACATCAGGTCGAGCCGCTTCTGGCTCTCCTTGGAGACCTTCTGCCCCTTCATCAGGATGCAGTAGGAGGCCTCGGAGCCCCGGCCGACGCGGCCGCGGAGCTGGTGCAACTGGCTGAGTCCGAAGCGTTCGGCGCTCTCGATGACCATGACGCTGGCATTCGGCACGTCCACGCCCACCTCGATGACGGTCGTCGAGACGAGGATGTGGGCGCGGCCCGCGGCGAAGGCGTTCATGTTGAAATTCTTCTCCTCGTTCGTCTGCTTGCCGTGGACGATCGCGACCTTGTATTGCGGGAGCGGGAAGGCCTCCACGATTTCCTCATAGCCCCTTTCCAGGTTCTGGTAGTCCACTTTCTCGCTTTCGAAAATCAGCGGGTAAACGACGAAGACCTGGCGTCCCAGGGCGATCTGGTCGCGCATGAACCGGTGGAGCGCATAGCGCTTGTTCTCGCCGAACTGCCTGGTGATGACGGGCTTCCGTCCGGGCGGCATCTCGTCGATGACGGAGACGTCGAGGTCGCCGTACAGGGTCATCGCCAGGGTGCGGGGGATCGGCGTCGCGGTCATGACGAGGACGTGCGGGGGAATGCCGTCCGCCCCTTTGGCCCAGAGGCGGGAACGCTGGTCCACGCCGAAACGGTGCTGCTCGTCGATGATGGCGAGGCCGAGGCGCCGGAAAACGACGTTGTCCTCGATGAGGGCGTGGGTGCCGATGACCAGGCCGATGGAGCCGTCGCGGAGGCCGGCGTGGATCTCGCGCCGGGCGGCGACGCCGGTCGAACCGGTCAGGAGCACGACGCGGACCCCGGTCGGCTCAAGGTAGCGGGAAATGTTCGCAAAGTGCTGCTGGGTAAGTACTTCCGTCGGCGCCATCAGGCAGGCCTGGTAGCCGTTCCCGATGGCGAGGAGGGCTGTCAGCACGGCGACCATCGTCTTGCCGCTGCCCACATCTCCCTGCAGGAGCCGGTTCATCTGGCGGCCGCTCCGGAGGTCCTCCCGGATCTCCTTGATGACGCGTTTCTGGGCGCCGGTCAGTTCATAGGGGAGGGCATTGAAACAGGCGTTGAAGGCCGGGCCGACATGGGGCATGGGGAGCCCCTTTTCATTGCGGCTGCGGATGTATTTCTGCTTCAGCAGGGAAAGCTGCAGGAGGAAGAGTTCTTCGAATTTCAGGCGGTAGGTGGCCTTGGCGAGGGCGTTCTGGTCGGTCGGGAAATGGATCTGCCGGAGCGCGAAGGTCAGCGGGACCAGGCCCTTCTCCCGGAGGATATAGTCGGGAAGGGTCTCATGCAACTCCGGCAGTACGCCCTCCAGGGCGGCGGCGATGAGCTTGGTCATCACCTTGCCCGTGACGCCCGCCGTCTTGAGTTTCTCCGTGCTGGTATAGACGCCGGTGAGGCCGCCTGTGCCGACGTTGTCGGGGGCGTCCACTTCCGGATGGACCAGGTTGATGCGTCCGCCGTAAACGGTCGGCTTGCCGAAGAAGATGAAGGTGGCGCCCGGGACGATCCGGGTCACCATCCATTTCACGCCCTTGAAGAAGACGACCTCGATTTCGCCGCTGCCGTCCTCGACGATCGCGCTCAGGCGCATCCCGGCGCCCGCTTTTGCGGGATCGGCGGGCTTGCCGCCCTTGCCGAGGAGCTTGACGCTCCGCACCGTCGCCCGGATCTGGATGTAGGCCTGGTCCGGGAGGAGGTCGGCGATGCGCTGGACGGCCGTGCGGTCGATGTAGCGGAAGGGATACAGGCGCAGGAGGTCCCCGACGGTCCCGGTTCCGAGCTCGTCCTGCAGGAGCCGGGCCCGTTTCGGCCCCACTCCGGGGAGATACTGTATGCTGGTCTCCAGCGTCATATTGGCAAAAATAACAAAATTCTTTTGTATCTTTGCCACCTATATGGAAAAGATGGTCATAGCCAACGACGAATTCTTCGTCCCGGTGCGTCAGATGCTGGAGGAAGGCCATTCGGTCACGATTCCCGTCAAGGGCTTCAGCATGCTCCCGTTCATCCGCGGCGAGCGGGACCTCGTCGTCCTGGAGCCCGTCGGCGAGGTGCGCCCCGACGACATCGTCCTTTTCCATATCGGGCCGGAAAAGGGCGGCCGCTATGTGATGCACCGGGTCCTCTCCGTTGCCGGCGACCGGGTTGAGATCCAGGGCGACGGCGTTCCCGTGAACCGGGAGCGCGTCCTCCGGAGCCAGATCTTCGGCAAGGCCGTCTCCATCCTCCGGGACGGGGAAAAGGCCGTGGATCCCTATTCGCCGCGGGAACTCCGGAAGGTCCATCTCTGGCAGGCCCTCCGGCCTGTCCGCCGCTACCTGCTGTTCATCTACCGGAACCTTCCGTGGAACCGCCGGTGGCTCAAACCCCAATATGCAGAAGCTTTGAAACAATATGAAGATTAAGGAAGGATTCATCATGCGGACCCTCTGCGGCCAGAACGTCGTCCAGGCCGTGGGCCCGAAAAATGTCAATTTCAGCAAGCTGGTCAGCCTCAACGAGTCGGCCGCCTACCTTTTCGCGAAGGTGAACGGCCAGGGCGAATTCACCCCGGAAACGCTCCGCGACCTGCTGCTGGAGGAATACGAGGTCGATCCGGAGACCGCGCTCGCCGACGCAGGGAAACTCTGCGAGCAGTGGGCGGAAGCCGGCATCCTCGAATGACGCTGCTGGAACAGCGTTTTTTCTCCCTGCTCCGCTCCGGCCTGAGGGGCGGGGCGCCCGATGCCGCGCTGTTTCCCCCGGATACCGACTGGGCAGCGCTGTATGACCTCTCTTTCCGGCAGACCGTCGTCGGCCTGGTGACCGACGGCATCCACCATCTTCCGGCGGAATGCCTCCCCCCGCAGGAGGAGACGCTGGACCCCTTCCTCGGCGACGTGATGTTCACCGAAACCCGCAACGGCCAGCTCAACCGCGCCCTTCCCCGGCTGGTGAAGGCCCTGGCCGGCCTCCGGGTCGCCGTGGTCAAAGGGCAGCCGCTGGGCCTGAACTATCCCGACCCGATGCGCCGGCAGCCCGGTGACATCGACCTCCTGCTGCCGCCGGAAGACTATGCCCGCGCCCGGGAGATCCTTGTCCCGAAGGCGACGCGCGTCGAGGAGGAGGCGACCGAAATCCTCCACCTCGGGATGTTCTTCGGCAGCATCGAGGTGGAACTGCACGGCACGATTTCCACCCTGATGTCCCGCTCCCTGGATGCGAAGCTGAAAGTGCTGCAGGAGCGGATGTTCCGGAGCGGTGTCGCGATGTGTCCGGTCGAGGGGCATCCCATTCCGGTGCCGGACGTGAACTTCAGCGCCGTCTATGTCTTCGTCCATTTCCTCCACCATTACTGGTCCGGCGGCATCGGTCTCCGGCAGATCATCGACTGGGCCCTCCTGCTGGAGCGGCACCATGCGGAAATCGACAAGGCGCAGCTCCGCGCCGACATCGGGTATCTCGGCATGACGCGGCTCTGGCACGCATTCCTCGCATTTGCCGGCACCTTCCTGGCCATGCCCGCGGAAGCGGTGGACGCAGTCTCCTGGAAACCCGTCCGTTCCGGCCGGCGGGAGGAGCGCATCTGGCGCTTCATCCGCAGCAGCGGCAATTTCGGGAAGAACGAGGACCGGACCCGCGGCGAGGAATCCTACCTCGTGCGGAAGGTCCATTCCTTCTGGATGCTGGTCGTCCGGGACCGGCTGCGCCATTTCCTCACGTTCCCCGCCGCGTCGCTCCGGTTTTTCTCCGGGGCCTTCGGCTACGGGCTCGGCAGACTCCTCAAAGGCGAATGAAAACGATCCTGAAATATTTCAAATGGCTGTATGCCCGCTCGAAGGGTGTTCGGAAGCGCTTGGTACTGAACGTCTTGCTCGGACTGGTCAGCATTGCCCTCAACCTGACCTTCATCTGGCTCTGCAAGCGGATCGTCGATATCGCGACGGGCGATGCGGCCGGCAGCATCGGGCTGTTCACCGGCCTGGTGCTCGGGGTGACCGCGCTCCGGCTCGCCGTGACCGCGCTCAACATGCGGCTGGAGAGCCTGACGAACTCCCGAATGAACTTCATCATACGGAAAGGCCTCTACAGCAACCTGATGCAGGCGGAGTGGATCGGCAAGGAACGCCACCATTCGGGGGACATGATCAACCGGCTGGAAACCGACGTGTCCACCGTGACGGGGGTCATCTGTTCGGATGTCCCGCAGCTGGTCACCACCTTGTTCCAGCTGGCCGCCGCCGTGGTCTTCATGTGCATGATGGACTGGCGGCTCGCCCTGCTGCTGGTGGTGGTCACGCCGCTGTTCGCGGTCTTCAGCAAAGTCTTCTTCCGGCGGATGCGGACGATGACCCGCGGGATCCGCGATACCGAAAGCAAGGTGCAGAGCCATCTCCAGGAGAGTCTCCAGCACCGGGTCGTCATCCGCTCGATGGAGAATGAAGAGCGGATGGAAACGCGCCTGGACGACCTCCAGAACACGGAATACGGCCAGGTCGTCGAGCGGACGCGGCTGAACATCTTCGCCCGGACCATGGTCGGCGCCGCCTTCTCCTTCGGCTATATCGCCGCCTTCCTCTGGGGCGCCTACGGCATCCTCCACGGCGGCATGACCTTCGGTATGATGACGGCTTTCCTCCAGCTGGTCAGCCAGATCCAGCGGCCGACCGTCAACCTCACCCGGCAGATTCCCTCGTTCATCTTCGCGACGGCGTCCATCGACCGCCTGATGGAG
Source organism: Bacteroidales bacterium (assembly GCA_016287075.1). Lineage (GTDB taxonomy): Bacteria > Bacteroidota > Bacteroidia > Bacteroidales > UBA932 > Cryptobacteroides. The sequence continues at coordinate 43,827 of JAEEVC010000015.1, read as the reverse complement.
CTCGAGGACATCCCGAAGGAGGAGGAAGGGGAGCCGGTCTGGATGGAGGCGCCCGCCGGCATTGCCGTGGACGACGTCACGTTCCGCTATCCGGACGGGCAGCGGAACATCCTGGAACACCTGAGTTTCCGCTTTGAGCCGGGCTCCCGGACCGCCATCGTCGGCGAGACCGGGGTGGGGAAGAGCACGCTCATCCGCCTGATGCTCGCGCTTCTCAAGCCAACGGACGGGCGCGTGACGCTCTTCAGCGGCGGGCGGGAAGAGCCTGCCTCGCCCCGTACCCGCTGCAACCTTGTCTATGTGCCGCAGGGCAATACGCTCTTCAGCGGAACGGTCCGCGAGAACCTCCTGATGGGGGATCCGGATGCGACGGACGAGCGCATGGAATGGGCCCTGGAACTGGCCCAGGCGCGGTTCGTGCTGGATCTTCCGGACGGACTGGACACCGTCTGCGGCGAGGGCGGCGCCGGCCTGAGCGAAGGCCAGGCCCAGCGCATCGCCATCGCGCGCGGGTTGCTCCGCCCCGGCAGCATCCTGCTCCTCGACGAATTCAGCTCCTCGCTCGATCCCGAGACCGAGGAGAAGCTGATGGAGGGACTGACCGCCCATGCGGAGGGGAAGACGATGATCTTCATCACCCACCGCGAGCGGATTGCGGAGTGGTGCGGCGCCCAGTTGCGCCTGTCTTAGCACTTTACCGCTTGTCCGCCGCGGCGTGGAGGTCGTCGTAGTCCTCGCGGCTGCGGAGGATGTCGATGGCGGTATAGATCGAACACATCATCGAATGCGGGTCCGCCTGGTCGCGGCCGGCCAGTTCGTAGGCCGTGCCGTGGTCCGGGGACGTGCGCACGATCGGGAGGCCGGCGGTGAAATTGACCCCGTCCTGGAAAGAGAGGGCCTTGAACGGGGCGAGGCCCTGGTCGTGGTACATGGCGAGGGTCGCGTCGAACTTGCCGTAATGGCCCATCCCGAAGTATCCGTCGGGGGAGTAGGGGCCGAAGGCGAGGATGCCTTCCGCCTGTGCCGCCTGGACGGCGGGGAGGATGACGGACTGCTCTTCATCGCCCAGCAGGCCGCCGTCCCCGCAATGGGGATTGAGGCCGAGGACGGCGATCTTCGGCGCGTCGATGCCGAAGTCGCGGCGGAGCGACTTGTCCATCAGGCGGAGTTTGCCGAGGATCCGTTCCTTCGTCAGGGAGGCGGCGACGTCCTTCAGCGGGATGTGTCCGGTGACGACGCCGATCCGGAGCTGCTCGCTGACCATGAACATGGCGACGTCGGCGCAGCCGAACTCCTTCTGGAGGTATTCCGTATGGCCGGTGTAACCGAAGCCTTCGCTGACCATCGCCCGCTTGTTGATCGGGGCGGTGACCAGGACGTCGATGTGGCCGTCCTTGATGTCGCGGACCGCGGCCTGGAGCGAGCGGATGGCCGCTTTCGCGGATTCCGGCGTCGCTTGGCCGGGCTCGACATAGACGTTGTCGGGCAGGCAGTTGACGATGTTGATGCGCTTCGGATGGACATCCTTTGCGGAGGAGATGACGTTGGTGTCGGCGGGCTCGATGTCGTGGATCTGCTTGCGGTAGAAGCCGTAGATCTTGGAGGAGCCGTAGATGACGGGGGTGAAGGATTCCAGGATGCGGCTGTCCGCGAGGGCCTTGATGATCACTTCATATCCGATGCCGTTTCCGTCGCCCTGGGTAATGCCGACGACGGGTTTCCTATTGTACTGCATAGCTATATCAGGGTTTGTTCTTCTTCGGTGTAGCCGGTGTCCTCGGGAAGGTCCGGCGCGTGGTATGCCGCCACGGCGAGCGCGTCGCAGCGCTCGTTCTCCGGGTGGCCGGCGTGGCCTTTCAGCCAGTGGAAACGGACGCGGTGCAGCTTGTTGACGGCATCGAAGCGGAGCCAGAGGTCCATGTTCTTTTTCTTCTTGAACCCCGTGCGCTTCCAGTTCTCCAGCCAGCCTTCGCTGACGGCCTTGACGACGTAGGAGGAATCGCTCCAGACCTCCACCTCGGCGTTTTTCCAGCGGATGGCCTCGAGGCCGGTGATGACCGCGAGGAGCTCCATCCGGTTGTTGGTCGTGCGGCGGAATCCGCCGGACATCTCCTTGACAGCGAGGCGTTTCTGTCCGTCCGGGCCTTCGACGGCGCATTTCATTACGACGCCGTACCCGCCCGGACCGGGGTTGCCGCTGGCGGCCCCGTCCGTGAAGAGATAGATGACCGGTCTGTCCTTTTCCATTTCCGTTTTGCAAAGGTAGCGAAATAATTTTTTGCTTTCCTTATAATAATTCAGTATTTTTGCACGAATATTGGCTTTATGCCCTTTGGTTTGACAACAAAACTACGTATGAGAAAAATAGTTCGTTTATTCGTGGCTCTTGCGCTCCTCGGCGGGGTGGCCGCCTGTAATCCGGAGACCTACAAGAACATCAATTACCTGCAGGACATCAGCGGGGACGCCCCGACCGGCAAGGCGGTCAACAAGGGAATCATCATCCAGCCGCAGGACCAGCTTTCGATCGTCGTCAACAGCGCCGATCCGAAACTCTCGTTCCAGTTCAACAAGTCCATCGCGTCGTATTTCGCCGGTTCCGAGTTCGGCGGCGGCGGCGGCCAGTATATCTCCGGATATGTGGTCGATAACGACGGATACATCATTTTCCCGGCCCTTGGCAAACTCTACGTTTCGGGTATGAGCCGCTGGGAGCTGCAGGACCTGATTGCCGATAAACTGTCGGAAAAAGGCCTCCTGAGGGATGCCGTCGTGACCGTCGAATACCTGAACTTCAAGATTTCCGTCCTGGGCGAGGTGACGAATCCGGGTACCTATGCGGTGTCCGGAGACAAGATAACGCTGCTTCAGGCGCTGGCTCTGGCCCACGACCTGACGATCTACGGCCGCCGCGACAACGTGATGGTCATCCGGGAGCAGGGAGGCAAGCGGAACACCTACGAGGTCAACCTGACCCGGAGCGACATGTTCGATTCCCCCGCCTACTATCTTCAGCAGAACGACGTCATTTACGTGACGCCGAACGAGGTCCGCGCCGGCCAGTCCACGATCAACGAGAACTACTTCAAGTCCGGTTCGTTCTGGATTTCCCTCGGTTCCATCGCCATCACGGTCGCGAACCTCATCATTACCATGACCCGATAGACACAGAATCCTTTTATCTCAACGCAATATGGCTGACGCAAAACAGAACGCCCTTCCCGTCGTAACGAATACAGATGAAGAGAAGTCCCTGCAGATGTCCGATCTCTGGGGCTTGATCTGGGAACACAAATGGTGGTACATCTTCTCGCTCCTGGTGTTCCTCGCCTTTGCGGGAATGCGCCTTTATAAGATTCCGAATTCCTTCGTCCGGACGGAAAAGGTCATCGTGGACGAAGATTCGCAGAACTCGATGATGCGGGACCTGACGGCCTTTACGGGCGGCTACCGCCGTTATTCCCAGGGCACCAATGTCGATAACGAGGTTGAGGCCTTCGCCTCCCCGGACCTGATGGAGCAGGTGGTCGAGCGGCTGAATCTGGAAACGATGTACGTGGACAGGCAGTTCTTCCGTTGGCGCGAGATGTACAAGAACACGCCGGTCGAAATGACGATCTGCCAGCCTGTCACCGCGTCCTCCTTCTCCTTCGACCTGGTCAAGACCGGCGAGAACTCCTTCCGCCTCGAGTCGTTCCACGTCGGGAAAGAACCGCTGTCCAAGGAGCGGATTGACGGTGTCCTGAACGACACCATCCAGACGCCCGTGGGCCCGCTGTATTTTATCCCGACATCGCATATAAGTGATTGGAACGACGTGATTTCCATCTCCTGGGTCCCCGCCGCCGTCCGTGCCAAGAGTTATTGCGGCCGGCTGACTTCGTCCCTCTCCAGCAAGCAGTCTTCCGTCGTCGTCCTTTCCCTGCAGGATGTTTTCCCGGCCCGCGCCGAAAGCATCCTTTCGACGTTGCTGGACATTTACAATGACATGTGGGTGACGGACAAGAACCGTTCCGCCCGCAATACCTCCGAGTTCATCAACGACCGTCTGAATGTCATTGAAAGGGAACTGGGCGGCATCGAATCCGACCTGAAGGACTACAAGGAAGCCCACGGCCTGACGAACATCCAGTCTACGGCCAACGCCATCATCCAGCAGTCCAGCATCTATTCGACCCAGGCCTTCGAGAAATCCAAGCAGTTGGAAGTGGCCCGTTCGATCAAGAGCTGGATCAACGATCCCACCCACGCGGACGACATGATTCCCGCCAATATGGGAATCGAAGGCGACAAGGTGGAGTTGCAGATCGCGGAATACAACCGCGCCTACCTGGAACGGGAGCGCCTTCTGGCCCTGTCGAGTGCGGCCAACCCGCTGGTGCAGGACCTGAACAACACGCTGGACGCCTACAAGGTCTCCATCAACCGCTCCATCGACAATTTGATTTCCATGCTCCAGCTGGAGGTCAACAAGATCAACAATCAGGAACGTGACATCCTGAGCCGCCTTTCTTCCACGTCCGGACAGGAACTTGAACTCCTCTCCATCGAGCGCCAGCAGAAGGTCAAGGAGCAGCTCTACATCTTCCTGCTCCAGAAACGGGAGGAAAATGAACTCCAGAGCCTGCTGACCGTCGGAAACACCCGTCTGATCCAGCGGCCTACCGGTACGTCCAAGCCGGTCGCTCCGAACCGGGTGATGATCATCCTGATTTCCCTCGTGCTCGGATTCGGCATTCCTTTCGCCTACTTCTACGTGCGCAAGGTTCTTGACAACGCCGTCCACGGCCGCAATGACCTGGCTACCCTCTCCACGCCGTTCCTGGCGGAGATTCCCCAGATCGGTATCAACGGCAATTACTGGCAGCGCCTGCGGGCGGACAAGTTCGACGACACCCATACCCGGGTCTATGTCCAGAGCGGCAAGCGTGACATGATCAACGAGGCCTTCCGCGTCCTGCGTACCAACCTCGACCTGATGATCCATTCGGGTTCCGGCAACGACAAGGTGATCCTGACGACCTCGTTCAATCCCAATGCCGGTAAGACCTTCACCATGCTGAACCTCGCCGCTTCGATGGCCCTGAAGGGCTCGAGGGTCCTGATGGTCGACCTGGACCTTCGTAAGGCGACCCTCAGCAAGACGCTGAAAATGAATTCGTCCGGCGTCGCCTCCTATCTCAACGGCAAGCACGACGACCTCCTTTCGTCCATCCGTACCGTCCAGGATTCGCTCTTCCTGCTGCCGGTCGGTTCCCTCCCTCCGAACCCTGCGGAACTGCTGGTCTCCGACCGTTTCTCCGAGATGATCAACGGTCTGCGCGACAAGTTCGACTATGTTTTCCTGGACTGCCCTCCGGTCGACCTGGTGGCGGATACCTCCATCGTCGCCCCTTGCGCCGACATCTCGCTGTTCATCATCAGGGCGGAGATGTTCGACAAGCGTGCGCTCCCTGCCGTTGAAACGATGCACGAGGACGGGAAGTATAACCGCATGGCCATCATCCTCAACGGTGTCGATACCTATCAGGCAAAGGGCTATGGCTATGGCTACGGCTATGGTTACGGCTATGGCTACGGCTACGGTTCGACGGGAGAGGAAGACAAGAAGGCATAGGCGGGATGTTCGGACTCTTCCGGAATAAAGACTCGGTTGTCGGCAGCGGCCTGCTCCAGGGCGCCGTCGACAACCACAGCCATATCCTCTATGGCCTCGACGACGGGGTCAAGACGCCGGAAGATTCCCTCTCCATCCTCGCCTGGCTGGAGGAACAGGGCCTGAAAACCCTTTGGTTCACCCCCCATGTGATGGAGGATGTGCCGAATACCACGGACGGCATCCGGCAGCGCTTTGCCGAACTGTCGGCCATATACAAGGGCGGCCTGTCTTTCGGGCTGGCCGCCGAATACATGATGGACAACCTCTATGAGGAACGCCTCGCCGCCAAAGACCTGCTGACGCACGGCGAAGATCACGTGATGGTTGAAACTTCGACCTGGTCTCCGCCTATTGACCTATGGGGTGTGCTCGAGCGGACGCTGGCGGCCGGATACCGCCCCATCCTGGCCCATCCGGAAAGATACCGCTACATGCGGAAAGATGATTACAAGCGCCTCCATGAGATGGGCGTCTTGCTGCAACTGAACCTTCCGTCGATCGTCGGCTCCTACCGGAATGATTCGAAGGAGCGGGCGGAGTATTTGCTCGGCCGCGGATGGTACTGCATGGTGGGATCGGATTGCCACCGTTTCCATGCCCTGCAGGAGCAGGACACGAAGAAGGTCCTGGACAAGAAGACGATCGGCCTGCTCTCCGACCTGATGTGTCGTGAGGCCGGGCAAGAGTAGATAAATCCCTCGGAAAGCGCTCCTGGACAGGAGTTTGCGCCGCGGGATTCATCCCCTCGACTGCTTCAGGAAGCCGGGGGAATGGGAGTATTTTATATTTATGAACATCCTTGTTACCGGTGCCAACGGCCAGCTTGGGACGGAACTGCGCGAAGCCTCGCTCCGCTCCGCCCACCGTTTCCTCTTTACGGATGTCTCCCGGATTCCGGGTGTCGATACCACCTACCTCGACATCACGAACCGGGATGCCGTCCGGCTGATCTGCGATTCCGAGCGGATCGACTTGATTGTCAACTGCGCGGCCTATACGAACGTGGACAAAGCGGAGGATGATTACGCCCTCGCGGACCTGCTGAACCATGTCGCCCCCGGCATCCTCGCCGAGGCGGCGAAGGAGCGCGGGGCGACGCTCATCCATATCTCGACGGACTACGTTTTCCAGGGAGAGCGCTGCCTGCCCTGTCGGGAGGACTGGCCGACGGACCCGCTTGGGGTGTACGGCGTCACGAAACTCCAGGGAGAACAGGCCGTGAAAGACGCCGGGTGCCGGTACATCCTGTTCCGGACGGCCTGGCTCTATTCCCCCTTCGGGAAGAATTTCGTCAAGACGATGCGCCAGCTGACGGCGGACAGGGACAGCCTGAACGTGGTTTTCGACCAGGTGGGCACACCGACGTATGCGGCCGACCTGGCAGCGCTGATCCTGCATGTCATCGAAACCGGACAGCTCGGAAAGACCGGCGTTTACCATTATTCGAACGAGGGGGTCTGCTCCTGGTATGATTTCGCCTGCGCCATCCGCGACCTGAGCGGCAACACCTGCGACATCCGGCCATGCCACAGCGACGAATTCCCCTCCAAGGCCCGCCGGCCGCATTTTTCCGTCCTGGACAAAACCCTGGTGAAGCAGACCTTCGGGATCACGGTCCCGCACTGGTATGACTCCCTGAAAAAATGCATGGAAAGGTTATGAATGTCATTGAAACCGGTATCCCCGGCCTCCTGATCCTGGAGCCGCGCGTTTTCGGCGACAGCCGGGGTTATTTCTTCGAGGCCTTCAACCGCAAGGCCTTCACCGATGCCGTCGGCGAGGTGGACTTTGTCCAGGACAACGAAAGCCGTTCCTCCTACGGCGTCGTGCGCGGTCTCCATTTCCAGAAAGGGGAGTGGGCGCAGGCGAAGCTCGTCCGGGTTGTCGAAGGCCGCGTCCTCGACGTGGCGGTAGATCTCCGTCCGGGGTCTCCGACCTATGGCCGGCATGCTTCCGTCGAACTCACCGGGGAGAACCACCGGCAGCTGTTCATCCCCCGCGGATTCGCACATGGCTTCTCCGTCCTTTCGGAAACGGCTGTGTTCCAATATAAATGTGACAATTATTACCATCCGGAAGCGGAGGGTGCCGTGGCCTGGGACGATCCGGACCTCGCCATCGACTGGCGGATTCCCGCCGACCGCGTCCTGCTTTCCGCGAAAGACCGGAATCATCCCTTGCTGAGAGAGTTATGAACAGAACGATCCTCGTCACCGGCGGCGCCGGATTCATCGGCAGCCACGTCGTGCGGCTTCTTGTGAACAAGTATCCGGACTACCGGATCATCAACCTGGACAAACTGACCTACGCGGGCAATCTCGCGAACCTCAAGGATATCGAAGACCGTCCGAATTACCGCTTCGTCCGGATGGACATCTGTGATTTCGACGGCGTGCTGGCCCTGATGCGGGAAGAGCGCGTCGACGGGGTCATCCACCTTGCGGCGGAGAGCCACGTCGACCGTTCCATCAAGGACCCCTTCACCTTTGCACGCACGAACGTGCTGGGAACGCTTTCCCTCCTGCAGGCGGCCCGCCTTTACTGGGAAAGCCTGCCGGAGAAATATGAAGGCAAGCGCTTCTACCATATTTCCACGGACGAGGTGTACGGCGCCTTGGAAATGACCCATCCGGAGGGGATCGAGCCGCCTTTCACGACGAAAGCCTCCTCCGGCAGTCATCACCTGGCATACGGCGAGCAGTTCTTCACCGAAGACCTGAAGTACCAGCCTCACAGCCCGTACAGCGCCGCCAAGGCCTCCAGCGACCATTTCGTCCGCGCTTTCCACGACACTTACGGCATGCCGACCGTCGTGACCAACTGCTCGAACAATTATGGCCCCTACCAGTTCCCGGAGAAACTGATTCCGCTGTTCATCAACAATATCCGCCACCGCAAGCCGCTTCCGGTCTACGGGAAGGGCGAAAACGTCCGCGACTGGCTTTATGTGGAAGACCACGCCCGGGCCATCGACCTGATCTTCCATGAAGGCAAGGTTGCCGAGACCTACAACATCGGCGGCTTCAACGAGTGGAAGAACATCGACATCGTCAAGGCGCTCATCCGTACCACGGACCGCCTCCTCGGCCGTCCGGAAGGTGCTGATGACGATCTCATTACGTATGTCACGGACCGTGCCGGCCACGACCTCCGCTACGCGATCGACTCCACGAAGCTCCAGAAGGAGCTCGGCTGGGAACCGTCGCTCCAGTTCGAGGAAGGCTTGGAAAAGACCGTCCGCTGGTACCTGGACAACCAGGACTGGCTGGACAACGTCACAAGCGGGGAGTACCAGAAGTATTACGAGGAGATGTACAAGGGAAGATAGATGTCTAACCTGAAGAAAAATATCTTCTACAGCGCCCTCCTGACGGTTGCGAACTATGTCTTCCCCCTGATTACGTATCCGTACGTATCCAGGGTGCTGGGAGTGACGAATATCGGCATCTGCAACTTCGTCGACAACATCGTCAACTATTTCCTCGTATTCTCGACGATGGGCATTTCCATCCTAGGCGTCCGGGAAATCGCCGTTGCACGGGATGACCGGTCGCGCCTCAATCAGGTGTTTTCCAGCCTCCTGTCCCTGAATGCCCTGACGACCTTCATCGCCGCCGCCGTATTGCTGGTTGTGACATTCCTGGTCCCCTCCCTGTATGAATACCGGCGGTTGCTGTTCGTGGGTGTTGCCAAACTGGTCGCCAACGGGCTGTTTCTGGAATGGCTGTACCAGGGTGTCGAACAGTTCCAGTATATTACGAGGCGTTCCATCCTCATCAAGACACTATACGTTGTCTCCGTATTCCTCTTTATCCGGACGGCTGACGACTATGAGATTTATTTCCTCCTTCTGGCACTTACGGCTATCGCGAACGCCTTGGTGAATGCCATCCATTCCCGGAAGTACGTCTCCTTTAAGCCGTCCCTTGTCCGTCCGCAGGGGTTTGTCAAACCGTATTTCATCCTGGGTCTCAATTTTATCCTGTCTTCGATGTACACCTCGTTCAACGTGATGTACCTCGGACTCCGGACCGATGCGGACCAGGTCGGTTTCTATACCTCCGCGACCAAGATCCTGTCCATCGTGATGGCTTTGTTCTCCGCGTGTGCGACCGTCCTTCTGCCGCGGATGAGCGCCGTCCTTTCGGAAGGGAAGACGGAGGAGTTCAAGTCCTATGTCAGCAAAACCGCCAACCTGCTGTTCCTGATGGGCATACCTGTCCTTATCCTGATGGAGATCTGCACCGTCGACATCATCCAGCTCATCTCCGGATCCGGGTATGAAGGTGCGGTCCTTCCGATGAAGATCGTCTCTCCCATGATCCTGATCGCCGGCATGGACCAGATTCTGATCATCCAGATCATGATGCCGATGAAGATGGACCAGAAGGTCCTGCGGAATTCCGCCATCGGTGCATCCGTCGCCGTCCTCCTGAGCATCCTGCTGGTGGGGCGGATGGGCGCAAACGGTTCGGCCGTGGTATGGATCGGCGCCGAATTCGCCGTGTTCCTGGCGGCGCTGTTTGCCGTACGGCGCAGGATCGGTTTCCCCGTTTCCGCTGCGGATCTGCTGAAAACCGTCCTCTCGTATGTCCCTTTGATCCCGTTGCTGTATGCGTGCAACGCGCTGCCGGTCGAAAAATCCATCTTCAGGCTGTGCATAACCGGTTCCGTCACCGCCGTTTTTTTCATCGTCGTCTCCTGCTTCGTGATGAAGAACCCGGAAGTCCTTCAGGTCCTTTCCCGGGTGACGGGTCTCAAAAAGAATCAAAAGCCCCATGGAGAATAGAAAAGTCGTCAAGGTCCGTTTCCTCGATTACTGGAGCGGTTTTTCCGCTTCCCGGGATGAGTATCTTCCGCTCAAATTGCTGCGGAAGCATTATGAGGTCGAGGTCTGCGATGACGCGGATTACGTATTCTTCTCCGTGTTCGGAGAGTCCCATTGGACGGTTCCGGACCGTTGCGTCAAGATCTTCCATACCGGGGAGAATCTTGCTCCGGACTTCAACGCCTGCGATTATGCCATCGGTTTCGAATGGATGGAATATGCCGACCGCTACCTGCGGTTCCCTCTTTATCTGTTCTATGACCGCGCCATGCTGGACAAGGCGGTGGGGAAGCACCTTCTTCCTGAAGGGTGGGACCTTGGCGCGGAAAAAACCGGATTCTGCAGTTTCGTGGTCAGCAATCCCGACAATCCCGTGCGGAACCGGGCTTTCGATGCCCTGAGCGCTTACCGCACGGTCGACTCCGGAGGACGGTATCGGAACAATGTCGGCGGGCCGGTGGCGGACAAGCTGGCCTTCGAGAAGAGCCATAAGTTTTCCCTTTGTTTTGAAAACGGGAGCCACAGCGGTTATACGACGGAAAAACTCGTGGAAGCCTTTGCTGCACGGACCGTTCCGATTTATTGGGGCGACCCGGACGTGTCCCGGGTTTTCAATCCGAAGGCGTTCATCGACGCCTCCGCCTTCGCCTCCCCGGAGGATCTCGTGAAGGAAGTGGCCCGGATCGATGCGGATGACGCGCTTTACATGGCCTATCTCAGGGAACCGATGCTGCAGCCGGACGCGCCCTCCGTCGATTCACAGATCCGGTGTCTGGAAAACTGGCTTACCGCCATCTTTGATCAGCCGCTGGAGAAGGCCTGGCGCAGGAACCGGGAGCAGATTGGGAAAAGATACATCCGGGAGCGCCAGGTGCTGAACCGGATGGACCGGCTCAAGAACCTGTTCACCAAGGGAAGATGAAGATTGCGGTCATAACGCTGTTCTGTCGGGAGCATTTCCGGCTGGAGGCCTGGCAACGGTACTATCAGGAGTATCGGGATGAGGTCCATCTCCACGTCATCGTCAACAACGGGGACAAGGAGGACAGCGCGCTCCTTCAGGAATCATTCCCCGGGTCCACGGTGCTATGGAGCCCGACCAGTAACATGATGGCTTCCTACAATCTGGCCCTCCGGGAAGTCCTCCTCTATCCGGAGGTGGACGCCATCGCCCAGATCGTCAACGATGTCCGTCTCTCTCCCGGCGCATTGGGCGTGTTATATGACTATCTTTACTCGGATCCGGAGCTGGCGATGGTCTCTCCGGTCCTGCTCCGGAAGGATTCGGAAGTCATCGATTCCTTCGGCTGCAGCATCAATCCGAGGAATCTGGATTTCGTGCTGAATGACAGCGGCCGGACTCTGTCGGAAGTCGGAGTGAAGGAGGTAGGGGCTACCGGATTGCCGGGCGGCGCTTTCCTGGCTAAGAGAGCCTTGTATGAACGGTTCGGGATCCAGGATGAGTCGCTGATGATGTATGCGGACGAGATCGACATGGGGATCCGGGTGGAGCGCCTGGGCTACCGGATGGGCGCGACCTCCCGCGCATGTGCCTGGCATCAGCACGTGAACCGCGACGGGAAGGCCGCCCGTAATCCGCAGGCGGCCTACCTGATGGGGCGGAATGCGGTTTATATCGCCCGGAAATATGGCCCCCGCTCCCGGGTGGTCCGTGTGTTTTTCAGGCGTGTATACTGCGGGCTGGACGAAATCCGGTCCGCCGTGATGCACGGAAAGGAAATGGGTTTTTATCGTTTCGGCTGGGCGATGGTACGGGGTGCCTTCGCCGGCCTGCGAATGTCATAGCAAATGAGTGATTGGGGTGTAATCAGAAAGAAACGGGAACGGACCAATGTCAGCATTGACATTCTGATCCTGATTCTGGCATCGACCGGTCTGTTCGGTCTGACTCCGTTCGAGGCGGTTACGAAGGGGAACGGAACGTTCACCATATATATGGTCGCCCTCGCGGTGATATACATCCGGAATGTCGGATTCGAGATCCGCCTGGGCGTGTTCCCGAAGTTGAAGCCGATGTGGTGGATCCTGGCCGGCGTGCTGCTGTCTTTCGTCCCCGCCTACCTGTACTATGGGCAGCATCTTTATTACTCCGTAGTCGTATACAGGCAGTTCCTGGGGTATCTGGTTTATCCGGTCCTCCTGTCCATCCGTCCTACGAAGGTCGAATTGAAACGGGGGCTTTATGCTTTCGCGGCCATTTACTTCTTCATGGTGCTGTGGGTGACGTTCGTGAGCCCGGAGTGGGTCCCCGTACCCGAAAACACCGATTTCATGGAAGAGAGCGACATCGTTCACCGCCTGCCGGGCGACCAGTTCCTGGTCCCGGCGCTGATATTTGCGTTGAACGATCTCCGTTATCTTAAGAAAAAGGTCCGTTGGGCGCTGCTGTCCGCTTTCATCTTTTTCGATATCTTCCTCATCCAGAGCCGGACCCTGCTGATGAGTTCCGTCGTCGTAGTTGTGATGGCGGCCATCATGGACAAGAATGCCGGCCGGCGTCTCGTTACGGAAACCCTGATGGCGATATTCCTTGTCATATTCGTCGTTCTGGCCAATGGATATATTACGGGACTGATCAATGAGACGACGGAGCAGTTGACCAATATGGACTACAACCGCGTCAAGGCTTTCTACTATTTCATTTCGGGCGAAAACGGCCTGGCATCCTATTTCTGGGGGAACGGATTCATATCCGGTCACGTCCACCCGATCATGGAAAACCTGATGAAGGAAGGTATTTTCAACTGCGACCTGGGACTCCTCGGATTCTGGCATCAGTTCGGCGTCATTCCGGCGTTCGTCGTCCTGCTGTTCTGCATCCGGGGATTGTCCGGATTGCGTTCCCTGGTGGTCAGGGCCAATGCGGCCAATATCCTGGTCGGAACGCTCAGCATTTCCTATTTCTTTGACATCCAGTACAGTCTCTGGCTCTGCCTGTTTTTCTACCTGTTCTATTCCGACGAAGAGTACATCGAGGCGAAGAAGGTGAAGGAAGAGCGGGATGTCAAGCGGTCCATTCGCAGATATCGTTCGCTGGTATGATCCGGACCCTGCTGTGTGCCGCTTCCATTCTTCTGCAGGTCGTCAGCCAGTCCGACTTTGACGCCCTGCCCCTCAGGCTGGAGGAGTGTCTGACCGCCGGAACGGATTCCGTCCGGGTCGAGTTCGCTCCCGGGCTGTATTATTACGGTGAGGAACACCTCCGCCTGGAGGGTTTGCGCCGTCCCGCGTTGTCGTTATCCCTGGAAGGGGAGGGCGCCTGCCTGGTTGCCCGTGATCCGGGAACGGGGTATTCTCCGGAAAACGGATACATGGATACTGTAACGCGCGAGCCTGTCTATGTCCGCGCACCCGCGAAAAGGGCGAAGTTCTGGCCCTTGCGCGTCCTGTTCCGGAAACGGGTTTTCAAGATTCCCTGCAATGAGCCGGACCGTTCGCCGGAAATGGTGAAAGGTTGGAACATCGTTCTCTCGCAGTGGTATAAAGGGGCGGTATATCCCGTCCTTGAGATCCGGAACGGCTGGTTGTATTTTAAAAGGGAGACCTATTACGGGACCGGCATGTGGTCGGAATTGCGCTTCGGGCGCTGCCTTCCGCGCTATGTCCTGTGTCCGGTTCCGGAGCTGAAACCGACGGTGCACGTCTGCGGCGTCTCCAATTTCCTGACGGTCCGGGACTGTGAAATCGGGGAAATCCGTCTGGAAGGCCTTTCCTTCGTAGGAAACCGGGAAGGTGGATCGCTCATTGCGCTGGAACGGGTGCAGGCGGACGGTATCCGGTTCGCCGGCTGTTCCTTCCTGGGGCTCCGTTCCCACGTAATCACGGCGGACGAGGCATCCGGGGTCGAGGTCTCCCATTGCGTTTTCCGGGAAGATTATCTCAGTGCCGTCCGTATCCTCGAGGGCAGCAGGAATGCACGGATCGTCTCCAACCGTTTCCTGAACAACGGCCTTGCGATGAGCAATGCGGCCACGGTCGTCTGCCGGGGTGTCGACTACCTGGTCTCCGGGAACTATATCGAGGATTTCTCCCATTCCGCCATGGGGCTGGGCATCCATTATACGCTGGAAGACAAATATGGAACCTGCGGCGTCGTGGAGAAGAATGAGATCTGCATGTCGGAAGCGTTCCGGAGTGAGCTGCGTCCCACTCTGATCGACGGCGGCGCCATCTATGTCAATACGGGTAACACACGGACCGTCATCCGGGACAACTATGTCCATGATATCGTCGGCCCCCACGGAAACCGGGGGATTTTCGCCGATGACGGTGCCGTGAAGGTGGAGATCAGCGGCAACCGCGTATTCCGGATCCGGAACGGCTACTGCATCGATCTGCGCAGATGCTTCCGGGTACACCGTCTCCCGGACAGCAAGATCCCGAAAGGGAACGTGGGCAACCGCATCTACGACAATACGTTCGACGGCAGGTCCCGCATCTTCGTCCGCAGGGACGATCCTTCCAGCGCCGCTTACAACAATGTCCGTATCCGATGAAACTTTCCGTCATCATCCCCGCCTTCAACGCTTCCGCCACCATCGTGGAAACCCTGTCCACGATGCAGTGTCCGGACGTTGAGGTGATCGTCGTGGACGACGGTTCCACGGACGGGACGGCCGGTCTGGTCCGGACGCGTTTTCCTTCGGTCCGGGTCGTCAGCCAGGCCAACGCCGGCGTTTCCGCCGCCCGCAATGCGGGCATCCGGTGTGCCGGAGGGGAATATGTCGTCTTTGCCGACGCCGACGACGTCATCATTCCGGGCGGACTGGAAAAGCTGTCCGCCGCTCTGGAATCCGCCGCACCGGATATCGTCGTAATGCGCAGTTTCTGCAATGAGGAGGAGCATTACCCCTGGAAAGGTCTGTTTGTCGGGGAGAGGGATTATACGCTCCGGGAAATCGTGGATAAGGCGTACGTCCGGGGTAGCGTCTGCGGCTGCGCATTCCGGAAGAAGTATCTGGAAGAGAACGGAATCGCGTTCGATCCGACGCTCTCGATCGCGGAGGATACCGTTTTCTTCGCCATGGCGCTTGACCATGGAGGCACGGTACGGATGACGGATATCCGTTTCTATGACGTCCATGTCCGGCCGGACAGCGCCTCGAACCGGCTGTACGGCGACTTCCTCTCCCGTATCGGCCGGTCGGTCGGCGTCGCAACCCGCATCAGCGACCCGTCTCTGCGGACCCGGACCTGTTACAGCCTGATACAGGGTATCATGCTCGCGGGCATCCGGATGGGGAAAAGCGCCCGGGAGGTGTTTGAGGAAACCGGTTTCGGCATCGCCTTGCCCCTTCAGCTCGGCGATATCCGGAAGGGTCGCCTGCCGATGATGTTGCTGAACGGGAGTTATTCCCTCTTCTACCGGCTCAAGAGACTGAAGAACGCCCTTCGATGAACCTGTTTTTCGGCATACAGATCGCTCCCTACCGCATCGACCTCTGCAACACGCTGGCCCGGGAATACGATTATGCCATCTTCCACCTGGACCGGACCGTGGATCTGGGATTCGACCAGTCCCGGGTGGAAGGGCTGGCGCAGTTCGAGGACCATCGTTATCCGAAACCCGGATGGGGCCCGCGCACTTATCGCCGTTTCCGCTCGCTGCTCCGGCAGTATCGGCCGGAGACCGTACTGGTCAGCGAATTCTCCCTGACGACGCTCTGGATGATT
This sequence comes from Bacteroidales bacterium, assembly GCA_016287075.1. Taxonomy (GTDB): domain Bacteria; phylum Bacteroidota; class Bacteroidia; order Bacteroidales; family UBA932; genus Cryptobacteroides. Next base: position 27,646 of record JAEEVC010000015.1, on the reverse strand, counting down.
CTTTTCTCCCGTCTCGGGCGGAGGCGTTTCCGTGTCGTATCCGTGTGTGACGACAGCATCGACATGATAACCGGGAATGATTTTTCTTTCCGCCACCGGCTGGCCCGTCGTATCGTTCCGTTGTTTCTGGATAATCTGATCGTCCCCTCCGAGGAGACGGCAGCCTGGTACCGCCGGCATTTCGGCAAAGGCGTCTCTTTCCCGATCATCGCCGACGAAGTCCGTCTGCGGGCCGACCTGGAAAAGGCCCTGCCGGTTGCGGAAGACCTGTTTTCTTCCCTGGGCCTTGCCGGCAGGAAGGTCGTCCTCTTCGTCGGCCGCCTGATCCCCCTGAAGAATGTGGATCTGCTCATCCGCGCCCTTCCGGACGATCCGTCGGTGACCCTGCTGGTCGTCGGGAGCGGACCTTGCCGCGAGGAATGGGAGGCCCTTGCCCGGCAGTCGGGCAGGGATGTCCGGTTCCTCGGACAGCGCGGTGGCCCGGACCTGTCCGCCGTTTTCCTTCTCGGGGACGTCCTTGTCCTTCCCAGCCGCGTGGAGGCGTTCGGGGCGGTCGTGAACGAGGCGCTCGTCGCCGGCCTGTCCGTGCTTGTCAGCAGCAGGGCCGGAGCACGTGTGCTTGTCGATTCTGAGAACGGGATGGTTGCAGACCCTTCTGTCGAAAGCCTGGCATCCGCTCTGGCGGAGTTGCTGGCGCGGATTCCGGCGCGGACACAGGTCGAGTTACGCGGCGACAAGATGCCATATACCTTCCATGATCGTCTGGAAGAGGCTTTTTCGAGTCTATGAGGAAACGGATACTGATGATCCTTCATCTTCCGCCGCCCGTCCACGGGGCTTCGGCGGTAGGGGAGACGATCCGGACGAGCACCCGCCTCGCGGAGCGTTTCGAGATGCGTTTCATCAACCTTTCCACCTCTTCCGGCGGTGATGAAATCGGGAAATGGTCCGTGCGCAAACTCTTCCGCCTCGTGCAAATCCGCAGGGAAGTCCGTTGCGCACTGAAGGAGTTCCGCCCGGACAAGGTGTATTGTACGCCGTCCGCCGCATTCCCCGGTCTGCTGAAAGATTCCGTCGTGCTTTCTCCCGTACGTCGCCGTCATATCCCGTTGGTGGCCCATTTCCACAACAGGGGCATACCTTCGCGGAGCGGGTGGAAGGATTTCTTTTACAGGCGTCTCTTCTCCGGGACGCAGGTCATTCTCCTTTCCGAACGCCTTCTCCCGGAATTCTCCCGCTTCGCCCGTTCGGTCCGTTTCTGCCCCAACGGGATCGATGCCCTGCCCGCGGCGGCGTTGTCGGACAGGGAAGTGCCGGTCCTTCTTTTCCTGTCGAATCTCATCGTCTCCAAAGGGGTTCTGGTCCTTCTGGACGCCTGCCGCATCCTGAAGGAGGCGGGCGCCAGTTTCCGTTGCGTTTTCGCCGGTTCCGCATCGTATGACCTTTCCGTCGAAGCCTTTGCGGAAGAGGTGACAAGGAGGGGACTGCAGGATGTCGTCGAATATGTGGGACCCCGTTATGGCGTGGAAAAGGAACGGTTGTTCGCGGAGTCGGACGTGTTCGTCTTTCCGACGCGTTATCCCAACGAATCTTTCCCGCTGGTGATCCTGGAGGCGATGTCCTGCGGACTGCCCGTCGTCTCCACGGATGCCGGAGCGATCGAAGACATGGTCCTGGACGGCGTAACCGGGTTTGTCTGCCACGATTCCAGGCCGGAGGGACTCGCCGACTGCCTGGCGAGGCTTCTGGACGATCCGGACCTTCGCAGAAGGATGGGTTCGGAGGGCCGGCGGCATTATTCCCTTCATTTTACCCGGGATGCTTTTGAAAACCGGCTTTCCGCTATTTTAGACGAATGAAACGTTTGTCCGCACTGGCACTGACCCTGCTGCTGGTTCTGTCACCGGCAGCCGCCGCAGTGAAGCCATACCGCATCGACGTCACCGACCAGTCCCGGTTCGACGGGATGGAAACGTCGGTCAGGGAGGCGATCCGTCTCGGCAAGCGCTCCATCATTGTTGACATCGCCCCGGGCGTTTATTTCTTCAAGGATGGGCACTTGGTCCTGGAAGGAATGGATTGGCCTCAGGTGGAGTTGACGATCCGAGGTTCCGAAGGGACCGTCCTGGTCGGAAAAGGAAAGGAAGGAATCTTCGACGGCCGTGGATTCAGCACGGAAACCTGCTATCTGGACAGCGATATGCAGCCTGTCCGGCTTTGTACCGATATGCGGCGCGCGACACGTCTGATCATCGTCAAGGACAAGGAGAAGGGACTGTGTGTCCTGGATACCGGTGACCGGAAACTGACGGTTTCAGATTGCAGGGACGTATATATTCAAATCCCTCAATGGTATCTCAGCCGCGTTTATCCGGTGCGGAGTATCCGGAGGGGAAAGATCCTGTTCGAGGCGGCGGACCTGTCTATCATCGGTCTCCAATATAATGTGAACGCCGATTTCAACTATGACATGCAACTTCCCCGGTATCGTCTGTTCAATCTCCCGGAGATGCGCGGACGATGGCTGCATGCCTGCGAGGCCGCCCGCTTCCTGATGGTCTCGGGCTGCCGTTTCAAGTCGCTCGCCCTGGAGGGGCTGACCTTCCGCGGCAATTCCGCCGGCGAACGCCTGGTCCATTTCCATTTCTGCAGCGCCGGCAGCTATGCCGTCCGGAACTGCCGTTTCGAAGGCATCATGCGCGAAGCGGTCTATTCGTCCGGGACGGCCGACATCACCGTCGCGGATTGTTTCGCGACGGGATGCGCCAGGCGGGTGTTCGTCACGGATGAATTCTCTTCCCGTGCCAGCGTCCTCAACAACAGGCTCAGCGGTAATGGCGTCGCCCTGATGAACGACGTCAATATCCTCTGCCGCGGCGACGGGTTCCGGATCGAGGGGAACACGGTAGCGGATTTCGGCTATGGCGCGATCGGGGTCGGGATGCACTATACCGAGAATCCCGAAACGTTCCGGGTCACCGGCGTGGTGTGCGGAAACGAAATCTACCTGACGGCCGAGGCCTTCGAAAAAGCCCCGATGGAAGGGTTGATGGACAGCGGCGCCATCTATACCAGCACGTACCACGACGACGTTACCATCCGGGACAATTACATCCACGACATCAACGGCCCCTGCGACAACCGCGGCATCTTCTGCGACGACGGCGCCATCCATCTGAAGATTCTCCGTAACAAGGTGCTCCGGGTCGCCAACTCCTATACGATCGACCTCCGGCGCGTCGCCTCCGTGGAGCGGAACCCGAAATCCCGGGTCAGCCGCACGAATATCGGCAACGAACTGGACGGGAACACGGTCGACGGCCCCGTCCGCTTCGAATGCAGGGGAGGGGTGGACGGATGCCGGATCGGGAAAAACACGGTCCTCAGCCGCAAGGAAGCCGCGGCCGTGCCGGCGCATTGATTAATCAGACTCGCTTATGAGCACTCACTACCTTATCCTCGTTGTGGATTTCGTCCTCGCGTTCGCGCTGGGAACGGGAATGATCCTGTTCCTCCTGCGGATCGCCTACCACAACAAAGTATTCGACCAGCCGGGCGGACGGAAGATCCACGAACTGCCCGTACCCCGCCTGGGCGGCATGTCTTTCCTCCCGACGATGATCATCGTCATCGCCCTGACCGTCGCGGAACTCTTCAACCTGAACCTGACCTCCACCCAGTTCACCGACAACATCCATATGGTCCAGATGACGTATATGCTCTCCAGCGCCGTCATCCTTTACATCCTGGGCGTCGTCGACGACCTGACGGAACTCAGTTACAGGGCCAAACTGGCCGGACAGTTCGTTTCCTCCGTACTGCTGGTATCATCCGGACTGTGGATCAGGAACTTCTACGGGCTGTTCGGACTTTATGAAGTGCCGGCCTGGCTCGGAATACCGGTCACGGTGTTCCTGCTGATGTACCTGATCAACGCCATCAACATGATCGACGGCATCGACGGGCTGGCGTCCGGGCTCTGCATCATTTCCGTCGCCTGCCTTTCCGGCATCTTCCTCGTGGAACGGAGATTCGTCTATGCGATGGTCGGACTGACCCTTCTGGGGGCTCTGGTTGCGTTCTGGCTGTTCAATATGTTCGGGAAACGCGAGAAAGGGCACAAACTGTTCATGGGAGACACGGGGTCGATGACGCTCGGGCTGATCATCTGTTACCTGATCATCAACCTCGGCTCCTTCATCGGGGCGCACGGCATCACGACGACCCGTAACTGCCGTTATTTCACGATTGCGTTCTCATCCCTGATGATTCCGATGCTGGATGTGGTCCGGCTGATCATCTACCGGCTCCGCAACCACCGCAGCCCCTTCCTGCCGGACATGAACCATATCCATCACAAGATTCACCGTTGCGGCTTCACCTACCGCCAGGTCCTCTTCATCATCCTGGGGCTGGATGTCGGGCTGATCCTGCTCAATGTCGGGATGGGCCTGCTCAAATGGAACGTCAACCTGGTCTTCGCGATCGACATCCTGCTGTTCATCCTCATTCACTGGCAGATCAACCGCCACATGAAACCCCTACCGGAGACGTAGTTTTTCCAGGAGGGCATACCACAGGAATACCGGGCCGCTGACGACGTTTCTACGCCACATGCGGCCCGGTTCCCGCAGGAGCCGGTAGAGCCATTCGAGGCCGTGGTCGATCCACCAGGCGGGGGCGCGGTTGATGGTGCCGGCGAAGAAGTCGAAGACGGCGCCGATGGTTCCGGCATGGCAGTGGATGTCAAGCAGTTCCCAGTTCCTGACGAGCCATTTTTCCTGTTTGGGCGCGGTCATGCCGATCCAGAGGAGGTCGGGGTCGGCGGCATGGATGGCGGCGCGGATGGCCGCGTCATCCTCCTCCGAGAAGACGGGCTTGAAGGGAGGGGAGTAGGTCTCCACACGGATGCGGGGGTACTCGGCGGCCGCCTTTTCGCGGATGAGCGCGAGGACCTTCGGGCTGCTGCCCATGAACATGCAGGTGCCGCCCTTTTCGTTGAGGCGGGCCATGTGGTGGCGGAACAGGTCCGTCCCGGCGATTTTCTCGCGCGGGGCGTTTTTCATTTTCAGGAACTTGCAGGCCCAGACAATGCTGATCCCGTCCGGGAGGAGGACGTCGCTGCGCCGGAGCGCGGCGGCGAATTCCGCGTCCTTCTGCGCCGTCACGAAGGAGTGGGCGTTGACCGTATTGATGAGCAGTTTCCCTTCGGGCAGTCCGTCCAGCCCGGCAAGGTCCGGGAACAGGTTCAGTTCGCGTAACGTGAGCATTTCCGTGCAAGTTTGCGGCAAATATATCGGAAAAAAAGCAAACGGCCGCAAAAAAAGGCGTATATTTGTAGATATTCTGAAAATATGCAGATTACCGATATGATGAAAACAGCGCTGATAACCGGGGTGACCGGACAGGACGGTTCCTATCTCTCCGAATTCCTGCTTGAGAAGGGCTATGAGGTCCATGGCATCATCCGCCGCAGTTCCGTGGATTTCCGCGAGCGGATCGCCCACCTGGAGGGTCATCCCCACTTCCATCTCCACTATGGGGACATGGGCGACAGCATGAGCCTCGTCAAGGTCGTCGAGGCCGTCCGTCCGGACGAAATCTACAACCTGGCCGCCCAGAGCCATGTCCAGGTCAGTTTCGACGCGCCCGAGTACACGGCGGACGCCGACGCCGTCGGCGTGCTGCGCGTCCTCGAGGCGGTGCGCCAGGCCGGCCTGGAGAAGACCTGCCGCATCTACCAGGCCTCGACCTCCGAGTTGTACGGCAAGGTGGAGGCGGTCCCGCAGAACGAGGAGACGCCTTTCCACCCCTACAGCCCCTATGCCGTCGCGAAACTCTACGGTTTCTGGATCGTGAAGGAATACCGCGAGGCCTACGGAATGTACTGCTGCTCAGGTATTCTGTTCAACCACGAGTCCGAGCGGCGCGGCGAGACCTTCGTCACCCGCAAGATCACCCTCGCCGCGGCGCGCATCGCCCAGGGCAAGCAGGACAAGCTCTACCTCGGCAACCTCTCGAGCCTCCGCGACTGGGGTTATGCCAAGGACTATGTCGAGTGCATGTGGCTCATCCTCCAGCAGGACGAGCCGGAAGACTTCGTCATCGCCACCGGCGTCCAGCACTCCGTCCGCGAGTTCTGCTACCTGGCTTTCAAGGAGGCCGGCATCGAGCTGGAATTCGTCGGCGAGGGCGCCGATGAGAAGGGCATCGACAAGGCCACCGGCCGCGTCCTGGTCGAGGTCTCCCCGGACTTCTACCGCCCGACCGACGTCGTGAACCTGCTCGGCGACCCGTCCAAAGCCCGCAGGCGCCTGGGCTGGAATCCCGCCAAGACCTCCTTTGAGGAACTGGTCCGCCTGATGGTCCACCACGACATGAAGAAGATCGCCGCCGAGGCCGCCGCGGACAGCGTCCGGAAGATGAACCTCGTCGAATACCTGGAAAAGGGCATCGTGAAATGATGGAGAAGAACGCGAAAATCTATGTGGCGGGCCACCGCGGGATGGTGGGCTCGGCCATCGTCCGGGAGCTGCAGCGCCAGGGCTACACGAACATCATCACCCGCACCCACCGGGAGCTCGACCTCATCCGCCAGGCGGACGTCGAGGCCTTCTTCGAGGCGGAAAAGCCTGATTACGTGTTCCTTGCGGCGGCAAAGGTGGGCGGCATCGTCGCCAACCAGAACGCCCTCGCGGACTTCATGTACGACAACATGGTCCTCGAGATGAACGTCATCCACGCCGCCTGGAAGAATGGCTGCAAGAAGCTCGAATTCCTCGGCTCCAGCTGCATCTATCCCCGCATGGCCCCCCAGCCGATGAAGGAAAGCTGCCTGCTGACCTCCGAACTGGAGAAGACCAACGAGGCCTATGCCCTCGCGAAGATTTCGGGCCTCAAGTACTGCGAATATCTCAACCGCCAGTACGGCACCGACTATATCAGTGTCATGCCGACGAACCTCTACGGCCCCAACGACAACTACCACCCGACCCACAGCCACGTCCTTCCGGCCCTGATCCGCCGCTTCCACGAGGCGAAGGAGTCCGGCGCCCCCTACGTGGTCTGCTGGGGCGACGGTTCCCCCCTGCGGGAGTTCCTCTATGTGGACGACCTGGCGAACCTCTGCGTCTTCCTGATGAACCATTACAGCGGCAATGAGACCGTCAATGCCGGTACCGGGAAGGAACTGAGCATCAAGGCCCTGACGGAGCTCGTCGCCAAGGTGGTCGGCTACACCGGCGAAATCCGCTGGGATCCCTCGAAGCCCAACGGCACCCCGCGGAAACTGCTCGACGTCTCCAAGGCGACCGCCCTCGGCTGGACGTACAAGACGGAACTCGAAGAAGGGATCCGCCTCTCCTACGAAGATTTCCTTAACAACCCCATGCGCGCAGAAAGATGAAAGGCATCGTGCTCGCCGGCGGCTCCGGCACCCGGCTCTATCCCATCACGAAGGGCATCAGCAAGCAGCTGATCCCGATCTTTGACAAACCGATGGTGTATTACCCGGTCTCCGTCCTGCTCCAGGCCGGCATCCGGGACATCCTCATCATCTCCACCCCGACCGACCTGCCGGGCTTCCGCCGCCTCCTCGGCGACGGCTCCGACTACGGCGTCCGCTTCTCGTACGCCGAGCAGCCCTCTCCCGACGGCCTGGCCCAGGCCTTCATCATCGGTGAGGACTTCATCGGCACGGACGATGTCTGTATGGTCCTCGGTGACAATATCTTCCATGGGACCGGCTTCGAGACGCAGCTGCGCCAGGCCGTCCGCGACGTGGAGGAAAGGCGCAAGGCGACCGTCTTCGGCTACTGGGTCAGCGACCCGCAGCGCTACGGCGTCGCCGAGTTCGACGCGGCGGGGAACTGTATCTCCATCGAAGAGAAACCCGCCGAACCGAAGTCGAACTACGCCGTGACCGGCCTGTATTTCTATCCGAACAAGGTCGTCGGGGTGGCGAAGACCATCAAGCCTTCCGCCCGCGGCGAACTGGAAATCACGACGGTCAACCAGCGTTTCCTCGCCGACGGCGAACTGCTGGTCCAGACCCTCGGGCGCGGATTTGCCTGGCTCGACACCGGCACATTCGACTCCCTGTCAGAGGCTTCCAACTACATCGAAGTCATCGAGAAGCGCCAGGGACTCAAGGTCGCCTGCCTCGAGGAGATCGCCTTCCGCAACGGCTGGATCACCCCGGAGCGCCTCGCCGAGATCGCGAAGCCGATGATCAAGAACCAGTATGGGCAGTACCTGATGGGCCTGCTGTCCACCTAAGCGCGCCCGATGCTGAAGACCCTCCTGCGCGAAGTCCGGCAGTACAAGTGGCCGGCCCTGCTCACTCCGGTCTGGACGACGGCTGAAGTGGTGCTGTGGATTTTCATCCCCTATGTCACCGCCTCCATCATCGACAAGGGGATCAACGCGGGAGACCTGCGCGCCGTGCTCCGCTACGGCGGCATCATGCTCATCCTGGCCTTCCTCAGCCTCGTATTCGGTTTCCTCGCCGGCCGCTTCGCCGCCTATTCCAGCACCGGACTGGCCGCGAACCTGCGCCTGGCGATGTACCGGAACATCCAGCGCTTCTCCTTCTCCGACATCGACAAATTCTCCACGGCCGGCCTGGTCACGCGGATGACGACGGACGTCTCCAGCATCCAGAATGCCTTCCAGACGCTGCTCAGGACCTCTTTCCGGGCACCGCTCAACATGGTCTCGGCCCTGGTGATGTGCTTCTTCATCCACCGGCGGCTGAGCCTCATCTTCCTGGTGGCCATGCTCGTCCTGGCCATCTTCCTGACCGTGCTGATCACCCGCGTGGCGAAACTTTTCAAGGAGATCCTCCAGAAGGTCGATGCGCTCAACGCCGTGGTCCAGGAGAACGTATCGGCGATCCGGGTGGTCAAGGCCTTCGTCCGGGAGCACCATGAGATCTCCAAGTTCGACAGGGCCGCCCTGTCGCTCTTCACGATGAATGTCCGGGCCGAGAGCCTGATGGCCCTGAACCATCCGGTGATGAACCTGGTCGTCAACGGCTGCACCATCGCCCTGAGCTGGTACGGGGCCCATTTCATCGTCGAGGGTTCGCTGACCACCGGACAGCTGACCTCGCTGTTCAGTTACATCATGACGGTCCTCTCCGGACTGATGATGCTCTCGATGGTCTTCGTCCAGTTGACGCAGAGCTACGCCAGCGCGGTGCGGATTGTGGAAGTGATTGACGAAGAGCCGGATATGGCCAATCCGGACGAGCCGGTCACGGTCGTCCCGGACGGCAGCATCGATTTCGACCACGTCTATTTCTCCTACACGCAGGGCGGCGACTATGCCCTGGAAGACATCAGCCTCCATATCGACGCGGGGGAGACCGTCGGCGTCATCGGCGGTACCGGCAGCGGCAAATCCACCCTCGCCGCGCTCGTCGCGCGCCTCTACGACGTCTCGGAGGGAAGCGTCCGCGTCGGCGGCCGGGATGTCCGCGCCTACGACATGAAGACGCTCCGCTGGGAGGTCGCGATGGTCCTCCAGAAGAGCACGCTCTTCTCCGGCACCATCCTCGAGAATCTCCGCTGGGGGCGGCCGGACGCCACGTACGAGGAATGCGTGGAAGCCTGCCGGCAGGCCTGTGCGGATGAATTCATCCGCGAAATGCCCGACGGCTACGAGACCCTCATCGACCAAGGCGGCACCAATGTCTCCGGCGGCCAGCGGCAGCGGCTCTGCATCGCCCGTGCCCTGCTGAAGCGCCCGAAAGTGCTGGTGCTCGACGACTCCACCTCGGCGGTGGACACCGCGACGGACGCGCGGATCCGCGAGACCTTCGCGGCCCGCATCCCCGGCGTCACCCGCCTGATCATCTCCCAGCGCATCCTTTCCATCAAGGACGCAGACCGGATCATCGTGATGGACAACGGCCGCGTCAGCGGCTTTGACACGCACGAGAACTTACTGAGAACCAATGCCATCTACCGCGAGATCTACGAGATGCAGACGAGCGGCGGAGAAGGCGATTTCGACGGGAGGTAGCGCCATGGCACCCGGATTCCAACCCAGGGGAGACCGCCCGCGCGGCGGCGCCACGCTCAAGGACCTGAAAGGGGCCACGACCGTCTGGCGGCTCTTCCGCTACGTCTTCCGGCACTACAAGGTCCGGATCGGCATCGTACTGCTCTGCATCCTCGTCACCTCGGTGACATCGCTTGCCTCCTCGCTCTTCACGCGGACGCTCATCGACGATTACATCACGCCGATGCTCTCCCGGCCGACGGGCCTGTTCGCAGGGGTCGGCGCCGGTCCGGACTACGGGCCGCTCGCCCTGGCCCTCGTCCGCCTCGGGGCCATCCTCCTCGCCGGCATCGTGGCGGGCTATCTGAGCAACTTCCTGATGATCCAGGTCGGGCAGGGGACCATGCGGAAACTCCGCGAGGACCTCTTCCGGCATATGCAGGACCTTCCGCTCCGCTATTTCGACAACCATGCCCACGGCGACATCATGTCGGTCTATACCAACGATGTCGATACCCTCCGGCAGGTGATCGGGAGCAGCATCCCGAACCTCGTCAAGTCGCTCGCGACCATCATCGCAACCTTCTTGAGCATGGTCGTGCTGAGCCTCCCGCTGACCCTCGTCAGCATCGTCATGGCCTGGCTCATGTTCAAGACCACGACCAGCCTCGGCAAGCTCTCGAAAAAATACTTCGTCGAGCGCCAGCGCAACCTAGGCCTCGTCAACGGCTTCATCGAGGAGATGGTCACCGGCCAGAAGGTCGTCAAGGTCTATTGCCATGAAGATGAGGCGGTTGCGGCGTTCGAGAAACTGAATGAGCAGCTGCGCTCCAGCGTGGACAACGCCAACAAGATCGGCAACATCATCATGCCGGTCAACTCCAATATCAGCAATTTCGCCTATGTCCTCCTCGCCGTCGTCGGTGCCGTGCTGGCGATGGGCGCGAGCGGGACGCTGGGCGTGGGCAGTGCGGCCGGATGGACGGCATGGTACCTCGGCGGGCTGAACGGCGCCATGCTGACGCTCGGAACGCTCGTCTCGTTCCTGACCCTCCAGCGCAATTTCACGCGCCCGGTCACCCAGATTTCCAACGAGATCAACAGCATCGTCATGGCGTCCGCCGGTACCGACCGGCTCTATGCCCTGCTTGACGAGGCCATCGAGCCCGATGCGGGCGTGGTGACGCTGGTAAATGCGGCGCCGTCTCCCGCTCCGAACGTGGGCGATGACCTCGTCGAAGTGCCGCAGCGGACCGGCCTCTGGGCCTGGAAGACCCCCTCCGGCGCGCTGAAACGGCTCGAAGGCCTCGTCTCCCTGAGCGACGTGGACTTCGGCTATGTACCTGGGAAACAGGTGCTTTACGATATCAACCTGACGGCCTATCCCGGCCAGAAGATCGCCTTTGTGGGCGGCACCGGGGCGGGGAAGACCACCATCACGAACCTCATCAACCGCTTCTACGAGATCCAGGACGGGCGCATCACCTACGACGGCTTCGACGTCGCCTCCATCGCGAAGGAATCCCTGCGCCGGAGTCTCGGGATGGTCCTTCAGGAGACCCATCTCTTCAGCGGCACCGTCCTCGACAACATCCGCTACGGCCGGCTGGATGCGACCGACGAAGAATGCCGCGCCGCGGCCCGTCTCGTCTGCGCCGACCCCTTTATCCGCCGCCTGCCAAACGGTTATGACACAGTTCTTTCTGCGGATGGCGGCAACCTCAGTCAGGGCGAACGACAGCTGCTCGCCATCGCCCGTGCCGCGGTCGCGGACCCGCCTGTGCTGATCCTCGACGAGGCCACCTCCTCCATCGATACCCGCACCGAGCGCCTGATCCAGCAGGGCATGGACTCGCTTATGAAAGGCCGCACGACCTTCGTCATCGCCCACCGCCTCTCCACCGTCCGGAACGCCGACTACATCATGGTCCTCGACCATGGCCGCATCATCGAGCGCGGCAAGCACTGGGAACTCCTGGAGCAGCGGGGCAAATACTATGAACTGTTTACCGGCAACCAGATTGTCGGATAGGAACCCTTAATTGACGTACATATGAAAAAGCTTGTCTATCTGTTCCTGGCCGCAGTGCTTGCACTGCCCGTGGTTTCCTGCAACAAGGATCCCAAACCCTCCGGAAAGCGCGACTCCGTGGTCGATATCGGCCTGATTATCACCCGCGAGGACGGAACGACCTACAACCTCAAGTTCGCCGCGTGCAATCTCGGCGCGTCGTCCATCGTCGAGATCGGCGATTATTATGCCTGGGGAGAGACGGAGCCCTATTACGCCAGCCTGTCCCCGCTCGCATGGAAGGAGGGAAAGGAAAAGGGCTATGATATGCCCTCTTACAAGTATGCCAACAAGAGTGAGTACCGGCTGACCAAGTATTGCCCGAAGTCCCAGACCCTTTACTGGGACCGTTCCGCCAGGCCCGAGGGACCGGACGGATTGACGACCCTCCTGCCGGAAGATGACGCCGCGCATGTCCTTCTCGGCGGTTCCTGGCGGATGATGACGGAGGTAGAGATTAATGCGCTGCTCGCCTTGAAGGACAATCCCGCGTATGAATGGATTCCTTGGGCCGAGATGTCGGAGGACGGCGTCAGCATCCATGGCCTCAAGATCGTCCAGCGCGCGACCGGCAACGAACTCTTCTTCCCGGCGGGCGGGTTTTCCTATGCCCTGATTCCTGACCGGGACAAAGAAAAAAGGGGCATGTACTGGACCGCTTCCGAGGGCCATGAAGAGGCTCACAATGCGCTTCATCTCACCATCTCGTCCACCGGCTCCATCCTGGGCTACAGCTACCGTTCCAACGGCTATCTCATCCGCCCGGTGATGGAAGACTGATCCTCCGGCTCCGTGCAGGCGTTGACGAGGTAAACGATGGATTGGTAGGGGATTCCGCTGTGGCTTGTGAGGCCGATCTCGCAGGTGCGGCTGTTGGAGTAGCCGGCGGCGGCGGGTGCTGATGCAGCGGCGGTTTCTGGCGCAGTGGCGGTTTCTGGCGAAGTGGCGTTTTCTGGCGCAGCGGCGGCCGGGTTTGGCGCAGCGCTGGTTTCTGGCGCGGCGGCCGGGTTCACCTGGGCGCGGAGTTTCCGCAGAGCATAGGCATTGAGTTCGGGACGGGTCATCCCCTTGTCACCGGCGAAGCCGCAGCAGCCGACCCCGTCGGGGACGATGACCTGGCTGGCGCAGCGGCGGGCGAGGGAGACGAGTTTGTCGCCGAGGCCCATCAGCCGGGTGGAGCAGGTGATGTGGACGGCCACCGTGCCGTCAATCTGCCGGAAGCGCAAGTGGTCCATCAGGTAATCATGGATAAACTCCACAGGTTCATAGAGTTTCATCCGCTGGATTTTCGCGCGCATCCGGTGGAGGCAGGGGCTCTGGTCACAGAGGACCGGGTACTTGCCGCCCTCGGAGGCCTTCCATAGGGCCGCTTCCAGTTCGGCCGTTTTCCTGTCGGCGGTTTCCGGCATTCCCTTGCTCTCCCAGATCATCCCGCAGCACAGGCTGTCCATGTGCTCGGGGAAGATGACTTCGTAGCCGGCCTTTTGCAGGAGGGCGACGGTCTCTTCGGCGAGGGGGCGCCGGGGCAGCAGTCCGGCAATCGGGCGCGATCCGGTGAGCGGGCTTTGGGTCTGCGGTTCAGTGCGCGGCTGCCGGGAGCGCAGTTTCGGATCGGCCGGGAGCCCCATCATCTGGTTCAGGCAGCTCGGGAAATAGACGACCTTGCGCGGGGAACATTCGGTCCGGCTTTCCTGCCGCCCGTCTTCGCAGAGGGCCGTTTTCCCGGACGACAGGGCCCGGGAGGCATTGTAGGCGCGGGGCGTGGCGGGCGTCCAGAGGGGGAGGGCGAGGCCCTTGTGAAGGGCGGTGCCGAGCGTGGCCATGCCGCCCGTGCCAATGACGGCCTGGCCGAGAGAGGCGAGGCGGAGGGCACCGCGGATGGCGGTCTTGGCGCTGTGGAAATGATTGGCTGTGAATGCCCCCAGGGCACGGCCGGCTGCAGACAGTCTCTCGCGCCGGAGTTCATGCGTCAGGTCGGCGACATTGATGCCCATGGGGCATGAGCTCGAGCACAGCCCGTCCGCCGCGCAAGTCTCGTCGCCAGCATACCGGTATCCCCGCTCCAGCTCCTCCAGCCACCGTTTCCGGGTCGCCGGGTCCATGCCGTCAATGGGTTCATCGCTGCGCAGGCGGGCGATTTCACGCTGGACGGCGATGCGGGTGCGGGAGGACAGGGTGAAGCCGCAGGAGACGCAGTTGACCTCGCAGAAACCGCATTCGATGCACTTGTTGAGCTGGCGGTAGGCCTCGCGGACGGCATCATCGGGCCCGCCGGCGGCTTCGCTGGCGGCGGAGCCGGCGGGAAGGTCCGGCCGCAGCACCGGCAAGGCCTTGAAATCCTTGATGAAGCATTCCGGGTCGTCGTTGAAGATGACGCCGGGGTTGAGGATGCCGTCGGGGTCGAACAGCGCCTTCACGCGCTGCATGACGGAGAACGCCTTGTCGCCCCACTCGAGGCGGACGAAAGGGGCCATGTTGCGGCCGGTGCCGTGTTCCGCCTTGAGGGAGCCGTCGTATTTGCCGACGACCATCTTCGCCACATCGCGGATCATGGCCTCGTATCTCCGCACATCGGCCTCTGTTGCAAATGATTGATTGATAATAAAATGGAAGTTCCCTTCTAAAGCATGGCCATAAATGCAGGAATCGTCGTAGCCATGCCTGTCCAGCAGGGCGGAGAGATCCTCCGTCGCGGCGGGAAGGTCCTCGATATGGAAGGCGACATCCTCGATCAGGCAGGTCGTTCCCTCCTTCCGCAGGCCGCCGACCGCCGGGAAGATGCCGGCGCGGATGGCCCAGTAGCCGGCCGTGACCGCAGGGTCCTCGCTGAAATCCACATCCACGCCAAAGGGCTCCAGAACCGCCTGGATACGAGCGATTTGCGCAATCAGTTCCTCATGGATCTGCGCCTCCGTCTGCGTGAGGACGGCCGTGAGATCGGAGAGATCGATGAGGCCCATCTCCTCCGGTCTGGACGCGGACGGGAAGGGCCGGAAGCGGCTCTCCCGGACCATCGGATTCTCCTCCGCGGCCGGATCGTTCTGCGCCGGCACAGCCGGGTCGCGCCGGAAGACTCTGCCCTTGAGCCCATACCCGTCCAGGTGGGGATCATTGACGGCGACCAGCGAGCGGATATCGAGCAGCTCGGCCGCCGTGATCCGCTCTTTCCGCAGGGCCACGACCGCCTCCGCCGCCATCCGGATGGAGGGGAAATAGATCATCGCGCTCGCCTTGAACGGCGCCACCGGCAGGGTGGTCATCCGCACCTCGCTGAGGAAGGCCAGCGTCCCCTCCGACCCCACCATCAGGTGGGCGACAATATCGAAAGGATCGCTATAGGTAATGAACGGTAAGAGATTGAGCCCCGTTACATTCTTGATTGAATATTTGTATCGGATTCGCTCGGAAAGCGCGGCGTCGGCGCGGATCTCGTCCCGCAGTTTTTCGATGCCGGAGAGCAGCTCCGGATGCCGCTGCCGGAAGGCGGAGCGGCTCGCCGCCGACCCGGTGTCGAGCACCGTCCCGTCCGGCAGGACCAGACGCGCGCTGACCAGGCAGCGGTCGCTGTTCGCGTGGGTCCCGCAGCTCATCCCGGAGGCATTGTTCATCACGATGCCGCCGACCATTGCGCTCCCGATCGAAGCCGGGTCCGGGCCGAATTTCCGCCCGTGCGGCGCCAGCCTCCGGTTGACCTCCGCACCGACAATCCCCGGTTGAAGCGTTACTGTCGTATCTTCGTGATAAGTGCTTTTCTCCCAACTCTTTCCAGCGACAATGAGAATACTGTCGCTGAGGGCCTGCCCGGACAGGCTCGTCCCCGCGGCCCGGAAGGTGACCGGCAGGCGCCACGCATGCGCCTCCGCAAGGATCTGCGCCACCTCCTCCTCGCTTTCGCTCCGGATCACAATCCGGGGCACCAGCCGGTAAAAACTGGCGTCCGTCCCCCAGGCAAACCGCCGGATCAGGTCGGTATAGACCCGCTCCTGCGGCAGGAAACACCTGACCGACCGCAGAAACTCCCCGTATGGATCCTTCTCTTTCATTGCTCACAAATATACGCCGCTTCCCCGAAAAACGCAACCCCTCCCCACATGCTAATGCCCTGCACGCAGACCCGTGGCAGAGAGGCAATGCGTTGCGGCGGGCATGGAGGGGCTCTTTCGCCCGCGGCGGGGGGAGAAATGCTATCGTGGCGGGCATAGAGGGGCTGTTTTGCCCGCGACGGGGGGAAAATGCTATCGTTGCGGGCATAGAGGGGCAGTTTTGCTCGCGGCGGGGGGAAAATGCTATCGTGGCGGGCACGGAGGGGCTGTCTTGCCCGCGGCGAAGTGGAAATGCTATCGTGGCGGGCACGGAGAGGCGGTTCTGCCCGCGGCGGGGTGGATAATGCTGGTCATAGGTTGGAAGGTGCAATTCACGGAGACAGCTTATCAGTGAAAGCAAAATAACGACCTCGTCATTGCGCTCGCGTGCAGATAATGCCTGTCGATGCTCCTCACAGTGCTGCGAAAGCAACAATTGTTGGCAGCGATTGCGTTCGCGTTGGGAGATGCTATCGTGGCGGGCACGGAGGGGCGGTTCTGCCCGCGGCGAAGTGGAGATGCTATCGCGGCGGGCATGGAGAGGCGGTTCTGCCCGCGGCGGGGGGAAAATGCTATCGTGGCGGGCACGGAGAGGCGGTTCTGCCCGCGGTTCACAGTGCCGGTGCAGGGAAAGATGCCGGAAACAACAAAAAACAGCAAACCCAACCAACTTTTTTCACCGTGCTGGCGCAGAAATGACAACCGCCGACAAACTTTTCGCGCGATTTGTCGGGATTGTTTGCCGATTTGTCGGGATTGTTTACCGAATTGTCGGGTTTGTTTGCCGGAATAGTTGATTCTGACAAGAATTATTTGTATTTTTGTTTGTTTATAGGTTTAACCTATAAAAACACTTCGCAGGAAATCCTGGAGAGGATGGAATCCGAGGTGTTCCCGTCCCTGCATGCGTTCGGTGCGCGGGGAATGGGAGGTATTGGCTTTTGGGAGCCAGGAGTAAGCATAACCAGCTGATTATCACTTATGAAAATTGCAGTAGCGGGTACTGGGTATGTGGGCATGTCGCTTGCGACGTTGCTGGCGCAGCGGAATGAGGTCGTGGCCGTGGACATCATCCCGGAGAAGGTGGATAAGATCAACCGCCGGGAGAGTCCCATCGCCGACGCGTATATCGAGCAGTATTTCCGGGAGGCGGAGCTGGACCTCACGGCGACCCTGGACGGGCGGGCAGCGTACCGGGATGCGGCGTTCGTGGTCATCGCGGCGCCCACCAATTATGATCCCGTCCGGAATTTCTTCGACACCTCCCATGTCGAGGAGGTCATCCGCCTGGTGATGGAGGTCAATCCCGCCGCGGTGATGGTGGTCAAGTCCACCGTGCCGGTCGGCTATACCCGGGGGATCCGGGAGCGATTCACCAGCGGCAGCGGCGACGGGGCGGAGGCACCGCGCATCCTCTTCTCGCCCGAGTTCCTCCGCGAAGGCAAGGCCCTGTATGACAACCTCTACCCCAGCCGCATCATCGTGGGCAGCGATCCGGACCTCTCCGACGCCGCCCGCACCTTCGCCGGTCTCCTTCGGGAAGGCGCCGTCCGGGCGGATGTGCCGGTGCTCCTGATGGGCTCGACCGAGGCCGAGGCGGTAAAGCTGTTCGCCAACACCTACCTGGCGCTGCGGGTCAGCTATTTCAATGAACTGGATACCTACGCGGAGATGAAAGGCCTTGATACCCGGGCGATTATCGAGGGCGTCTGCCTGGATCCCCGCATCGGTTCCCATTACAACAATCCCAGCTTCGGCTACGGCGGCTACTGCCTTCCGAAGGACACGAAGCAGCTGCTGGCCAATTTCAACGATGTCCCCGAAAACCTCATCAAGGCCATCGTCGAGAGCAACCGCACCCGCAAGGACTACATCGCCGACCGTGTCCTCGAAAAGGCCGGCTACTACAGCTACACGGGCCGCAACGAATGGTCCGCCGACGGCGAGCGCGAGGTCACGGTGGGCGTCTACCGCCTGACCATGAAGACCGGCTCCGACAACTTCCGCCAGAGCGCCATCCAGGGCATCATGAAGCGCATCAAGGCCAAGGGTGCCCGCGTCATCGTCTATGAACCCTCCCTCCCGGACGGCACGACCTTCTTCGGCTCCCGGGTCGTCAACGACCTCGCCGCCTTCAAGGCCCAGTCGGACGCCATCATCGCCAACCGCTACGACCCCGCCCTCGACGACGTCGCGGGGAAGGTGTATACGCGGGATATTTTCAGGAGGGATTGAGGGTTATGGGTTTGTCAGTCCGTAGAGCTGTGTTATCAGAATAGCATGCTCCTGGGGCCTCGGGCATTGATGGTCGGTCGGGAGCATATGCCAAGGAAGTGAGGAGGAGAGGCATGAGATGGAGGGAGGGCTCTGTTTGAAGATGCAAACAATAGAATGCCAAAACCGAAGTTTACACGAAGTTTACACGAAGTTTACACGAAGTTTACACGAAGTTTACACGAAGTTTACACGAAGTTTACACGAAGTTTACACGAAAGCTACTTTTATTCAACATATCGTCAATTGAACGTGTCCTTTTGATTAGTTTGACCATGTGCGAAGTTTACATGGACTTTGTGCATCACATTTTTAACACGAGTCTTGATAATGAGTGATATTCGATCAAAAATCAACCCAGTGTTGACTCTTTCTTATATTTTGGAAAAAGATGAAAACAAGTGGTTTGATAGAAAATCCGCCCGCGTAAAAGTAGCGGATATTGCACCACTTATTTCCGCTTTTGCCAATGCTGATGGGGGAACAATCGTTTTGGGTATTGACGAAAAGACAAGAGAGATTGAAGGAGTTGATTCTATCGGGACGGTAAAGATTAATGAGTTTGTTACCGCACCGAAAGATTGTTGCAAGCCTATGCCTTCATTCCGGGAGGAGTTCTTAGACGTAGTCAATAGGGAAGGGAAGGCAGATCATCTTCTACTGCTGCATATAGAAGCCACGCATGAGCAAGTTGTACGGACGAACAATGATTCGACATTTTTGCGGATGGGAGACAGAACAAAGGAATTGAAGGGAGATGATTTACGAAATCTTGAGTATAGCAAGGGCATCCGTGTTTATGAAGATGAATGTAACCCGGATGCATCGATGGATGATCTTGATAAGGAGTTGTTGCATGCCTATTGCGAGATACTTCAAGCTGGTGATCTCCCTTATGAACAAGTATTGGAAGCACGGGGGTTTATTAAGAAACATCATGGGGATAAGTATTTGACCAATGCTGCAGTCCTTTTATTCGCCCGTAACATCCAGCAGTTTTATCCGAATTGTCGCATTCGTTTTGTCAGGTATGAAGGGACTTCGGCTAAGATTGGAACAGAGATGAATATCATCCGTGATATCAATATTGAAATGCCGTTGCTGCGTATTATTGATAAGACTCGGGATTTTATCAAGACTCAACTCAGAGAGTTCATTGCTCTCAATCCAAATACGGGCAGATTTCAAATTGTTCCTGAGTATCCTGAGTTTGCCTGGTATGAGGGCATTGTCAATGCTGTTACCCATCGGGAATATGCGATGGTAGGGAGTTATATCAGAGTCACGATGTATGATGACCGGCTTGAAATAGAGAGCCCTGGAAAGCTACCAAACATTGTTACTTTAGACAACATAATGGAAACTCGTTATTCCCGTAATCCCAGGATTGCCCGTGTCTTGACGGATTTTGGCTGGGTCAGAGAATTAAACGAAGGAGTCAAGCGGATTTATTCCGATATGGCAAAATTTTTCTTGGACGCTCCGATATACACAGAACCGGAGCAAGCCGTTCGGCTTGTCCTGAAGAATAACATTGTCATGCGGAATTTAAGAAAGACAGACCGTGCCGTCGATTCAGTTGGAAAAGATGTGTGGGATTCGTTAAGGGAAGTCGAACGTCAAGTTCTTGTATATATGTCCGGAAAGTCTTTTGTTACGAAGAGCGAGATTCAAAGACACCTGAACAGATCAAATGGTTTTGTTTCGAAAATAATAACTAGACTGTTATCCTTGGGCGTAATTAAAGCGAATGGAACGACGCATGATCCCAAAAGATCTTATTCTTTATCTCTTAATTAGTCGTCCTTGCGTTATTCAAAACTAATTGATATACAATAAAATAAGCAAAATGATCGGCAAGATACCTAAGGAGCATCAGATGTCCATTTTCGAAGTCACACTGGAGAGTTTCATTGACATGAACCACGAACCGGTCCTTCTGTCCAAGCAGATTGACTGGGAGGCAGTGGAGTCGAAGTTCACGGAGTACTACTGCGCGGACAATGGTCGTCTGAGCGTACCGATCCGGAAGATGGTGGGGATGATGCGGAACTTCCTGAAAGGCACATTGGGAGACGCCATCAACACCATGATGGCGGCCGCCGCATACAACATGAGGCATTGGATGAACAAAAATGCCGTGTCTGTTTTTGTCTCCTGGATGAAGACGCTGGTCGGACGCTTCGAGAAGGTGATACTTAGAAATGAAAACGAAAGCGCCAGCCTTTGTCCCGCTCTCGCGATGAACAAGTAGAGAGGGGTTTAGCAGGCTTAACTAATTACAGACTTTTGATTTGATGAATACCCTTCTCATCACCGGCGCAGCCGGGTTTATCGGGGCGAATCTGGTCCTGCGGCTGCTGGAGCGCGAGGAACCGCTCAGGATTGTCGGGCTGGACAATCTCAACGACTATTACGACCCGTCGCTGAAGGAGTACCGGCTGCGGCAGATTGCGGCGAAGGCGGCGGAGCATCCGCAGCATGCATTCCGCTTCGTCAAGGGAGATCTGGCCGACAAGGCACTTATTGACAACTTGTTCAAGGAAAACCACTTCGACATTGTCGTGAATCTTGCAGCGCAGGCTGGCGTGCGGTACAGCATTGAGAATCCGGATGCCTATATCCAGAGCAATGTGATCGGGTTCTACAACATCCTGGAGGCCTGCCGGCATTATCCGGTACGGCACCTGGTGTATGCCAGTTCCAGCAGTGTCTATGGCGGCAACAGGAAGGTGCCATTCAGCACGGACGACCGGGTGGACAACCCCGTGAGCCTGTATGCCGCCACCAAGAAGAGCAATGAACTCTTCGCCCATTGCTACAGCAAGCTTTACGATATACCGACAACGGGACTGCGGTTCTTCACGGTCTATGGCCCCGCCGGGCGGCCGGACATGGCTTATTTCGGATTCACCAACAAACTCATCAAGGGCCAGACCATCCAGATATACAACTATGGCAACTGCCGCAGGGACTTCACCTATGTCGATGACATCGTCGAAGGCATTGTCCGCGTAATGGGGAAGGCCCCGGAACGCAGGAAAGGGGAGGACGGCCTGCCGGTTCCTCCGTATAAGGTTTACAACATCGGCGGCGGCCAGCCGGAGAACCTGCTGGACTTCGTGAACATCCTCCAGGAGGAACTTGTCCGGGCCGGCGTGCTGCCGGAAGATTATGACTTCGAGGCACATAAGGAACTTGTGCCCATGCAGCCCGGAGATGTCCCCACCACGTATGCGGACGCCAGCGCACTGGAGCGTGACTTCGGATTTACGCCGAAAATCACCCTTCGCGAGGGACTCCGCAAATTCGCCGAGTGGTACAAAGCGTACTATCAGTAATGCAGTATCATATCTTCAGCCCCTACCGTGTATGCCCGCTGGGCGCGCATGTCGACCACCAGCACGGCCTGGTGACGGGTTTCGCCATTGACAAGGGCGTCGATTTGTGGTTCGACATAGCCGCCGACAGCAAGGTAAGCCTCCACAGCGAGACCTTTACCGGCGATGTCAGCTTTGATATTGCAACCCCGGCCCTGGTCAAGCAAGGCCACTGGGGTGACTATGCCCGTGGCGCCAAGTTCGCCCTTCAGAAGCGATTCAAGCTGGAGAAAGGCATTACCGGTGTTATCCGGGGCTCCATTCCCGTCGGAGGGCTGAGCAGCAGTGCCGCCGTCCTCATTGCCTATACGATGGCCTTCGCCAAGGCCAATGGCATCCAGCTGGAACCCTTTGAGGTGATGAAGATTGCTTCCGAGGCGGAGCGCGAATACATCGGTCTGAACAACGGTCTGCTGGACCAAGCCTGCATCGCCCTTGGGAAAAAGGATCATCTGCTCATGCTTGACTGCGAGAGCAATGAGTACCGCCTCATCCCCAAGGCGCCCAATATGCCGGATTTCGAGCTCGGTATCTTTTTCAGCGGCCTGACGCGCAGCCTGATGTCGAGCGATTATAACCTCCGCGTGGCGGAATGCAAGACAGCCACATGGCTGGTGCAGGCCTATGAGAATATCCCCCTGAAAGAGCAGGGGAAGACCTTCCTGCGCGACATTTCCGAATCGATGTTCAAGCGTCACCGCGATGAAATGCCGCCTCGTTTTGCCCGCCGTGCCGAGCACTTCTTCAGTGAGCATAAACGTGTGCGTGAGGGCATCACGGCCTGGGAGACCGGCAACCTGGAGTGGTTCGGTTCGCTCTCAAAGGCCTCCTGCGAGAGCTCTATCCACAACTACGAATGCGGCAGTCCCGAACTCATCGCCATTTACAATGCCATGCTGGAAACAGACGGGATCTATGGAGGACGCTTCTCCGGCGCCGGCTTCAAGGGTGCCTGTATCGCCCTGGTGGATCCTTCCAGGAAAGCGCGCATCGAGCGGGAGATCACCGACAAGTATCTCTCCCAGTTCCCTCAGTATAAGAATACCTTCCGCGTCTTTTTCTGCAAGAGCGACGACGGAGCCCGATTCGTATGAAAACCATTGTCATCGCTGCCGGATATGCGACGCGGTTGTACCCGCTGACCGAGAACTTCCCCAAGCCCTTGCTGGAAATCGGGAAGTCCACGATCCTGGACCGCTTGCTGGACGATATCGACACCATCCCTGAGGTTGACGGGCATATCGTCGTCACCAACCATAAGTTCGCCGGTATCTTCCGGAAATGGGCGGAGAAGCGCCCGAATGTAACGATTCTTGACGACGGCACCTCCACCAACGAAACCCGTCTCGGCGCCGTCCGCGACCTGATCCTGGCTCTGGAAACCTTTGGCATTGACGAGGATATCCTCGTTGTCGCCGCCGACAATATCCTGGATTTCAGCCTCCGCGGCTTTGTGGAGGAGTTCAGGCGGCGGGGTACATCCATGATCATGTGCCACCATGAACCTGAGTTATGCAAACTCCAGCGGACGGGCGTTATCGAAGTGGATGAGAGTATGCGCGTCCTCCAGATGCAGGAGAAACCGCAGGCCCCGGTCAGCCACTGGGCCGTCCCGCCGTTCTATATTTATCGGCGGGAAGACCTCCCGCTGATCCGCACCAGCATCGCCGGCGGCTGCGGCTTCGACGCCCCCGGCAACCTGGCGCACTATCTGGTTGACAAGACCATTGTCCACGCCTGGCCCATGCCCGGCGCGCGGTTTGATATCGGGAATTTGGATACGTATGAGGAGGCGAAGAGGAGGTATGCCGCCCAACGAATTGCCGAAAAATCTTGAAAATTAAACTTTATCGTTGAATAATCGCGGTTATTTGAAATACTTATTGTATTTTTGCGACGACTGAAGAACATGAGAAATGGTGACGATTGAGGACGTAAAAGCTTTTCTGGACCTGTTCAACATCAAAGCGCAGGTATTTGGAATTCGCTTTAGGAATGACCGCGAGAAGAATAGGGAGGCGCTGTTGCAGTTGGATATTACGCCTATGCAACGTGAGTTGATCGTGAAGAACCTGCAGGTACAGGACTATGTTGAGGGGCCGGTTATCGACGTGCTGAACCAAGAGGGAGAGATGTGGGTTTTTGGCAAGGATGTGAAGGGACGCGAGGTGTACATCAAGATTACGCTGGGCTATGAGAACGGCCAGACGATCTGTATCTCGTTCCATATTGCTGAGCACCCGTTGGCATATCCATTCAAATAGATAAAACAATGAAAGCGCTGTTTAACCCTTCCGGCAAACCCTTGCAGGTATGTTACAAGCCTGATACGGTGACGTATCGGGGTGAGAAGTACAATTGCGTGTACATCTCATACAAGGACGAAGAGAGTGGTGAGGAGTTTACGACGACGGAGAGCGATACCGTCTGGTTCAACCAGGTGACCAATCAGTACCGCGCCAAATATGGGATTCCCTATACCGATGAAATTATCGCCCTGCGGGGACGTTATGGGCTGAGCGCTACCAAGATGTCCACCATCCTGGGCTTTGGTGTCAACCAATACCGACTTTATGAGGATGGGGAAGTCCCCAGCGAAAGCAATGGCAAAATGATCCGGGGTGCGATGAACCCGCGTGTTTTTCTAGACCTCGTCCGTAGTTCTCGGCATCAACTGACAGAGCGGGATTACACCAAGATTACAGCTCGCGTGGAGGCCGTAATAGCTGCTGCCTCTGCGTGGCACGATGAGCAGTTGGCTGCATCAAGAGTTTTCCGCTGTGAACGTGGATTGGAGAATGGTTTTGCCCCGCAATCCACCACACGTCTGAAGAACCTGTTGCTTTATATCTTGGGCCAGATGGGCGACACCTTCCAGACCAAATTGAATAAAGTGTTGTTCTATATCGACTTCCTGTCGTATCGCGAACGCGGGATGGCCATCTCAGGACTGGCCTATAACGCCATCGACTTCGGCCCTGTGCCGCAGCGCTGGGATCGGGTCTATAGCGCCTTTGACGAAATAATTCCGATGCCCAAACTTGTTTTCAATCAAGAGAGCGTGGCGCTCTCTGCTGATGGAGATGCCGATATGAGTTGCTTCACGGAACAGGAGCGAGCGGTAATTGATACAGTCTGTGCGAAGATGAAAGATCTTTCCGCCCATGACATCTCCGCACTCAGTCATGCCGAACCGGCCTGGAAGAATCACTTGCACCGGAATGGGACGATTCCGTATGTCGAGGCGTTTACGCTGGTGGGGGTGTAGACTCTCGTATACTTCATAATATGGGGTTTGGCAGGATTGATTACGAAACCTAAAAGAATTATCTTTAACTCAAATGAAATATTCAAGGGATCAGATCAATAAAGCCGGAAAGGCATTGTTGGAAGGTCCGGAGATGGGCTTTGCATATACGGATGCCCATCTGATTGTGGATGATTGGCGCAGGCTTCATATGACTCCTTTGGAGGAACTGGTCGGGGATGTTACGCGTTTGTTGGCGCAGGCTGGCGTGACGGCTGACTTTTCGTCTCATCGTCTGAAGCGGATGACATCCATCGTCGCGAAACTGCGTCACAATCCCGGGATGGGGCTCGGTGGTCTGCAGGACATTGGAGGAGCGCGGTTCGTTTTTCATGATATTCAGACTTTGTTGAAAGCCCAAGAAATCGTTTCCAGAGCCCAATTCCCGCATTTTGTTGCAGATAGAGAAGTATATGATTATGTTCAAAGACCTAAAGCGAGTGGCTACAGGAGCATCCATTTCGCCTACAAATATATAAGTGATAATCCTGATTATGATGGCCTCAGGGTTGAACTCCAGATTAGAACCCGTCTGCAACACGATTGGGCTATGGCTGTGGAAGTTGCCGAACTCATCTCCAAATCTTCTTTGAAGGCGAGTCTCGGAGACGAGAATTGGCTGGCTTTTTTCCGGCTCTCTAGTGCTGTGTTTGCCAGAAAGGAACAGATGCCTGTGGCAGAATCGTTTTCTGCTTACTCGGAACGTGATTACTGTCTGGAATACGGCAAGCTGGAGAAACAAAATATGTTTCTGGATCAGTTGCAAGCCCTGGTCAGTGCGGTGAAGATAACGGAGTCGCACGATTTGAAGGAAGGTTATGCGGTGATCTTTATTCAGTTTGATGCACGTCGCGTCCAGTTGAGGCATTTTAGTGTTGGTGCATTGGACGTGGCCAGCCAGTATTATTCAGATGTAGAGAAAAATATCAATGACTCTACCTCTGCTGTAGTATTGGTTTCTGTCTCTAATATGAAAGAACTGCAGGAGGCTTACCCGAGTTACTTCCTGAATGCCGGAGAGTTTATTCAGGCCCTTCAGGATTTCAACTCAATGTGCAAGGCGGAGAATTATGTGTGAATTCCTCCAGGCTAGCGTGGATGCTTCGTGGGGGTCGCGTGGATGTGATTTGTAGGCTTGTTTAAACACCTTGACATGGACATCTTCAAAGAAGAGTACTCTGTGGATGACAAACTTGTCTACAAGCTGTACACTGCAGAAGTCTGGGCGGTGAGTCTTGGCCGTGAAGTAAGAGTAGTCATCGTTGACTACATTGACGCGGACAAGAAGACGCAGGCCAGGAAGGTGTTCTTCTCAACGGATCTGACTCTGTCTGCTCGTGATATCTTCGACATCTACCGGACGAGGATCCAGTTGGAGTTCGTCTTCCGCGCTGCCAAGCAGTTCACCGGGCTCACGCACTGTCAGGCCCGCAACAAGGAGGCCCTTGCCTTTGCGTTCAACGCGTCCTTGTCTTCCGTCAACGTTGCCAGAGCCTATGCCCGGCAGCAGGGGCACAACCTTTCGGTCGGTTCAACCAAAGCCCTGCTGCACAACGCTGCAATGGTGGATCGATTTATTGCAATGTCCGCGAAACACGCGAACTTGCGGTTAAATAACACTGATTTCAAAGAACTTTTATTCTACGGCGTTCGCGCCGTGGCGTAACTTTTATAAAATTAACGAACTATTGAACATGAGTACGAAGAAATTTTTGTTATCATTGCTGGCGCTTGCTCTTTTCGGCTGCGCGAAACAATCTGATGTGGAGAACCTCCAGAAGCAGATTGATGATCTCGTGTCCGACCAGATTGCGTCCATTGAGACGCAGATTATGTCAATCAGAGCTTCCATCGGGAGTCTGGAAACCATTGACAGCGAACTGCGTGGCTATATCACAACCCTTCAGGAGCAGAAGACTGCGCTGGAGCAGGCCGACCAAGCTCTTGGCCAGAGTATCTCCGAACTGGAGCAGAGCCTTGCGAACAAGGAGTCAGCCCTTCACGGGGAAATAACCGCCGCTGAGGCGAATGTCCTAGCGCAGCTGCAGTCTTACAAGACCGCCATCGACGGGCAGATTTCTTCCATCAATACGACCATCGGGCAGCTCCAAAGCAAGGACACCGACCTGCAGAATCAAATCAACAATCTCAAGACCTATATTGACGGCCAAATCCAAAGCACCAAGGACTGGGCATCCGCGACATTCGTTACCCTGGAGCAGTATAACACCACCGCTGGAATCGTGGCCGGGCTGCAAACCCAGATAACGAGCATCAATACTCAGATCCAGCAGTTGTCGACGACCATCGCCGGAGTGACGCAGGAAGACCTTGAAAATGCCATCGGCGCCCTTGACGAATCTCTTCAAGCCAAAATCAGCGAGGCGGTCGGCAATTGCAATACTGCCATTTCTGCGGCCAAGAACGAAATCACCGCAGCCTACACCACGGCCATCCGGCAGGCGATTGCTTCCAGCGAAAGCACGATGAAGAACTGGGTCAACAACCAGCTGACGGGATATTATAC
>JAEEVC010000035.1 GCA_016287075.1 Bacteroidales bacterium | reverse complement strand
CAGCCATAGGGGGCTGCACACTTGGCAAGTGTGCAGGGGGGGGGGACTGGGGCGGCGGTTCCTTGTACACATAGGTGTCGGAACGGGGAGGAATGGCCTTTTGGCGCACTAAGTGTGCGGTGAAATGCCCTTTCGCCTGCCTTGTCATGTACACTTAGATCCCGGCGGAACGGTCTTGCCCGCGGCAAGGGGATATGGCTGCCGCGGCGAGGGAGACGGTTGCGGCAGCGTTCCCACCCTGGCTGCCGTGAGCGAAAGTGGCAGCATATTTGCACGGGGACGGGAAAAGGAGGATTGACCATGAAACACTATCTTTCCGTCGCCTGCGCCCTTGTGGCCATCGCCCTGACGGCATCCACCTGCGAGAAGATGGAGCCCGGGGACTACCGCGACTATCGCGGCAACAAGATCAATCTGCTGGGGGACTGGGCCCTTGTCGAGGTCCAGTACAGGACGGCAGGGATCGTCGAGACTTCCGCCGTCGAGCCCGCGTCCGTGATGGAATTCGCCCCGAAAGGAATCGGATACACGAAAACCCGCTCCGGCGAGGTCCTTGACACCTGGCATTACCAGACATACCGGGCCGCCGTCACCCTTTTCACCAACGCGGAATGGGAGAACAACCGCTCCCTCGGCGAGGATGATCCCCAGTATGAAAGGGGAAAGACCTACTATTTCCACGTCATCGACGACGAGACCCTCTCCAGCGAGGAGAAGGTCTCATCCAACAGTTCCATAATCAATATCTTCCGGCGGGTCTATTGACCGCGCCGGCGCCTTGACGCGCGCCTATTTGACCTTTTCCTTGCGGCCGGTCTTGCGGGAGCGTTCGGCGGCGAAGCCCATGACGTGACTCTCGATGGAGACGTCGATGGTGCTCGAGAGGCGGGCGGGATCCTGCCAGGAGACCGCCTCGACGAAGTCGCGGGCGAGGGCGAGGTCGCCGCCGCCGTGGCCGGAACCCTTGTATTCCGCAATATCGGAGAGTTTCTTGTTCCAGACTTTCGGCGTGCGGGTCAGGAAATCCCAGAGGGTGAACTGGGCGGAATCGCCCTCGATGAAGCCCTTCGTGCCCATGATGCGCGTCCTGCGGCCGCCCCACGGGGAGAAAGCCTCCATCGAGAAGGCCGCCGTGACACCGCCTTCGAACACCATTTCGGAGACATAGTGGTCCGGCTGGTCGTTGTCGCAGTGGAAGACGCAGCGCGCGTAGGATTTGTAGCGCGGATTGAGCAGGCGTCCCAGGATGACCTCGGGATCGCGGTTGCCGTCGAGGTCGAAGACGCCGAGGTGGCGCTTCTGCTTCGTGTAGATGTCGATGGCGTTGTACGGGCAGGTGTCGCCGACAGGGCAGCCGTCCGTACAGTAGGCCGGTGCGCCCGCGGGGGCGTTTTCCGCCTTGAAGAAGGTCAGGCTGCCGTCCGCCACGATGGATTTGCAGGGCTTGTCGATGAGCCAGCGGAGGATGTCGAGGTCGTGGCAGGACTTCGCGAGGATGATCGGCGTGGTCTCCTTGGAATCGCGCCAGTTGCCGCGGACATAGGAATGGGACATGTGGGCATACTGGATCGGCTCCATGTGCTGGATGCTGACGACATCGCCGAGGGCGCCGCTGCGGACGATCTCGCGCATGGCGATGAAGTACGGGGAATAGCGGAGCACATGGCAGACGGCGACGATGCGGTTGTACTTGTGGGCCTGGGCGAGGATGGCCTTGCATTCCTTCTTGGTCTGGGCCACGGGCTTCTCGAGGAGCACGTCGTAGCCGAGGGAGAGGGCGGTCATGCAGGGCTCATAGTGCCGGTCGTCCGGGGTGCAGATGAGCACCGCGTCGGCGAGCTTCTTCCCGCAGGCGAACACCTCGCGGAAATGGCCGAAGCGCATATCCTGGGCCACGTTATGCCGGTTTCCCAGCCGGTCCTTGCGGTCGGGAAGGATGTCCGAGACGCCGACGACCTTCATCGCGTCCGGGAACATCTCCGCATAGCGGGAATAGACGTTTCCGCGGTTGCCGCAGCCGATGACGATCACGGTGATCTGGCGCTTGACCTCCGGCTTCAGGGAGCGGATGGGCAGGGTCAGGTCGTTGAGGGAGGTATCCGGCCCGTCGGCCAGGGGGAGAGAGGGGTCCGTCAGGCCTGCGGCGGAAGCCAGGGGCGTTCCGATGGCCGCACCGGCGGCGAGAGCGCCGCAGGATTTGAGGAAATCGCGTCTGATCATATGTCCGAATGTCAAATTATGCTGTACAAAACTACGGAAAAAAATCGTATCTTCGCACATATGGATGGAAAAATGAAACACTTGCCTGCCGGACTGCTGCTGCTCCTCGCAGTATGCTGCACGAAACCGGAGGGCGGCGGGACGACGGATCCCGATCCGAAGCCTGTCGAGACGGCCGTCGACCTGTCCGGGTACAAGATCATCTATGCCGCCTCCGCCGAGCCGGAAGAGGGCGCCGACCTGGCGGCGCTTGTACGGGAGGCCGTCAAAGCCAAGACCGGGAAAACGCTCGCCGCCACGACGGACGACGCCGCGGAAAGCGCCAACGAAATCCTGCTCGGAAAGACCAACCGAAGCGCCTCCAATACCTATTATGCCGGAAAGCCGGGCATCTTCGACTACTGCCTGTCCGTCAGGGACGGCAAGATCCTCGTCGCCGGCGGCGGCTGCTGGGCCATGGAGAAAGCCGCCGATTTTCTGAAGCGGGAGAAACTCGTGAACGGTCTCGAGCGGAAGGGGTCGATCTATGGCGAGCGCCTCTTCCCGCGCGAGAGCGGCGCCAACCTCCGCATCCTCGACGACAATGTCTGGGAATACAACAGCGCCTCCAATGCCGCCGCCTGGGCGGCCGTCGGCGCCAACTGCACGGATGCCGTCCGCAGCATCGGTTTCGCCGGGCTGGTCTTCGCCTACCTGCCGGACATCGTCTGTTTCCAGGAATACTCCAAGGATATGGACAAGTACCTCCGTCCCCGCCTGGAGACGAAGGGGTACCTCTGCTCCACGTCCGGATCGGACTGGAACTTCACGCCCATCTTCTACAACAGCACGGCGGTAACGCTGGAAAAAGCTATTTATCACCGTTTTACGCCCTCTACATTCAGCAACGGCGGCACGAAATCCTATACCTCCGCCGTCTTCACCCTCAAGGCGAACGGCAAGAAATTCGGGGTCATCGGCACCCATCTCTGGTGGAAGTCCGAGAGCGCCTATGCCGGCAGCAACGCCGCCCGCGAGGCCCAGGCCGCCGAGCTCCTCAAGGAGGCCAAAAGCATCAGGGACAATTACGGCTGTCCCGTCTTCATCACCGGCGACATGAACTGCACCCTGCTCTCGAACGCCATGAAGAACCTTGTGGCCGGGGGCTGCACGCCGGTCTTCAATGTCGCCACCGTCCATGGCGACAAGCGCAACGGCTACCATGCCTGCTCCGCGGACGGATTCTCCCGCCAGAGCAACAAGTCGGACGACGGCTTCGGCTGCATCGACCAGTTCTTCGTCTATAACCAGGGCACGGCCGAGATCAAGACCTTCTGGCGGATCGAACCCTATTTCACGGTGGAACTGACCGACCATTACCCCAATTATGCTGATATTGTAATCAATTGAATATGAAAAAGTTCCTGCTTTCGTTGGCCGCCATGGCCTGTCTGGTCCCCGCCTTCTCGAAGACGGACCTCTCCAAGTATGTCATCGTCTATCCGGCCGCCGCGGAGGCGGAGGAAGGCGCGGAAATCGCCGCCGCCGTCGCCGCCGAGGTCGCCCTTCAGACGGGCGTGCAGATTCCCGTCGTCACCGACGAAACGCCGGCCGTGAAAAAGGAAATCCTCATCGGACGGACCAACCGGCCCGAATCCGCCGCCTTCTATGCCGGCAAGCCCGATACCTTCGACTGGTTCCTTGGCGTCAAGGGCGGCAAGGTCGTCGTCGCCGGCGGCGGCTGCTGGGCGCTGATGCGCGCCGTCGAGCGGCTCGGCGCAGGCGTCCCGAAAAAACCCGAGCAGGGCAACATCTACGGCGAATGCATCTTCAAGCGGGAGGAAGGCACCAATCTCCGCATCCTCGACGACAACATCTGGGATTACGGCAAGGATGTCAATACCCCCGAATGGGAGGCCCTCGGGGCCGATTGCTCGGACAATGTCCGTGCCCGGGGCCTGCTGGAGATCGTCTGGGCCTTCATGCCGGACATCGTGACGCTTCAGGAATACGGCCCCCACATGGACCCGTATTTCCGTCCTGAGATGGAGGCGCGCGGGTACAAGATGGCCTATATCCCCGGTGAGGTGTGGAACCATACGCCGATCTTTTACAACCCCGCGGCCGTGACCCTCAAGGAGACCAAATACCACAAATATGAGCCCGCGGACTGGAGCAACAAGGGCTCCAAGTCCTACAACTCCGCCCTGTTCACCCTCAATGAGAACGGCAAGGAATTCTTCGTCATCAACACCCATCTCTGGTGGAAGAGCGAAAAGATGCAGGCCGGCAGCGACGAGGCCCGGGTCGCCCAGGTCCGCAAGATGATGACCGAGGCGGACGACGCCGTCTTCACCCGCGGCTGCCCCGTCTTCATGATGGGCGACATGAACTGCAAGCTCGACTCCAAGGCCATGCGCCAGCTGCTCGCGGCCGGCTACCAGCCGCTCCTGCGCCTGGCCCGCATCAGCGGCGACCCGCGCTGCGGCCATCATGAGTGCAACGCCAAGGCCTTCTCCCGCAAGGAAAACAAGACCAACGAGGCCGGCATGGGCTGCATCGACCAGTTCCTCCTCTACAACGGAAACGGGGAAATCCGCGGCAAGAGCACGACGGAAATCCTTGTCTTCCAGCGTATTTACGCATACTTCACCGTCGAGTTGACCGACCATTATCCGAATTACGCCGATATAAACATACGATGATGAAAAAGGCTGTATCCCTGGCGCTCCTCCTTGTCGCCATCCTGCTTCTGCCCTCCTGCAACAAAAACCGGCAGCCGGGGCGCAACGTTCCGAAACTCCCCGAAGCATTTCGCCCGGCCGGGGTCGACATGGGCGGGGACATCCTCTGGGCCGAATTCAACCTCGGCACCACCGAGTCCGTACAATACGGATATGCCCTCCGCTGGGGGGAATGGAAAGAAATGGACAAGGATTCGGATTACCGCTTTTCCATCAAGGGGGAGGTGGGCTACTCCGCCTATAACGACGCGGACAAGCTGACCGTCCTGCAGGAAGAGGACGACCCGGCAGCCCTCCTGCTCGGCGACGGCTGGCGTGTTCCCACACCCGCCGACTTCGAATGGCTGGCGTCGAACTGCGACTGGAAATTCGAGAATGACAACAGCACCAAATGCTGTGGGATGTCGGCCACCAGCAAGATCAACGGCAACCGGCTGTATTTCCCGATCCACTACCAGAGCCCGGGGGCGATCTCCTCTCCCCAGACCATCCTGATCACAGGCGGCTCCAATTATTTTGCGACCAACACCCTGGCCCCCGACAAAAGCAGAAACCTGTCCTGCCAGATCGGCTACTCCGGCGCCCTCATAGATAACAAGGCAATCCACTCCATCATCGCCTTCCCCCGCGCGCAAAAGCAACTCTACCGCCCCGTCCGCGACAAGTAGCGGGGGGTCAAAGAACGCATCGAACTCCTTGCCGGCGCCCGCAGGCTTCGTGGCAATGGCAGGCATCTTATAACCGTCGGAACGGAGAGGAGGGGCCCTTTAGCGCCCAAGACGCCCTCAAAAGGCGAGGAGCGTGCTGATAGCCTCCTCCGGATCGTCCGTGATGGAGAGGATGAGTTGGCGGTAGCGGCCGCGCCGCTGGAGTTCTTCCAGCAGGGGATAGACGGGTACCTCCTTGGTATAGAATTCTTTCCCGAGGAAAACCATCGGGCTGGACTCGCCGGGATCGGCATAATGGTTCTGCGCGGCTTCCTGGAAGATTTCCTGGATGGTGCCGGCCGAACCGGGGGAGAAGATGATGCCGCCGCGGGCGATGGTCAGGAGGGTGTCCTCGCGCACGCTGTTGACGAAGAACTTGGCGATGTGTGTGGCGAAGGGCGTGGCGGGTTCATGGCCGTAGAACCAGGTCGGGACGCCGAGACTGCGGTATTTCACCTGCGGATACTTCGTACGCACGGCGAAGGCGGTGCGGAGCCAGCCCGGGTCCCGGAAGGACGGGGCCTCCGCGAGCATGGCGAGCGCGTCGTCGAACTCCGCCTCGCTCCGGCCCGCCATCCAGGCGCCGAAATGCGTCGCCTCCATGGCCCCGGGGCCGCCGCCCGATGCGAGCAGCTTGCCCCGCTCGGTCAGCGTCCGGGCGATTTCCGCGACCTGTCGGAAGGCGGCGTCCGTCCG
This sequence comes from Bacteroidales bacterium, assembly GCA_016287075.1. Taxonomy (GTDB): domain Bacteria; phylum Bacteroidota; class Bacteroidia; order Bacteroidales; family UBA932; genus Cryptobacteroides. Next base: position 17,767 of record JAEEVC010000035.1, on the reverse strand, counting down.
GAGCAGCGCATGGCCGCCCATCACGGCGATGACCTGGCGCGGATCGAAACGGCGGAGGAAGTCTTCCATCGCGTCGCTGATCCCGTGGTCATGCAGGGCGCGGCCGAGGGTCTCCCGGATGTCGTCACAGTGCTTCCCCCGGGCGATATAATCCTGGTAAACGGTTGAATCAAAGCAGGTTGAGAAGGAATCCTCATGCTCGGGATCATAGCCGGCATAGAGGGTCTCGCCGGTGTAAAGCCGGCTGCGGAAGACGTTGTACGCCCGCCCCATCCGGGGGAAGATGAGGCAGGTCCGGCCGATAGACCCTTCCATGGCCGCGGGAATCTCACAGCCGAGGAAGCAGCAGTCCGAGAAGCGGTGACCCGCCGCTACATACTGCGGAACCTGGTTGAAATCAATGTATTGGAAGACATAGCGGGCCACATATCCCGTCTCGTCCGGAGCGGGAAGGTCCGCAATGTTCACAACCTCCCGGTAGGGATTTCCGCAAGACCTGGTCTTCATGGCGCCGGCCGGTCAACTGCCTACACCTCCGTCGCCGTGGCGAATTCGGAGAGGAAGCGGAGGTCGTTCTCGAAATAGTGGCGGAGGTCGTTGACCTGCCACTTGAGCATCGCGATGCGCTCGACACCCATGCCGAAGGCGAAGCCGCTATAGACTTCGGGGTCGATGCCGCTGGCTTTCAGGACGTTCGGGTCCACCATGCCGCAGCCCATGATCTCCAGCCAGCCGGTTCCCTTGCAGATGTTGCAGCCCTTGCCCTTGCAGATGTTGCAGCTGACATCCACCTCGGCGGACGGCTCCGTGAAGGGGAAGAAGGACGGGCGCATGCGGATCTGGGTATCCGGACCGAACATCTCGCGGGCGAACAGGAGGATCGCCTGCTTGAGGTCGGCGAAGCTGACATTCTTGTCGATATAGAGGCCCTCGACCTGGTGGAAGATGCAGTGGGCGCGGGCGGAAATCGCCTCGTTGCGGAAGACGCGGCCCGGACAGATCACGCGGATCGGCAGAGGGTGGGTCTCCATCGTGCGCACCTGCACGGAGGAGGTATGGGTGCGGAGCAGCAGCGGATTGAGGTGGCCGTTGGACACGAAGAACGTGTCCTGCATCTCGCGGGCCGGGTGGTTCGGCGGGAAATTGAGCGCCTCGAACACATGCCAGTCGTCCTCGATTTCCGGGCCCTCGGCGACATCGTAACCGAACTTGCGGAAGATGTCGACGATTTCCTGCCGGACAATGGAGACCGGGTGGCGGGAACCGAGCGGGAGGGCGTCGCCCGGCATCGAAAGATCCTGCCGGGGCGCGTTTTCAACGGCCTTTTCCTCGGCGGCGTTCTTGAGTTCCTCGATCTTGGCGGTGGCGGCTTTCTTGAGTTCGTTGAGCTTCTGGCCGAATTCGCGCTTCATCTCCGGCGCGATGGCCCGGAACTCCTCGAAGAGGGCCGTCACTTCGCCCTTCTTGCCGAGAAAGCGGATTCGGGCTTCCTCGACCTCCTTCTGGGAGGCGCACTTGAGCCCGTTCAGTTCGGCGATGATCCTTTCGATGGCTTCTTTCATATCCATTTCGCGTTTAACCCGGCAAAGATACGGATTTATTTCAACTTATCGAAATCCTTCCCCATGCCGTCGGCCCGGAGCAGCAGCTGGATCGAGGCCAGGGAACAGTTGACCCAGAACGTGCGCTTGCGGTCCTTTCCGGCCTCCCGCCATTCCCAGGTCGTCGGAATCTTGCCGTTCACGGGATTCTGCATCCGGGTCACCTGGTCCACCATCGCCTTGGCCTTGGCCAGCGGGAGCAGGTCGCCCGTCGCGGCATATTGGTCCAGCCAGGCGTTGGAGACGTTGCAGGCGCTGTTGTCCACCGGCATTTCATATTTGTACTGCTCATGGACACAGGGCGCGTAACGCTTGTAGATTCCGTCCGCCGTCTTCTCCGGATAGGCCCAGTGGACGAACTGGTCCTCGCTCAGGCGGATGAGGTCGTCCGCGTTCGCGAGGTCCCGGCGCGAAGGAGCGGGCTTCGAGAGCAGATAGGAGGCATACGGGGCGGCCGTGCAGTTCGTCAGGTTCTGATAGGGCTCCAGGCCCTTGACGTTCACATCTTCGAACTGGCCCGTCATGTCGAAGGTCTCGACCGCGACCTCGTCCATCCACCGCTCGCCCAGCTCGCGGGCCGCGGCGAACTCCGGGAAGCCGTATCCCTCGAGCCGCAGGAAGTAGCGCAGCAGCGGGTGAAGCATGGCGGAAACATCGTTCACGGGCTCTCCGGTGACGAAATCGACCTTGATCGGCAGGGAGCCGTCGGGGCGCTGGAGGCGGACATACGTCCGTCCGATGCCGACGGCCCGTTCGAGCCAGGCGGGCTCCTCCGTCACGTCATACAGGTCGAGGAACGCCTGCCCGGCGCTGGCGGCCTCCAGAGTCATCGTCTTTCCCTGGTTCCAATCGCGCTTGGAGGCCTCCCGGTCCAGGTAATAGGTCGGCGGGAAAAAGGCCAGCGGCGCATCTTCCGGGCGGCTCTGGTCCAGGAGGAACTGCGCGGCGTTCCGCGCGATCGCCAGGGCGTTTTCCCGGCGCTCCGGCAGCATCGAGGCCACCAGGCACTCGTTCCGGATGGTCGCGCCGATGATCTTGCAGGGGTAGGTATTGTGGGAATAGCCCATGTCCGGGACCGTGCTTTCCGCCCAATGCTGGATCTCCGGCATCGTGTGGACATACAGCAGCGCCCGGATGGCCGCCTCGCGGTAGTCGCGGGCCGGGCCCGGATAAGGCCCCTCGTAAGGGAAATCACGCAGGAACGACCGCTCGCCCACCCGGGCCAGGACCGCGCCTCCGGCATCCAGGGCATCGACGGTCAGGGTCGTGTTGCCGCAGGGCAGCCGGTCCCAGACCGGAGACAGGTCCGCCGTCGGGGCATCGGCCTTGAACGTGACGGGGTCCGCGCCCTCCTGCGTCAGGGTGAACAGATACTGCGCCGCGCCGTCCGCTTCCGGGAAGCCGAACGCCGGGGCGTAGATGAATTTCTTGGCAAAGCCGTTCCAGAAGGGGTTGCGGCCTTCCGTGCCGGGACGGACCGGCTGGAGATACTCTTTCCGCGCTTGACGGTCAAGCGCTTCGTACGCCGGTGTCGAACAGGCGCACACGCTGCACAGGAGCAGCAGGGGCATGAAGCGTTTCATATAGGTGGGTGGTGCTTATTCCTTTCCGGCTTTGGCGGCCTTCTCGCGCCGCTTGTCGCGGGCTTTCTGCTCCCGCGCCGCGCCGCTCTTGAGATACTTCTTCCACTGTTCGTCGTTGAAAAAGCGATGGTAGGAATTGTAAATCCGTTCCTGCCACTTGTCCTGGACGGCGATGTAGAGGTCGGAATTGGAGACCTTGGCGTTCTGGAGCGTCTGCATCTCCTCCTGGAGCGCGTGGTAATCATGGACCAGGGTGGAATCCACATAGAACTGCTGCCAGTATTCGAGCTTGAGCGTCGAGGACAGGCGCTCGACCTCCTTGTCGATGAATTCCATCAGCTGTTTTTCCTGCTCCTCCGGGGACTGGGGCGCCTGGGCCCGGAGCTCCGCCGCGGAGAAAAAGGACAAAAGGGCGAAGAGCGCGAATATTTGTTTCATACAGGCAAAAATTCATTAAATTTGCAGTCTGGGGCACGGCAAAAACCGTGCGACAGGACAAAATTAAGCAAATTCCCGACAATGTACAAACGATTGAAAAGAACCGTCACCGCCGCCTGCGCCGCCGCGCTCGCCTGCTTCGGCGCCGCCGACAGCCTCGCCTGCACGAACGTCATCATTTCCAAGGGCGCCAGCGCGGACGGGTCCGTGATGGTCTCCTATGCGGCCGACTCCCACTACCTCTTCGGGGAGCTCTATTTCCATCCCGCCGCGGACTGGAAAGCCGGCAGCAAGCTCAAGATATACGACTGGGACACCAACCGCTACCTCGGCGAGATCCCGCAGGTGGGCCACACGTTCAAGACCATCGGCAACATGAACGAGCACCAGGTCATCATCGGCGAGACCACCTGGGGCGGGCGGCCGGAACTGGAGGACAAGCGGGGCGGCATCGACTACGGCTCCCTGATCTACATCACCCTGCAACGCGCCCGGACGGCCCGCGAAGCCATCGACATCATCGTCGATCTCGCCAACAAGTACGGCTATGCCTCCGAGGGCGAGACCTTCTCGATTGCCGACAAGAACGAGGCCTGGATCATGGACCTCGTCGGCAAGGGCATGTACATCCGCAACGGGGTCAATACCCGGAAGGGCATCGTCTGGGTGGCGATGCGCGTCCCGGACGGGGCCATCTGCGCCCACGCCAACCAGGCCCGCATCGGCCGTTTCCCCCTGAACGACCCCGACAACTGCCTCTACGCCAAGGATGTCATCTCCTTCGCCCGGCGGCAGGGCTATTTCGAGGGGGAGGATGAGGATTTCAGCTTCTGCAAGGCCTATTGCCCCCTCGATTTCGGCACGGTGCGCGGCTGCGACGCCCGCGCCTGGAGCGCCTTCAACATCCTTTCCGACGGCTGGTTCACCTACCGGGATGATAAAGGCATCGTCCACACCGACGACGCCTCCAGCTACCTGGACTATGTGATGGGCTATGACCTCGAAGGTTCGATGCCGCTGTTCATCTACCCGAAGAAGAAAGTGACCGCCAAGGCCGTCGCGGACGTGATGCGCGACCACTATGAGGGGACCCTGATGGACATGACCCAGGACATCGGCGCGGGCGGCAACGCCCTGCCGTACCGCTGGCGCCCGATGGAATTCACCGTGGACGGGAAGACCTATGTCAACGAGCGCGCCATCGCCACGCAGCAGACCGGCTTCTGGTTCGTCGCCCAGGCCCGCAGCTACTACCCCGACGAGATCGGCGGCATCCTGTGGTTCGGCACCGACGATGCGGCAACCTCCTATCTGACACCTATTTACAGCTGCTCGGAAGATGTTCCCGACTGCTTCCGCGTCGGCAACGGCGACCTGCTCCACTACTCGGCCACCTCGTCCTTCTGGATGAACAACCGCATCGCGAACGCCTGCTACCGGATGTACAATATCATGGCCCCGACCGTGCGGGAGAAGGCCGACGCCTTCGAGTCCCACCAGATGGTCTTCGGCACCCGGACCGCCGACAGCACGGCCGTGATGATGTACAACCGGATCGTCGAGCGCATGCAGAAGAAACTGAATGTCAAGGGCCGCGACGTGATGGTCTCCGGCGACCCCTTCGCCCCGGTGCGGAAATACCTGACGAAATACTCCGTCAAGACCGCCCAGGACCAGTTCGCCGAATGGACGAAACTCGAGGAGATGCTCCTGGTCAAGTACATCGACGGCAATGTGAAGCCGCAGGACGAGGAGGGCAACTTCAAGCACTCCGAGCACTCCACCGGCATCCCCGCCAAGGTCGAGTGGCCCGGCTATACGGACATATGGAAAGAAGCCGTGGTCCGCGACCACGGCGACATCATCGAAGTGAAATAGGCGCTACTTCGTGCCGAAAATGCGGTCGCCTGCATCGCCCAGACCCGGGACGATGTAGGCGTTTTCGTTGAGGTGGTCGTCCACCGCCGCGACGTAGATGTCCACGTCCGGATGGGCGTCCTGGACCCGCTTGATCCCTTCCGGAACCGCCACCAGGCACATCAGGCGGATGTTGGTGCAGCCCCGCTCCTTGAGCATCGTGATGGCGTCGCAGGCGCTGCCGCCGGTGGCGAGCATCGGGTCGGTCACGATGACCATGCGGTCCTGGATGTCCTCCGGGAGCTTGCAGTAATAGACCACGGGATTGTGGGTCTCCTCATTGCGGTAGAGGCCGATGTGGCCGACCTTGGCGACGGGGACCAGGGTCTGCAGGCCCTCCACCATGCCCATGCCGGCGCGGAGGATCGGAACGATCGCGAGCTTGCGGCCGGAGACCTCCTTCGCCATCATCTTGCAGAGGGGCGTCTCGATTTCGACATCCTCCAGGGGAATGTCGCGGGTGACTTCATATCCCATCAGGAGGGAGATTTCCTTCAGCAGCTCCCGGAAATCCTTGGATCCGGTGCGCTTGTCCCGCATGATCGTCAGCTTGTGCTGGATCATCGGATGGTCGATTACATGAACTTGGCTCATACGTTTCAGTGGTCTTTGCAGGGGCGGATCCGGACCTTCCGGAGTCGTCCCTGCACAAAGGTAGCGATTCGCGCGAACATCGGCAACGCTTTTCCCTTTTTTCGGGGAAGTTTTGTATCTTTGGGTCCGATAGCCCTCTCCCATGAAAAAGCTGACGACCCTCCTGGCGGTCCTGCTCGCCGCCGTTTCCCTCCAGGCCCGCGACCAGAAGGTGCGGGACATCGACATCGAACTGACGCTCGCGCACAACGGCAATGCCGTCATCCATGAGCGCTGGGACGTGGATACGGGCGACCGCATCACCGAGTGGTACCTCGTCCGGAAGAACCTCGGTGACATCCGGATCACCGACTTCAAGGTCTATGACGAGAAAGGGGAGATGCAGGACGACGGGGAATGGAATGTGGACCGGACGCGGGAGGAGAAGGCCGGGCGCTACGGCATCGTCCACAAGGACGACGGGGTGGAACTCTGCTGGGGAGTAGGGGAATATGGCGACCGCGTATTCCATACCCTCTATGTCATGACGCGCGCCGTCAAGTCCCTGAACGACTGCGACATGCTCCATCTGCAGGTGGTCTCGCCGGGGCTCGCCGCGCCACCGGAGCACGTGCGCATCAAGGTGGCTGTCTACGAAGAGCGCCTGGACACGGCCAACACGCGGATCTGGGGCTTCGGATTCGATGGGACTTCCGCCTTCGAGGAGGACGGAAGCGTCGTCTTCGAATCCGCCCATGCCTTCGATACGGAGGATTCCGCCATCATCCTGCTGCGCTTCAACAAGGGGTTTTTCACCTCCCCGAGCGTCCAGGAGCGTGATTTCCAGGAGGTTCTGGACAAGGCGATGGAGGGCGCGGACTTCGGGGATGAAAAAGAGCAGGACCCCGTCGCGAAAGGGATCGCCTACTTTTTCACGCTGGTGTTCATGTATTTCGCCTTTCTCCGGCCGTTCTTCCGCATCTTCCGGGACGGCGGCAGGAGCGGCCTGAAACTCGGGTTCCGGCCCAAGAAGGTGGACTGGTGGCGGGATATTCCGCTGAAGGGGGACCTCGGCATGGCGAATTTCATCCTCTCCCGCTCCGGGAATGAACCGCCCGGCGGCGGGATGCCCCTCGCCGTCATCCTCCGGCTGATCCACAAGGGCTACCTCCAGGTGAGCCGGGAAATCGAAGGGGACCCCGTCCTCTCTTTCTCGAACAAGCCGCTGGACGGTCTGGACAACGCCGCCCGCGAGATGTATTACATGCTGAAAGCCTCCGCCGGCGCAGACAAACTCCTGCAGGACAAGGAGTTCTCCCAATGGGCCATAGCAAACGCCAGCTCGGTCTATGACTGGTACACCCGGACGATGAACGACGCAGACACCAGCCTCCGGACCACAGGCTGGTACGATGCCAAAAAATCCGCCCTCACCCCTTCCGGCATGACGGAGGCCTCCCACCTCTTCGGCCTCAAGAACTTCCTGTCGGATTTCACCCTGCTGGACCAGCGGGAGGCCTTTGAGGCGGGACTCTGGAAGGAATACATGGTCTATGGCGCCCTTTTCGGGATCACCGACAGGGTCATCAAGCAACTCAAGGACATCGACCCGGCCCTCTTCAAGGAGACCTTCCCCTATGAGGTCCAGGACATCGGCTCGGTGGTGAACAGCTCCCGGGTCCTTTCCGGCATCATCCAAAAAGCCATCTACCGCGGCTCGCCGGACTTCTCCTACTCGTCCGGATCCAGTTCAGGGTCAAGCAGTTCCCGCGGCTACGGCGGTTCCACCTCCCGTGGCGGCGGCGGTGGCTACAGCGGCGGCGGCCGCGGCGGTGGCGGCCGCTAGCCGGTTGGCGGTTGGCAGTTGGCGGTTGGCAGTTGGCGGAAGCATACGCGGCCGGAAGTGGCACCAGCGACGGACCGGCGATGCTGGTGCGGTAGCCGGTTGCATGCGCGATCGGTAGTGGAAGGATGCGCGGCCGATAACGGCAGCAGCGACAGACCGGCGATGCTGGTGCGGCGTCCCCATGCGACTAGCAGATGTAGGCAGATGGAGGGTGGCGGCGGATATTAAGGGGAACGGTTACAGAGGAGCCGGGGGAAGGGGTGTTCCGCCAGGACGGCCGGCGTGTGTTTGAGCGCGGGGTGCCTCGTCGCCCCGCGCGAGTTAGCCGGACGAACCCCTTCCCCCGACCGCGACCGCCGTTCCCCGCCATGGAGCCGCCGCCCTCCATCTGCCTACATCTGCCTACCACCGCCCTCCACCGCATCTATCTACCTAACACCACCCTCCATCTGCCTACCACTGCCTTCGTCTACCCTCCACCGCCTCCATCTACCTACCACGGCCTCCATCTGCCCACCACGGCCTTCGTCTACCCCCCGTCTTCCTTACCGCGCGGTGTCTGTCGCGCTCCGTCTACCGGTAGCCGTGGCAGGTAAACACCTGCAAATCAAATGATAAAGCATGAGCGCCCCACCCCTTTTCAGGGGGCTCTGTTTTGTAAACAGCTGATAACAAAGCGCTTATCCGCCACGCTGTATCCGCACGTTGCCGCCCGGATAGCGGTTTTTGCAACCGGGTTGCAAAAGAAAAAACATTTCTTTGCAGTTGCAATGCAGCCGGCCATGTCCAGAAAAGAAACCATCACCGCCATCGTCCTGCTGACCATTCTCGGCACCAGCATGCACTTTGTGCACCATGTTCCCTTCTTCAACCGCTTCCTGGGGTACATCTTCCCGGTGAAGGAGAGCGTGATGGCACACATGAAGATGGTGTTCTATCCGATGCTGCTGCTCTCCCTGTACCTCGTCGTGACCCGGCGCGACATCCGGGAATTCGGCGCGCCCATCCTGGGCGGGCTGGCCGTCATGCCGCTCATCGTGGCCGCTTTCTTTGCCTACTGGGTCTTCGTCCGCCACGAATTGATGCTGCTCGACATCGTCATCTACATCGCCGCCATGGTCGGCGCCGTCCACCTGGCCGGACGTTTCCGCCAAAGCCGCTTCATCCGCGACCGGTGGCCCCTCTGGCTCATCCTGGCCGTCGCGATCAGCATCCTGACCGGCTACCTGACCTTCCATGGTCCCGATTGGATCATCTTCGCCAACCTCGGCTGAGCGCATCCCCGCACACGCGTCTTCCGGTCCAGCCTTTCTCCACTCGCCGCAACAGCAAACCTAAGCGCCGCGGGCAAAAACTGCCTTGTATGCCCGTGGCAAGGGCTTCTTTGCTTGCCGCGGGCAAAACAACTTCGTATGCCGGCCGCGGCTTCCCGACCCTACCGGAAATGGCCGGCGTCAAGGGACGTCAGCCAATAAGTTACACAGGGTGTCGCCGGCCGGGGAGGTGTCGTTAGGGGTGTCACGCAAAGCACCCCTAAACGCGAAAAGGGGCATTTTTGTCGTTAGGGGTGTCACGTGCAGCACCCCTAACGACAGTTGCCGCGAAAATTTGGAAGAATGGGGACAGTCGCGGCCGCAAGGGCGCAAGGGCGGGGGCTGTCGCGGCCGCGGGGGCGGAGGGGCGATGGCGGCCATGACCGCAGAAACGGAGAAGCGGGGACAGTCGCAGACACAATGGCGCAAGGGCGAGGGCAGTCACGCCTGCGGAAGCGGGAGGCTATTTTTCGAAGTGCTGGTAGTCTTTGACGGAGCGCCAGGCGCCGCCCCAGGCGAAGCCGTGATCGCGGAACAACTTGTAACAGAGGTCTGTGCGGTCGATTTTGTGAGGGAAGGACCGGGTACGGTCGGCGTAGGGCTTCCCGGAAGCCGGACGGACGTTGCCGCCCCGGACATAGGGATTCTCCAACGGGTTGATATCCACGGCCATTCCCAGGGCATGGCGGGAGAGCCGGCGGAGGCCGACGGCCTTCCGGTAATTGAAACAGGAGGTGTTGTCCGCCTCCATCGAGGCATCGTCCGAACCGCCGAAATCGTCGATGAGCCGGATGCTCCGGATGGGGTAGGCGGCAAGGTAAAGCTGGCGGAAGATGGCCACCAGGTCTGCGGCAATCGCTTGATTGCAAATCATTTCCCCCTGTTGCACCGCCCCGTCGAAATCCCGGTATGACAAGCGGAGGTACCGCAGTTCCGACAAGGGGATTTCCGCCCCCTCCGGATAGCTGACGCCCCGCATCCGCGCCTCGATCTCCGGAGGGACCGCCGATGCGACGAAGACCGTGTCGGGGGCGCGCGGCGCAGAATCCGTGCCGGAAGAAGCCTGCGCCGCTCCCGGTGCCATCAACGCCCGCTCCGCACCGGTCCCCCGCCCGCGCTGTCCGCAGGCGGCGACAAGCAGGGAAACAAACAGGAAGAGGAGCGGCGTGCTGCGCACGTTACTTTTTTTCAACGCGGGAGAGCGCCAGCGCCCGGTAGGACAGGCCGTCAGGGTCGGACAGGAGCATGCCGGCCTCGCGGCGCAGCGTATGGGTGGCGCCGTCCTTGTCGGTCAGGATGACTTCGTCCTTTTTCGCCACGTAAGTCCCCTTGCTCGTATAGCTGGAAGTGGATCCGGGAATCGTATCGACGCTTCCGTCCGTGCTCATGTACATGGTCGGATGGGGCGGCGTGTCGAACGTCGTCGTCAGTTCATATTCCGTCGCCGAAGTGAATTCCAGCGTCGTGGTGATGGTGATGTTGCCGACATCGGCCAGGAACTCCTGGTATTCCTGGCTCCAGCAGGTGTTCTTGAGGCCGGAAGAACGCTTGCACATCACCGAGCAGGACACGCATGCGGCTGCGATGATCAGGGTTAAAAGGATGCGATTCATGATGGGGCGGTTGATGGTTCTTCTGCAAAGTTAATGTTTATTTCCGGAAACACCGCCGGGGGCGGCGGCTCCGGGATACACGCGGGCATACAGGAGAAGGTCCGGCCGGAATTCAAAGTGCATCGTGTCGTAGTGATACCATTTTGTTCCGGAGACAAATCCATGTTTCTCAAACACTTCCACGATACGGGAGGGAATGCGGTTCCGATAGGCGACCGCATCCGTTTCGCCGGCGCCGGGGTTGTTATTCCGCCAATAGTCGGCATACGCCGTGCAAATGTCGATGGCGATGCCGTAGCCGTGGGCGCTCCGGCGCCTGGCCCCCCGGACCTCGCGCCAGAAGAAACTCGAGGAATCCTTGAAATAGCGGGCATACCGGCGCGGCAGCGCCTGCAGCTCCGCCGCTACGGCCCGGAGGCTGTCTGCCGCCCCGTTGACCGAGGTGAACAGGAGCTCCTGGCCGAACCAGTCGACCCGGACGAGATGGCGCCACATCTCCTCCGGCAGATGGCCGTACATTTTCATCATGAATGCCTCGCTGCGGTACCGGCCCGGATCCGAAAGGAATGCCGGCTCCTCCGGCACCCCGAGGGGATAGACATCCCGGAACATGTCCTCGATATCCGTATCATCCAGGCGCTGCCGGAAATCCTTCTCCTTCCCGTCGTCGCACGGCATACGCTCCCCGTCCGTGAAGAGGAGCGCGCCGTCCGCATACCCGCAGACAAAGTCCGGATAGGCCGCCTCAAGAACGCGCGCGAACAGGGGGATTGACTGATCATCAGATATTTCCACTGCGGCCGGTAAACCGGCAGCCCCGCCCCGCGACCCGCGGCAACCTGTGCACAAGCATGCCAGCGCCACCATCAGCCCCGGTACGGCCCAGTGGATCATTGGCATCTTTTTCATCGGGATGTCCGGTTCGACGGTCTACTCTTCCCAGACGGGGCGGATGGATTTCCCGAAACAACGGGCGCCAAAACTGCCGAAGACTTCTTCGGGACCGACTTTGATGTCATCCGCGTATTCAGGACTGGTCGTAAGCGTAGACGCGTAGTAGTAGCCGAATTCAGAGGGGTGCGCATCAAGAGGTAGATCAATCGTTTCATAAGCCGGGCTTTCTTGAATCAGCTCTGTAAGTTAGCAATTATTCCCGAATCGCACAAAACGGTCAACGGGGTGTTCCCTTCAAAATGACAGCAGGCCTTTACAACTCAATGAAGACGAAGGAATGCGGCTGCAGGGAAAGGGAAAGTGTTCCGTCCGGCTGCAGGGCCACCGGGTACTCGGTATACATGCTGAACGCGTCCGTGATATGGCAGCGGACCGTGTCATCAAACCTGCCGCCGTCCAGACGCACCGTAACGTCCCTGGCCGAAGTGATGTTGTCGTCCAGGACATACCGGCTTACCAGGATTCCAAGCCGGCCTTCGGCATCGCGGGCAGCGGTGACGCGTACGTCAGGGATCTCGCATTCCGCCTTGACCTGCGTGCCAAGGGTCTTTAGTTTTCCCCAGGCATACAGGGCCCAATAGCTCCAGATGGGGGTATCGCTGGCGGCATCGAAAAGGCCGTTGAAACGGGTTCCGGGAGTCCAGACATAATACATCATCATATCCGTGGGACAGTTCTGGCCTTCCTGCATGGAGGCGCAGACAAAGGCGCCGGCCTTGGGGCTGGACATCATGCGGGAGGAATAGGGATAGTCGTCCGTCCAGCTCTTGATGTAGTTCCATTCGTTCAGGAAGGACTCGGTCTTGTCGTAGCCATACTTGTCCAAAAGGGCGCGGACCTGACAGGAATAGTCCACATAGACCGTGGGGTCATACTCGTAAATATGCCAGGCGAAGAAGTCCAGCGGGACATTCCTGCGCCGCATCTCTGAAAGAAGCCTTTCATACCAGACGGGAATTTCCCTGACGCCGGGATCCTTGCCGGACATGGCGGGGCCGCCGATCCGAAGGTCCGGGAAGCAGCCCTTGAGATGCTTCACGGCCACCTCGAAAAAGTCATAGAACTGCTCCGGAGAGCCGGCCCAGCAGCGGGGGTTCTCCTTCCACTTGTCGTCATCCCACTCAAGGTTGGGTTCGTTCCATATCTCCCAGTATTTTATGTTGTAGCGGAAGCCGTCCGCCCAGCCCTCGTTGTAATGGCGGATAATATGCTCGCATATCCGCGCCCACTTCCTGTTGTCCTTGGGGGGATAGATGTTGTACTTTTTGAGCGGCTGGTTCTCGATGCTCTGGCCCAGGCGGTAGAACACTTCGACGCCGGCGTCCTGGATGCTCTTGACATACCGGTCCGTCAGCGTGAAGTCGTAAGACTCCGGCTTGTCGGGATCCTTGGAGAAATCCGGGAAAATGATGGAAATGTCCACGACGTGCTCACCGTAAGCACCGTAGCCGGCGGCGTCATGGTTACGGGAATAGCCCACGTTAGCCGCCCGGAAATACCCGGTTGTGCCGGTGTACACCTGTTCCGCATTATTGATCCTGGGGCCGTTGTTCACGGCGTTCATCCGCTTGATGGGGCCGACGGCCGCATCCTTTGATACGACGATCTGTGCCCACAGGCAGACGCCTGCGCACAGCAGGGCCAGACAAGATGTGATGATCCTTTTCATATTACCGGAGCAGTACGCTCTTCTCACGCTTTACAAACTGGATGGCGATGCCGGAGGGGTCCCGCATCATGGCGCCGTCGAATCCGGGTGCTTTCTCATGGACGACAAGGGTGGCGCCTGCCTTGGTGAGGCGCTCTATGTCCGCATCCACATCCTTGGAGGTGAAGCCGAAGTGCAAGGTCAGGGGATCCATGGAGGCATAGTCCGGGGCAGCGGGTTGTGTCTTTGCACGGTACATTTCTATGGCAATGCGTCCGGACGCATCCACAAGGAATGTCGTATGCGTTTCATCGTCTTTCTGGCGGGTTATCGTGAATCCGAGGTTCTCGCACCACCAGGCTGCGGTCGCGACGGGATCCGCCACGTCAATGGCAGGATGCTCCAGGACGAATCCGTCCGGATTCACCAGTTCACTCTTCCGGCCGCATCCAAACAGGACCTGGATGGCGGCGACTGTTGCTAGAAAATACTTCTTCATATCATTTATCATTGACATATCCTTTCACGTCATCCCACCGGTAGTAAGGCCCCGAGTATGCCTTGAGTTCCGGAATCATGGTTTCCTCTTCGTTGGCAAGGAACTTCACCAGGACCAGCCCTTTACGGTTCCTGTAGAACACGATCTGGAGGTTTGTGGCGAAGGGGCAGTGCCTGACGCCGTTCCAGTTGCGGTAAGCCTCCTCCGCGGTCAACCGGGGATAGCCGTAGCCCTCCAGGCCGAAATAAGCACACAGGGCAAGGAAGGGCAGGTCGTGCCCGAAAATGAGGTCGGCGGCCACGGGAGCCCCGGCGATGGCTTCGTCCGCCTTGCGGACGACTTCCATGACAAGCGGCCTGGCCCGCGGCATGCGCTCGTCGCCAAAAGGCGCGGAATTGCAGTGCCCAAGGTAGAAATTGAGGGCATGGCGGGCATAAGCGGTTTCAACGGCCTCCCAGGGCAGGAAGCTGAAACGGTTCTCATCGATATCATAGGCCTCTGCAAACTGGGCAAGGGTGAAGATGGCGGAGATGAAACTCTTGGGCTTGACCCCAGCCAGTTCTTTTCCCCGGACCGGGTCCCTGAAGAATCGGGCGAAAACAGCCATCGTATCTATCGGAATGTCCGTCAAAGGCCCGTGGATAATATCCAGGGCTTTCTGCTTGATGGCACTGCCGCTGCCGCTGGCGATAAAGCGTTGGAACTTGACTCCGCTATCCCAGGTCATGACCAGGTCCTTCTTGCAGGCCCTGAGCGAGGAGGTGAAGGCCGCCATGCTCACAAGACAGCGCGGCACATCCGATGAGAGGGCATGCACTTCCCCATGGCGGAACACCTGCGGATAGCGGCTATACATCCTCCGGGCAAGCATTTCATGCTCCCGCGCGCCTCTGGGCGTAAGGCGTCCCTCCATGCCGTCATGAAGCCGGATCATCTGCCTTGCGCAGGCAAGGAGAGAATCGCCCGACGCTGTGATGATCCCCTCCCGGGCCGCGGCCTCCAGGCAGTCCCTCAACAGCACATAAGGTTCATCGGAGGTGTGGGAACGGGAGCCGTGCCGGCCATAGTGGCTGATATAGAAAGGCTTGAAGCCCCGAGGCGCGGGCGTATCTTTCAGCGGATGGAACTCATAAGCGTGAACATTGAAGGATGCGCGCTGCGGAAATTCCCGGAGATAGGCGTCCATCTGGGGCGAGAGCTGGGCGTGGGACGCCGCTGCGAAGGCCAAAAGGAGTAAGCTTATAAGGAGTCGTTTCATGGGCTAAAACTGAAGAGGATAAAGCGTGGTAACGAAACGCTGCTCTCCGCTACTGGGCGCACGGGCAACGTCCAGGCGGATCACAGGGCGGAGGGTTTTTTCGTGCATGGCCTCGCTGAACCAGTCCCGGTCAAGACTCACCTCGGAACCCGCAGGCCCGGAAACCCGAATCCGGAGGCCGGCATCGCCGTCCCTGTAAAGATACTCGCCGGGAGCGGTTTCTTCAATGGAACCGGCTCCAAGGCCGTTTCGGAGCGTCAGGCGGCCGGAAGCGGGGCCCTTAACCACATCGGTCACCACAAAGTATTTCTCATCCACGAATTCAATGCTGCGGCGGCGTGTAAGGCCCTCATAGGCCTCATGCTGCACGGTGAGGCGCTGGACCCGTCCTTCGGGAGTCCATTCTATCACCTTTGGCTGAGGGTCGTCATAATCCCTGTCGTCAAGCGTAAGGGCATTGTGGCGCGCAGTGGCCTTGAAATAGGCCCTCCAGCGCTCGATTTCATCGTCTCCGGAATAGGTATAGGCCCCGGCATCGGGCATAAGGATCTTGCCGTACGCCCAGAGCTCAAAGGTGCCAAAGTCCGGCTGGGCGTGCCACATGCCGCGTTCCGTGGCCTTGATGGGCATAATGATGCTGTCGTCCCTCCAGCCGGTGCGGAAGCAGTAGAATCCGGTATCCGGATGACCCGAGGTCTTGCAGGCGGGAGGGACAATCCCGAAATGTTCCAGGAGTTCCTTGTCCGGAAGGTCGTCCCTGCGGCGGGCATCGCTGAAGCAGGGGTGCGTTCCGTCCGGATAACAGTAATCCAGATAGTAATGGATCATTCGGACCAGCTGCTCCATGCATTCCGGAGGGAAGAGGTCCTTCCGTCCGTTCTTTACGGCAAGCTGGATGGCTTCGTCATAGGATTCCACGAAGCCGATGTGGTAGCCGGGGTCGAGTTCATAGTGACAGCCGTCCGGATAGGACTGGCGCGTGATTTCCTCATTCAGGTTATCCACACCTGCCTTGACCCAGGATTCCGCATCCTTGAATTCGGGGAAGCAGATACCGGCGCGCAAGATGCCGGAAGACTGATGGATCAGGTGATTCCCGGCGGGAGAGAAAGACTGCATGAGGACAGACGCGTTCTCATGGTAGGAGCGCAGGAATTCCATCAGGAACTCCGGCGTAAAATGCTTCGAGTCCAGGAAGAGGGCGAACTGCCGGCACCAGCGCAAAAGGCGGATTCCCACCTCCAGCGGCCTCCAGGCAAAGCATTCGTTGGGAGCGTCGATACCGAGGGCTCCGCTGCTCACAGTCCCCCTCTGGTCTATACCGAAAGGCTTGTACGGATTCTTCTGCACCCAGTCGCGGAACTCTGCAACATACTCCCTGGCATATTTCTCCTTGCCGGTCGTGCAGTAAACCTTCGCCAACGACGTCCACCATCCCTGCCTGTGGAGCTGCACCCGCATCTCGATGTCCTTTACCGGCCAGTATTCCCAGTTTATGTCCCTTCCGTAGTTCCAGACCGTATCTTCCAGGACGTGGAAAGTATGACGGAGGGCGTCCTCGGCCCACAGGAAGTCCGTGTCCGACGCCTCCCTTGACTCCTCCCCGGGGATGTAAACACCGGGACGGGTGCGGTAATACGCCAGAAGGGCCTCGGACGCCTTTCCCCATTGCCGGTTGTCGCAGCACGCCTTGACCGCCTCCAGACCGGGCCTGTCCAGGTCCAGAAGGGCAAAGACGTCCTGCATGTCCCCTGCAGAAGCGCAGGCGACAAGGCAGGAAAAAACGCCCAGAAACAGTATTACCCTTTTTGCGATCAATACTTTTTAGCAAAGATGGCATTTTTTTCTTGCAAATCCATGCCCGGCCCGGCAAGGCCCCGCTATTCGGACACCTGCGGTTTCAGGAACTCCTGGAGGGAGTTGCGATAGACATTCCCGTAGAAGGTGTCGTTGTAGAGGCCGGCGCGGGAGGTTTCACCGTTGCGGGTGGCGAAGAGCAGCAGCACGCCCGGGAGGCCCTCGCAGAAGGAGCCGGCGGAAAACGAGACTCGAACTATTTCTTGTAATGTGTTGATAATCAGCGATTTATAAGAACACAAAAAGACATCAGGTGAAACATAGGTGATACTTTCATGGCTTATCAGGACGTATAGGGAAAGCGACTTGTACGGCCACTTGACACCCATAAAGACGACTTCTGTAGACTTCAAATACAAGCACCGATAATGGGCGGAACGGGATTATTTAATTTTGGATTATTTAATCTTGCATAATTCAATCCTGAATAATATCTTTGCCTAAAACGAGAAACGATGCTGCAGCCGAATCCTTTCATCATTACCGCCGATTACTACGGCCCTGAGTATTTCTGTGACAGGCAGGCCGAGACGGAAGCCCTGGAAAGCAATATCGCAAACGGGCGGAACACGGTGCTGATTTCGTCCCGCCGTATGGGGAAGTCCGGACTCATAGCCCATGTGTTCAACAGAGCGTTCGTGAAGTCGAACTTCAAAACATTCTCCAT
>JAEEVC010000014.1 GCA_016287075.1 Bacteroidales bacterium | reverse complement strand
GAGGACCTTGCCCACCCCGTTCATCGAGAAGATGATCTTTTCGTCTGCCATCGTCCGGGAAGCTTTATTGTTTCGGGGCGATGCGGGAGAGTTCCGCCGCCAGTTTTTCCGTCATCACGGTCGAGAGGACCACGCGGCCTTCCGGATCGACCAGGTACAGGGCCGGGATCCAGCGGATCTTGAATCCGGTCGCCACACCGCTCTCCTTCTTGCTCCGGAAGTCGCTGAGCTGCATCCACTTGATTTCATTCTCCACCAGATAGGACTCCAGTTTCTTCCGGTCGGTATCGAAGGAAATGCCGACAAAAACGACCTGGTCGGAGGCATACTTTTCATACAGCTGCTTCATGACCGGGATCTCCTTCCGGCAGTCGGGACACCAGGTCGCCCAGAAGTCGAGGACGACGTACTTGCCGCGGAACTCCCCGATACTGTGGGGATTCCCGGCCAGGTCGGGCACGGACAAGGAAGGAAGGCGGTCGCCGGCCTTGAACATGTCACGGGCGTATTCGGCATCCTCATCCTGTGCTTTCAGGCTGAGGCAGAAGGTCGCGAAGAGGGCGACGAAGGCGAGGGTCTTTTTCATGACGGTATCTTTCCGGCAAATGTAGCTTGAATGAACAGAATTTGCAAATTTTCGTAATTTTTGCGATATTCGCTCGGTTATAAGGCAGATCCATGAAAGCAAGGAAACAATCGGTCCGGATCCAGACATCCCTCCTCAATGCGGCGGAGCACAAACTGCTCCTGTGGCTGGCCGGGAGGCTTCCTGCCTGGGTTTCCTCCGACCTCCTGACCTTTACCGGCTTTCTCGGCGCCCTCCTTATCGCAACGGGTTTTGCCTTGACTGTCAAGGATATCCACTGGCTTTGGCTGGCCTGCTTCGGGCTCTTCGTCAACTGGTTCGGCGACAGCCTGGACGGCACCGTCGCCCGGGTACGCGGCACCCAGCGGCCGCTCTATGGCTTCTTCATCGACCACACCGTCGATTGCATCAACGAGGCCGTCATGTTCATCGGCGTCGGCCTGTCCACGCTGATGCACCTCCCGATCGCCCTCATGACGCTGGTCGCCTACCTGATGATGAGCATCTATGTTTTCATCAACGCGCACCTGAAGAACGAGTTCAAGCTCACCTTCGCCCGCCTGGGTCCCACCGAGTTCCGCGTGGTCATGGTCATCGTGAGCATCCTGTTCATGTACATCGCCCCGCTGCGCGAGGCCTCCTGGACGTTCGACCTGCCTGTCGCCGGGCCGACCACCCTCCAGGTCCTCGACCTGATCGCCATCGCCATCACGGTCATCCTCGTGGTCATGTACGTCGCCAGCATCTTCCTGGATGCACGGTACTATAAGAAGGTGGACCCGCCCAAGGGCCCCGCGGAGTAGCCTATGCCGGTCTTTTCCGCTGCAGACGCCGAAAAAGTGGCTCCGCTTTTCAAAGGGAAGGCGGGGCGCGTGCTCTTCCGGGCCGTCGCAGGCCTCACCGCGCTGGACAGGATCAATGCGCTTCACGACCGGGTCGAGGCGGTCTGCCCGCCCGGGCCGGACTTTGCCGGGGAAATGCTCCGGGAGGTCGGCATCGACTATCTCATCGGCCATCCCGAGCGGCTGGACAGCCTGCCGGAAGGCGCCTTCATCACCATCTCCAACCATGTCCACGGCCATATCGACGGCGTCATGCTCGTCGACCTGCTCGGCCACACGCGCCCCGACCTGAAGGTGATGGTCAACAAGATCCTGATGCACGTGCACGGCATCGCCCCCAACTTCATCTCCGTCGTCCCGACCGGCGCGGTCCGCGCGGCCCCGACGGCGGAGAGCATCAACGGCATCAAGCAGGCGCTCCTCCAGGTCCGGGGCGGCAGCCCCCTGTCCCTTTTCCCGTCCGGGGCCGTCTCCGACCTGAAACTCAGAGGCGGGGCGCGCATCGAGGACCGGGACTGGCAGGATGCCGTCATCAAACTCATCGCCAAGGCCCGGGTCCCCATCGTCCCCATCCGGTTCCCGGACCGCAACTCGGACTTCTTCTACGGCCTGGGCCTGCTCGACTGGCGGATCCGCCTCCTGCGCCTGTGCCACGAAGTGTTCAACAAGCGCGGCCGGCAGGTCCGCCTCGTCATCGGGGAGACGATCTCCGTCGAAGAGCAGGACCGCTATCGAGATAACTTACAGGAATTCAAGTCCTTCCTGCGGAACGCCGTCTACGGGATGCCGCTTCCGGAGCAGTTCACCCCCCGCTCGGAACTTGGATTATTCAAGAATTTGTCCCAACTTTGAACCATGCTGAAACCGAATGAACCTGTCCGTGTCGTCCTCCTGACCGGCGGCAGCAGCGGCATCGGAGCCGCTACCGCCCGCCTGCTGGCCGAGGCCGGCATGACCGTCTACGCCGGATCCCGGCGCGGATCCATTGAAAAGGCCGTCCCGGGCATCGTCCCGGTCCGGCTGGATGTGAACGACGAAGACAGCTGCCGGAGCGCCGTGGCGGAAATCCTCGCCGCGGAAGGACACCTCGACGCCGTCGTCTGCAACGCCGGAAACGGCATTTTCGGACCGGTCGAGGGGGCCACGGACGAAGAGCTCCGCTACCAGTTCGAAACCTGCGTCTTCGGCTCGATGAACACCATCCGGGCCTGCCTCCCCGCCATGCGGGCTCAGGGCCACGGCCGCATCGTGACCATCACCTCCGTGATGGCCATCCTCCAGCTCCCCTACCAGGGCTTCTATTCCGCCGCCAAGGCCGCCCTCCTTTCCCTGTCCGAATCGCTCAGCATGGAACTCCGGGGGTCCGGCATCCAGTGCTGCAGCGTACTCCCGGGCGATGTGGCGACGGGCTTCACGGCGGCCCGCAAGTTCACGGCGGCGAGCCAGGAACCCGACTGCCCCTACCATTGGCAGGAGAACCTCGCCCAGATCGAGCAGGACGAGCGCGGCGGCATGAAGCCGGAAGTCATCGGCCGGGCCATCCTCCGCCAGCTGCAACGGCGGAAAATGGCCGTCCGGGTCATTCCCCGGGCGGATTACCGGCTGGTCGGCCTGGCGGTCCGCCTCCTCCCCGAGGGCTGGAAACTCTCCCTCCTCAAACGACTCTACCATGGGTAAGATCCAAGAAAAGAACGTGTTCTACAATGCCTTGCACCGCTATGCCTGCTGGACGGTCCCGATGGCATACCGCAAGATCGAATACAGGAATCTCGACGCCATTCCGCGCGACGGTGCCGTCATCCTCGCCCCGAACCACGCCAATACCCTGATGGACGCGCTGGTCGTCCTGACCACCCGCAAGGATCCGATCGTCTTCGTCGCCCGCGCCGACATCTTCAAGAAAGCGGCGATCGGCAAGACGCTCCGCTTCCTCAAGATGCTGCCGATCAACCGGATCCGCGACGGGGTCGAGGCGCTCTCGGAAAACGACGCCATCATGGAACAATGCATCGACGCCCTCTGCGACGGCGTCCCCTTCTGCATCCTGCCGGAAGGGCGGCACCGGCCGATGCACAGCCTCCTCCCCCTGAAAAAAGGCATCGCACGCATCGCGTTCGGCGCCTGGGAGCGGCTGAAAGACAAAATGCCCGTGTACATCGTCCCAATCGGCCTGGAATACGAGGATTACTTCGATTTCCGCTCCCGGCTGCTCCTGGAAGCCGGCCGGCCGATCCAGCTGCAGGAGTTCGTCAATGCACATGAGGGCTGCACCGAGGCGGAACTCTACCGCCAGCTGCTCCTGGAACTCTCCGCCCGGATGAAGGAAACCATCCTCTACCTTCCGGACGACGAGCGCTACGAGGGGCTCATGGAGGCGGTCAGCCGCATCGGGGAAAAAGAATACAAAACCCTGTATGAACGGAGGAAAGCCCTGCAGAAACTCGCAGACCGGCTGGCAGAGAAGCATCCCCGGATGCTGGAACGGATGAAGAAACGCGCGGAAAGGCGCAAAGCCCGTGGCATCCATCTGCGCAGCGCAGCCCGCAAGCGTCCCGGCTGGCGGCTGGCCCTGCGTTTTCTCTGGCTGCTTGTCAGCGCACCGTTCGCCGCCGTGCTCGCCATCCCGATCCTTCCGGCCCTGCTGCTGATCGCCTGGCTGAAAGGCAAGTTCAAGGACAAGGCCTTCATCAATTCGGTCCGCTATGCCTGTTGCTGGGTCTTCAACCCGCTCGTCCTCCTGCCCGTCTGCCTCCTGCTGCTGATCGTGCTTCCCTGGTGGGCCTGCCTCCTGATTTTCGCCGTATCGTTCTTCTCGCCGGTGCCCTGCTATGACTGGGCGAACGGCGTCCGTTACGCCATTTCCGACCTGCGTTACCTGCGCAGCCGGGATGAGGACCGGGATGAGGAGTAAACGTGAAGGCAGCGCAATCCATATCCGCCGTCCTGTGCACACTCCTGCTGGGCCTGGCGGCCGCCGCACAGACCGTTGTGGACGGCCGCGTCCTTGATGCGTCATCACAGGCCCCCCTGCAGGGCGCTGCCGTCTATTTCCAAGGCACCTACACCGGCGTCACCACCGATTCGCTCGGCCGTTTCCACCTGGAGTCATCCGATCCCGCAGCCACGGTCCTGACCGCGGAACTGCTCGGCTACGGATCGCAGTCCTTCGCCGTCGTCCCGGGCAGCCGCTCAATCCTCACTTTCCAGCTGGGCATGGCCGCGCGCGAGCTGCAGGCCGCCCGCGTGAAACCGGACAACCGGTACATGCGGCGGCTCCTCCGGAAAATCGACGAGAACCGGGAACGGCATGATCCCGAAGCGCGGCCGGGATACAGCTGCGACGTATACGGGAAGAACCGGCTCGACCTGGCCAACGCGGCGGACTATCTGGACAACCGGCTTGTACGCAAGCACTTGGGTTTTGTCCTGGACTATATCGACGAAGAGGATGAGGGCCGCCTGCCCGCCCTGCTTTCCGAGTCGTACGGCCGGCGCTACCACGTCCGGCAGCCGCCGCTCGACCGGGAGGTCATCTCGGCCAGCCGTATCGCCGGCTTCAACCCGGAGACGCCCCTGCTCCAGTTCACGGGCGCCATGCACCTGAAAACCAACTTCTACCAGCGTTATATCAACGCCTTCGGCCTGGAGATTCCCTCTCCGATGATGACCCGGGGAACGGTCTTCTACGATTACTACCTCATCGACAGCCTCGCGGTGGACGGCCGCAAGACCTACCATCTCCGCTTCCACCCCAAGAAACTCGTTTCGACACCCGTATTCGACGGAGAGATGTACATCGACGCGACGGATTACGCCCTGCGCTCGCTCCGGGCCGTGCTGCATGAGAGTCCGAACATCAACTGGATCGGCTCCCTTGCCATCTCCGTGGAGAACCGGCCGGACTCGGCCGGGGTCTGGTTCTACCGGAACGACCGCCTGCAGGCCGACCTCTCCGTCACGCCGCAGGACTCCACCTCGGTCCTTGCCCTGCGCGTCCTGCGCGAGCGGGACTACCGGAATCCGGTCAACGAGGTGCCGTCCGGCTGGGAGGAAACCGGCGAAGAGGTCGTCGTCCTGCCGGAAGCCCGGCACTGCGACGAGCAGAAGTGGCAGGAAATCCGCCCGGAACGCCTGACGCGCAAGGAAGAGGGGGTCTATGAAATGGTGGACCGGGTGCAGTCCACCCGTGCCTACCGCAACATGTACTCCCTCGCAAACACCCTTGCGACAGGATATTATGAAATGAAATACCTCGGGATCGGCCGGATTGAGAACCTCCTCAGCTACGGCCCGGAAGAGGGCTTCAAGCCCCGGATCGGACTGCGGACGACCAAGGGGCTGAGCCGCCGGTTCCGGGCGATGGGGTCCCTCGGCTACGGCACGCGGGACCATTCCTTCAAGTTCGACGCGAAGACCGAGTACATGTTCTCGAACCTTCCGACACGCCGCCTGTATGCCGAGGTGAAGCACGACATCCTCCAGCTCGGCAAGGGCATGAACGGCATCGGCATCGAGAACGACCTCTTTTCTTCTTTCCTCAACAAGACGGACGAGCGGAAATTCGGCCTGGTGGACTATGTGGCTGCCGGATATGAACACGAATGGAAACCGGGCTTCACGAACACCCTGGCCGTGGACGGGATCCGTTTCCACAACGGGACTTCCGTGCCCCTGATGCTGCAGGACGGGACGCCAGTCCCCTTCATTTCCGCCAACCGGATCCGCCTGTCCACCCGCCTTTCCTGGAAAGAGACCGTCACCCGCGGCGCCTTCGAGAAGCAGTCCCTCGACACGAAATACCCCGTCGTAACCGCCGACATCATCGGCGGCATCCGCGGCATTACGCCGATGGACAGCGACTTCCTCCGCACCGAACTCTCCGTCGACTGGCGCTTCAACACCCCCCCCCTCGGCCGGAGCAAGATCTACCTTAACGCGGGGGCCATTTTCGGCGATGTCCCCTTCCCCCTGCTGAAGATCCATTCCGGCAACGACACCTGGTTCTACCAGCGGCAGGGCTTCGCCTGCATGCGGGTCTATGAATTCGCCTCGGACCGCTGGGTAACCGGATTCTGGGAGCATAATTTCCGCGGGCTCCTGCTCGGGAAGATCCCGCTGATCAAGCGCTTGGGCCTGGAAGAGATCACGGAGGCGCGTTTCGCCTGGGGGCCGGTTTCGGCGGCCAACCAGGGCGAGGCCGCCATCCTCCGCCTGCCCGCAGGCATGACCTCCCTGGAGAAGCCCTATGCCGAAGCCGGCGTCGGCATCTCCAACATCCTCCGCCTGATACGGGTCGATTTCATCTGGCGCCTCACCCACCGGGAAGCCGCCGGAGGCCTCCCCGCCCCCGACCGCTTCACCGTGAATGTCGGTTTCGACGTGAAATTCTAACGCTTCAGGACCAGGGAAGCGTCATAGCAGCGATTGACGGCCCTGGCGAAGTCCCGGTATTCGGCATAGCGCGACTTGTCGGCACGGAACCGTTTGACGGTCAATCGCTGCCGGATCTCGATCCCGTCCCCGTCGACCTGTATTTCCGAATCGAAACGACCCCAGTCCGTATCCAGGACCGCGTCCGGAGGCAGGCTTTCCACGCTGTATCCTTCGGGTATCCGGACCGTAATCCGGTCTTCCAGCACGTAGCCGGAACGGGTGACGATGTCATTGATCCGCTCCCCTTTCTGGAAAGGCAGGGTGAGGGCGATGGGATTGACCGGAACGAAGAGCCGGTCTCCGGAGGGCTTCGCATAAAGATTCGTCCGCATCGTGTAATCGATGTCGATCTCCGGACAGAAGGCCCGCCCCGACGCAGCGTACGCGTCAAAGTTGTCCTTCACCGCAAGGATCCGCACCTCCTCCGGATGGCAGGCCATCCCGGAAATCAGCATCCGGGTGCGGTCCTCCGCTTTCCGGTCCCGGAAATCCAGGTAATCCTCCACGAAATCCAGATACAGTTCGCGGCGCATGGCCAACCCGGCGCTCCCATCCGCGGAAAGGGTCACCTCCGTCCGCTGCACATGCCGGCTCAGGGAGTCCGGATAACGTCCGATGCGAACCTTCTCCCCGCCATCCGGACCGACCAGCAGGATCTCATGACCGGCGGCGTCCTCATGACGGTAGCCAAGGGGGTAGCGGGGATTCGTACACTCGACGAAAACGGTGTCCTGCAGTTGGGGAAGCGGAACGGCCAGCATGGCATGGTTCATCTGGCCCGCCGTCGGGCAGTCCGCGAAAAGGTCCTCCCGCTTCGTGTGGATGACATAATAGTACGAAGGGACGCCTACGGCCTTCAGCATGGCCCTCAGGTAGTTCGACAGGGCCTTGCAGTCTCCGAAGCCGTTTTTGGCGACGGAGGACGCCGCGATGGGCTTGAGTCCGCCGATTCCCAGCTGGATGCTCACATAGCGCGTATGCTCACGCAGGTAGGCATACAGCACCTTCAGCTTCTCCAGGTCCGTCCCGCAGTCCGCCGTCATCTCCTTCAGCCGGGAAACCAGTTCCTCGGGAAGGACATCCGCCCCTTCCTGGAGGGAGCGGAGCCAGCTGCCGAATTCCTTCCAGTCCGCCTGCGTTCCCTTCGTCCCGCCGTATTGGAAGGACACGGGCGCCGAGATGACGGACGGAACGAGTTCCCGCGTCGGAGGCATCATCATTTCCCCGACCAGCGGCGCGAAATCCGCCACCGTCCAGGAATAATGGACACGGCCTTTCTCTTTCCGGACGGGAAGCGCCTCGACGTGGGAGGCGTGGCTGACAATCTCCGTCCCCTCCGGAAGATCGAGCCCGTAGCTGGCTTTCACCAGTTTCACCCGCTCGTCCTCCAGCGGGGCGAACGTAGGGAAACAGATGATACCATTCTTGTAATTAACTGAATAGTCGTATGTTACCGTGAACGGGTAACTGTCGGACGGTTCATAGTGCGTCAACTGGATGTCATCGGCCAGGCCGGCGGACAGGGAGAAGGACTGGAGGTCATGCTGGCGGATCTTCGTCTTCTTCCCGAGGGAATTGACGATTTCACCGCTGAAACTGCCGAGGCTGGAGAAAGAGTCCGTCATCAGAGAGAAGGCCGCCTGGCGTAGGCCGGCCTCGTTGTTGACGGCGACGGTCGTCCGGACCCGGTGGACACCGCTCGAGGCGGATTGCATCGTGAAGGTCTCTTCATGGGAAAGGATGACCGCATTCACCTTCACCTGGGCCGGGGAAAGGAGGACGGCCAGCATGCCGCTGACAAGCAGAAGGAAACGCCTGCCCATCATCCCTTTTTCAAGACGATGACGGAACGGTATAGCCCGCACAGCTGCTCCCAGTAGGCCCGGAGGTCCTGGTACTGCTCGGCCGGGACGACCATAGCGTCTATGTTGAACACATAGTTGAGGGTAACCGTCCGGTCGCCGTCATAGACACACTGCATCACGACACGGCTCTTCGCGACCTCGCTCACCATACGAACCGGCTGCGGCAGGGATTCGACCGTATAACCCTCCGGAATCGTGATACGCGCCATGTAGTTGATCCGGTGCGCGAAAGGGAAATCCACAGGAATCTTCCGCTCAGGGTCCCGGAAATCCGATTCGGCATGGAAGGCCTGGAGGAAGGGCTTCACATAGATCAGCCCGCCGGCGGCATCTGCCTGATCCTCGAACTCGAAGTCCATCTTGGCGTCCGGACCCCAGGTATCCGCTCCGGTGAACTGCAGGGAAAGGACCTCGATCCCTTCTTCCTGTTCAATGGAGGAGATGAACTCCTCCTCGGTGTCATAATCTCCGCGGTCCGACTTCAACTGGACCGCATACCCGTTGTAGCCCGCCGTGGTGGACTTGCCGTGCAGGGTCCCGTCGGGAGCGACCGTCATCTCCACCTGCCGGGTCAGCTGGTTGCGCGAAAGCGATGTGAGGTTCTCCCAGTACCCGCTTCCCTCCCGCGGAATGACGCGGGCACGGGGAACCAGGTAGGTCTCCGGCAACACATTGGGCGCCGTATATTTCCGGGCCGCATCCAGGAAGAAGGTCCTGCCCTCCCCGTTCGTCACCCGGAGCAGGACGGTATTGTAGGCATCCCGGCTGACATGGTAATCGGCCAGCACCCCGCGGTTCCGGGTCCGGATGTAGACCGGTTCCACGGCATAACCGGCGGCGGCGAGAGCGGTCGCAGCGATGGCGTTGATATCCGCCGTGTCGCCGCTGCCCGCCTTCAGGGCCTTCGCCGTCCGGGGGATGACATTGTACTGCTCATTCCATTTCACCTTTTCCGCGACCAGGTCGCGGATGGCGGCGATGCGGGCGAGATCCTCGGCGGTGGAAGAAGCCACCGCCTGCACCTCATCCGCGAAACGGCACTTGGAGAAGAACTCCCCATGGCGCAAATCGTCGCGGATCTGTTCGTCCACCCGGTCCCAGGACGTACTGAAATCCTCGAAGGCGACGCCAGGGATCACGAAAGAATGGAGATCGTAGTCCACGGCCAGGCAGTATTGGGCGGGACAGTAGCAGTGGGGGGCTTTCCGTATCGCCGGGACATCGACGGCCTTGTAACGGTCGACGTTCAGAGTGAAACTGAAACGGTCCCCGCGGTCGAACATCAGGGTCTCGGTCCGGCTGTCCCGGGTGAATTCGCAGGGATGCCCTCCCCTTTCCATCCGGTTGAAGGAAAAGTATTCCGCATAGGAGACCGTCACCTCGGACCAGTTGACCGGATGGGCGAACTGCAGTTCGAGCGTCCCGATGTCGGCGACATAGGGGGAGGTCAGCGTAAAACTCATTTCAACGACCGACCCCACGCGGACGTTCGGGGCGGAGAAGGAAACCGAACGCAGGGTTTCGCTCACCTCTTCGTCGAAGATCATCTTCCGGGAGAGCTTGTCCACCGTCCTTTTCCCGCCTTCCATGTTATAAGTGGACACCTTGATGTCGGAGACGAATTCCCGGGGCGAGCAGTTGGTCCGGTACAGGATCCGCGTGTCCGGGAACTGCTTGCCGGACTCCTTGAGGATCTTCACGCGCTCGGTGATGGTCTCCTTCCTCGTCGGCCGGCCCGTGGCGGAAAAGGATGCGTCCACCTCGTGATGACGGTAAAGGATCAGAACGGACGCGGACGTGTCGGGCTCATAGGACGTCATCAGGATCTCCTCGTCCGAAACGGCGCCGAACCGGGGATTGACCGGGATACGCTGGGCAAGGAGGCCGGAAGGGAATGCCGCAAGGAAAAACAGGGCGGACACCAGGCGGAGGATTCTCATAGTATCATCATTTCAAGCAAAAATACGAAATAATTGCCTGAATTGCAAAAAGGGGGTATCTTTGCAGCAAGATCATCCGCTCCCATATGAAAAAGACCCTCATCACCCTTGCGCTGGCGCTCCTGACCGTCGCCCTTTCCGCCCAGGAATACCTGCCTGAATGGCAGGAAGGTTACCTCGACATCCATACCGTCGCGACCGGCCGCGGCGACGCCGCGTTCGTCATCATGCCCGACGGGACGACGATGCTCATCGACGCGGGCGACAACGGCAAGCAGAAAGACCCGCAGCACCCGGACGGCAGCAAACGCGCCGGTGAGTGGCTTGCCATCTACCTGAAACACTTCATGGCCCAGCTCCCGGACTCCACGCACATCGACTATGCGATGCTCACCCACCTGCACAACGACCATATGGGGGCCATCCTGGAGAGCCTGGAAGGGACCCACGGCTACCGTCTTTCCGGCATCACCCTGGTCGGGGACCGGATTCCGATCCGCAAGATGGTGGACCGGGGCTATCCGGACTACGACTTCCCTTCCCTTGCCATCAACCGCAAGAATTCCCCGCTGCTGGAGGAATACCGCAAGTTCATCGCCTACCAGCAAACGCAGGGCCTTGTGGCCGAGCCGTTCACCGTCGGCTCCTCGAAGCAGTTCGCGCCCGTCCATGACCCGAAGCCCTACAAGAAGCTCTTCAAGGTGCAGAACCTCTGCGCCAACGGGGAAGTATGGACCGGGAAGGGACTGAAAACCAAGAAGATGTATTCTACGGACCCGAAAACCTTCGACGAGAACATGAATTCCTGCGCTGTCCGGATCGACTACGGGAAGTTCCACTATTACAACGGCGGCGACCTGCCCGGCGGCAACGGGAGCTTCGCCAAGTCCAAGGACCGCGACTTCGAATCCCAGGTCGCCCCGGTCTGCGGCCCTGTCACGGTCATGAAGGCCAACCACCATGGCTATGTGGACACCTGCAACGGCTATTTCCTCCAGACCCTCCACCCGCAGGTCATCATCATCGACGCCCGCAGCAGCAACCATCCGGTCCCTTCGACCATGACCCGCTTCACCGACCCGCTGGTCTGGTCGGGGGAACGCGACTATTACATCACTGTGGATACGCCGCGGAAGAAACTCGGCGAGGAACTCTGGTCCAAATTCAAGCCCTGGGGACACATCGTCGTCCGGGTCTATCCGGGCGGTGACAGCTACCAGATGTTCGTCCTGGATGCCGACAGGACCGATTATCCGGTCATCTACTCTTCCCCGGTCACCGGCCTGTAGTAGCGCGGTTCATCCGGAATCAGGCTGGCCGGCATCAGGATCCGGGCCTCGGCGCAGGTTTCGGCCGAGACGAAGCCGATGCCGCCCTTGACATTGGAGGGCAGCGAGGTCGGCTCCACGAGGAAACTCATCTCGTAGCCGAACGCCTCGAAATTGTCGATCGCCCGGAGATAACGGTACTGGTAGAGCGACATCGTATAGAGTTTCACCACGGCATAGAAATGCCGTTCGCGGACCGGATAGCTGAACGGCGTATAATAACTGACGAACGAGCCGAGGGGCGCTTCGACCCGCAGGGTGCAGTCCCCGTCCCGGAACAAGCGGTCCGTGAAGGCGCAATAGGCATTCCCGGGCATCAGGTCCCCGAAGAGGTCGTCGCTGCCGGAAGATGCCATGATTCCGTCGCTGATGATCGGATCGGAAGAAGCGTCGAATCCGGTACGCTCCTGGTCTTCCCAATGCATGCGTTCCCCGGCATCGCCTGTCTCCAGTTCATACGCCGCAAGCCTTTCCATGGTAACCCGGCAGTAATTGTCGATGCCGGCGATATCCCGGATCCGCGTCCGGAATTGATAGGACCAATAGCCGTAATAGCCAGGCATTTCCGTCCGGACCGTATCCACCGACACGATGGTCACAGGCTCCGGGAAATCCACCTCGGCGAAGGCATGCTCCTCCCCGTGGACCGCATCGATGCGGACATGGTCCCCTGCCTTGAAGTCCGCCCGGAAACAGTACAAGGAGCCGTTGTAGTATCCATTCTTTTCCCTCGGGGTGGCGGCAATCCGCTCCGTCCCGTTAACTGTCACCGTAACATTCGCACCGTCAAGCAGTTCCAGGCGAGATAGCAGGCTCCGGTTCAAGACGACCGCATGGAGCGTGTCGTCCGTCCGGAGCTGGGCGTTCATCAGCAGGACCGGTGCATCGTTCCCGATCTGGAGGTCGATCTCCTCCTCGCAGGCGGCGAGCAGGAAGAGCGCGGCAAAGGGTATCCAGGCTTTCTTCATCGGTCAGAACTTGAAGGTGTAACTGATGGCGGGCAGGATCGGCAGGAGCGTGATCTTGCTCATGATCAGATGGGTCTCGAATTCCCTTGTCTCCGGGTCCCGCACGCTTTCATAGCGCAGATAGACGAAATTCGGATTCATCCGGTTGTAAACGTTGTAAACGCTCAGGTTCCAGATGCCTTCGCCCCACCGCCGGTGGGGATGGTGGAAGCTGATGCCGAGATTGAGCCGGTGGGACGGCGGAAGGCGGTAATTGTTGCGGTGGGCGACGAAGTCCGCTTCCTCCAGCGAGCCCTCCGGATCGAGTACGGCCGTCGTCCGCGTGTAGAGGGTCGTCGTGCCGCCGCTGGCGAAAGACCAGGTCGCATTGGCCTCTATGTTCCTGGTAATGGCATAGTTGACGCTGAGATCGACGCTGTGCCGGCGGTCGTACTTGTACGGGAACCATTCCCCCATGTTGATGGTCCCGTCCGGGAAACGGCGCTCGGACTTCGCCAGGGTATAGGCCAGCCAGCCGGTTAACTTGCCCGCGGTCTTCTGGGCGAAGAATTCTACGCCCATGGCCCTTCCCTGCCCCATCTCCACGTTCTTCTCCCAATCCTTGCTGCTTGCGATGACAAGGGTTCCGTCCTTGTATTCCAGGATGTTCCGCATGTCCTTGTAATACCCTTCCACCGAGAATTCCCAGCCCTTGAGGCCGTCGTAATAGAAACCGGCCGAATACTGGTCCGAGGTCACCGGGCGGATGTCCCGGGTGATCGGCACCCACAGGTCGATCGGCAGAGAGACCTGGGCGGAGCAGAGCAGGTGGACATACTGGGCCATCCGGGCATAACCGGCCTTGCACGAGAATCCGTCGAAGAATGCGTATTTCGCCGAGAGACGGGGCTGGAATCCCCAATACGGCTTCCCGTCGGTCAGGAACAGGGCCATGTGCACGCCCGGGTTGACGGACAGCCGGTCGCCGACCGAGATGTCGTCCTCCACATAGAGGGAGATGTCGTGGCCGTAGTAGCCTTTTTTCGTGTTCCCGAATTCCAGGTGGTCATTGCGGGTCACCCCGTCGTAATCCGTCTCGGAGTCGAGGATCGTGAGGGTCTCGGGGATGAACGTGTGGTAGATGTATTCCGCACCGAACTTCACCAGGTGGTCCGGCATGGGAACGTAGTCGAAATCGATCTTTCCGCTCCAGTCGCGGATGCCCGACCGGTAGCCGATGTCGTAACTGACGGTCCGCGTCCCCTTCTCCATCACGGTCCGGTCCAGGGTGACGGAGCCCATATGCATCTTGTAGCGGTTGAACGAAACGGTCGTATTGGCAAACAAGCGATTGGAAAACAGGTGGTTCCAACGAAGGGAGGCCACATCGTTCCCCCAATGGAGATCCATGTCGCTCCGGTTCGTCGAGCGGTAGGGATCACCGCCTTCCAGGGAGGAAGTGTGCCCCTCGGCCGCGTCATCGAAGTGAAGCCCGAACTTGTCCCGGCCGCTGTACGCGCCAAGGAAGAAACGGTCGTTGTCCGAAAGCCGCCAGCTGAGCTTTCCCGTCAGGTCGTAGAAGAAATAATTGGCATACTCCCCTTTCGGCATCAGCGCCTTGATGACGGGGGCAAAGATGGCCGTATGCATCCCACGGGCGCTGAGGCTGTAGCTGAGCTTGTCCTTGAGGATGGGGCCCTCCAGGTGGAATTTCTGGCTGACGACGCCGAGCCCGAAACTGCCGTGGGTCTCCTTCATGTTGCCGTCATTGGTGCGGATGTCGATGATGCTGGAGACACGGCCGCCGTAGCGGGCGGGGAAGGACCCCTTGTACAGGGTCACCTTCTTCACGGCTTCGGGCTGGAAGACGGAGAAAAGGCCCAGCATGTGGTCGACGTTGTAGATGGGGACACCGTCCATCAGGATGAGGTTCTCGTCCGGACCGCCGCCGCGGACATACAGGCCGGCCGTACCTTCCGTGCCGCCCTGGACGCCCGGCATCATCTGGATGGCCTTGAGCACGTCCGCCTCGCCGAAAATGACCGGCGTATTCTGGATCTGGGCCAGCGGGACCTCGATGGCGCCGAGATAGGTGGACTGGATGCCGGCGTCCTTGCTCGCGACAATGCGGGACTCGCTGAGTACTTCGGAAGGAGCAAGCGTGATATTGATAACCGTATCCCGCTGGAGGCTGAACCGGCGCATCTGGCTCTCATAGCCGACATAACTGAACTGGAGCCGGACGTCGCCCTTCGGGATGGTGAGGGTGTAGTAACCGTAGGGATTGGTCACGGCACCGACCGGCACGCGGGCGCCGTTATCCAGCAGGACACCCGCGCCGATGAGCGTTTCGCTCGAACTGAGGTCGGTGATATAACCGCTGACCGTGGCGGTCCCCCGGGGCTGCGCCGCGGCGGACAGGACGGCCAGGAGCGCCGCACCCGCGCAAATCCATTTTCTCATACCCTGTTGAAATCCGGAAGCGCCGAAATCTTGCATCAACCCTGGATGTCCACCCCGCCGCCGGTCGTGTCATCGGACGCATCCGCGATCAGGTGCCGCTGCATGGCGCCGCGCGCCTGTTTGAGCATCCAGAAGCAGAAGAGCAGGATGGCGATCGTAATGCAGCCGGAGAGTTCCGGGGTCACGGCGGCCATCATCGCAACGGTATCATACAGGCCATGGGCCAGGACGGGGTACAGCCACATTTTCAGGCCGGCCTTCGGCGCGCGGAAGCGGTCGAAATGGTTCATGGAATAGTAGTATCCCATGATGACGGCAAAGCCGAAATGGCCAGGAATGGCCGTCAAGGACCGTCCGATACCGGTCGTCACCCAATCAGTACCGGCGGCGAAGAGATACTCGATGTTCTCGAACGCCGCGAAGCCCAGGCCGACGGCGACGGCATAGACGATGCCGTCCATGCGCTCGTCAAAATGGCGGTTGTTCCTCAGGAAAAGCCACAGGCAGAAGAGCTTGGCCGTCTCCTCGGGGATGGCCGCGCCGAAAAAGGCCGTCGCCGCCGCGCCGAAGAAGGAGTTGATTTCCGCGGGGAAAAGGCCCAGGGTGCGGGCCGGGACCGAAATGAAGAAGGAGCAGAGCACGGACAGCCAGCCGTAGAAGAAGCCCTTCACGACTTCCTTGACCGGCTCGCGCTGGAGCTTGTCCTGCTGGTAGGTGTAATAGAGGAGGATCAGGACCGGCAGGATGGCCAGGCCGATCACGAAACGGATATCTGCGGTCATAAGGGTAGGATTTCAGTGACGGTCAGGACCGGGCCGCTGACCTGGAAACGGATGTCGAAGCCCTGGAACGGGAAGCCGAACGACTTCTCCGCATCCTGCTGGCAGGCAGGCCGGGGATCCAGCGACAGAATCTGCCGGAGCGCCTCCGTATCCTCTTCAGGGAAAGGAGGTTCCGCCTGGAATACCACTTGCAGGACCGGGACGGGGGCGCCGGCGGCGAAACCGGAAGCGGCGTCCGGGAAGCTGTCGGCATAGACGATATAGGGCTTGATGTCATAGACGGGCGTCCCGTCCATCAGGTCGGCGCCGGAGACATGGAGCACAGGGCCTTCGGGACCCTCGGCTTCCACCCGGAGAAGCCGGACCGCCGAAAGGCCGAGCGGGTTGGGGCGGAAGGGGGAACGGGTCGCCCAGACGCCGAGGCGGGCATTGCCGCCGAGGCGGGGCGGGCGGACCGTCGGCTGCCACTCCCCTTTCGCCGGACGGTTGGCGGAAAAGCCCCAGATCAGCCAGATCCGGTCGAACCCTTCCAGGCCGCGGACGGCGTTGGCGTCGCGGAAGGCAGGCTCGAAGACGATGCGCCCGGTCACGGCTCCGGCAAGACCGCTCTGGCGCGGAATCCCGAATTTCGAGCCGAACGGGCCCCTGTAATATGCCACCGGTTTCAGTTCCATCCCGCGTCAGAAGGTCATGGCCAGGGTGATACCGGAAGCCCGCCCGCTGCTGAACGGAACGGCAAGGATGGCCATGTCCTCCCGTTCCAGACGGAACAGGCGGCGTTCCAGGGGGAGCAGCCAGTATCCGACATTCGCCGACAGGATGCCGATGGCGGCACCGCCCAGCAGGTCGTTCACCCAGTGGCGGTTGTTGTACAGGCGCATGACGCCCGTCGTGACGGCGACGGCATAGGCGCCGGCCCCCCACCATCCTCCATATTCCCGGCGGACCATTTCCGCACCGACAAAGGCCGTGGCGGTGTGTCCGGACGGGAAGGAATTGAAGGCCGAGCCATCGGGCCGGAGTTCGGCGGCGAAATGCTTGACAGGAAGCGTCAGGAGCGCGGTCGTCGCCCAAGCCGTGCAGGCGACAAGCGCGCGTTCGCCGAAACCGTGGTCACACGGCCGGCCGAAGCCGATTCCCAGATAAGCGGCGGAAGGGATGTACTGGATATAATCGTCGAAATGGAGGTAATTGTCGCCCCGGAGACGGGCGGCGTAGTCCCGGACAGGCTCATTGATCCGCGCGGCATACCATTCGCTCCGTACGCCGATCGCGCCTCCGGTGAATAGGATCCCGGGGACGACCAGCTGCGTCCAGCGGAATTGTTCCGAGGGAAGGCGGGTATCGGTCCGCCTTGTCAGCGGGACCGCCGTCTGTGCCCCCAGAAGCGTGCCCTGAAGGACCAGCAGGAGGGAAAGGACAAGGGCTCGGAATCCAGTGTGCATCGCGACGCGTCAGTGTTTATTCTCCGTTTCAGCAGGCCGGATCCGCAGTTTCCTCCGGTCGGCGACCGGCCCGAAAACGACGAAGGCCTCCTCGCCCGCATCCAGCGGAAGATCCACCTTGGTCTTCCATTTCCTGATCTTATAGGAAAGCGGACGGATCCCGCCCGTCGCAGGGTCCCAAAGCGCGGGACGCCGGCCGATGACACGGAACTTGAGCCGGCCTTTCAGCGGAAGGCTGTCCGGGTTGGCGATGCAGTAGATATCCGCCTCGGGCAGGTGGCGGTGCCTGAAGACGACGGGACGGCGGGATTTCAGGTCCGGACGAACGCCGGCGGCGGACAGGACGGACCGGAGGGTCACGCCGGAAATGACGTTGCCGCTGCGCCAGAGACGGTCCACCGTGTCCTGAAAGGCGGCGGCGTCCCCGGGGCCGGACAGCGCGGTGGGCCGTACGCCGGCGATGACGGCGCCGCCTCCAGCCAGGTCCGAAATCTTGTTCAGCACCGGGAAGGAAAGGCAACCGTCGAGCAGGACCAGCACCCGGTAATTGGCGCCGGACCCGTCATAGAGGATTCCATGGGCGACCTTGAGGCTGTCAAGAAGGGCATCCGTCCCGATGAAGGCGGCGTTGAATCCGGTCGGGACCGCAGGCAGTTCCGCCGTTGCATCCGCTCCGTCCCCGCGGTAAAACAGGATGTCCGCGACGGGGACGCCCCGGGAGGCCAAATAGGTGCGACGACCGTCCGGGATACTGTCCGGAACACTTTCGAACCCCTCCAGAAGCTGCTGCAGGCATATTTCGGAGGCCGCCGTATCCGCATTGACGATCCCTGTGCGGCGGCAGCCCGTCATAACCATGGCCAACAAGGCGAGCATGAAAACGGTCCTTCTCATAAGTGAGGTCAAATTTACGGAATATTTTAGATTATTCCCCGGAAAATGCGTAATTTTGCCTCGCTTTTTAAGGAAAACACACTCATTATTCTGCACAATATGAAAAGAATCGTACTCGTCAGGCACGG
This sequence comes from Bacteroidales bacterium, assembly GCA_016287075.1. Taxonomy (GTDB): domain Bacteria; phylum Bacteroidota; class Bacteroidia; order Bacteroidales; family UBA932; genus Cryptobacteroides. Next base: position 60,247 of record JAEEVC010000014.1, on the reverse strand, counting down.
CGAAAGTGTCTGGAACCAGGAAAACCGTTTCACGGGCTGGACCGACGTGGACCTCAGCCCCAAGGGCGTGAACGAGGCCATCGAGGCCGGCAAACTGCTCAAGGCGGAAGGCTTCACCTTCGAAAAGGCCTATACCTCCTACCTCAAGCGGGCGGTCAAGACCCTCAACAACATCCTGGACAACATGGACCTGGACTGGATCCCGGTCGAGAAGAGCTGGCGCCTCAACGAAAAGCACTACGGCAACCTCCAGGGCCTCAACAAGGCCGAGACCGCCGAGAAGTACGGCGACGCCCAGGTCAAGATCTGGCGCCGCAGCTACGACGTCGCCCCGCTGCCCCTCGCCGAGGATGACGAGCGCAACCCGAAGTTCGATCCCCGCTATGCCGGCGTCGCGGACAGCGACATCCCGCGCACCGAGTCCCTCAAGGACGCCATCGCCCGCGCCGTCCCGTACTGGAAGGAAGTGATCTTCCCGAACCTCCAGACCGCCGACAGCCTCATCGTCGTCGCCCACGGCAACTCCCTCCGCGGCATCATCAAATACCTCAAGAACATCTCCGACACGGACATCGTCAGCCTCAACCTGCCGACCGCCGTCCCGTATGTCTTCGAGTTCGACGAGGCCGGCAACGTCGTAAAGGATTACTTCCTCGGCGACCAGGAAGCCATCGCCGCCAAGATGAACGCCGTCGCCAACCAGGGCAAAGCGAAATAAGGACGCGGCACTGGTTTTGCAGCAACCGACGCCTGGCACAGAATGCCAGGCGTTTTGTATATGAAGAAGTTCCTCAAAGGCACGCTTATCACGGCCGCCGTCCTTGCCATCCTCGGCGGGGTCGCCTATCATTTCATCCACGGACTGGCTCCGCGGACCACCGTCACATCCTATACCGGCGTCGAAGTCGAAGTGGAGCCGATGAGTTTCTACCGGGGCGAAGGGAAGGTTTTCGGGCGCGTTTACCGGCCGGTCCTGGAAGAGGCCGGGAACATGCCCGCCATCGTCTATTGCCAGAACATGGCGTACGGGGAACGCTGGTGCAAAGCCTTGGCCGGCAAGGGTTTCCTCTGCTACAGTTTCGATTTCGCCGGGGACGGGGAAAAGGCCCGTTCGGAGGATCTTTCCGCCGTTCTCAAAGGCATCCGCAACCAGCGCCATGTCGATGCGGACCGGATCTACCTGCTTGGCGAGAGCAACGGCTGCATGACGGCCTCCCTCACCTTCTTCGACCATCCGAAACTGGCCGCCGGACTCATCCTCGTCTCTCCGGGCTTCAACCCCCTGGAAATCTCCCGCAAGGCCCGCCGCTTCCGGGGCGACATCCTCGTCATCGACGGCTCGCAGGCCATGTGGAACGCCGCGACCGAGATCGCCGAATACGTCCGACGGTAGGTTTTTCCCGAAAATAAGCGGCAATTCCGGTGGAAATGCCTATATTTGAAGGTCCATCCCACCGCGCCATGAAAGAATCCGCCTTCCATTTCTTCCTGGATGTCCTGTCCGTCATCCTGGGTATCGTTATCACTTTTGCGATCCAGGGGCTCATCGACCGGTCCCGGGACAGGAAGAACGTACGTTCCGCCATGGAACTGGTCCGGACGGAACTCGCCACGAACATCGAGGACATCAACGTCATGCACGATTACCTCCTGGAAGCGAACCGGTCGGCCCTCTATTTCCTCCGGCACAGCGAAGAACTGGACGCCTGCCCCGAAGATTCCATCGAATACCACGGCTCCGTCCTGCTTGCGGAAATCTCGCTCACGACGAGCAGCGATGCCCTGGAACTCCTGAAAAGTTCCTCCCTCTTCCAGAAGATCGGGGATAACGCCCTGTCCATGAAGATCATCCGCGCCTATGACTGCTGCGGGAACATCGTGTCCGGCCTGAACCGGCATTTCGCAAACCGGAGCCGCCAGTTCGAGGAATCCATCAACGGGGAGACCGTGGGGATCTTCGCCAGCAAGGAAGGCCTTCCCTTCCGGGAGTATCTCAAAACGGACTACGGGATCTACACGGTCCGCTGGATTGCGTCCCAGGCGGGCCAGTTCACCGACACCAGCGAAATCCAGGAGGCCATCGACGCCATTGATGCATACCTGAAATAATTCACCTTCAAATCCTTTTCCACCATGAGCCAGAAACCAACCAAATCATCTTCCAAGGTCGTCATCATCAAGCGCCCTCCGAAAGAGGAGGCCCAGCAGGCGGCCCAGACGCAGAAAGCCGGAACGACGACTGCCGTCGACACGACCGCCGCAGAAGCCGGGACGCGGGCGACCCAGGCTACTGATTCCGTTGCCGGAACGAAGCAGGAACAGGGATAAAAAAAAATGAGTCGTCGACGCATCCCGCGCGGACCACTCATGCTAACCACATAATTAATAACACTAAAACTAATAACCAATAGAATGATTCCGCGAGGAGAACCCTGCTTCCTCATTCCGGATACAAAGGTACGGCTTTTTTCCGTATTTGCAAATTTTTTCAAAAGATTTTTTTGAAAATTTTTGAAAATAGTTTTATGTGGCTGATTTTCAGCAGAATATAAATAAGCGAACTTCCCATTCGGAGGTTCGCTTGTTTTTGATAATAACATTTTAACGGCACAGAACGCCGTTTACAGGATTTCAAATAAGAGGAAACAAGGGTATTTGATTACAGATTGAAAGCAAATTAAACAAAAACGCTTTCAATCTGTTCAGAATGCGGCTTTATTCCGTATCAAACCGCTTTTTGAGCGCTGCGATCATGTCCACTGTCATGGCCGGCAGGTCGTACGAAGGACACCAGTCCCACTCGGCGCGGGCGCAGGAATCGTCCATCTTGTCGGGCCAGGAATTGGCGATGGCCTGGCGGACCGGATCGACCTCGTAGCGGACGCGGAGGGACGGGATATGCCGGCGGATCTCGGCGGCAAGGGTCTCCGGCTCGAAGCTCATCGCCGCGACGTTGAAGGCATTGCGGTGGATAAGCCGGGACGGATCGGCCTGCATCAGGTCCACGGCCGCCTTGAGCGCATCGGGCATGTACATCATGTCCATATAGGTCCCCGGCGCGATGGGGCAGACGAACTCCTCCCCTTTCACGGCGGCATAATAGATCTCGACGGCATAGTCGGTCGTCCCGCCGCCCGGAAGGGTGACATTGGAAATCAGGCCGGGGAAACGGACGGCGCGCGTGTCCACACCGTATTTATGGAAATAATAGTCGCTCAGCAGTTCCGTCGCCACCTTGGTCACCCCGTACATCGACCGGGGGCGCTGGATCGTGTCCTGCGGCGTGTTCACCCGGGGCGTCTCGGGGCCGAAGGAGCCGATGGAACTCGGCGTGAAGACGGCACAGCCTTTCTCGCGGGCGACTTCGAGGATATTCAGCAGGCCGTTCATCTGGATATCCCAGGCCATCAGGGGCTTCCGCTCGGCGACGGCCGACAGGAGGGCCGCAAGGTTATAGACGGTGTCGATCCGGTAGCGGGACACGATGTCGGCGAGCTGCGTGGCATTCCGCACATCCGCCACTTCGGCCGGGCCGCTTTCGAGGAGCTCCCCTTTCGGCTCAGCGCCGGGGATGTATCCGGCGACAACCGTGCTTCCGGGAATCTCCCGGCGGATTTTCATCGTCAGTTCCGATCCGATCTGGCCCGTGGAGCCGATAACGAGGACATTCTTCATTTTTCCGCGGAATCTTTCAAACGCATACAAATTTAGAAGAATTCGGGCAATAATAATAGTATTTCCCCGGAAAAAACGGTACATTTGGGAAGTCAAACAGCAGACACTACCATGTACGGATCATTCAAGCAACATCTCGCCGGAGAGCTCGCCGCCATCGAGGAAGCCGGCCTCTACAAGAAAGAACGCAACATCGCCTCCGCCCAGGGCGCGGAAATCACCCTCGAGGACGGAAGCAAGGCCCTGAACTTCTGCGCCAACAACTACCTCGGCCTCGCCGACAGCCCGCGGCTCATCGCCGCGGCGGAGAAGGCGATGCAGGCGCGCGGCTACGGCATGTCCTCCGTCCGCTTCATCTGCGGGACGCAGGATCTCCACAAACAGCTTGAAAAAGCCGTTTCCGACTATTTCCGCACCGAAGACACCATCCTGTACGCTGCCTGCTTCGACGCGAACGGCGGTGTGTTCGAGCCGCTTCTGACGGCAGAGGACGCCATCATCTCCGACGCGCTCAACCACGCCTCGATCATCGACGGCGTACGCCTTTGCAAGGCCCAGCGTTTCCGCTATGCCAACGCCGACATGGCCGACCTGGAAGCCCGGCTCCAGGAGGCCCAGGCCTGCCGTTTCCGCATCATCGTGACGGACGGCGTCTTCTCGATGGACGGCAATGTCGCCCCGATGGACCGGATCTGCGACCTTGCGGAGAAATACGACGCCCTCGTCATGGTGGACGAGAGCCATTCCGCCGGCGTCGTCGGCCCGACCGGCCACGGCGTGGCGGAACAATTTGACTGTTACGGCCGTATCGACATTTTCACCGGCACGCTCGGCAAGGCCTTCGGCGGCGCCGTCGGCGGCTTCACCACCGGCCGGAAGGAGATCATCGACATGCTCCGGCAGCGTTCCCGCCCGTATCTCTTCTCGAATTCCCTGCCCCCGATGGTCGTGGGTGCCGGCATCGAGACCTTCAGGATCCTCGCGGAGAGCAACGAACTCCACGACCGCCTGCAGGAAAACGTGACGTACTTCCGCGAAAAGATGCTCGCCGCCGGTTTCGACATCAAACCGACCCAGTCCGCCATCTGCGCCGTCATGCTCTATGACGCCAAGCTCTCGCAGGAATTCGCCGCCGAGATGGCCAAGGAAGGGATTTTCGTCACCGGCTTCTACTATCCGGTCGTGCCCAAAGGCCAGGCCCGCATCCGCGTCCAGCTTTCCGCCGGACACAGACGCGAGCATCTGGACCGCGCCGTCGCCGCCTTCATCAAGGTCGGCAAGGCGTTGAAAGTGATTTAGTTAATCTCCCTGATAAACGCCCTCGAAGAGAATCGCCCCCGATGTGTTCTCCGCTAGGACGAATACGAACGGGTGATTGGCGTAGAATTTCACCGACTCGCCGCCAGGGCCGACGGAGGTCGCCTTTTCCATCTCGACGACCGTGACGGCCGCCGCCTCGGTCCCCCACTCCGCAAGGGAGAGTTTCGCCTTCTGGATGACACGGCTGATCCGGAACGATTCGCCGGGCTTGTCGAACATCCGGGAGAAATCCGCGAAATCGGCGTCAAATGCCAGCCGGATGCCCATCGCCTGCAGGACATCGTTCAGGAGGAAATCGCCGGACACGTCGAACTTCGGCAGGAGCAGTTCGACGTTCACGTTCTTCTTCATCCCGCCGAGGATGGTGGAGAAATCCTTCTTGTCCAGCCCGGCTACCCATTTCCCGAAATCCGCGCCCGCATCCGGCAGCAGGACGTACATGCTGTATTTCCCGTTCGCATACGGGATGCCGACCGCCTGGAATCCGTCAAACTTGCCGTAAGGCAGGTATTCACTCGCCGCCATCATATTGACCTTCACCTTATTCCCATCCTTGCGGGTAAAGTCCCTGGGAAGGGTCATATTGGGCTTGAACAGGGTCTCGTCCGCCCATTTCGCCTTGAAATACAAGGCGTTCATGATAAAGCCGACCGCGTCGGGGGAAATCTCCCGGAGGATCGGGTTGATCAGGCCGTTCGTATTGCGGCTCGCCCAGTCGTTGATCCGGGAGAGAACGGCCATCGGGTCGGCGAAGGACATGTATTCCACGGGCGCATAATAGGACGACGCAAGCACCTGACGGAACGCCTCCTGGACGGGATAATCCTCCTTGACCAGCATGGCATCGACCACCTTGAGGACAACGTCCGGGTCCACGGCGGGAAGCTGGTTCATCAGCAGGTTGCAGTAGGCGTTGAGCGCATCGATCCCCTCGGAACCGTAGCCAAGGGTGGTGATGATCTCATTCAGGGTCTCCCCCGCCGCGCCGTTCGCCGTCATGGCGAGCGCATACTGCAAGGAGAGCGGAGAGCAGACCATATTGGCCGGATCCGCCGCGTAGAGACCTTGTAACAAACGGAATGCCAGCGCATTGCCGGACTTGACATACCGCTGCTGCGTCGCGGAAAGATCCACTTTCGCCAGGACAGTCGCGGGCGTAGGAGAGGTGATTTCGATGGGCTCGTCAGGAACCGGGAAGGTAACGTCGCCGGATGGACCGGACGGCGCTTTTTCGCACGCGAGCGTAAGCGCCAGCATGCCGAAAACGATGGTAATCTTTTTCATACGGCCTCCAGTTTTTATGTTTCACTCCCCTGTTGAATCCATGAACGGGGAGAATCTTGCATGTACACCCGCAAAAAACTACGCGAGCAGCGCGTCGGCGAGCGCTTCGAGCGCGGGGATGTCCTCCGCCTTCATCCGGCTGCGGATGGTCACAAGCGGCCCGACCACCTCCACCGCCTTCATCGCAGCGAACAGTTCCTTCATCACACGCCCGGCAGAGGGAGCCCAGGAGCCGTTCTCCACAAGGGCGACGCGACGCTGCTGGTAGGCCTTCATCTGCAGGGTGTGGAGGAAATTGTAGGCGGGCGAAAAAAGGCCGCCGTCATAGGATGCGGCCAGGACCGCCATTTTTCCATAGCGGAAGGCGTCTTCCACAGCCTCCGCCTGGTCATCGCGGGTCAGGTCCGCCATCGCGACCTTCGGGCAACCCTTCGCCGTCAGGATCTCCGCCAACTTTTCCGCCGCTTCGGCCGTACCGCCGTGGATGGAGGCATAGGCGACGAAAACGCCCTCAGTCTCAACACCATAGGTACTCCATGTCTGGTAGAGGTCGAGATAATAGCCGAGGTTTTCCCGCAGGATCGGGCCATGAAGCGGCGCAATGACCGCCGGTGCAAGCGGAACGACCTTCTTGAGGAGCGCCTGCACGGGCTGGCCGTACTTGCCGCAAATATTGAAATAGTAACGGCGCGCCTCGCAGGCCCAGTCGCCGTCTTCCTCGCCGAACCAGCCGCACTTGGACAGCGCGCCGAACTTGCCGAACGCGTCGGCGGCGAAAAGGATCTTCTCCCGCTCCTCGAAAGTGACCATGACTTCCGGCCAGTGCACCATCGGCGCCATCAGGAACCGCAGGGTATGCGTCCCGAGCGGGAGGGTCTCCCCTTCCTGGACGGCCAGGGTCCGGCCGGCATAATCCTGTCCGGTGAACGCGGAGAGCATCTGGAGGGCTTTCGCCGATGCGACAAGGGTCAGGCCGGGATACCTGGCCATCGCCTCCGCAATGAGGCCGGAATGGTCCGGCTCCATGTGCTGGACGACAAGATAGTCGGGCCGGCGGCCGCCGAGCGCCTCCGCGAGGTTGGCCATCCAGGCCGCCCCGCAGCGGGCATCGACCGTGTCCATTACGGCAACCTTCTCATCCAGGATGACATACGAATTGTACGCCATCCCTTCCGGGACGACGTACTGGCTTTCAAACAGGTCAAGGCCGAGGTCGTCGACCCCGATGTATCGCACGCTTTCGGAAATCGTTTTGATCATATTTCAACGGATTGATTGGCAGCTTATTCCCCCAGGGAGGCCATCTTCTGCTGGACGGCGTTGATGCGGTAGCCGGCTTCGGGATAGCCGGTCTCCTGCGCCTTGGAATAGTAGAGGATGGATTTCTCGTACATCTCCCGGGTCAGGCTCTTGACCTTGGCCTTGTCGCGGCGGCGGGACACGGTCGGCGACTGGTCGCCGAGTTCCTCGAAATCGACGCCGGCCTGGAACAGCATCTGGGCCTGCTCCTGGACCGCCAGGCGGAGCCGCTCCTGCTGGCCCTCGATGGTGGCCTTCTGGCTGGAGATGGTCCCGCTCTGCTCCGAGATGGTGCCGCTCTGTTCGGTGATGGTCTTGTTCTGCTCCCGGATGGTCCGGTCCTTTGCCTGGATTTCCGCCTTCAACGCATCGATTTCCTGCTCTTTCTCGGCGACCACCTGCTTGAGGCTCGCAACCATCTTGCGCAGGGAGGCGTTGTCCCGGGTCATCGATTCCAGCTGGTTCAGCTTCGATTTGATGTCGTCAATGCTCTTTTCGATCTGCTCGGCCTGGGTGATCCGGGCTGTTCCGTGCTCGACGTCGCTCCGGAGCACGACCGTGCTGCCGGACACCTGCGCGAGTTCCTGGAAGATGCCGTCCATCGCCAGCGCCTGTTCGACATACTGGTCGCGGGTGGCGGCAGAACTGGCCTGAAGTTCCTTGTAATCATTGCGGAGGGCGTCATATTCCTCCCGGGAGACATATCCCTGCTGGGGGCCGCAGGAAAGCAGGGCGGCCGAAAGCGCAGCCAGCGCTATCTTGTGAGTTCGCATACGGTTTTATCCTTTTCAAAGCGGAGGGTATATACGCCCAGCGCCGGATCATATCCTGCAAATCCCGCGCCGAGATCCTCCGAAAGGAGCGATCCGTCCCCGAAAACCTGGACGGGGTAATGGACGGGGCCATAAACGGTTATCTTGACGAGTTCATACGCCCCTTCGGGAAGCTTGCGCAGGGAGGCGGACGAATAGGTCGTATCGCCGGCCGAAATCTCCCGAACGGCGTAATTGCCCTCCAGCTCGGACAACCAGGTCATGTCCCGGACGGTCTCCGCCGGGGCCTCCGCCGGAGCCGGGGCAGCGCCTCCACGGGCCTTTGAAAAGAAGAACCAGCCCGCGCCGGCGACAGCCAGCAGGGCGGCGGCAAGGATGCCGTAAAAACCAAGATCGCGTTTGTTCTCCATCATAAAATCGGACAATCCCCCACAGGAAGGGCTGTAGGGGATTTTGGAGGTGCCAAGCGGAATCGAACCGCTGTAGCAGGTTTTGCAGACCTGTGCCTAACCGCTCGGCCATAGCACCATTGGAATGCAAAGATACGAAGCTTTCCGGAAAATGCAAAATATTTTTCCGAATGCCCACACCCACCCCCACCGAAACTGCAGCCGCCCGGGATGGGCGGCTCTGGGAGGAATGAGATGGACTTCGACTATTTGTAGTGTCCGTACGTAACAAGGATTGTCGGAACGGGATAATTCACATCGCTAGGGTTGGACCAGGTAGTGGTTGTGTAAGCCGAGCCATCGACATTGCAGGACGGAGTTTCCGAAGTACCCAAATTGACGGTGCGGATGTCTGCAACCGTAGTTTTGGTAATACCGCTGGTAGCAGCTGAAGTGTTCTGCGAGTTCACATGAGCGTTACGGACGGAATTGACATTCGCATTACCATACCCTCCGGCGAAGCCACCGATATTGGCATTTGTGGTAGTCACATGGAAATTGGAGTCTTCAATGAGGGAGTAAGAATCCCAGATACGGCCCTTATTGCTGGAAACGCTTGCATAGCCGACGAAGGAACCCACATACTGGCACCCCTCAGCAATAATGCTGCCACCGACAACACCGTTCTGATAAGCGAAGGTATAGGCATCCTTGTTATTCTGGAACCAGCCAAAGAATCCGCCGATCCTGGAAGTATTGTTAATAGGAGTAAGACCGGAAACGTCCATAGAGACCAGATTGGCTCCGACATATATACGGTTGCTCTTGTCGGTGCTGCTGCTGGCATACTGCAGGTGACCGATGGCACCTCCCACATCCTGATGACCGGAAACCGACCCGCGGAATGCGGTGCAGCCTTCGATCCAGGAACCAGCAAAAACAAGACCTGCAATACCGCCGGCACGTCCGTCATCGGCGCTTGCCGTGATGTCTGCGCCATCCACATGACAGTTTTTGAGAGTGATCTTTTTGGTTATCGCAGCATTTGCATTATGACCATGCTTTCCTGAAATGCCGCCGACATTCTGATAGCCGGAGACATTTCCCGAAGAAAGGGCATTCTCTACAGAAGCGTTTGTAGTAATAGTGCCGCCGATGCCGCCGATATTGTAATAACCGGTGATTGCACCCGAATTCTTGACATTGGTGATAGCGCCTTCAAGCTGACCAACAATGCCACCGACGTTATTCTTTCCTTCAACAACACCGAGATCGATATCGGCCTTGTTCTCCGTATATCTGCCATCGGAAGCGGTAATGGTACCACCGGTGAGGGTGCCAGCGATTCCGCCTACTGTAGCACCGCTGACAGAGAAGGTGGCGCTGCTTTCATTGGTGCAGTCCTTAATGGTACCGCCTGTGACCTGCCCCGCAATACCACCGGCAATACCAGTCGATACGATATCACCTTCGTTGGTGCAGCCAAGGATATTTCCGGCCTCATTTCTCCCTGCAATGCCGCCCACATACTGAGCGCCGCCGACGCTGCCGTCATTGGTACAACCTTCAATCGAGCCCTTGGTCTTAATGCCGACAATGCCACCGGCAAAGTTGCCTGCGCCGGAAATGTCGGAGTGGTTTTCGCAGCCGGTAATGGTGGTCTCATCTTCGTTGGTCTGGCCGGCAATACCGCCGAAATAGGCAGGAGTGCCGTTTACGGTAGTGGTTCCATTGAGCGAACAACCGTATACGGTGGTTGTACCGCGAGCATAGCTGATAAGTCCGCCATAATACCTCTTGTTGCCCGATGTATTGGTTGCACCAATGGTAAGGTCAGTACCGGAGCAACTTGAAACCGTGCCGGCATACAGACCGCCGATAAGACCGGCAGCTCCGTAGTCACCACTGGCTGAAATGGTGGAAGAGGAAATGGAGCATCCGGTGATTGTAAGGCTTGCACCATTTGCGTAGCCAACCAGGCCCGCGGTAAACTTGCCACCAGTGACGTTAGCACCAGAGATGGAGATGTTCTGAAGCGTAGCGCCATTGATGGCCTTGAAAAGAGCTACGCCCTCGTTGCCGCTGGGAGAGCCTTCAATGCTGAAGTTGCTCAGGGTCTTGCTGTCACCATCATAAGTGCCGGTGAAAGGAGCGGAAGCCGAGGCAATCATGTAGCCGCTGAGGTCTTCACCATTGAAATCAATAACTGCAGTCTGGATGTAATAGGCTCCGAGGAAATAGCTGGCCTCCAGTCCGGCAAAGCCGTTGGCTGCGTGAACTGAGATGTCTTTGAAGTCCTGGGCAGTGGCAATCTTGTAAGGCGATTTTTCTGTGCCTTTACCACCCGAGAAGAGGGCATTGAAAGACATCGTGGAGATGGTATTCTTTGTCGGCGTAAAACCAGCTCTGGATATAGAAATGGATTGTCCTGTGGTCTGATTGGCCGTAACGGTCAGTTTCCCGAGTTCAACGGCGGGGAGGATGAATGCCACTTCAGCCGAGGTCTCGGAAACGGAAACAGCCGTTTCAGTTGCGGATCCCTCAACAAACATCAGTGTCTTGTTCGCCGCATCAACGGACCACTTGGAGCCGGTTCCGTAGTTCAAAGCCGCGTCATTCACAGAGCCATAGTTCAGTGTAACCGACTGAATTTCAGAGGCTGCAGTTACATTCACTTTCAGCACAGAGACCATGTTGCAAAGCTGAACCGTGTAAGCTCCCTCAGATTCGGTAATCTGGCCGGCCATGGGATTGATTGTGCCGTAATCAGCGGCCAAAATCGCAGCAGGCATGGTGAACAGTACTTGATTACCCGTCAATTCGAATTCGCCAGCCGGATAATAGACACTCACGCCCGCATCGGAAATCGTGACTTCGCTGCCAGCCGTCTTGGGCACGAACACTTCTCCGTTATACTTATAGACAGCAGATTCGCTGCTGCTGACAACGAGAACTTCGTCATCCGACTCGATATCGGTCACTCCGGTTCCCAGATCCACGGAAACCTTGGTCGGGGCTCCTTCAGCGTCGTTCTCAAAGGTAACGCTGAAACTTGTAAGAAGATTTCCGTCTGCCGCCGGTTCTTCGGTGACGGGAACAGTCTGCTCCTCTGGATCGTTTCCTTCGGGGGTTGCCACGTCCTGGTTTGCCTCCTTGGAACAGGAGAAAGCGATGGCAAAAAGGGCGATGAGCCCGAAAAGTTTCAAATTCTTTTTCATACTCTTTCCTCCTTTTTACATCCAATTTTCATCATCTTCAACGGGCCCATCGAAGTTTTCCGTGGGCTTGTTACCTGGGCGGATTTCCCCGCTCAAAATGGTTTCTTCCAGGCGCAGGAACAAAACTTCGGCGTTTGGAGCAGAATAGGGATCTGTTTTCATACGCATTGAAAATCAGTTATTTATATTATTAATTACTTTGATTCGAAACGATCAGATCGACCAGTTCGACGAATCGTCCTCCAGGATCACGAGGGGTTCGATGCTGGAATCCAGGTTGGCCGAGCCGACGAGGAACTGCCCGGAGAGGGCGAGGTCCACGATACGCAGGGCCGGGGCGGAATACTGTTCTCTTTTCATAGACTGCCGATATGTTTACAGTTGAATGTCAACAAGGATGGGCCGGTGGTCGGACGGGCTCTTGAAGTTCGAGATATTCAGCGACTTGATGCTGTAGGTCCAGCTGTCGTTGAGGGAAATGGCGCGCACGGTCTTCCCCATCAGCGCAGGCGAGAGATAGACGAAATCCCGGCGGTCCTTGGAACCGTTGGTGGAGCTGCAGAAGGTGTCGGGGGTCCCGGCGTTCCAGAACTCGTAGACCGAATCCTTCAGGTCCGAATGCTCCAGGACGTATCCCTGGGCCTTGAACGCAATATTATTGGGGTCGGCTCCGGTGTACCAGCAGTCCAGGGGGCTGTTGGCGTTCATGTCGCCCGCCATCACCCAGTTCTTTTCGGAGGAATACGTGCTCTTGTTGACGGTCTGGGCGAGCAGGTACGTCATTTCCTTCACGCGCAGGTTGTCCGACTCGATCTGGGCGCTGGACGAGTGGTTGCCGTCGCCGGAATTCTTCGGATACGGGTGCGTGGTCACGATGTTGAGCAGGGTGCCGTTGACCGTGATCTGGAAATGGCCGCCGCCGTGGAACAGGTTGGAACTGTTGGAGAACGCCTGCACCCGGGTGATCGGATACTTTGAAGTCACCTCCTGCGGATAGCTGTCCGTGCGGCCGCTGATGGATGCATAGCTGTGGCCGTAACGCTTCGCGAGCGCGGTCCAGTTGCCGGGCCTGGAATAATACAGGTAGCGGTCGCCCGTGTTCTCGTAGGCATCCGAACCGGTCTTGTAGATGCTCTCGCTTTCGCACCAGATGCAGATGTCCGGATCGTATTTCTTCACGAAGGCGACAAAATTGTCGTAGTTGTTGCCCTGGTCCCACCACATGCCGTTCTGGATGTTCCAGTACAGGATGCGGAGGTTGCCCTTGTCCTTGGTGTTCTTGATCTGCCTGGCCAGGATGTTGTCCACCCAGAGGCCCAGCGTGGCGCCCGAAGCGACGGCGCTGCGGATGTCGAGGGCCGTGGCGTCGGTGGCGTCACGGACCGTCACCTCGACTCTGTGCCAGGTCTTGGCGGACTCCATCGAGGCGGCCGCCGGGATCGCATTGTCTTCAAACAGGATCTCGGCGAAATTGGCCTTGTAGGTATAGTTCTTGGGATTGGCGGGGGCACCGTCGATGGTGCAAGAATCGAAATGACCGCCGTTGTAGATCTGCAGCTGGACGCCCGAAGCATTGCCGTCCTGCAGGCAGATGTCGAAGCTGACCTTCAGGTCACAGGGTCCCTGGATATTGCGGAACAGCGGGGTCCGGAGGACGCCGCGGGACGTCTCGGCCGTACCCAGCGCCACGACGCCCTGGTATTCCTGCGTGCGGTAGAGGATGAACCAATCGGAGAGGTTGCGGCTCTTCAGGTAGGAGTCCGACAGGACATGGGAGGACCCGACCGTCGCATTCTTGACCGCATCCCAGGTGTTGGGCTGGATGTACCCGGTCCCGGCGACGTTGTAATCTACTTTGGTATATGCGCGCGCATAACCGTCGCGGTCCCGTCCGCTTTCAATGGTCATGTCGGAGGCATCCGGCGCGTAACCGAAGCCCTGGCTGCCGGCCATCACGTTGCCGCCCCAGGTGAAGTTGTCGAAGCCCTCGAAGAACACGACATCCTCGTCGGCCACCCAGGGAATGGTCTCCGCATAGACGCTGCCCGCCTGGACCGTTCCCGGCGTGATGGTCTTGTGCATGACCAGGTGATTGTCCGTAACGGCCGTGATTTCCAGGCCGGCGGAGAAGGTACCGGGGGCGATGAGGACGGGGACGTTCTTGCCGGAGCTGAACAGCTGCAGGAAACTGCCCTGGTTGGTGCAGTTGACGACCGCCTCGTCCAGGCTTTCCTTCGGGGAGAAGGCGGACGCGGCGTAGGAATAGTCGGCCCGGCCGCTGAGGGTCTCCCCACCGAGGGAACGGACCTTCACGGAGGACAGTTTGACCAGGCCGGTGAACTTCAGGTCCAGCAGGGCGACGGCTTCCTTGAAGGAAAGGACATTGCCCGTGGCCTCGGAGTAGGCGGCGTAACGGGGATAGTGCTCGAAATCAGCCGCGGTGTCCCGGTACAGCTGCGAGAACGGCAGGACCACGTCCTTGTCGGCGGAAGCGCCGTACAGGCCCAGGGACTCCCCTTTCAGGAGCGCAGCCTCGTACTTTCCATCGGCCGCCTCGGCCACCTCGACGTAGGGTTCCCCACCCGGGTTGATCAGGATCTCATAGGCGGTACCGTTGACCAGGACGGAGCTGCCGGCGAAGGAGCCGCCCTCGAGGCCGAGGGCCGTGCGGACGGCACTCCCCTCCGCAGGGATCTCCAGGAAGAACAGGACCTTCCCGTCCTTCACGGCGATGGGATCGCCCTTCGCGGAATCCGTGTTGCTGTGGCCGTCCAGGCTCCAGGAGACCGGGACGACATGGTTCCGCTCCAGGGTCAGGGCGCCGTCACGGGTCAGGCGGGTATAGGGCTTGACGCCCGCCACTTCCTGGAACGTGACGGTCAGTGCGAGGCCTTCCAGGGTGCCGGCGGGGGCGAAAAGGAAGAACTCGGCCGCCTCAGAGGCGCTGAGCTGCTTGTTGCAGGATACCTGGATGGACTTGCCGCCGCCCAGGGCGGACAGGGAAGGCGTCGTGCCGTTCCAAGTCACCTCGCCCTGGCCGGTCAGCGCGAGCTTGGTGTTCTCCAGGGTAATGCCCGAAAGGGTCTCTTCCTTGCCGGCCACGGCCGTCAGGCGGACCCAGAGAAGGGCGCCGAGGCTCTTGAACGTACCTTCCCGGCGCTCCTTGCCGGAGGGAATGCCGCCGGAGGGGATGATGCCGCCCATGGGCAGCTTGTTGCCCGGGTCTTCCGTCACGGATTCCGGCATGGTGAAGTTCACCTTGCCGTCGGAGATGGAATAGGCCGACGCGGGGAAATAGGCGTAGGCCTCGCCGGTCCCGATCTGGAGCGGCGTGTTCTTCGGCTCGAAGCAGGAGCCGTTGTAGGTGTAAACGGACGACCTGCCGGTCGAGGGCACATAGACCAGCGCCTCGTCACCGCTGTTCCAGCTGATGGCACCGCTGGTGAAATCGATGTCGGCGCGGGTCTGCGCGTCTTCGACCCGCATGTCGAATGCCGTAAGGTAGGTGACGGGATCCAGGTTGTCCCACTTCCCCGGCTGGGTCTGGGTTTCCTGCTCCCTGCCGCATCCGCCGCACAGCGTGGCAGCTGCAGCAAATGCCAAGATAAAAACCGTTTTCCTCATTTAACTATTCTGCAAAGGTAATTGTATTCAGACTTGTATTCGATGCATATTTCTCGCCGACATACTGGCGGTAGTTCTCCGCCGTGAGGGTGACGGGAGTCGCGCCGTAGCGGCCGATGCTGCCGCTGACGGAGCAGCCGCTGAAGGTCGCCTTCTTCTGGCAGCGGCCATACAGCACGCCGGTGTAGGTCTGGTCCCCGTCGGGATTGACGGAATCCGAGACGATGCCGGCGCCGAGGCTGGCGCAGTCCTTGATGGTCACGTCGTCATGGTTGACCAGGCAGATGACCCCGGCGACGGAGCAGCCGCCCGAACTCACCAGGTCGCCCCGGTTGATGCAGCCTTCCAGCGTGCAGCCGGCCGCCGCGATGCAGGTGATGTTGCCCAGGCGGTAATTGGGGTTGGTGCCGCTGTGCACCACATTGCCGGTATTTTCGCAGTCCTTCAGGTAGCCGTAGCGGTTGAGGGCCGCGGCGATGCCGGAGGTCCGGGCCGCCGAGCTGTAGATGTCGCCCGTGTTGCGGCAGCCGGTGATTTTCACCAGCGACTGGTTGTTCGGATTGGTGACGAAACCGACGATGCCGCCCAGGTGGATGCCGTTGGCGCCGTTGCCCGTGTTCTTCCCGCCCGAGAAGGGGTTGGTCTCCGAACCGAGGGTGGCCGCATTGAGCAGATTCGTCAGACGGGCCTCCGAAGTGGCCATGACCATGCCCACGAGACCGCCGGTATAGACCCGGCCGGCCGCGGTGTTGTCGGCGATGGCGGAAGTGGCGCCGCCGCCGACCCGGGCATAGTTCTTCACATTCTCGATGGTCGCACCCTGCACCAGGCCGGCGAGGACGCCGAAGACGCCGGATACGCCGGAGGACAGGGACAGCGAACAGGAGCTGTCGAAGGTCAGGTCCTTGATCGTGGCGCCGTTGCCGACGGATCCGAAGAAGCCCCAGCAGCGGGACGCCTCCGTGGGCGTGAACTGCATGTGGAGGTTCTTGATGCTGTGCCCGGCTCCGTCGAAGGTGCCGGTGAAGGACGGGCCGGAGAGCGCCAGGCTCGTGGCCGTCCAGGTGGACATCGTTGCGTTGCCGATCGGCGTCCAGTCGCTCACGGAGGCGCAGTCGATGTCAGCCGTCAGGGTGACCGAGGCTGCTGCTGCGGCGGCGTCTCCGCTGTTGACCCGCGAGGCGAACTCCAGCAGCTGCGCCGCATTGGAGATCCGGATGTCGCTGACCGGGGTGGGATCCGTTTCCCCGCTCATATCCGTCACGTCATAGGGATGGGCGATGGCATGCCGGGCCGCTTTCAGGGCCAGCGGGGCATTGTACTCCGTGACCGGAGTTCCCACATTGGGATGGAAAGTATTGTTGTCCAGCAGTTCCTGCTTGTGATTGGGGCCGATGATGGTCTCGAAAACGGTGCAGGAGGCGCCATAGCGGGCCAGGCCCAGGTCCATGTGGTATCCGTCGCGGGTCAGCCCCATGGCGTTGTTGGCCCAGCTGGTGCGCAGGTTCTGCAACATGGCGCCGGTGGAGATGATTCCGTCGAAGCCGCATTCGGTGACGGCGCTCCGCGCCTGGGCGGCGATCACCGGCCACATGGTATCCGTGTCCGTGAACGGCTTGGAGACATTCTGGGCCTTGGAGAGGTCATGGTAGGCCTGCGAGAGGATGTAGTAGTATTTCGGGGAGGCGCCGCGGGCGTCCTGATTGGCCTTGAGCTTGTTCAGAAGGCCGTCCACGGCCGCTTTCTCCGTTGAGGTCCAACCCCAGGCGAGCTGCCTGCCGGTATGCTCCTGGATGGTGATGATGTCCCAGTTCGCGCTCTTGGCGACAACTTCGAGGCTCTTGCCGGACACATCGGTCCAGTTCGTCGCCCCCGGGTTGCAGATATAGCAATGGTAGTCCGTGGCGGAGCTGTAGCCGCTGTTGTATTCCGGGATGGTGCGTCCGCCGTAATACATGTGGACCATCTGCACGTCCGTAATGCCGGCGGCATCCAGGATACCGGGAAGATGCTCCACGGCGTCCTTGGTGAAGCTGTTGCCGATGAAGAAGATCCGCAGTCCGGCCTCCACGTTGAAGGAAGGATCACCCGAGGGCACATCCCCAGTCGCGATGGTGATGTTGATGGTGTTGTATCCGGAGCCCTTGCTGTTCTGCTGCACGCCGAGGTACGCCACCTTGTCGGCCTCCGAATAGACGTCCCAGACGGGAGAACCGTTGTTATAGGTGCCCACACGCCCGGATGCGATGCCGCCTTCGAACACGGCGGCCTGGTTGACATAGCCGAAGAAGACGCCGCGGTTGGCATTGTCCGTGACCACTTCGCCGTAATTCTCCAGGTTCTTGTAGGTGCCGGCGTTGGGCAGGCAGAAGATGCCGCCCACGCAGGCATTGGTGCTGGAGGAGATGTTGCCGTAGTTCTTGCAGGCGGACATGTTGGAACCGTTGACGAAGCAGACGACCCCGCCCAGCCGGCCGGCGCCGGAGGCGGGCATGCTGTTGGCCTGGTCGCCGTGGTTCTCGCAGTCGTTGATCTCCGTGCAGCGGTTGGCGGCCGCAACGATGCCGGCGGTGCGGCCGGCCTGGGAGACGATGTCCGCGTAGTTGTTGCAGGATGCGATGGTCGTGGTCGCCTTTCCGTCGGCAGGGGCGTTCGTGAAGCCGACGATGCCCGCAATATGGATAGCCTGTACGTTGCCCTTGTCGTTGGCGGTGTTCATGGCCGAAATCTCACCCCGGTTGTGCACGCTGTCGACGGTCGTGCCCTGATTCTTGGCGAAGCAGCCGCCGATGAGGGCCATGTGCACGAAGCCGGTCGCGGCGCCGTCGTAGGTGAGCGGCGCATAGCTGGTGACATCCCGCACCTCGGCGTCATAGACCAGGCCGGCGATCAGGCCGGCGCTCAGGGAGACGCTGGAAGAAACGGTGAGGGAGCAGTTGTCCTCGATCACGAAATTCTGGACCACGGCGCCCGGGCCCAGGGAACCGAACAGGCCGTAGTGTTTCCCGGCGGCGGTCTCATTGCAAACCAGATGGAGGTTCTTGATATGGAAGGCGTTGCCGTCGAACTTGCCGGTGAAGGGATGGGTCCCAGCCGAGAAGACGGGCTCCATGCTGCTGTTCCAGGGAGCCTTGGCGAAACCGGCGGGCACAAAGTCGGAGACGCCTTCGAAATCGATGTCATTCAATAAGTTCACCCATCCTTCCGCATTCTCCCATTCAGCGGTGGAAGCGCCGGCATTCACCGCCGCGGCGAAGGCCTTGAAATCGGCCGCCGTAGCGATGCCTCTCGGCACTTTGCCGTTCACGTCGAGGCTGATGGGAAGGACCTTGTTGCGCGCAAGGGCCAGGGTGCCGGTCCGCGCGTATTTGACGGAGGATTTGTATCCGGCTACCTCCTCGAGGGTCAGTTCCAGGCTGAGGTCCTGCTGGTCGCCGGCAGGCACGAAAAGATAGAACTCGGCCGGAGCGGAAGTCGTAAGTATCTTAGAGCAAGCCACTTCTATGGCCTTTTCGCCGTCGAGCGAACCCAGAGCGGGCGTATCGTCGTTCCAGCTCACCGGGGCCGAACCCGTCAGGGCGAGCGAGGAATTTTCGATCCGGACCGCCGTCACGGTGCCTTCCTTGCCCTCGACGGCCGTCAGTTTGAGCCAGATGATGGATCCCAGGCTCTTGAAAGTCCCTTCCGGCCGGGGTTTCCCGCCGGCGATCTGCCCGGCGGGAATGATGCCGCCCATCGGCAGTTTGTTGCCGGGATCAGCCGTTACCGAGGCAGGCATCGCGAGGGTGACGGTGCCCCCGTCGATGGAAAAGGCATCCGCGGGATAGTAGGCATATGCGAGCGCATCGCCTGTTTCAAGCGGTTCGGAACCAACGGGGACAAAGACGCCCCCTTCGTATTTATATTCAGCGGATTGGGCCGTACCGGGGACATAGACCAGGACACGGTCGTCGTCGTTCCAGGTAACGGAACCGCTGGTGAAATCGATCGCCGCCCGCGTCGAAACAGATTCTATGTCCATGGAAAAACTGCGGAGATACCGGTCGGCGTCCGCAGAAGCGGGATGGTCTTCCTGTCGGGCACAAGCTGACAAGAGAACAGAGGCACCTGCCAGAAGGCCGAAAAGATAAGAAGAAACACGATGCGTAATTGTATGGCTTAAATTGCGTGGCTTAAATTGTACAAATTTAAGAAAAAAATCGGAAAAAATTGCCTTTCAAGGCGTAAAAGCCCTCTACAGCGGTCTGTCAGCGGCGTTTGAGCCACTGTTCCAGGCGGTCGCGGCGCTCGCGGCGGCGGATGGCGCGATGGAAGCGGCCGGCAGTCTCGGCGTCCAGCGCGTCGAGTGCTCGGGCGAGCAGGAGCGGGTCCTCTGCGCGGTGGGAAGCCGTCCAGGAACCGGGATGGCGGAAACGGTAGGCGCTCATACAATCCGGCAGATACAGCATGCCGCCCCGGAGCGAGCCCTGGATCTGGAGGGTATAGTCATTGAAGAGAATATCTCGCATGCGGCTGTCCTTCAGGTAGATGGAAGAACGGCAGAGCAGCGATGCGGTTGCCACGAAGGCGCCGCCGCCGAGGATGACCCGCTCCGCCGGGATGACCTTTCCTCCCCGCTTCGGTCCCATGATGTGCCGGGAGCCGTCCGGCCAGAGGGAGAGCGCCGGGTGGGCGCAGATATCGGCTTCCGGATGCGCTTCCAGGGCATCGACCTGTTTCTGCAGCTTACCGGAATCGGTCCAGTAATCGTCGCCCTCGCAGAACGCGACATAGCGGCCCTGGACCAGGGGCCGCAGGAAGGTCCGGGTCGGCTGGAGGCCCCGGGAATACTGGTTGGCGGTCTGGAGGACCGGACGGATCAGGTCCGGATAGCGGGCGGCGTATTCCCGGACGATATCGGCCGTGCCGTCCTCCGAGGCGTCATCATGGACCAGCACCTCGAAGCGGAAATCCGTCCGCTGTCCCACGAAACCATCCAGCGCATCCCGAATATAGGGCGCGTGGTTGTACGTGATGCACAGCACACTGACCATGATTACTTCATCCATCGATCCAGGTATAGTCCCGGAGCATTTCCTGCAGGCGCTCCGGCGGATTGAACATGATGGCGTCGAGGATGGAGAGGCTCGGGACGAAGGGGCGGCCGAACTGCGGATAGGGCGGCAGGCCGCTGCGCAGGAAACGGAGGCGGATCCCCCGCCGGGCAAATTCCGGGAAACGGTATATTGCCTGGCCGCCGACGGCGTTGATGTAGGTGTCGGCACCCAGGCGGCGGCAGGCATCATAGATCCGCTCCTCCCGCCGGAAGGCGGCATTGCCCTCCAGTTCCGACATCCGGCCGACGGGCGTCGTAATCTCCAGATACTGACATACTTCCCGAATGGAGTGCTCCAGGAAGGGAAGCAGGCCGGGATCCTGGCAGGCGAAGATCCGCTCCGCGAGCGCATAGCCTGCATCGAAACAGGGCGCCCGGTGATAGGTCATTTCCAGGGTCCTCAGGCGGTTCCGGTCCAGTTTCGGGTCCATCACCCGCACCTTGTCGCAAATCAGCCGGGAGACGGGATTCTTCCGTACTTCCACGCGGAAATAACGCGGGGCCCCGTCCACGAGAATCCGGTTGCGGTTGACCCAGCCGCGCCGGATGTAGCAGTAGTCGTCGCCAAGGAGGAACAGGTCCGCCGCTGCAATCAGCTGCCAGTAACCCAGATACGGGAGGAAATAGGGCTGGTTGCCGGCGAGGATCATAGCATGTCGCAGCAGGAAAGGAGTTCCGGATCGTCCGTATGGAGCGGGCAGGCCTTCCGGTCGTCCCGGACATTGGTGATGGGGTAACTGGAACAGCGGAACATGCCCGAATCGAAATAACGGTCATCGACACAGAGCATCATCCCGCAGAGATAATCGTCGAAAGACTGTCCCTCCCAGACCGCCGGATATGTCCGCTGCGGGAGGAAGGGCTGGATGACCATGCTGTCCACTTCATGCTCCCAGAGACCAAGCCAGGTGCTCTCCGCGGTCAGCGGTCCGGCATAGACGCCAACGCTCTTGCCGGCACGGGCGGGCTTCAGGATGTACCGGTCCTTCTCCCGGATATAATCCCCCAGCGGGGCGGAGTCCTCCATCGGCACCCAGGTCGGAATGGCATGGGACCGGAGGAACGCCGTCTCCTCGGCGGAGAGGCAGCGGGACGTGAGGCAATCCTGGAACCAAAGGCGCATAAAGCGCTTGTCATGAAGCAGATAAATGGTCCGGAAATCATTATACATGCCCGCCTCAACCATCGCTTTGATGCTGTCCATCGAACATTTCTGGTAAATGTCGCGCTGATTGAGCGCACTGATAAGGAAGGCCCCGCCCGACCACTCTTTCCGCCGGGCGTCGATCTCGCCCGCCTCCAGCACCTCGACACGGCACCCCATCGCTTCGTAAAAGCGCCGGTAAAGCCGGATCTCGTGGGTCCTGTCATCGCTTTTGAACACATAGACCTTGCGGCGGTTCCCGATGATACCGGCCATGTAATCAAGCAGTTCTTCATAGCGGGTCTCCCGCACACGGTCCGGGAAGCGGCCCATGAACCGTTCCGCCGCCCGCTCGGAGAACCAGTTGCTGAAAATGCCGTGGGCGAAGAAACGGGACGTGATCTCGCAGAGTTTCAACCGGCCGTCTTCCGTCACCAGGTAATCGGGGCGGAAGGTTCCCGCACGGAACGGATAATCCTTCTGGATCTCAAGGATTTCCATCTCCTTGTCGAAATACATCGGCATCCACCGCGGGACGTATTCCTCATAATGATGGATGAAAAAGTCGATGCAGCGATAGAGGATGGCATGGAGACGCCGGAGCTCGTCCCGCCGGGCAGAGGTGATGCCGACGGGCCGCTCGTGATACCAGCGGAGGTAGTAGTCGGCGAGATCGCTATACATGGCCGAATAGTTTCGACTGGTAGCCCAGGCACTGGAAGCCGTTGCGGTTGACCAGCGGGATCAGGGACTCGGGGATGTCGAGTTGGCGGCGCACCCAGTAGCAGATGCTGACGCTCATCCCGAGCGTGTCGGTATAGGCCATCATCCGGCGGATCCCCTCCAGGCTGAGCCGGCGGTCCGGGGCCGTACGGGCGCGCTGCTTGCGATGGTCCTCGTTGGACGGAAGCAGGTAATCCTCATAGAGTTGGCGCTCCATCCGGGGATCGGTGAGTCCCAGCAGCGGACCGAGCATGGCCAGGTTTTCCATACAGGCCGTCAGGAATTCCGGCTTGTAGTTGACGATGCCCTCCCGATGGAGCGCATCGAAAAAGCTGCGGATATGCTCCTCCGTCAGATAGGGCGTGAAAATCGGCTGCACGAGGGCGGAATCGGCGGGAATCCCCCGCTCCCGGCAAAGGCGGACGGCGGCCATGCGCGCTTCCAGCGGGGCGGCATAGGGTTCCAGCAGGTCCCGGAACGGCTTCGGCATGATGGAGACGCTGGTATTGAACTGCATCCGGTCCTTCAGCCGGGCGAAAAGGTCAAGGACCGTCTCTCCCCCGTCGGCGACCGCCAGATGGCGCGCACCGGCCTTCGAGGCGATGAAAAGGCGCGCCCGGGAGCCGGGGTGACGCCGGAAATGGTCGATGAACTCGCGCAGGATCCGGTGGGCGATCCCGGTGAGCAGGGTCGCTTCCTGGAAGGCCTCCGTCTTCGGCGAGAAATAATAATAATGGTTCCGGTTCTCGCTGCCCGCGCCGTTCTTTTCCTCGAGCAGGCGGCGGACATAGAGGTGATAGTTGCGGACAGCCGTCAGGGGCTGCTCATGCACGCCGTCCGTGACCAGGCAGTACTGACAGCCGACGCCGCAGCCGCGGACCGGGTTGATTTCATAGGTCAGGGTCGGACAGCGCCCGGTATAATTGTGGATTTCCGGGACGACCTCCGCCGGTTCGATGTCAACGAGTTCGAACCGCGTACGAGGGAGCAGTTTCCGCTCCTCCAGCCGCCGGGCGAAAATCCGGGACCCCCGCTCCAGCCCTTCCAGCATGGAAGGCGAAGGCTGTGCCTTGACACCCAGCCGGCCCAGATAGGCGGCATCCACGAGCGGCGGACGGAACCCATCCATCCGGTACACGTCCGTCTCGGGGAGATAGATTGGCGAATAGTCGGTCATTCTCAAGTGGTTGCAGCGGGGAATCCGCTATTCCACGTACAGGAGCAGCCCCTTCAGATAGGCGCCTTCCGGATGGTAAATGTTGACGGCATGGTCAGCGGGCTGGCCCATCCGGTCGAGGATCCGCACGCTGCGGCCCGTCTCGGCGGCAGCGGAGAAAACGGCCAGCGCAAAGGCCTCGGCATCCACCACCTGCGAGCAGCTGAACGTGAATACGAAACCGCCCGGGGCGACCTTCTCGATCGCTGCAGCATTCAGGCGCTGGTAGGCCCGGAGGGCGTTTTTCAAGGCGCCGCGATGCTTGGCGAAGGCCGGCGGATCGACAATCATCAGGTCGTATTTCCCGTCGGGCACATTCTTGACGAAATCGATGGCATCGGCGCAGTAGGAAGTATGGCGCGCCGGATCGAAACCGCCGATGGCGACATTGCGGTCCACCATGTCCATCGCCTTGCGGGAACTGTCGACCGAATCGACATGGATGGCGCCGCCGGCAAGGGCGTAGATCGAAAAACCGCCCGTGTAGCAGAAAAGGTTCAGGACCGTCCGGCCTCCGGAGAGGCGTCCGACGGCGGCGCGGTTGTCGCGCTGGTCGAGGAAGAAGCCGGTCTTCTGGCCCTCTGTCCAATTGACACAGAATCTGTTCCCGTTTTCCAGGACGATGCATTCATCGGCGTCGAATCCTTCCGCCCGGTACAGATAGCCGTCGACCAGGTCGAGGCCTGCCTTGAACGGCGCCGTACCGGAACTCTTGTCATAGACGGCCTTCAGCCGGTCGCCATAAACGGCGCGAAGGGCATCGGCGATCTGTTTCTTCGCCCGGAACATGCCCACGGAATGGGCCTGCAGGACACAGACGCCGTCGTAATAATCGATGATCAGGCCGGGGAGGTTGTCCCCTTCCCCATGGACCAGGCGGTAGCAGTTGGTGTCGGCAGCCCCGTCGAGTCCGACCGCGGTACGCGCCTGCAGGGCCCGTCCGATCATGATCTCGAAGAAATCCGGCCGGAGCGGGTCCTCGTCGAAACTCAGGATCCGGACGGCGATGGAGCCGATCTGGTAATGGCCATAGGCTAGGAATGAGCCGTCGGCGGCAAAGACGCCGACCACGTCGCCTTCGGCCGGACGGCCGGTGACCTGGGCGATGGCCCCCGAAAAGACCCAGGGGTGGAAACGGCGGAGGGATTCCTCCCGGCCGGGACGGAGAATGACTTTATCCATTGTTGTTTTCGTTGTTCAGCGCCTCCAGCGCCTTGCGGTCGCGGTTGCGCTGCTTGCTGCGCGCACGCTGGCGGCGACGGCGCTGGGAGCGGGTCAGGCGCTTCGCCTCCCCGCCCTCGGTGCGCTTCCGCTGCCGCGGCGCTTCCTTCTTCCGCGCGGGGGCCTCTTTCCGGGCAGGGATTTCACCCCGCGCAATGGCCTCCGCCCGTTCTTCGGCCTGGCGGCGCTGGTTTTCAAGGGCTTGCGGCGGAATCCGCTCCTCGGCTGTCAACGGATGCCTTTCGGAACGCGACAGTTTCAGGAACATTTCCCGGCAGACCCAGGCGTCCGTCGCCGCATACAGCTGCTGCGGGGCGGAAAGGGTCTCCGCCTCCCAGTTGGAGAGCTGCTGGGCCTTGGAAATCTTGAAACCCAGGATGATGGCGGTCAGTTTTTTCACGGCCATGTCCCGGATGCCGTATTGCCAGGCAATCTGCTGGAGATCGACGAAGGACTGGGCCTTGAACCCGTGCAGGCTCTGCAGGCCGTGGATATCGCCGCCCGTGGCCGCGCCCACCTTGACGATGCCCGGATCGGCGAGGATCTTGCACAGCGCCTGCGGCATGCCGAGTTTCTTCAGGCGGAAAAGATAGGCCTGACTGGGCCCGGAGAGTTGCAGGAGCGCCGTCCCGTACTGCCCGCGGCGGGCATCGAAGGACGGACGCGTTTCCGTATCGAACCCGAGCACCTTCTGCCGTTTCAGATAGCGGATTCCCTCCCGGAATGCGGGGCCTTCGTCATCCACGACAATGATTTTCCCCGGGAAGGAGCGCAGTTCCAACGCCTCGATCTCTTCGGCACTAATACTGATCTTGAACATAGAAGGCCTTGGTCGTTAAGGTATTGACATCCATGAAACTGTCAATTTCCGATGCCAGGTAGCGGTCGCTCAGTTCAATCATCACCGGATCGCCGTTTTCCGATTCCTCCGTCTGGTAGAAGCGGGCCCTCGGGTAGGCGATATCGTGGGTGAAACGGTTGTCCCGGCGAAGGATACGGTAACAGGCCGAAGTGATCGCACCCATGGGCTCGATGCAGCGGAACTCCGGAGAGATGATCCGGCTCAGCGCGACATCTTCCTCCGTCGCCTGCGTCCGGATCCGGTCGATTTCCCGCGCGATGAACGACGGGTCCACGCCATAATCGTCCAGCAGCAAGGCCGTCAGCGGGCCGGAAGCGCCCTCGCGGTACTGCCGGAGGAAATCCCGGAAACGGGCGGCCAGGTCGCCTTCCGCAGCCGGACAGAACGCGGAAAGCGTCGAACCGTCGTGGTATCTGCGGCGGAAAACCGCCTGGTAGGCGCCGGCATCGATGACTTCCCGGCTCGCCCAGACGCCGAAGTGCTGCACGCCGACCCGCCCGTCGGACGCGGCCGTGAACATCGCACGGACCGGGTCGATGAGCGAAATCCGCTTCCCGGCCATCTGGAACAGGGTATCCACGTCAAAATGGCCGTACTCGGAGCACAGGGAAGAGGTCAGGACCAGGATTTTCGACGAATGCTTCCTGAGTTTCAGGTCCGGATTGAAAGGACTGGAGAGGCAGACCGTGTCCACGGCCGCGAGCGCATACCGCACGGTCATCTCCCGGAGACTGTCCAGGTCGCTTCCGACGAAATGCTCATAGGGCTCGTACATCCGGTCCATCAGCATGTCGAACACCTCGCCGGAGAAATCCGGGAGGCCGTCCGGCTTCCGCCGTCCGTCGATGTTGTCGAAGACATCCGCGGTCAGGAAGCGTTCCGTCAGGAGCAACGTGCTTTCGGGTTCGCCGATTACGGCGATACTCCCCCTGGGACCGCTTTCCCGGTAGGATTTTACAATGGAGAAAGCCCCTGCGGAATCCGCGGCGACCTGCCGCACGAACGGAATCGTCTCCCTGCCGGCAGTTTCGCTCTGCCGGCAGGAGAGAACGACTGCCGGTATCAGGAGAAGGGAAAGACAGCAGCTTCTTTTCATGGCTACTGGTATTCCCAGGTGAACAGCACCGGATTGTGGTCCGACAGGTACGGCAGCCCGTAACCGCCCGACACCACCCAGTACTTGACGGGTTTCACGTTCCCGCCGTAGAAGATGTGGTCGATGATGCTGTTGCTGTTGCCGAAACCGTTGAAGGTCGCCGTTCCCTTGTCGGGTCCGTCGATGGCGGTCCTGGCATAGGACATATTGTCCTTGAGGCTCTTCAACTGGACGGAATCGTACGTGACATTGAGGTCGCCCACATGGAAGATGACGACGTTGCCGGGATCTTTCAGGTTGTCCACCTTGCAGATCGACTTCATCTGCGCGACCATGAGGTCTGCGGCATTCTGCCGCGCCGCGGCACTCTTGTGGTCATAGTGCGTCGGGAAGAAATAGACGTAGGAATTGCCGTGTTTCTTGTCCTTGAACACACCGTACACCGTGACGCGGCGGCAGGCCGAATTCCAGGCCCCGTAGGTCCCGTCCGAATTCTGGGCCGGGCGCGTCCGGGGATTCTCATCCAGCCAGAAGAAATCCTTCATCACCAGTTCGAAACGGTCTTTCTTATAAAGGAAGCCGACGCCTTCTCCGCCCGCGCTGGCCACCGTCGTGCCGGACGCATTGTCGCGGCTGACATCATAGTAGCCATAATCGGAACTGAGCTGGGAGGAAAACCACTGCGACTGTCCCTTGCGGATTTCCTGCAAGCCGATGAGGTCGGGCTTCGTCTCGTCGATGAACTTCTTCACCGCGGGGGCACGGACCGACCAGGCGGCGCTGGAGCCGTCCGGATATTTGTCCGCGCTGTTCTCATAGCGGATATTAAACGTGCAGATGGTCATGGACACGGCGCCGTCACCAGGGGTGTCCGGGGTGCCGGGCGTATCCGGGGTTTCCGGTTCCGGATCGTCCTTGGGAGCCGGAGGCGTCACCGGATTGACGACATTTTCCGGCCCGCAGGCGCCGACAAGCAGCGCCGCGGGCAGGAAAAAGGAAAGGAATGCTTTTCTAAGTGTCATGGTTTATTCCTGTTTGCAGGTCTTGCGCGGATTGCCGCCGAACTGTGACCAGCCGGAGGCGGCGGGAGCCGTACCCTTCACGGCGGAGATGGTCGGCTTGCCGTCCTTCACGCTGTTGCAGTAGATGGTGCCGTCCGGAGCGATGGCCGGAGAGGAACACAGGGACTGACCGAGCGTGATTTCAGACGCCCTGGAACCGTCAGGGTTGAGCTTGACAAGTTTGCCGGCCGTGACGGACGCATCGTTGATGCTGCCCGGCTGGCTGCCGTTCAGGACGACGAGGAGGCCGCTGGTAATCTCGCTGTAATAGACATTGCCGCTCTTGTCCACGGCAGGGCATCCCCAAACCTCGTTGCCGGAAGCGGATGCAAACCACTTCTTCGTACCGTCGGGATTCACGGCGGTGATGCCGGTCGACGTGGAGACATAGATGGTTCCGTCCTCTCCGATAACGGTGCCGAGGCCGTAGCACATCTTGTTCTCACCGTCCAGATCCAGTGTCCATTCGGGCGACGTGCCCGCCTCCTTGTTGTACTTGGTCAGGTCGTAGCAGAACAGGACGGCCTCCGACGAGAGGGAACCCGCGCCTGCCGCCTTACCGTAAAGGATATAGACCTTGCCGGACGCATCAATGGACATGAAGCTGGTGAAGCCGATCTCCGTGTTGGTGACGCCGGTATAGCCAAGCATGTAAGCATTCTGTCCGGCGGCCGCACCGTAGTACTTCCAACCGTCGCCCTCTTTCCAGAAGACACGGGAACCGTACTTGGAGTCGGTATGGACGATGAAATTCTCCTCCTTCGTCGCAGCGACGCCGCCATGGGAGCCGCGCTTGACCTGGAGATAACCGGCATAGGAGCCGTCGCCCTTGTTCACGAAACGGCCGTTGTCCGCACCGCCCGACCAGAGATCCGGATAATCAGTGGCTGAAGGATTCCGCTTCGTCGCAACGAAGATCTTGTCCTGCAGGACCAGCGGGATCACATTGATGAACCAGCCGTAGCCGTAAGGGCTGTACCACTTCTGGGTGCCGTCCGGATTGACCGCATAGATGCCGTGACGGTTGATATCCGTCTTGTCCTGGGTATCCTGATTGCCGATGGCCAGGAAGATCGTCCCGTCGGCATCGACGGAAGGAGAACAGGACACGAAGCTCTTGGTCGTACCGGGATTATGGATACCGGCATCGAAACTCCACTTCTGGGTGCCATCCTTGCCGAAGGCCACGAGATGGTTGCCGCTCGAGAAGACGTACACGGTATTCCCGTCAGGGCTGACGGCAGGTGACGTGAAGAACACGCGTGCCTCGGAATCGCTGTCATAGGCGGCGGACCAGAGGAGTTCGATGGAAGTCGCGTTCTTCTCCACATGGACGACCTTGGTGACGGAACCCTTGCCCCGCTGGTTGTCGGTAACGGTCAGGGTGACCTCGATGTCACCGAACTCGTTGAAGGTGAACTTCGGATTCTGTCCGGTCACGGTATTGGCGCCGATCTTCCACTCCCAGGCGGTGATCGTACCGTCGGCATCGGTGGACTTGTCGGTGAACTGGACCTCGTCGCCGGCGGTGATGCCTTCCTTCGGCGACCAGTCGAAGTCGGCGACAGGGCGGATGTTCGTATCCTGTACCATGATCTTCTTGATGCAGGTTCCGGATACGTTGCTGTTGGTCACCGCGGTGAGCTTGATTTCCTTCTCACCGACGGAATCGAAGGACAGCGGCTTTTCGAGCTGCTTGCCCCAGACATATTCCGAACCCCATTCCCACTTGCAGGCCACGATGATGTCGTTGGTCGCCGTGGAAACGTTCGTGATGATGACGTCCTCATAGATTTCGTACACTTCCTTGTTGGTCGTGAAATCGGCGTTCACCGAGACGACCGGCTGCCGGACGCAGGACGCGAGGGCAAGCAGGGAAAGCGCGGAGAGGATGATTTTTTCCATTCTTTTCATATCCTTGGGATTTATTTGTCCTCCGGTCTCCAGCCGGGATTCTGCTTGAGATTCGTGTTCTTCTGGATGACGTTCTCCGGAATCGGATAGATGTACATGTTGTCGTTCCATCTGCGGTTCAGTTCATAACCCAGCAGGTAACCTTCCCCGTCGGGGACCTTGACGGCCTTCTGGCTGACACCCAGGGTCATGGCGACGGACTTGTGCGTCCCGTTCTTCTGGTAATTCGGGTCGGAGGTCACATACAGGTCCACCTTGCCGTCGTTGTTCAGGTCGATCGGCGACTCGAGGGCAGGAACATAGATACCGTCCCAAGGGGCGTTCTGCCAGTTGCTTCCGCAAGCCCAGCGCTTGAGGTCGTTCAGGCGGAAACCTTCGAGGATGAGTTCGATGGCACGGTCGCGGCGCACTTCCAGGATCACCGGGTCGGTGACATTGGGATAGAAGGTCTGCTGGAGATACGTGTCCACCTTTGTCGGGAGCTTGTCCAGGTCACCGCCGGTAATGCCTGCACGGCGGCGGAGGGCGCCGATGGTCTTCGACCAGTCGTCGGCCGTGATGGTCCCGAGTTCCGCCTTGGCTTCTGCGTAGTTCAGCAGGACCTCGGCGTAGCGCAGCAGCGGGACGTCGTTGTCGTTGGAACGGGCGTTGTCATAACCGCTGTCGTCCATCACGTATTTCGTGTACTGGTAGCCGGTCAGTGAGAGGACCATGTCCGGCGGCGTCTTGACGTATACCCCGTCCTTGTCCTTGCGGGTGTAATCCGCACCGCGGATCGTCTGGCACAGACGGGCGTCACGGCCGGTGGTCTCCTCCACGAAGGACTTGTAGGAACCCGTACCGTTCTTTTCGTTGTAGAGGGAACCGTCGATGTTCAGGTACGTCTTCGCAAAGGCGCGAGTCATGGACAGGTGCGGGCCGTAGGAAGCGGAATTGTAGTACCAGTTCGCCTCACCGAGGACGGAAAGCTCGTTACTCTGGGAATAGGCCAGCATCACTTCCTCGGTCACGGGGTTGTCGCTGATGAACAGGTCACGGTAGGCACCGCGTCCGCCCGTCTCATACACAGTTCCCGTGTGGAGCTTGTAAGGGCCTTCGTCGATGACTTTCCCGGCCGCCTCGGCCGCCGCTTTCAGCAGTTCTTCCGCCGAAATGGTGCATCCCTCCAGGTAGGCGCTGCCGAACTTGCTGCCGCCGTTTGCATGGTACTTGCGGAAAGTACCTTCGAACAGGCAGATGCGGCTCTTCAGGGCGAGGGCGGTCCACTTGTTCACCGTGTTGGAATAAGGCGTGATGCCGGCGGTGGTGATGTGGTCGAAGGCGTAATCCAGGTCTTCCATGATGTGGGTGATGATCACGTCACGGCTGTCCTGGGCCTTGTAGAGGGCCTCATCGGTCGGGTCCAGCGGCTTGTCGATCCACGGAACAGCGCCGTATGTGACCAGCTTGTCATAGTACAGAAGGGCGCGGAACAGGCGGGCGATGCCCGTATAGTTGTTCCGTATTTCCTCCGGGACCGAAGGATCCGTATTGTACTGGATGAAATAGTTGACATTGCGGATGCTGCCCCAGCCCCAGGACGTGGAGGTGGTGGCCAGGTAGGCGCCCTGCTCGTACGTACCGATGTTCATCTTGGCGGAATGGTCATGCATCACATTGGTCTTGTGCGCATTCGAATAATCCGGAAGATACTGGTAGAAACCGTATGTGAACAGCTTCAGGCCGGCCTCGTCACCGAAAACGATGGCGCGTCCGGCTTCCGCCTGGGGCGCTTCCGAGAGGTCACAGGAAACGGCCGCGAAGGTCAGGACGGCCAGCGAAGAAAGAAGATATAAGAGATGTTTCATGTTGATTCCTCCTATTTTTTATCCATATGACCGAAGGTAACCTTGAGACCGATGCTGACACTCTTCATCGTCGGGAAGTTGTAGCCGTCGCCGGTGGTTTCCAGCGTGCTGTCAGCACCATAGATATTGGCCGTGACGTCCACGTCGCGGGTCCACTTGTACACGGGCGACCAGGCCCAGAGGTTCTCCCCTGCCACAAAAAGCGAAACCTTTTCGAATCCGGCCCGGCGGGTCAGCTTCGAAGGGAAGTTGTAACCGAGCTGGACGCTCTTGAGACGGATGTAGGATGCATCCTGCAGGTAACGCGTATTGGCATTGACGCGGCCCTTGTAGAAAGGCGCGAAATAACCGGTGTACAGCGGGAGGTAGGCATCGGGATTCTCGGGCGTCCAGTAGTTGCCGAGGTGCCAGGAAGGCATCTGGTTGTACGGACGGTTGTACATGCCCCAGAAGGCGGAGGACTCGTTGTCAGGATACCAGTCCTGCTTGCCCACGCCCTGGAAGAAGGCGTTGGCGAAGATGCCGGCCCATTCCAGGTCGATCCCGAAGGAATAGATGTAGCGGGGTTCGCTGTTGCCGATGATCTTGCGGTCACCGGGCTCGTCGGCCGTGTTCTTGCCACGGGAGATGTAGCCGTCCCCATCCAGGTCCTCGAAGCGCATTTGGCCCGGCAGGACGTTGTAGAGTTCGGTCTGCTGCATGAGCGGATTGTAATGCTCCTGTCCGGCAGCCCGCGCCATCGCCTCGTCGGCGTCGATCTCGGCCTGGGTCTGATAGAGGCCGTTGCAGACATAGCCCCAGAGGTCGCCGAGACGCATCCCCTCATAATAGGTAGATCCCTGGTATGCATTGTTGCTCAGGGACTTGAGGGCGTTGTTGTACTTGTCGATGACGGAGTAATAGTCGGCAAGGGTCGCATGGAAGCCATACTTGAACGGCTTGCCCAGAAGGGTACCGGAGTCATCCCAGCCGAGGGCGATTTCATAGCCGCGGGTGGTCATTTCGGCGAAGTTGCCCTTCGGGGAAGAAGCGCCGAACACGTCCGGGAGGGTCGGTCCCACCGTGTACATGTTCAGGGTACGGCGCTTGTAGATGTCGCCGGTGAAGGTCAGGCGGCCGGCGAGGAAGCTCAGGTCGATACCGCCGTCGAGGGTCTGGGCGGTTTCCCAGGTCAGGGACTCGGGAATCGGGGCCGGGGCGCTGAAGTAGCGGACTTTCTGGCCGTTGATGATGCGGCCCGATGACGGTTCGAAGGTCTCGTCATACGCATACACGCCCACGTTGCTGTTGCCGAGCGCACCGTAGGAGCCGCGGATCTTGATGTTCGAGACGATGCGGTTGTCCACCTTGAACCAGGGTTCCTGGCTGATGCGCCAGCCGGCGGAGACGGACGGGAAGAATGCCCAGCGCTGGCTCGAAGGGAACTTGGAGGAACCGTCGTAACGGCCGTTCACTTCGAGCAGATACCTTTCACCATAATTGTAATTGAAGCGGAAGAACGCGCCGGCCGTGCGCCAGCGGGAGAAGTCGCCGGTGATGTTCTTGTTGTCGAGGCCGAGGGCCAGGTTGATGTTGTCCACGTTCGGGGCGAGGAGGCCGTCGTTGTAGGCATACGTGTTCCGGTAGGTCTGCCGTTCGTAGTTGTAACCGACGAGGGCCTTGAAGTTGTGCTGGCCGATATTGTCCTCATACTCCATGTACTCGTTCGTCGCGACGTAGTCATAGGTCCGGAGGGTCTCGCTGATGTAATCGGCAAGGGCCTTGATTTCCGCAAGGGACTCCGTGAGGCCTTCATACCGCGTGAACGGGGTAGGAAGACGGTGGACATGGGTGTCGTAGGAACGGGCCCGGTAGGTGAAATCCGCATTCAGCCGCAGCCGGTTCCCGAAGAACGTCGCCTTGGCGGCGATGGTGTTCTGGGCCTGGCGGTTGGTGTACTTGCGGTTGCTGGTCCCGTAAAGGATGTCGCCGACGGAATAGACGCCGCTGTAGGAGAGGGTCCCGTCCGGGTTGATGATCGGCGAGCAGGGGTGGCCCTCATCCGCGATGTTGCGCCAGATGTTGCCGCCGCCTTCGCTCTGGGTCTCGGGCATCACATAATGGCTGTACGCGATATCCGTGTTGGAAGTAATCTTCAGCCAGGGCGTTACCTGGTATCCGACCTTGACGCGGCCATTGTACATCTTGTAGGAGTCGGGGTTCACCTCGGAGTCGAACAAACCGTTGTTGTCATACAGACGGGCGGACACGTAATAGTCGAACTTTTCGTCCGCGCCGGAGATGGAGAGGTTGTGGGTCTGGGTGAAGGTGAAATCCTTGTACAGGGCATCGTAATAGTCCGTGCCCTTGTGGTAATAGACCCAGCGGCCCTTCGTACCGATACCGCCGTCGGAGACGAGGGTCTCGAAATTGCCGCTTTCCGCACGCTGGCGGTACTCGTCCAGCCAGGCCATGGAGAATTCCATGGTCTTGTTGATGGCGGTCGGGTTGCTGCCCTTGTAGTTGTACCAGGCGTCATAGAAATGCTTCGCCCAGGTATAACCGTCGGACACGACATCCGGCATCGCCGTCGGGGTCTCGAAGGAGAGGTTGGACTGGTAGCTGATCGTAGCGGTACCCTTCTTGGCGTTCTTCGTCGTGATGAGGACGACGCCGTAAGGGGCGCGGGATCCGTAGATGGCAGAGGAAGCGGCATCCTTGAGGACGGATACGCTTTCAATGTCGTTCGGGTTCAACAGGCTCGCATTGCCTTCGACACCGTCGATCAGGACCAGCGCGCTGCCGCCCTGTCCGATGGAGGTGCGGCCGCGGATGTTGAACGACGGGGAGGAGTTCGGCCGGCCGTCGGTGAACTTGAGGTTCAGGTTGGCGACACGGCCCTGGAGCATCTGCGCCAGGTTGGCGTTCGGACGGCCGTCAAAGGTCTCTTCGCCGACCTGGTCCACAGCCCCGGTCAGGTTGGCCTTCTTCTGCGTACCGTAACCGACCACGACGGTTTCCTCCAGCAGGGTGCTGTCGGAAGAGAGCGTCACATCGATCCGGCTGCGGCCGCCGACGGGGATCTCCGCCGTCCGGTAGCCGATGCTCTGGACGAGTAGCGTGGCATTGGACGGGACCGAGAGGGTGTAGCGGCCTTCGATGTCGGTCGCCGTCCCGAGGGTGGATCCCTTCACAATGACACCAGCTCCGATAACCGGAAAGCCCTGTTCATCCAGGACCCGGCCGGATACCGTCATCTTGCCGGAGCCCTGTCCGCGGTCCTGCGTGAAGGCAGGAACGGAAAGCAACAGGAGCGCCAGCGTCAAAAACAGACTGATTTTGGCTTTCATAAAAAGGGTTTATGAGTGAAAAATGAATAGTGGTTAATCCAATGTTTTGTCGTACCCTATTACAAAAATGGGAAGAATCACGGAACTATGCAAGCGTTGCGCGTTATTTTTTGAACGGGCGCACGCGCGCACCTTAGGGAATGGCAGGCAGATGCAGCGTGGACAGGATCTTCGGAGCAAGCATGGAATACACATATTCTTCTTCCATAAAGTGCGTTCCATCATATACTTGGAATGAGTCACCGAAATATTTCCTCCAGGCGCTGATCCGAACGATGCCCGTCCGGCGGTAATGGTCCCGGGTTCCGAAGAAAGCGAAGAAAGGATCCGTGCTTCCGGCCGCCGCCGTATTGGCCAGGGCGTCCGCCCAATGGGCCTTGTAATTCCGGAGGGTCCGATAGCGGAACCGCAGGGGCTGCCGGTCCCCTTCCCTCGGCCGCCAGATGCAGCCGCAGAGCCAGGGGATGCCCGGAATGAACATCAGCGGGGCGAGCCGGTAGAGATAGCCGGGGGCGCCGAGGGCCGGCGAGACAAGGATATGCGGGATTCCCCGGAGACGGATGGCATGGATGCATCCGAGCGACTCCCCGATGACCAGGGCGGGCCGCAGTTCCTCCCGCCAGGCGCCGATCTGCCCCGCCGCGACCGCAGGATCGAAAGAATAGGTACGCGCAATCACCCGGACACGGGGCTCGTGCTCCGCGAACCATGCGGAGAGCAAACGGGGGATCCGGCTGTCGCTCCCCCCGCCCATCCCGTGGATATACAGGACATGGATTGGATCATTCCCGGCCATCTCGATTGCAAATTTACGATTAAATCCCTAATTTTGTAAAATCATGCACCCGAAAGGAACAAAGCTTAGATGAAAGATATGATGAGAAAACTCTTTTTCGCGGCATCCGCCGCGGTCCTCCTCCCCCTCGCGGCCGTTTCCCAGCCGAAGCCCGGTGCCCCGAGAGCCGCCGACTACCAGTTCACGACGGTGAAGTCCATCCCCGTCACCTCTGTCAAGAACCAGTACCGCAGCGGCACCTGCTGGTGTTTTTCCTCCCTCTCCTTCCTCGAATCCGAGATCATGAAGGCCAAGGGGATCCAGGACACGACCCGCTTCCCGGACCTTTCCGAGATGTTCGTCGTCCGGAACGCCTACCATGACAGGGCCATCAAGTACGTCCGTCTCGACGGCAAGCTCAACATGGCCGCCGGCAGCGACTTCGGCGACGTGCTGGACGTCATCGCCACGTACGGCATCGTCCCGCAATCGGTCTTCTCCGGCATGAATTACGGCACGGACCTGCCGGTCCAGGGCGAGCTGGACGCCGTCCTCCGCGGCTATGTCGAGGCCGTCGTCCGGAATCCCAACAAGACCCTCACCCCGGTGTGGCCGAAAGGCTTCGACGGGATCCTCAATGCCTATCTCGGCGAGATCCCCGCGGAATTCGAAGTGGACGGAAAGACCTATACGCCTGTTACTTACAGGGATGAACTCGGCATCAATACCGACGACTTCGTCAGCATCACCTCCTACACCCACCATCCCTTCTACAAGCCTTTCGCCATCGAGGTCGAGGACAACTGGCGCTGGACGCCCTCCTACAACCTCCCGCTGGACGAGTTCATGGCCGTCATCGACAACGCCATTGAAAACGGCCACACGGTGCTCTGGGGCGGCGACGTGAGCGAACTCGGCTTCACGCGCGACGGCATCGCCGTCCTGCTCGACCCGAAGGCGGCCAAGGTTTCTGCGGGTTCCGACCAGGAGCGCTGGGTCGGCAAGGCCGACGAGAAGTCCGCCGCACCCGCCACGATGAAGGAACTCGCTGTCACCCAGGAGGTCCGCCAGGAGATGTTCGACAACAAGACGAGCACCGACGACCACGGCATGCACCTGTTCGGCATAGCCAAGGACCAGAACGGCACGAAATACTACCTGATTAAGAATTCCTGGGGCGAGACCGGCGCCTTCAAGGGCATCTGGTACATGTCCGAGAATTTCGCCAAGGCCAAGACCCTCAACTACGTGGTCAACCGCAACGCCATTCCGGTCGATATCCAGAAGAAGCTCGGCCTGTACAATTACGGCAAGACCAACCGCC
The DNA here is from genome assembly GCA_016287075.1 of Bacteroidales bacterium. Classification (GTDB taxonomy): domain Bacteria; phylum Bacteroidota; class Bacteroidia; order Bacteroidales; family UBA932; genus Cryptobacteroides. Next base: position 23,058 of record JAEEVC010000014.1, on the reverse strand, counting down.
CGCGCCGATAATGCAGATTTCCAGGCACATCCCGAACACGATCACTTCCATGAACCTCCTTTCGGGGGCCGTGGGAGTGGTTTTTACCCTGGAAGGACGGATGGACATCGCCTTCCCGCTGATGCTCGCCGCCGCCGTCTTCGACTTCTGCGACGGGCTCGCCGCGAGGGCCCTCCACGCCTACTCCCCCATCGGGAAGGAACTGGACTCCCTTGCGGACCTGGTCAGCTTCGGGCTCCTGCCCGCGCTGATGCTGTGCAAGACGATGGCCGGCGACGCGCCGCTGACGACGGCCGGCTGGCCGGCTTTCCTGCCGCTTGTCATCGCGGTCTTCTCGGCCCTGCGCCTCGCCAGATTCAACACCGACGAGCGCCAGACCCTCGATTTCATCGGCCTGCCGACCCCGGCCTGTGCCATGGTCTGCGGATCGCTCGCCCTATATGTTTTCCGGACGCCGGGGAGCGCCCTCGCCTCCTGGGTCGAGTCGCCGTACTTCGTGCCTGGTTTCACTGCCCTTGCCATCCTTCTCGTGAGTGAGATCCCGATGTTCGGCATGAAGATCAAGAAGGGGCACCGGCTCCTGGACGCGAAGCGCATCGTGTTCTTCGCTTTCGCGGCGCTGGCCATCTTCCTGACCGTGATCCTTCGTGCGCACTGGAGCTTGGCTCCCTTGCTCATTTTCTCCTTCTACATTCTCGAAAACCTCGCCTGCGCCCCGTTCAAAAGATAGGGCGGAATAGTTGAAGCGATACCTTAAAAACGGCCTGAAGCAAAACTTCAGGCCGTTCGTTTTAACTGAGTGAAACAGAAATAATAACCCGCATCACCGGTGGCATTTACCCGGACAGGGCTGCGAAGCAGCAGACACCGGTGATGCGGGTTATTATTTCACAATTCCCAAATAAGCATCAAAGGATCAGTAATTATCCGGACGGAGCATGAAATAGCTCTTCGGATGCTTGCAGACCGGGCAGATTTCGGGCGCCTTCTTGCCGATGACGATGTGGCCGCAGTTGGCGCATTCCCACATCATGTCCCCGTCGCGGGAGAAGACGAGGCCTTCCTGGATGTTGGTCAGGAGCTTGCGGTAACGCTCCTCGTGGGTCTTCTCGATGGCACCGACTTTCTTGAAGAGGAAAGCGATCTCCTTGAAGCCCTCTTCCTCGGCGGTCTTTGCGAAACCTTCGTACATGTCGGTCCATTCGTAGTTTTCACCGGAAGCCGCGTCCGCGAGGTTCTCCTCGGTGGAAGGGATGCCGCCGTCGTGGAGGAACTTGAACCAGATCTTGGCATGTTCCTTCTCGTTCAGGGCCGTCGCCTCGAACAGTTCGCCAATCTGGACATAGCCGTCCTTCTTGGCCTTGGAGGCGTAATAGAGATACTTGGTGTGGGCCTGGGACTCACCGGCGAAAGCGGTCTTCAGATTGGCCTCGGTTTTGGATCCTTTGAGTTCCATAAGATGCGATTGTTTTGTTGTTTTGTATTCGGTTTTGGGCAAAGTTACACTTTTTTCCGTAATTTTGTCCTATAATTCTGCATATCACAGAAGATATTATTTTTTACATTGATAATCAATGGGTAAAACAAATAAGTTATATGGCGTAACAAAAAAGTTACAAGCCAAAAAGCCGTCCAAAAGACGGAAAAAGACCGTCAAAAGGCGGCTGAGCCCATGGATTGTCGCCACCGCTCTCTCGGCCGTCCTCCTCACGGTCCTGTTCCCTTACATCCGCAGCGGACGGTTTGCCGAAACAGGAGCGTCCGTCCCGAAAGGATACCACAGCTACTGCATCGACCTCTCACATCACAACGGAACCGCCATTGCATGGGACTCGCTGCGCGTGGTCATCGACACCCGCGGCAGGACATCGAAAGACCTGCTGGGTGCCCGGGAAATCCTCCCCGTTTCGCGCATCTACCTCAAGGCGACGGAAGGGACCTCTTTCCGCGACAGGCGCTTTGCCCAGAACTGGGAAGCGGCTGGCCGGCTCCGCGCACAAAGGGGCGCCTACCACTTCTTCCGTTCCTCTGCCGATCCGGAAAAACAGGCCGCAAACTTCATCGCCACCGTCGGCCCCCTCCGTCACGGCGACCTCTCCCCTGTCCTGGACATCGAGACCCTGCACCGGGGCTGCACGAAGGACACGCTGAACCAGCGCGCCTTGACCTGGCTGAAAGCCGTCGAGAAGCACTACGGACGCCGCCCGGTCATCTACACCTCCGACCGTTTCGCCCTCGATATCCTCTCCAGCGACATAACGGAGCACTACCCGCTCTGGATTGCCCGTTACGGCGGAAAAACGCCGGACAGCCCCGCCTGCACGATGTGGCAGTTCACCGACCGCGCCGTCATCCACGGCATCCGCGGCTACGTCGACCTCTCCGTCGTCACTGCGCCGTAACTCCTTTGGGCGGGCCGGGGTATGGGGTGTCCGGGGGCTTGTCCACCCCCGGATAGCCCTGCCGACAAAAAAAAGACCGACTTGTTAAGCCGGTCTTTTTCAATGGGTTGAAGGGTCTTACTTCGTGATGACCTTCGCCATCTCGAGGACCTTGTTGCTGTAACCCCACTCGTTGTCGTACCAGGCGCAGACCTTGACGAAGGTAGGATCGAGCTGGATACCGGCCTTGACGTCGAAGATGGAGGTGCGGGAATCGCCGCGGAAATCGGTGGCGACGACGGCCTCGTCGGTGTAGCCGAGGATGCCCTTGAGCTCGCCTTCGGAGGCGGCCTTCATGGCAGCGCAGATCTCATCGTAGGAAGCGGCCTTCTCGAGTTCGACGGTCAGGTCGACGAAGGAGACGTCAGAGGTAGGGACACGCAGGGACATGCCGGTGAGCTTGCCGTTGAGTTCCGGGAGAACCTTGCCGACCGCCTTGGCAGCGCCCGTGGAGGACGGGATGATGTTCTCGAGGATGCCGCGGCCACCGCGCCAATCCTTCTTGGAAGGGCCGTCAACGGTCTTCTGGGTCGCCGTAGCGGCGTGGACCGTGGTCATGAGGCCGCGCTTGACACCGAAGTTGTCCTGGAGGACCTTGGTGAGCGGAGCGAGGCAGTTCGTGGTGCAGGAGGCGTTGGAGATGATGGCCTGGCCGGCGTAGGTCTTGTGGTTGACACCATAGACGAACATCGGGGTCGCATCCTTGGACGGAGCGGACATGATGACCTTCTTGGCACCAGCCTTGATGTGGGCGGATGCAAGCTCTTCGGTCAGGAAGAAACCGGTGGATTCGACGACGACATCGACACCGAGGGCACCCCAGGTGATGTTGACCGGATCCTTCTCGCAGAAGACCTGGATCTTGTTACCGTCAACGATGAGGTAGTTGCCTTCGACCTTGATGTCATGGTTGAACTGGCCGTGGACAGAGTCGTACTTGAGCATGTAAGCGAGATAATCGGGATCGAGGAGGTCGTTGATACCGACAACGCAGATGTCCTTGCCGAAATTCTCGACGGCGGCACGGAAAACCATACGGCCGATGCGGCCGAATCCGTTAATACCAAGTTTGATCATAATACAATTTTATTGTTTGTGTTGAACATTTCCAGTCAAATGCCCCGGAGCCTTCCGGAAAGCGTCGCAAATTTACGAAAAAATGATGATAAATCACTATATTTGCGAACGTTTTTAAAAGATTTTCTCATCGAATGGAAATACTGATCACGAACGACGACGGATTCAAGTCCAAAGGCATCCACACCCTGGCCCGTATCATGGCCGGTTTCGGCAACGTAACCGTCATCGCGCCCAAGCACCACCAGAGCGCGATGTCGATGGCCGTTTCCCTGGGCTTGAAGAAACTGGCCTGGAAGGCCCTGCCGGAAGAAGGTCCGGGAGAGTGGTCCTACCTCGACGCGACCCCGGCCAGCTGCGTCAAATTCGCCCTCAACTACAAATTCCGCGAACACCATCCCGACGTCGTCGTGACGGGCATCAACCACGGCACGAACGCGGCGACCGCCGCCAATTATTCCGCCACCCTCGGGGCGGCCGATGAAGGCGCCCTGAACGGCTGCCGCGCCATAGGCGTCTCTCTCTGCGATTTCCGTCCGGATGCCGATTTCAGCGCCGTGGAAGCCCTTTTCCCGGACATCTTCCGGATGCTGATGGAGAACTGGCCGGAGGACGGTTACGGGCTGATCTACAACGTCAACTTCCCCGCCCTGCCGCTTTCCGAGATCCGCGGAGTCCGTTTCTCCCACCAGGGGAAAGGCCACTGGATCAAGGAGTTCCTGGAATGGGACAATGCCTATCTCGAGAAACTGAACCTCAACGACGAATTCTACTGGCAGGCCGTCGACAGGCCCCTCGAGCCGGGCGAGAAGGGCTATATGATGATCGGGACCTTCGTCGATGACGAGACGGAAGCCTCCGCGGCAGACGCGGACCACTGCCTCCTCGCCGAGGGCTACGTCACCATCACCCCCAACACCCTGGACCGCACCCATTACGCCGAACTGACGCGGCAGAAAAAAGCCGGAAGATGAAGTACTACCTGATCGCGGGCGAGGCGTCCGGGGACCTGCACGGATCCAACCTGATGAAAGGGCTCTATGCCGAGGATCCGGAAGCCGACTGCCGCTTCTGGGGCGGCGAGCGGATGGACGCGGTCTTCCATGCCCACCAGGACGGGACCGGACTCGTCCACGACTACCGGGACGGCGCCGTGATGGGGTATATCGAACTCATCGGCAAGGCCGGTTCGCTGCTGGGGAAACTCCGCCGCTGCAAGGAAGATATCCTCGCCTGGCGGCCGGACGTGGTCATCCTCATCGACTATCCCGGCTTCAACTTCCGCATCGCCGGATTCGCCCACAAAAAAGGTTTCAAGGTCTTCTATTACATCGCCCCGAAAGTCTGGGCCTCCCGCGAGAACCGGATCCGGAAACTGAAGGCCCATGTGGACCGGCTCTTCATCATCTTCCCTTTCGAAAAGGCCTATTTCGACCGGAAAGGCGTCGCCTACACCTATGCGGGCAACCCGCTCGTCGATGCCATTGACGGCTCCCCCGCCCTGCAGGAAACCCGCGCGGATTTCCTCGCGCGCACAGGCCTCGCGGACAAGCCTTACATCGCCCTCCTCGCCGGCTCCCGCAGCGGCGAGATCAAGACGATGATGCCGAAGCTGCGCTACTTCATGCAACAGTTCAAGTCGATTCCGGAATATTCTGACTACCAGTTCGTCATAGCAGCGGCTCCAGCACGCTCGGAAGCGGATTACACACCCTTTCTGGAAGGCTCTGACCTCCCCGTCTCCATCCTCTTCGGCGAGACATACGCCGTGCTGAAACACGCAGAAGCGGCCGTCATCAATTCCGGCACCGCCTCCCTCGAGGCCGCTCTCATCGGCACCCCGCAGGTCGTCTGCTACGGCATCGCCGGCAACCTGAGCTACTGCCTCGGCCGCCTGCTTCTCCGGACGCCGTTCATCAGTCTCGGCAACCTCATCCTCGGCCGCTCCGCCTTCCGCGAACTGATCCAGGTTTACTTTACGCCGGAGAATGTCACGGCCGAAATCCGCCGCATCCTGGAAGACCGCGCCTACCGCGCCCGCATGCTTGCCGATTACGGGGAAATCCGCCGGGGACTCGGCGGCACCGGCGCTTCCTCCGCCGTCGCCCGCGCCATGGTCCAGGCGCTGCGCTGATCAATACTCCCGCGGGCCGAAGATCGCGGTGCCGATGCGCACCATCGTGGAGCCGGCCTCGAGGGCCAGGCGCCAGTCACCGGACATGCCGATGGAGAGTTCCGTAAAATCCGTCAGGTCCGGAAATATTTCATTTACAAGCGCTTTCAGCGCAGCAATCCGGGCGAAATCGCCGGCGATGACCGCCGTGTCCTCCGTCAAGGTTGCCATGCCCATCAGGCCGCGGAAGCGGACATGGGGGAACCCGGCGGTGCGCCCAAGCACGGAGAGGATTTCCGCATCGGTAAAACCCTGCTTCGCCGCATCGGAAGAAATGTGCACTTCGAGCAGGATGGAAACGGTCCGTTCATGGACGGAGCCCCATTGTTCAATTGCTTGAAGCAAGCGCTCGGAATCGACTGACTGGACAAGCGTTGCGTACGGCAGGACCAGTTTGAGCTTATTCGTCTGCAAATGGCCGATAAAGTGCCATTCCACGTCCGCGGGCAGCTGCGGCACCTTGGCCGCGAATTCCTGCGGGCGGCTCTCCGCGAACACGCGCTGCCCGGCCTCATAGGCCTCCATCAGGCGTTCCACGGGATGGAATTTCGAAACTGCCGCCAGGCGTACCCCTGACGGCAGTTCGGATAGGATCCTTTCGAGACGACTAGCGACGCTTTCCATTCTTGCTCTGTTGCTGCTGCATCTGGCGCTGCATCTTCTGCGCTTCCTCGAGCCGCTGCTGCCACTTGGACTTCGGGACCGGCTTGTTCGCCGATTCCTTCAGTTTCGCCTGGATCTCCTCCGGGTGGACGAACCACTTCTTGATGACCCAGGTCTCCACCATCGTGATGAGGTTGGAGAGCAGGTAGTAGTAGCTCAGGCCGGACGAGAGGTTGTTGCAGATGAAGAACATCATGATCGGCATCATGTAGATGCTCATGAACTTCATCATCTTCGCATTGGGATCGTCCCCGGTCATCTGGCTGCCCGAAATGACCTTCGAATAGAAGAACATCGACACCGCCATCAGGAGGGCGAACAGGGAGATGTGGTCCATGCCGAGGATGCTCGTCCCCCAGTGGAGGACGTCATCATAGGCGCTCAGGTCCTCGGCCCAGAGGAACGGCTGCTGGCGCAGCTCGATGGAGGCCGGGAAGAAGCGGAACATCGCCCACAGGATCGGGAACTGCAGGAGCATCGGGAGGCAACCGCCCATCGGCGAGATGCCGGCCCGCTTGTACAGGTCCATGGTCGCCTGCTGCTTCTTCATCGCATCTTCCTGCTTCGGGTACTTCGCATTGATCTTGTCGATTTCCGGCTTCACCGCCTGCATCTTCGCGGAGGAAGAATAGGACTTGAAGGCGAACGGAAGGACGACGATCTTGATGAAGACGGTCATCAGGAGGATGATCAGGCCGAAGTTCAGGATGTACTTGTGGAGCCAGTTGAACAGGGGGATGATCACGAAGCGGGTGAACCAGCCGACGAGCCAGCCGCCCAGCGGGATGGTCTTCTCGTACTTGTGGTCAAACGCCTTGAGGGTCTGGAAGTGGTTCGGGCCGAAATAGAACTCGAAGGGGATGCGGATCTCGTCGGAACCCGGGGTGAAGTCCGCACGCATCGCGGCGCCGGCCGTCATCAGGTTGTGCGACGGATCGTCCTTCGGGACGAAATTCAGCTGGAACTCACCGGAGGAGAAGCCCTGCGGCGCGCGCATGATGACCGAGAAGAACTGTTGCTGGAACGAGAACCACTCGATGCGGTTGTCGAAGCGCTTGCTGCCGCTGCGGCCGTTGCCGATGTTCTCGGGCTTCTTCTCGCCCGGGAAATAATAGTTCAGGCGGGAGTACTGGGTCTCGTTCTTGTACCCCTTCTCCATCCGCGGCATCGTGACGTTGAAATCCACGTCCATCGACAGGACGTTCCGGGGAATCAGGCCGCTCATCCCGACGAAGGAGAGCTGCTCGTCCACCGTGTAGGCATCCTCGGAGAGCGTGTAACGCTGCTCGATGTAGCCGCCGCCGGAGAACGGAAGACGCATCACAACCGTATGGTCGTCAGATGCTTCCTCGACATACTGGAAGTTGAACTTCCGGGTGTCGACCGCCGTCGGGGCATAGACGACGAAGCCGAGCTGGCCGGCGCCGTCCCTGAACAGATAGAGGTCGGACTTGTCGTAATTGGTATAGTCCTTCACCCGCACGGAATACGGCTGTCCGCCCCGGGTGCTGAAGACCACCTCGATCTTCCCGTTCTCCCGGGTGATGAACTGTTCCTCGCCGGAAACCGCGGCATTCAGGAGCGTATCACTGTACACCGCAGCGGGCGCAGAACCCGCGGCCAGCGGCTGCGAGAGGTGGACCGTATCTTCCGGATGCTCGAGGAGCCAGGCCTGGCGGATGCTGTCCTGCCGGGCCTGTTCGACACGCGCGAGGGAATCGATCTCCGCCTGGACGGCCATCTGTTTTTGCATCTGCCTCGACTGGTATCCGAAGAAACCAATCATGATGAGGCCGATGAGGATGAATCCGATAACTGAATTCCTGTCCATTCCCTACTCGTTTTCAGCCTCTTCCTTCGCCTCGAGCTCACGGATCTTCCCTTCGAGGGCCTTCAGTTCCTCCTTGGCGGCATCGATCCGTTCCTGCATCAGCTTGATCATCGACTCCGCCGTCTTGGAGGCGGAGAAGAAGCCGATGTTGTTCTCATAGGTGGCGATGTCCTGCTGGAGCTGGACGTATTTCTGGACCAGGATGTCCTTCTCCGTCTTCGGGGCGGCGGGGCGACGGCCTTCCCGACGCTCACCGCCACGCGGGGCGCGGGCGTTGAAGGACGGGAATTTCGCATTCATCGCATCCCGGTATGCGGCAGAGACGGCTTCCTTCTCCTTGAACGGGACGAAACCGATAGCGCCCCACTTCTCGGCGAAGTCGCGGGCGGCCGCCTGGTCGGCATCGGCGTCACCGGAGGGCGCATAGGCCTCGATCTCGGCGATGAGGGCCTTCTTGGCCTTGAGGTTGCCGTAATAGTCGTTCTCGGGCTTGGCCTGCTTGTCGCGTTCGTTGAAGAAGGCGTCGCAGGCGGCGCGGAAACGCTTCCAGAGCTGCTCCGACTTCTTGCGCGGGACGGAACCGATCTCCTTCCACTGCTTCTGGAGGGCGATCAGCTGGTCGGTCGTCTTCTTCCAGTCCGTGCTGTCCTTGAGGGCCTCCGCCTGCTCGATGAGGGCGAGCTTCTTCTCCATGTTGACGTTCATGCTGTCCTTGAACTGCGCGTAGTAGTCGCGCTTGCGCTCGAAGAACTTGTCGCAGGCGGCACGGAAGCGGTCATAGACCTTCTGGTTCTCCTTCTTGGAGGCGAAGCCGATCTTGCGCCAGCTGGCCTGGATCTCCTCAATCTGCCGGGACAGGGTGTTCCATTCACTGGAACTGCCGATCTCCTTCGCGGCGATGGCCTCGACCTGCTCGCAAAGCGCCGTCTTGGCGGCGAGGTTTTCGGCCTGCTGGCCCTTCAGGCCCTCGAAATAGGCCTGGTATTTCTTGTTGATGACAGCCGTCGCCGCCTTGAAGCGGTCCCAGATGGCATCGCGGTATTCCTTGGCGACGGGGCCGTATTCCTTCCACTGCTCGTGGAGTTTCTGGAGTTCCTTGAACGAGGAGACGACATTCTCTTCCTCCGCCAGCTTCTCGGCCTGCTCGCAGAACTGCTCCTTGGCTTCCAGGTTCTTCTTGAAGTCGAGGTCGCGCAGGTCGCGGTTGATCTGGACCAGGTCGTAGAACTTCTCCACGTAGAGCTGGTAGGTGTCGTTGATGTCCCGGAAGGCCGTGACGGGAACCGGGCCGATTTCGCGCCAGCGGTTCTGGATCTCGCGGAACTTCGGGAAGGCATCCCGCATCTCGCCCTGCTCTTCGATCAGGGCTTTCAGTTCCTCGATGACGGCCTGCTTCTTCACGAGGTTGTCCTCGCGCTCGGCGTCGAGCTGCCGGTTGTACTCGGCGCGCTCCTTCTTATAATTATTGTAAAGGGACTTGAAACCGGCTTCTATCGCGGTGAAGGGATTCTCGATCCCCTTCCCTTCCTCGGCGGCAGGGGCCTCGGCGGGCGCCTCCGCAGCTGCGGCGGCAGGCTCCTCGGCCGGCATATCCTCCGTCGGTTCCTCGACCGCGTCGGCAAGACCGGCGTCGGCCTTCTCCTTGGAGAGACGCTTGTAGAAGGCGGATTTGATGGCTTCTGCCTCTTTCGATCTTTTCATCCTGTCCACGCTTTCCGACAGGCTCTGGAACAGGCCGGAGAGCTCCGCAAGGGTCTTCTCGGCATAATTGACGACGGTCTCCTTGACGGCAGCCGCCTCTTCCTTCACGTCCGCGATCTGCTCCGCATGCTCTTCCTTCACATCCGCGACCTTCTCCTGGATGCCGTCCACCACGTCCGCGATGCCGTCCTTGATGTCGGCGACGGCGTCGGCGGCCTTGCCGGCCAGTTCGGAGAGCTTGTCGCCGGCGACGTCCGCATACTCTGCGACTTTGTCCTTCGCGGCGGCGACGGCGTCGGAAACGACGTCTTTCGTCATGGCAACGACCTCGGCGAGGGTTTCTTTCAAGGTTTTCTGTTCCTCTTGTGCTACATCTGAAGTGTTCTGGACCTCAGGCTTAATTTCTTCACTCATGATAAGTAGGAGTTAATTGTTAAAAATCGGTGCCGACCGGGTAAAAATCAGGCTGGCAGACTGCAAATATAACAAACTTTTGGAGATAAAATGCTAATTTTGCAAAGCAAAAGGAAAAACCAGATGAGAATCGATATCGTCACCGTCGTGCCCGGCCTGCTGGAGAGCCCTTTCCAGTATTCCATCGTGGCACGGGCCATCAAGAAAGGACTGGTGGAGATCCATGTCCATGACCTCCGCGAATACGGGCTCGGAAGCCGCCGTACCGTCGACGACTACAGTTACGGCGGTGATGCAGGGATGGTGATGATGTGCGAGCCGGTGTTCAACCTCATCGGCGACCTGAAGAAGCAGCGGGACTACGACGAGGTCATCTACATGGCCCCGGACGGGGAGATCCTGACCCAGGGCATCGCCAACGAACTGTCCCTCAAGGAGAACATCATCATCCTCTGCGGACACTACAAGGGGATCGACGAGCGCATCCGGGAGCATCTGGTCACCCGCGAGATCTCCGTCGGTGACTTCGTGGTCAGCGGCGGCGAAATTCCCGCCGCCATCCTCGCCGACAGCATCGTCCGGCTCATCCCTGGCGCCCTGACCGACGAGACCTCCGCCCTCTCCGACTCGTTCCAGGACGGACTCGTCGCGCCGCCGGTCTATACCCGGCCCGCCGAGTACAACGGCTGGAAGGTTCCGGACGTGCTCCTCAGCGGCAACCCGAAGCTGATCCGGGCCTGGCAGGACGAACAGGCGCTCGCCCGTACGCGCGAACGCCGCCCCGGCCTGCTTACGCAGGATTAGAGGCAGAGTCCCACCTCGTGCTTGATTTCGTCCATGACGAACGAGGACTGGATGCTTCCGATGGAGTCGTTGGCACCGAGGACATTGATGATGAACTCGTTATAGGCTTTCATACTCGGCGCGAGGATCTTCAGCAGGTAATCGAATTCCCCCGAAATGTTGTAGCATTCCGTCACCTGGGGGATTTTCCGGACATAGGAAACGAAATGGTCGGCGTCCCCGCGCGTCATCTGCTTCAGTTTGACCGAGCAGAAGACAGTGAATCCCAGGTCCAGTTTTTCTGCGTCCAGGATCGCGACGTAGCCGCGGATGAAACCGTCCCGTTCCAGGCGCTTGAGCCGCTCGAAGACGGGCGTCGTGGACAGGTTGACGCGGGCGGCCAGCTGCTTGGTGGTCAGCCGCGCGTCGGACTGGAGGCAGCGGAGGATCGCCAGGTCGGTGGCATCGAGTTTCGTTTCGGTTTTCATAGGAAGAATAACATTCTGTCTTTCGGGCTTTTTCTCGGAAAATCTTTCTACATTTTCCACAATATGTGGCAAATATAGAATTATTTTCCGAATTTTCAAAAACCGTAGGATTTCATTCCACAACCCGCTATCTTTGCAGAAAACATTCCCGCCATGAGCCAATCGATTGATACCCTTTGCGTCCACGCCGGCTACAAGCCCGGCAAGGGGGAACCCCGCCAGATTCCCGTCATCCAGTCGACCACCTTCCGCTATGAGACATCGGACCAGATGGGCCGGCTCTTCGACCTCGAAGAAAGCGGCTACTTCTATACCCGGCTCCAGAATCCGACCTGCGACCACGTCGCGGCGCGGATCGCCGCGCTGGAAGGCGGCGTCGCCGCCATGCTGACCTCCTCCGGCCAGGCGGCCAACTTGTTCGCCTGCCTCAACATCTGCCAGGCCGGCGACCATATCATCAGCGCCAACAACATCTACGGCGGGACTTTCAACCTGCTCGGGACGACGCTGACCAAACTCGGGATCGGCGTCACCTTCGTCGACGCCAAGGCCCCGGATGCGGAGATCGAAGCGGCCTTCCGGCCCGAAACCAAACTCGTATTCGGTGAAACCATCTCCAATCCCGGCGTAGAAGTCCTTGACATCGAGCGCTTTGCCAACATCGCCCACCGGCACGGCGTCCCGCTTGTCATCGACAACACCTTCGCCACCCCCATCGGCTGCCGGCCCTTCGAATTCGGCGCCGACATCGTCACCCATTCCACGACCAAGTACATCGACGGCCACGGCACGACGGTCGGCGGCGTCCTGGTGGACAGCGGCCGCTTCGACTGGGACGCCCATGCGGACAAGTTCCCCGGCCTCTGCACCCCGGACCCCTCCTACCATGGCATCACCTACACGGAGAAATTCGGCAAACTCGCCTTCATCACGAAGGCGACGGCCCAGCTCATGCGCGATCTCGGCTCCACGCAGAGCCCCCAGAACGCTTTCTACATCGGACTGGGACTCCAGACGCTCCACCTCCGCTACCCCCGCCATTGCGCCAGCGCGCTGAAAGTCGCCACCTGGCTGAGCAAGCATCCCCGCGTAGCATGGATCCGTTACCCCGGCCTGCCCGGCGACCCGTATCATGCCCTGGCGCAGAAATACCTTCCGAAAGGGACCAGCGGCGTGATGGCCTTTGCGCTCGACGGCGGCCGCGAAGTGGACAACCGCTTCATGGACGCGCTCCGGCTCGTGACCATCGAAACCCACGTCGCGGACTGCTACACCTGCATCCTGCACCCGGCCTCCCACACCCACCGGCAACTGACGGACGAACAGCTCCGCGCGGCCGGCATCGCACCGGACCTGATGCGCCTGAGCATCGGACTGGAGGATCCGGACGACCTCGTCGCCGACCTGGACCAGGCCATCAACAGCGCTTACGCATGATAAGGAACGAACTGACCATCAAAGAAATGAGGCTGGAGGCCGGCGGAAGGCTGTCTCCAGCCGATGTCGTTTTCCACACCTCCAAACCGGCCTGGACGCCGGGCGAGAAAGTCATCTGGATCTGCCATGCGCTGACGGCCAACAGCGATCCGGAGGACTGGTGGCCGGACCTGATCGGTCCGGGCCTCTGCATCGATACGGAGCGGGATTTCGTCGTCTGTTTCAACACCCTCTGCTCCCCCTATGGCTCCTCCTCCCCCGCCTCGGTCAACCCCGCGACGGGGCGGCCTTACCTGCTGGATTTCCCGGCGGTTACGATCCGGGACATCGCCGCGGCAGGGCTGGCCGTCCGGGAAAGGCTCGGCCTCGCGGCCGTCGACCTGCTGGTCGGCAGTTCCCTCGGCGGGTTCACGGCCTTCGAGATGGCCCTTGCCGCCCCCGGCGTCTTCCGGCACCAGGTGTACATCGCGACCGCTCCCCGGGTTTCTCCCTGGCTCACAGCCATGAACGAAGCCCAGCGGATGGCCATCGAGGCCGATCCGACCTTCCGGGCGGCCGGAAGCACGGAAGGCGGCCTTGCCGGGCTCCGCTGCGCGCGGGCCCAGGGCCTGGTTTCCTACCGTTCTTTCGCGGGGTACCTCCGCACGCAGTACGAAGAGGACCCGGACACGCTGTTCGCCGGCCGAGCCGCCTCTTATGAGCGCTACCAGGGCGAAAAACTCGTCCGGCGCGGCTTCGACGCCTATTCCTACTGGTATCTCACGCGGGCGCTGGACAGCCACAATGCCGGACGGGGACGCGGCGGCCTTGCAGCCGCCCTGCAGACCCTCCGGGGCGACATCCACGTCGTCGACATCGACACGGACAACCTCTTTCCGCCGGAGGAAGCCGACGCCTATGCCGCCCTCATCCCGGGCGTCGTCCGCCACACCATCACCTCGCAGTTCGGCCATGACGGGTTCCTGCTGGAGCACGGACAGATTGCCGGCATCCTTACGCCCATCCTCCGTCCCTGACCGGCGGCACGTCCGGAAAAGGGCACAGGTTCCTGTTGCAGTTTTCGGCGAAAACGCGTAAATTCGCGGGAAAATGGCACAGAACGACATGAAAAGGATCCTTTCCCTCGCCGCCGCGCTTCTCCTTGCCGCGACGGCCCTCAGCGCACAGGTGCGCCACGAAATGACCGTCCCGGACATCCCGGGATTCGTCACCCTCAAGGGCGACATGCACATCCACACGACCTTTTCCGACGGCACCGTCTGGCCGACCACCCGCATCGACGAGTGCGTGTGGGAAGGGATCGACGTCCTCTGCATCACGGACCATGTGGACGCCCGGCTCCAGAAATATACCCTCGACGGCACCTTCAACCCGGAAAAGGTGGACCGGAACACCTCCTTCAGGATGATGGAGAAATACGCCCGGGACAAGGGCATCCTCGTTGTCCACGGCGGTGAAATCACCAGCCAGATCATGCCTCCCGGGCACATGAACGTCCTGTTCGTCAACGACAACAACCCCGTCGGCGCAGCGATGGACGCCGCGGGCAAGAACCGGCAGCCGGAGGGCGCCGACGCCGCCGTGCGGGTGGCCCGGAACCAGGGTGCCTTCGTGACCTGGAACCACCCGAACTGGTGCCGCCAGGCCCCGGACAAGACCGTGATCTATCCCGAGCATGAACAGTACCGGAAGGAAGGCATCATCAACGGCGTGGAAATCTACAACTGGTGGGACGGCTACTGCAAGGAAGGCCACCACTGGGCCGTCGAAAACGGCCTCACCCTGATGAGCGGCACGGACAGCCACCACCCGATGTTCATGGACATCGATTTCCTCGCCGGCGAACTGCGCCCCGCCACCCTGATCTTCGCGAAGGAGCGTACGCTGGGAGGCGTGCGGGAAGCGCTTGACAATCAGCGTACCGCCGTCTTTGCAGAAGGGAAAGTCTATGGCGCCGCCGAGCTCCTGACCCCGCTTCTCGATGCCTGTATCGTAGTGAAAAAGGTCACCAAGACCAAGACGAAGCTCACCATCGAGGTGTACAACTGCAGCTCCATCCCGGTCATCCTCGACAAGGCCCCCGGCAGCGAGCAGTGGCAGATTTCCCGCCATGTCACCCTCCATCCGTTCGAGCACCAGACCCTGACCCTCTACCGCCTCAACAAGAGCGAGCCGCTCGACAGCGATGTCTTCGACCTCCACTACACGGTCGACAACTTCTTCACCGATGCGGATGTGAAGCTCCCCTGGGTGCTCCACATCGAAAAATAATCCCCCATGCGGAAAGCCGGCTGCATCCTCCTGGCCGCCCTCCTGACGGCCTGTACGCTCACGCCCGACTGGGAGCCGGGCGTGAGCCAAACCCTCGCCCAAGCGCGTGCAGAACGCATTTCCGGGCTTTCCTACGCCCTCTCCTTCGAGATTCCAGACACCCTGGATGCGCCCTGCAAAGGGGCTGCCACGCTTGCCTTCGACCTCAAGGGACGCGGTCCCCTGCTGCTCGATTTCCGTCCCGGCGCAGAGGCCGTCCATGGCCTTACCGTCAACGGGGAAATCCTGGAGGCGGAGGTGCGGGATGAGCACATCCTCCTGCCTGCCCGGGCGCTCCGCCGCGGGACCAACGAAGTGACGGTCCGTTTCACACCGGATGATGCGCCGCTGAACCGGCACGACGGGTTTCTCTACTCGCTGCTTGTCCCGGAACGGGCCAGGACCCTGTTCCCCTGTTTCGACCAGCCGGACCTGAAGGCCCGTTTCTCGCTGGAACTGGACATTCCCGCCGGCTGGACCGCCGTGTCGAACGGACCGGTCGCGGAGGAGCGCACCGAAGGGACGCGGAAGCAGGTCCGCTTTTCACCGAGCGGGCTGGTCAGCACCTATCTCTTCGCCTTCGTCGCCGGGAAATGGGAGCGGTCCGACTTCGACCGGAACGGCAGTCCCATCGCCATCTATCACCGGGAGACCGATCCGGCGAAACGGGCCCAACTGCCTGAAATACACCGCCAGATCGTCCATGCACTGGACTGGATGGAGGATTTCACCGGGATCCCGATGCCCTTCGGGAAATACGACTGCGTGCTGGTCCCCGGCTTCCAGTTCGGCGGGATGGAGCACCCTGGCGTCATCCTGTACAACGCCTCCCGCACCTTCCTCAGCGAGGCCCCGACCGACACGGAGCGGCTCTACCGAACGGAACTGATCTCCCATGAGACGGCCCATCTGTGGTTCGGCGACGCCGTCACGATGCGCTGGTTCGACGATGTCTGGACCAAGGAGGTCTTTGCCAATTACTTCGCCGCAAGGATTACGGAACCGCTGTTTCCGGAGACCGACTTCCGCCTCCGGAACTTCCAGTATTTCAACATCCCCGCCTATGCCGAGGACCGGACCGCCGGGACCCATCCGGTCCGCCAGCGGCTGGACAACCTCAAGGACGCGGGCCTGGTCTATGGGAACATCGTCTATGACAAAGCGCCCGTGGTGATGCGGATGCTCGCCGACACGCTGGGGACGGAGGCCTTCCAGGCCGGGATGCGGGAGTATCTGGAGACCTATCTCTATCGCAACGCGACCTGGCCGGAACTGATTGATATCCTGGACCGACACACGGCGGCGGATCTCAAGGCCTGGAGCCACCGGTGGGTGGAAGAGGCCGGCATGCCGCATTACACGGCCGGAACGGAACTGCCGAACCTGTCGGCCCTGGGCTACGGCTATTATGAAATGTCCGAGGGCCTCGTGAAGAAAGCCCTGCACGCCGTCCTGGAATTGGATAATCCCCACGAACGTCTCTCTACGCTCGCCAATCTGTACGAGAACATGCTCCATGGCAACGTGCCGGCCGACCGGATGACGGAATGCCTTGATACCCTGCTCCGTACGGAGAAGGAGCCGCTCATCGCATCGGCCGCCCTCGGCTACCTCGACGACCTCTGGCACCGACAGCCGGCGCGCACGGAGACCCTGCTGCATGACCTGGCCCGCAACCCTTCCGTCCCCGGCCAGATCCGCCTGTCCGCCTTCCGGAAACTGGTCCACTTCCATGCCGATGCAGGGACGGACGGCGAACTGTTCTCCATCTGGCGGCATCAGGCGCCGTATCCGGGTCTCGTCATTACGGCAGAGGATTACACGATGATGGCCTTTGAACTGGCCATCCGGCGGCCGCAGGACCTGGAAACGCTCCGGAACGTCCAGCGGACGCGGATCGACAACCCGGACCGGCAGGCGCGTTTCGACTTCGTCTTCCCCTCCGTCCATCCGGAGCAGGCCGTGCGCGATTCCGTCTTCCAGGCCCTCCTACGGGCCGAAAACCGGCACACAGAGCCCTGGGCGGAGGATTGCCTCCGCTTCCTGAACCATCCGCTCCGGCAGGCGGAGGCGCTCTCGTACATCGTTCCGGCCCTGGACATCCTTCCGGAAATCCAGCGGACCGGCGACATCTTCTTCCCCAAGAACTGGGTCGTCTGCCTGCTGTCCGGCCATGACAGTCCGGAAGCCGCCAACCGGGTCAAGACCTGGCTGGCGGCACATCCGGATTGTCCGCCGCTGCTGCGGAACAAGGTCCTGCAGGCGGCGGACAGGCTGCTGCGGTAGCTACTCCCCTTCCAGCAGGAACACGGCGCTGTCGAAGGTTTTGAACAGCACCGGATTGAACCCGCCGTTCATCAGGAAACCGCCGGAGAAGGCCTGGCCGCTTCCGGAATAGCAGGATTTGTCCACATTCAGTTCAGTCACCTTGTACCGACGGTCGGGATCCAGTCCCTGCAAATTGATCCGCTTGGCACCGATCGCCCGGTTGAGATAATTCGTGCAATAGGTGAACACGACCGCCCGGGACTTGTCCGGCGCCACATACATCAGGGCGTAATAATTGCCCTCGTACGGGGACAGGAGACGGTAAAGGTCGCCGCCGAAGACGAGGTCGCGGTACTGTTTGTAGGAGCGGATGCAACGGTCCGCGAGGGCGCGCTCCTCCGCCGAGAGGTTCTTCGGCTGGAGTTCCATGCCGAGCCGGCCGGAGCAGGCGATGTCGAAGCGGAACTTCAGCGGCGTCACGTTCTTCGTCTGGTGGTTGGGGACATCGGAAACATGGGAACCGATGGTACCCGCCGGATAATACAGGCTCGTACCGTACTGGATCCTGACCCGCTCCATCGCGTCGGTATCGTCACTCGCCCAGTATTCGTTGAAATACTTCAGGGAGCCGTAATCAACGCGGCTGCCGCCGGAGGAGCAGCATTGGACGATGGTGTCCGGATACTTCTCACGGACGCGGCGCATGACCTTGTAGAGGCCCTGGACATAATCCACATAGAAGCGGCTCTGCTCCGCACCGAGGAAATCGGAACCGACGTTCATCACATGCCGGTTGCAGTCCCACTTGATGTAGTCGATCTTGCCGGAAAGCTGCATCGTATTGTCAAAGACTCCGTAGACGAAATCCTGGACCGCCGGATTGGTCAGGTCAAGGAGCCACTGGTTGCGGCGCTGGACGATCTCGCGGCCGGGGGCACGGACGATCCAGTCCGGGTGCTCCTCGGCGAGGCGGCTGCGCGGATTGGCCATTTCCGGCTCGATCCAGATGCCGAACTTGAGTCCCTTGGAATGGGCATAGGAAGCCACATAATCAATTCCTTCCGGGAGTTTGGACGTATTCAGTTCCCAGTCGCCGAGGCCCTGCTTGTCGTTGTCGCGGGGGTACTTCGTGGCGAACCAGCCATCATCCAGGACGAACATCTCGAGGCCCATCGCCGCGGCGTCGTCGATCATGTCCGTGAGGGTCTTCGTCGTGAAGGAGAAATAGGCGCCTTCCCAGCTGTTCAGCAGCGTGGGGTTGACCTTGTCTCCGCCATAGACGCCGTAATTGCGCGCCCAGGCGTGGAGGTTCCGGCTCGCCTGGCCGGCGCCCCGGCAGGACCAGGTCCAGATCATCTCCGGCGTGGTGAAGGTCTCCCCCGCCGCAAGCGGATAGTCGGAGGAGAAGGGGTTGATCCCGGCGAGGACGGTCAGCCGGTGGGTGACGTCCTGCTCGAAACTCAGGCGGAAATTGCCGCTCCAGGCGAGGGAACCGGCGATGACCTCGCCCTCGGTCTCGCTGAAGGATTCCGTATTGAGGCTCAGGAGGAAGGAAGGGTTGTTCCACTGGGTTGCCTGGGTGCCGCGCTTGGTCTCGATGACTTTCATGTCATGGGTCAGGAGTTCCCGGTCCACCTGCATTTCCGCGGCCCAGTCGCCGTACATATGGGTCAGAAGGTATTTCTCCGCATCGAAGACCATCGCGGAGGATGCGTAGTTCACCAGGGTCACCGGCTGCTTGCCGCCATTGACGATCTCGGCATGGGCCAGGATGACATCCTCCTTCTGGTATGCGTCATAGAACAGGCGGACTTCAAGCTCCGTAACATAGTCTTTCAGAAGGATTTCCGTTGTTACGACATTCCCTTTTGCGCGTTGCGTGTGGGAGAGGTAACGGAGTTCCGTATTGCGGTAGCTGTCGGCATATTTCACCGCGAGCGCCGGCTCGTTCACATACGCACCGCCCTGGGTGGGATAGGCCATCGGCCCGGTCCCGTAGCCGGCGTTGATCCGTGTCTCGTACCGAAGGAAGTCTTCCGGCGCGGAAAGTTTCGCACCATAATGGTAATTGTAGAGGGTGCCTTTCCTGTCGGTGACGAGAACGAGCTGGGAGTGGTCCGTTTCGACCGTCACAAGGGTCTTTTCGATGGCCGGGACAGCCACGACGCTGTGCGCTTTGGATTGGGTTTTCGGTTGTTTCCGCGCATCTGCCGGCTGGATGGCCAGCGCGAGGAGCGATGCGAGGATCAGTGTTATTCTTTTCATATTCAGGTGGTATTTCATACAAATGTACGATTATTCCCCGACAGCCGCAACAGGGAGGGAGATCCAGGAGTCGTTCCAGACCGTGACCCGGCAGGTCCGGTAGTCGGCAGCCGGCACGGTATAGGGATTCTCCTGGAAGAACTGCGGGGAGACCGCCATGAGCGGATACCAGGACGACTGGACCTGGACCACGATGCGGTGGCCTTTCTGGAAGAGATGGGCGATGTCGTTGAGCGTGAATTCGACAGGGGTCTTCTTTCCCGGTTTCACCGGCTCCGGATTGCGCAGACTGTTGCGGTAACGGGCGCGGAAGACATCACCCCGGACGAGCATCTGGTAGCCGTCCGGCCGTTCGTCGATGAGTTTGACGATGAAATCCGCATCGGTCGTCGAAAGGCTTACCTCCAGGTGGACACGGACCGGTCCCTCCGCGAGCAAATCCGCCCGCAAGGGGTTGTCCCGATAGGTCAGGACATCCTTTCTCGCCTCGGCAAAGCGCTGGTCTGCAGCCATATAGTTCTTGCTGCGGCCGTTTGTCAGCTTCTCCATATACGGGACGGGATTCTCCGGATCCGAAACATAACTCCGGGAGCGCCGTTTCTTCGGAGCGCCGGACGGTCCCAGGAGAACCTTTCCGTCGAGGTGGTAACGCCATTCCTCCAGACCGGAGACAGGCCAGTCGTCGTAGGTGCGCCAGTCCGGACGCGTATCATGGCGGGCGCCCTCTTCCATGGCCCTCGATGGCAGGACATGGACACGGATGGGCTTGGTCCCCTTCCCTTCCAGATAGTAGGCAAAGAACGGATACTCAATTTCTTCCACAAAATAGTCTGTCGAGCCATACCCAAACCGGCTGTCTCCGAGTCCCGTGTATTTCGAATCGCGCCAGCCGCCGTGGGACCAGGGGCCATAGACGAAAAAGGCATCGGTTTCCGGAGACTGGCGCCGGAGGGCGGCATAGGTCTCGATTGCCCCGTAGCAGTCTTCCGCATCATAGTTTCCACCGACCACCAGGACGGCGGGCTTGACGCCATACAGCCGGTCCGCCACGTTCCGTTCCGCCCACCAGTCGTCGTAATCAGGATGCTGCATCATCTCTTCCCAGAAGGGGATCCGCTCGCCGAAATTCGCCGTCAACGACTGGAAATCAGGGAATTGCCTGTAATAGCTATAGATATCGCGGTCAATCTTCACAAGGGATTCAGGCCCCTTCTCGGATGGTCCCTGCCGGACGCGGAAGAAGGAGGCGGCAAAGGTGTACATGTCCAGCATCCAGACGCCGTTGTGGTGGAAATCATCCCCGCGCCACCAATTCGTCACAGGGGCCTGCGGCGAGACGGCCTTGATGGCCGGATGCCCGCAAAGACCCGCGAGCATCGCATAGAACCCGGGATAGGACACGCCCTTGACGCCGACTGCCCCGTTTGTGCGGGTGTTCGACAGCAGCCATTCGACCGTGTCGAAGGTGTCCGTCGCCTCGTCGGTTTCCAGCCAATGGGCACCCTCCGGTTTCATCGGACGGATGTTCTCGTAAGTCCCTTCACTGAGGAATGTTCCGCGGACACTCTGAAACACGATGATATAGCGGTTCAGGGCAAACATCCGCATCCAGGTCCGCAGGCTTCCGGGGAGTTTCTCTCCGGTAGATCCGACGCCATAGGGGGTCCGGATCATGATGACCGGATGCCGCAGCGAGTCTGAAGGGGCATAGACGGCGGTATGGAGCCGCACGCCGTCCCGCATCTTGATATATGCATCCTGCTTGCCGTAATGGTCATTCAGCCATGTGTCCGTCAATGGGGGTACAGACTCCCGCGGAATTGCAACATGGGCCTTCACTCCCCCGCAAGACAGGAGGAGGGCTAGGATCACAGGTGCCAGGCGCCTTGCCAGCGTTCCTTCCATATCGGGATCAGAAGAACTTGACCACCTCGTCCAAAGGCCTGTGAACCGGCTCCTTCGGCTCCTGCGCCCGGTATCCCAGGGCAATGACCGCCATGACGGTCTCTTCCTCCGGGATGGAGAACAATGCACGGAGGGCCTCCGAATCCCGCATGCCCATGATCAGGGTATCCATCCCCATTGCACGGGCCTTCAGGACCAGATAGGCGTTGCTGAGGCCGTTGTCATAGGCGCCCCAACCGTCTCCGATCTCATTGGTCTGCTGGCCGCGGAAAAAGCCGGATTTACCCGTCTCAAAGGTCGAGACGAGGAAAGCGGAAGCCTCGGCGACGCGCTCCTTGTTGCCGCCGATCATTTCCAGCACGGCAGCCCGCTTCTCCGCGCTGAGGGCGACATAGTACTTGCTGGGCTGCTGGTTGGCCCACGAAGGGGCATTCTGCACCGCCGCCATCAACTCGCGGACCTGCGCCTCCGTAACGGTCTTTCCGGCATCATAGGCCCGGATGCTCCTCCTGGAAGCGAACACATCATCAAGAGAAGGGCCCGCGGGTGCCTTCCCGGCACATCCCGCCACAAGCAGCGGCAGGACGCCTGCAATCAAAAGGGAAAGAAACTTATTCATGGTATGCATCTGATAGATTCATTTCTGCGAATTTACACATTTTTCGCTTCGAAGACAAGTCTCGGCCGGGCCGGACAGTTTTGCGATAAGGCAGAGGTTCGGCAGGGACAGCCAGGTTTGCTCCACGGATAGCCTTCGGCAGCGCCGCCCGGTTTACGGGGTTAGGGTCAGGGTCAGGAGTTAGGGTTCAGCAGAGCAGCCCGGTTTTGCTCCGGGACAAGTTACGGTAGGGACAAGAAGTAATTGCAGCAGAATAGGTTTCGACTGGTTACCAAGCATTGTTTCAGGACTGCTTCAGCAGGGCCGTCCTGTTTTGCTCCGGGAGGAGTCACGGTAGGGACAAGAAGTAATTGCGACAGAACAGGTTTCGACTGGTTACCAAGCATTGTTTCAGGACTGCTTCAGGCAGGGCCATCCTGTTTTGCTCCCGGACAGGGCACCGGAGTCAGAAGAAATTCCTCCGGCTCCCTGTCCCTACGCCACCGGACGACCCGACATCCCTTTCAAACAGGACTGGCCAGAATTGGCCGTGGCGGATAAGCGTCTTGTTATCAGCTGTTTCCCACAAAGAGCCCCCTAAAAAGAGGTGGGGCTCTCATGCTTTATCACTTGATTTGCCGGTGTTTACCTGCCACGGCTGGGGACAAAGAGTCGGCAGACGGAGGGTGGCGGCGGATATTAAG
>JAEEVC010000056.1 GCA_016287075.1 Bacteroidales bacterium | reverse complement strand
GGAGTCCTGGACGGCCTGGGCGCGGGCGACCGAGTCGAGGTAGGCCTGCTCGCGGGCGGCTTCGCGTTTGGCGGCGTTGTTGCAGCCCAGCAGCAGGGCGGCGGCACCGAGGAGGATGAGGATCCTGTTCATATTCTCGTCATTTTGCGCAAAAATAACTAATTTTGCACTGATTATGGCAAATCCTCTGAAGAAATTGGCGGGCGAGACCGCCGTGTACGGCCTCAGTTCCATCCTGGCGCGGGTCCTGAATTTCCTGTTCGTCCCGATCTACACGCGGATGCTGACCCAGTCCGAATACGGGGTCGTCACGGAGTTCATGGCCTATATCGCCATCCTCCAGGTCGTTCTGGTCCTCGGGCTGGAGACGGGCTGCTTCCGCTTCGCCAACAAGGAGGACGCCGACCCGAAGGCGGTGTATTCCAACGCCCTCCTCGCGGTCTTCGGCCTGA
Source organism: Bacteroidales bacterium (assembly GCA_016287075.1). Taxonomy (GTDB): domain Bacteria; phylum Bacteroidota; class Bacteroidia; order Bacteroidales; family UBA932; genus Cryptobacteroides. The sequence goes on along the minus strand of JAEEVC010000056.1, from coordinate 5,900 downwards.
ACGCGGCCTTCCTCGCGGTCATGATCGCCTTCTCCGGGCCGATCGCCGCCGCCCTCGGCTACGCGGGCTTCGGCGCAATGATCTCCTACGTCGCCGGCATCCTCTTCTGCGACAGCCTGACGGCCATCCTCTTCGCCAAGCTCCGGCAGGAGCACAAGGCGGTGAAGTTCGCCGTCATCAAGACCGTGAAGATCCTGACCGAGACGGCCTCGAACCTCGTGCTGTTCTTCTGGTTCCCGGGCTTCTGCGCCGCGCATGCCCTCCAGCCGCGGCTCATCAGCGCGACGCCGGACTTCACCTACCCGATCTTCGCCATCTTCGTCAGCTGCGTCCTCTGCCTTGGGATCTTCCTGCCGGAACTGCTGCGTTTCCGCTACCGCTTCGACCGGAAGCTCCTCGGAAAGATGCTCCTCTACTCGCTGCCGCTGATGGTCGCCGCGCTCCCGGGCGTCGCCAACGACTTCCTCGACCGGATCCTGTTCCGGTATTTCGACACGAATTCCGAGGCCTGGCGCGCCTCCCTGGGCGTTTACCAGGCGGCGGTGAAGCTGGCGGTCATCATGAACCTGTTCATCCAGATGTTCCGCTACGCGGCCGAACCCTTCTTCTTCCAGCGGGCGCGGGACAAGGGCTCGAAGGAGCTGTATGCCGTTGTCATGGAGTTCTTTACGGCCTTCTGCGGCCTCGTGTTCCTCGGCGTGATCCTGTATATCGACATCATCTCCCTCTTCCTCGGCCGCGACTTCCGCGCGGGGGTGGGGGTCGTCCCGATTATGCTCCTGAGCTACATGCTCCTCGGCATGCTCTTCAACGTATCCATGTGGTACAAGCTCTCCGGCAAGACGGACATGGCCATCTGGATCACCCTCGCGGGACTCGTCGTGACGGCCGTCGTGAACATCGTCTTCATGCCCCGCTACTCCTACTGGGCATCCGCATTCGGGCACCTCGCCAGCTACCTGGTGATGTTCGCCATCAGCGCCGCCCTCGGCGCGAAATACTACCCCATTCCCTACCGCTGGGGCCGCCTGCTGCTGATTTTCCTCCTGATGGGCGTCTTCTACGGCGCCGCCTGCCTGATCGGAAACCAGTTCTTCCCGCAGGGCGGCCTGAACTGGCTCCAGCTCGGGATCAACACGGTGCTCATCCTCGGCTACTGCGCCGCCCTCTACCCGCTTCTCAAGCCCGCCTGGCGGCAGATGCAGACGCTATAAGGGTCACTGGCAGCTAAACGGTCCGTGGACGCTGCGGACGGTGTAGGAGAAGTCGCTGTCGTTCAATACGATGACATAATAGGATTCGCCGCCGGGAAGGACCCGGAGGACGACGTGCCCGCTGCGGGTGCAGAAGGTGTCCGGGTCGAGACCGGCCGCCACGAGCGCCTCACGCCGGCTGTCGGCCATGTTGGTGGCGAATACCCGGACGGCCGGGCTGGCGGCATACAGCCGCTTCATGGTGTCCGGGTTGGGCTGGTTGTCCGTCCAGACGCCGATGACATAGGTATCGGGCCGGAGGGCGCCGAGGAGGGCGGTGCTGTTGGCGGAACTGGTGGAATGGTGGCAGGCTTTCATGGCCTCCACCTTCTGCACGACCTTCGAGACGGGCTTTTCGATGTCTTTCCAACTGTAGGTGGAGCGTCCGTTATACTGGATGTCACCGCCTGAGAACCAGTCGAATGCGCCGTAACGGAGAGTAAAGACGCAGGACATGATGTTCTCGTTCGGGTCCCATTCCTCCAGATGGGCCATCATTTCCTCCGAAGAGGGCATCCAGGCGGTGTTGACATCCGTACCGGAGCCGGTCCAGACGTTGCCGCCGGCAGCGATGCCCCGGATTTCGAACGACGGATAGGTGCCGGGGTCATGGTTCAGGACGATCTGGTCCGTGTGCCCGACAGCTAAGCTTTCCCGCACCGTCCCGTTGGTCCGGACGGTCCAGTCGATGAAATTGTAGTAGTTCTGCCGCCGGCCGGGGGCGCTGAGCCAGACGTTGGAGGGACGGTCATCCCACTCGCCGCGGTCGATCAGTTTCGCGAAAGGGAGGGAGAAGCCGACCTCGGGGAGGCCGTTCAGGAGGAAGTCACCCTTGTCGAGGTTGATGGACGTGACCGGTTCTCCGTTGCGGTTGACGGGCCGCCAGCCGAATTTGGTGAAACTGTTGGTGAAATTGCCCATATGGTCCCCGTGGAAGTGGGAGACCATGGCATAGTCGAGACCGGCGCTTCCCGCTGGGGCGAAGTTCCTGATATAGCGGACGATGACATTGCCGCTGGAATAAGCCGTCGAGGGCAGGGACAGGATGCCCGAGCCGTCTTCGCCGACGACTTCCCAGTCGGAGCCGCCGGCGGCGTCGACCAGCATCGTCGTTCCATCCGGGAAGATGTAATAAAAGGATTCGCCCCGGCCGCCGTTGATGGAGTGGATGTCCAGGCAGCCGGCCTGCCACGGCGGGAGGAGCCCGCCTTCGCGGAGTTCGGCGAGAAGCGCCGCAGGATCCGGTTCCGGCTCGGGCTCCGGCTCCTGCGGTTCTTCGGGCGGATCGGGCGGATTGGGCGGATTGTCAGGCGTTTCCGGTTCTTCCACAGGCGGGTCGGGCTTCTCCTGGGGCAGCGGCTCCGGGCCGCAGCCGGCAAGAAGCACGACTGCTACGAGAAAGAATATCCACCGTGCCCGCATGGTCCGCTATTCCTCCATGAACGGGACCTTGTTGTAGTCCAGCGTGTCGAGTTCGGCGGCACTGCGGGCCGGGATCTCATGGCCGGGCATGCCGATCTGGCCCCAGAGGGCCTTGCAGTAGGTGAATCCCAGCTGCTCGTAGATCTTTGCCATGTGGTCGAGGGAGGCGCGGAAGCGGTCCCAATCCTTGTTGTCGGCGGCGCACCACTGCACCTCGGTGACGGCGCTCATGCGCGGAAGAAGCTGATACTCCATATCCTCGGGGGTCTTGAGGAACTCGGCCCAGAGGTTGGCCTGGACACCGTAGATGTGTTCTTCGCCATCCGCGGGCATGCCTTCCATGGGCTCGTAGCCATAGACCTTCTCCGCCGGGAGGTACTTGCCGATGCGGTAGGGCTCCTTGTCGCGTTCCTTGGTCTGGTAGTAGTCGATGTAGCAGTAGGTGTTCGGGGACATGACCACGTCGAATCCCTTTTCAACCGCCTTGATGCCGCCCTTGGTGCCGCGCCAGGACATGACCGTCGCGCCCTCGGCGAGGTCGCCTTCGAGGATCTCGTCCCAGCCGATGATCTTCCGGCCATGGTCGTTGATGAACTTCTGGATGCGGGCGGTGACATAGTTCTGGAGGTAATGCTCCTTCGTGAATCCGTCCTTGTCCTTGAGTCCGAGTTTCTTGATGCGGGCCTGGCAGCGCGGGCAGTCTTTCCAGCGGACCTTCGGGCATTCGTCGCCGCCGATGTTGATGTACTCGGAGGGGAAGATGTCCATGACCTCGGTGAGGACGTCCTCGAGGAAGGTGAAGGTCTCTTCCTTGCCGACGCAGAGGACATCCTTGTGGACGCCCCAGTACTGCATGACCTCATACGGGCCGCCGGTGCAGCCGAGTTCCGGATAGGAGGCGAGGGCGGCGATCATATGGCCGGGGAGGTCCACTTCCGGGATGATGGTGATACCGCGTTCGGCCGCATAGGCGACCACGTCGCGGAGCTGGTCCTGGGTATAGAAACCGCCGTAGCGGGTGCTGTCGGTCTCGGCGCGGCGGAAGACCTGGGTGCCGTTGCGCCAGGCGCCGACCTCGGTGAGCTTCGGGTATTTCTTGATCTCGATGCGCCAGCCCTGGTCCTCGGTCAGGTGCCAGTGGAGCCGGTTCATCTTGTGGATGGCCATCAGGTCGAGGACCTTCTTGACCTCCTCCACGGGGAAGAAGTGGCGGCAGCAGTCGAGCAGCAGGCCGCGATAGGCGAAGCGGGGGCTGTCGATGATGCTCACGCAGGGGATGACCCAGTTGCCCTTGGCGGGCTTGTCCCCGTAAATGGCGACCGGAAGCATCTGCTTGATGCTCTGGATGGCATAGAAGAAGCCGTTGAAGTCGGAGGCTTCGACCGTGGCGCCGTCCGGCTTGACATTCAGCGCATAGCCTTCGGGGCCGATGTTTTCATTGAGCAGGAACCGGATGGCGGAGCCCTTTCCGGCCTTCTTGCCGCTCACCCGCTCGACCTGCGCCTGGAAATCGCCGATGGCCTTGACCGCTTCGGCGGGGATGCCTTCCTCGATCTGGAAAGCGGCGCCGGCGACCTTGAAGGCACCTTCGTTGACGGTGATATCGGCGGGTTGGGGAATGATGGCAGGGGCCTCGGGTTTGGCCGTACAGGCGGCGCAGAGAAGGGCCAGTCCTGCGAGGAAAAGGGATTTGCAGTGCATATGAAATGGGTTAGTAGTTGTCAGGACAAAGATACTCAATAAATCAAGACGCCCAACACCGCCCCGCCGAGGATGACGAGGATCGGGCTGACTTTCCCCCAGTACGACCCGGCGAAGGCGGCGCCAAGCAGCAGCCAGCTCTTCCAGTCGGGAAAGTTCTCCTCCACAACCTGGAAGGCGGGCCCGGCGGAGGTCCAGGTGGTCCGGACGATGAGGATGATCGCCGCCGCCCCGATGAGGCCGACGACGGCGGGACGGAGCCAGGCCATCGTACCCTCGAACAGGCTGTTCCCGCGGAACTTCGTGTAGAAGCGCACGATCAGCAGCATGATGAGGAACGAAGGGAGGACGAGGGCCAGGGTCGCCGTCGCGGAGCCGAGGATGCCCAGGGCATGGCTGCCCGACATCCCTGCGACGACGTCATAGCCCACATAGGTAGCGGTGTTGATGCCGATGGGCCCGGGGGTCATCTGGGAGATGGCGACGATGTCCGTGAAGGTGCTCTCCGTGATCCAGTGATGGGCCGTCACGACCTGCGTCTGGATCAGCGAGAGCATCGCATAGCCGCCGCCGAAGGTGAAGAGGCCGATGACGAAGAAGGTCCCTGCGAGCTGCAGGAGCAGGAGGACGAGGTCGGTGGTCATGCGCGCTTTTCTTTATAATAGGTAAGGGAAAAGCCGATGACCATCACCACGAGGAGGATGTAGATCGGGGAGACATTGAGGAAGGCCACCAGCACGAGGGCGGCGATGGCGACGAGCCAGGCCCACCAGGCCTTGCAGCTCTTTTTCGCCATCCGGATCATCGGGACGGCGATCAGGGCGATGACCGCCGGCCGGATGCCCATGAACGCCCGCTCGACCCAGGGATTGTCCCGGAAAGCCGTGAAGGCCATGGCGATGGCGAGGATGATCAGGAAGGACGGGGTGATGGAGCCGAGGGTCGCGGCGATGCTGCCCCGGATGCCCCGGAGCCGGTATCCGGCGAAAATGGAGATATTGACCGCCATCACGCCCGGGGCCGACTGGGAGAGGGCGACGATGTCCGGGAGTTCCTCCTCGGAAATCCATCCCCGGCGGCTCATCTCGTCCTGGATGACGGGAATCATGGCATAGCCGCCACCGATCGTGAAGGCCCCGACTTTCGCGAAAACCGCGAAGATGCGCCAGAGGGAAATGCTCTTTTCTGCCATACTTTGCCTTTTCGTCTGCAAAGATAAAAAAAGTGAAAAAAATTTTGGCAGAAATAAAATAATTTCTACCTTTGCAGTCCCGTTTGAAAAGAGCGGTCAAGTTCATTGAAAATATTGAAAGACTAAAAAGTACAAGCAACACTTTTTTTAACAATAAGAAGAGCGTCAATTCCATTGGAATTGTATGAGTTGATGGGTCAAGCTAAGAGATAAAAATTATACAATGAAGAGTTTGATCCTGGCTCAGGATGAACGCTAGCGGCAGGCTTAACACATGCAAGTCGAGGGGCAGCGGGTCTAGCAATAGATGCCGGCGACCGGCGAAAGGGTGA
>JAEEVC010000055.1 GCA_016287075.1 Bacteroidales bacterium | reverse complement strand
GAAGGGGGCATACGCGGTTCCTACCGGTCGCTGGCGCTAAGACGTCTGCTCTGCCGATCGCTCACGGCACGAATACGGGCATTTCCCGGGGTTTTCCGGCCGCGAGCGCAAAGATAACCGCGTCGCATTGCGCTCACGGCGCAAAAACGGGCATTCCCCGGGGTTTTCCGGCCGCGAGCGCAAAGATAACCGCGTTACATCGCGCTCACGGCACGAATACGGGCATTTCCCGGGGATTTCCGGCCGCGAGCGCAAAGATAACCGCGTCGCATTGCACTCACGGCACGAATACGAGCCTTTCCCGGGGGTTTTCCGGCCGCGAGCGCAAAGATGACCGCGTTGCATCGCGCTCACGGCACGAATACGGGCATTTCCCGGGGTTTTCCGGCCGTGAGCGCAAAATACCGTGCCGCTCATCCCTTTCGCGGCGCTGCGGCCATTCCTCCGTCTCGAGCCGGGGCGGAGGCATTGCTATTATGATACGGCGGGAACCGGCCTGAGGCGTGGGAACGGGACAATGGGCGGCGGCATCATGGCGGGCCGGGGCTTGCGGGAGCCGCTTTTTTTCGTAACTTTGTGAATCTGACACAGGAATGATTCATGAAAAAGACACTGCTTTTGCTGGCGCTGGCCGCCGCGCTCTTTTCCTGCAGGAAGGAAGAGGTTTATGTGGATGACGGCACGTATGCGGCCGAACACCAGGACCCGTCGATCGCCGTCGATATGGGCGAGGCGGGGAAGTGGGCCCCGATGAACATAGGCGCCCGGAAGCCGTCCGAATACGGTTATTTCCTCGCCTGGGGCGAGATCGAGCCCAAGACGGTCTACGGTTGGGGAACCTACCGTTTCGGGACCGAAGGCAGTTTCACCAAGTACTCGAAGAAGGACAAGAAGACGCTCCTTTCGCCGGGCGACGACGCCGCTACGGTCCGCTGGGGAACGGCCTGGCGGATGCCGACGGTCGAGGAATGGAACAAGCTGGTCGATACCTGCGAAAGCGTGTGGACCACCGTCGACGGCGTGAAGGGCTATATGCTGACGGCACCGAACGGGCACAAGCTTTTCCTGCCGGTCGGCGGAATCTGGAAGGACGGCGGCGTCATTGCTCCCAATCAGGGAACTTATTGGCTGTCGGAGTGTTTCCCGGGTTCCAGCAGCCAGAGCGGGCTGGCCTATACGGGCGGCCTTTCGGAACTGCGTCTTTTCCGCTGCTCCGGCGGCGGCACGGCGCGCTGCTGCGGCCTGGCCGTCCGGGCCATCCTGGCGGAATAGGACCGAAATCAAACAGCCATGCATGCGTATGAAGAGAAACGTGGAAGTCAGATGCCTCAATAACGGCAAGGAATACAAGTTCGCCCCCGGCACGTCGCTGGAGGCCTTCGCGGCGAAGGCATGCCCCGTCGCCCGGGACAAGAAGGGCCGGGAATACCCGGTCTTCGCCGCCATCGTGGATCATAAGCTGAAGGAACTCTCCTACGAGATGTTCTACAGCCACGAGGTGGAGTTCATCGGCTACAACCATCCGGACGGGCGGCGGACCTATTTCCGCTCGCTGTCCTTCCTGCTGCAACACGCTGTCAGAAAGCTGTTTCCGCGGCTCATCCTTGTCATTGACCATGCGCTTCCGAGCGGCTATTACTGTGAGTTGCTGGAGAACCGGAAGGATGAGGACGGCCGGACGGTCGTGTATCCGGTTTCCCTCGCGGAGATTGATGCGCTCCAGGTGAAAATGCGGGAGACGGTCGCCGCCGACCTGCCGTTTGTCAAGACCAAGATGCTGGCCGAAGAGGCGGAGGCGCTTTTCGACGGGGGCTTGCAGTACTATAAATCCCGCCTGACGAAATCCCTCGGGCGGTATTTCTGCAGCGTGTATTACCTGGATGGCATCCCGGATTCCTTCCACGGTCCGCTGGTGCCCTCGACGGGTTGCCTGGACGTGTTCCGGCTGCTGCCTTTCGGGCGCGGCTTCTGCCTCCAATATCCTGATGCCGAGGATATTACACGGGTGATTCCCGCCCGGCCGCAGGTGAAGCTGGCGGAGATGTTCCGCCGCTACAGCGACTGGTGCTTCACGACCCGGATCATCGGCGTGAGCTCGCTCAACCAGCGCCTGCTTTCGGGCGGGGCCGTGGAACTGATCAACCTCTGCGAGGCACGCCATGAACGCGATTACGCCGAGATCGCGGATCGGATCTATGCGGCCCGGGACCATGTCAAGATCGTCTTCATCGCCGGCCCTTCCTCCAGCGGCAAGACCTCCTCGTCGCTGCGCCTCGCCCAGCAATGCAAAGTGCTGGGACTCAATCCGAAAGTCATCGAACTGGACAATTATTTCGTGGAGCGGGACGAGACCCCGCGCGACGAGGACGGCGACTTCGATTTCGAGGCCCTGGAGGCGATGGACCTCCGCCTGCTCGGCGAGCAGCTGAACCGGCTCCTCGCGGGCGAGGAAGTCGAAATCCCCCGCTATGACTTCAAGCAGGGCCGGAAATTCTTCGAAGGGAACATGCTCCGGCTGGAGGAGCGGGACATCCTCATCATGGAGGGCATCCATGCGCTCGATCCGGCCATGGTCCCCTCCGTGGACCAGACCCGCATCTTCCGCGTCTATGCCTCGGCGCTGACCTCCCTGAACGTGGACGAGAACAACTGCATCTCCACCTCCGACAACCGGCTCCTCCGCCGGATGGTGCGCGACAACCGCGTCCGCGGCATCTCCCCGGAGGCGACGCTGCTCCGCTGGGCGAGCGTCCGGCGCGGCGAAAACCGCAACATCTTCCCCTTCCAGGAGAATGCCGACGCCCTGTTCAACTCCGCCCTCCTGTATGAGCTCCCGATGCTCAAATACTATGCGGAGCCCCTCCTGCGGCGGATCCTGCCGTCATCACCGGCCTACCCGGAGGCGGTGCGCCTGCTGAAATTCCTGGATTACATCGTGGCCCTGCAGCCGTCGGAAATCGACTGCATCCCCCCGACCTCGATCATGCGGGAGTTCATCGGCGGCCAGACGCTGTAAACTAAGCCTCCTTGTGGACGGTTTCGTAGCCGTATGAGGCTGCGCCGAGGACGAGTTCCATGACGATCTGGGACTCGTGGGAGAGCGTGGCGAAGATGAGGCCGACGCTGAAGGGGAGTCCGTACACGCTCAACAGGGCGCCGGCGACGACGGTATGGAAGGCGCCGAAGCCGCCCGGGACGGGAACGAGGGTGCTGAGGGCGCCGGCGAACATCAGGAAGAGCGCGTCGGCCATGCCGAGCGAGCGGACCTTCTCGATGGAGGCGCCCAGTTCGGGGCCGACGGAGGCCGGATCGATGTCCGCGAGGGCCCAGATGATGGTGGCGCTCATCAGCCAGTAGCAGAGCCAGATAACCGCCGTGTAAGCGATGAACAGCCAGCTTTTCTTCATGTGGAGGCAGCTGCGGAGGCCGTCGCCGATGCCGGCGATGATCCCCCAGACCTTGCCCCAGACCTTGCCGCGCTCCCGCAGGCGGTAGCAGAGCCAGATGAACCCGCCCCCCGCGAGGAGGACGAGGGCGACGATCCACCACAGGGCGGCGGCGCCGCCGAGGCCGGAGAAAATGGTATCGCGGAAAAAGGCGCCGAAACGGTCCCACATCACCGACAGAAGCAGGAACAGGACGACGACGATGGAGATGACGTCCCAGATCCGGTCGATGACCACGGTGCCGAGCACCTTGTCGAAGGAGGCCAGGCGCTTCCCTTCGGCATCCCGGGCGGAATTCTTCGTGATGAACCCGCAGCGGACCACTTCGCCCACGCGCGGGAGGACGAGGTTGACGAGCATGCAGATGTTCATGGCGTTGAAGCAGGTCAGGGCCCGGGTCGAGGGGTCGATCGGGCGGAGGAGCATCTGCCAGCGGAGGCCGCGGAGGAAGAAGACGAAGCCGCCCAGGAGCATGGAGACGAGGACCCATTCCCAGCGGCATTCCTTCAGCGCATCGCCGAAATCTTTCCAGTTGACACCCCGGAAGGAAAAGTAGAGCAGCACGATGGCAACGGCGCCCCAGAGGATATATTTCAGCGAATTGCGAATCTTTTTCTCCATAGTCGGGACAAATTTAGTGTTTTTTCGCTGGATTTTGTATAAATTTGTGGGTTAATAGAGAAACTGTCCCGAAATGAAATCGATCCTGGGCATCGGAAACGCGCTGACCGACATCCTGGCCGTCCTGCCGGACGAGTCCCTGCTGAAGAAATACCATCTTCCGCTGGGCAGCATGCAGCATGTGGACATGGAGACCGGCGACCGGATCTGGGAAGCCCTGAAGGAGATCGGCGTCAAGTACGTCCCCGGCGGTTCCGCCGCCAACACGATTACCTGCACGGCCATTTTCGGGATGCCCTCGGCCTACATCGGCAAGATCGGACGGGACGACCTCGGCAGCCTTTTCCAGTCGACGATGGAGCAGTACGGCGTCCGGACGAAGATGCTCTACGGCACCAAGTCCAGCGGCCGCTGCATGGTGTTCATCACCGGCGCCAACGCCGAGCGGACCTTCGCCGACTACATGGGCTCCGCCCTGGAAATGGGCCCGGACGACCTCCGGCCCGAGGATTTTGAGGGCTATGACTATTTCCACATCGAGGGCTACCTCGTCCAGAACCAGGAACTGATCTCCCGCGCCGCCCGGCTCGCCAAGGCCGCCGGCTGCAAGATTTCCATCGACATGGCCTCCTACAATGTGGTGGAGTCGAACGACGCCTTCTTCCACAACCTCGTGGAGAATTACGTCGATATCGTCTTCGCCAATGAATCCGAGGCCAAGGCCTTCACCAAGCTGGAGCCCCGCGAGGCCATCGACGAGCTGGCGAAGCACTGCGAAATCGCCGTCGTCAAGGTCGGGAAGGCCGGTTCCATGGTCCGCTGCGGGGATGAGTTCCACTACATCGATCCCTGGCCCGCCACACCGATCGACGCGACCGGCGCGGGCGACACCTACGCCGCCGGTTTCCTCTACGCCCATTCCCTCGGCATGCCGCTGCGGGTCTGCGGGGAGATCGGCTCGATCATCGCCGCCAAGGTCGTCGAGGTCATCGGCACCAAGATCGACATCCCCCGCTGGCGGGACGCCAAACAGGAAATCCGTGCGCTCATCGCCGCCAATACCCAGTGACTATGCTTGATGGATTCAAAGACCTGGTCCGGAACCAGGGCATGAAGAAATACGCGAGCACGGAGCCGACCGGCATCCTTCCGCTCGACAAGATCCGCTCCGCCGTGGCGTTCATCGACGTGGAGGACACCTCCTATGACGTGTGCAAGGTGGAGATTATGAACTTCTTCCGTTCCTATGGCATCAAGGTGGACATCTTCTTCATCGACTTCCGGAAACTCACGGACGGAGAGCGCCTGATCACCAGCATTACGACGACGGTCCTCAAGAAGGACCTCAACTGGTACGGCCGCCCTTCGAAGGAGAAGATCGACCTGATGCTCGAGGGCAACCCCGACCTTTTCCTGTCGATGTTCCCGCGGAACGAATATGCGGTCGAGTTCATGGCCAAATGCTCGAAGGCGCGTTTCAAGATCGGCCGTTTCCAGCTGCCGGACAACACGTTTGACCTGGTGATCAAGGACCCGGCGGGCCGGGCCTATTCCGAGGCCGAGGCATTCCGGGAGATCGCCGCCTTCCTGCGCAAGATCCGATGAGAAAATACCTCATCGTCTTCCTGATATCGATGGTCCCGCTCATTGAACTGCGCGGGGCCGTTCCGTATGCCGTCGGCATGGGGCTGCCCGTCGTTCCTTCGCTGGTCGTTTCCGTTCTCGGGAACATGCTCCCGGTGCCTTTCATCTTCCTGTTCGCCCGCCGCATCCTGGAATGGGGCAAGGACAGAAAGTACATCGGCGGGTTCTGCCGCTGGTGCCTGGAAAAAGGGGAGAAAGGCGGCCGGAAACTGGAGGAAAAGGCTGGCCGGGGCCTCTACGTGGCCCTTTTGCTGTTCGTCGGCATTCCGCTGCCGGGCACCGGCGCCTGGACGGGCACGCTGGCCGCCAGCATGCTCAACCTGGATTTCCGCAAGAGCGTCCTATACGTGCTGCTCGGCGTCCTGCTGGCCGGTGCCATCATGCTCGCCGCCTCACTCGGCGTCTTCGGTGCGATCTCTTTCCTGAAATAAACCGGCTGCGGTATGAAAGCGGAGAAACATGGAATCCGGCAGGAGCGGATCCTGTATGCACTGGTCTGGAGCGTGGTTTTCCTGGCGGTTCCGATGACCCATATCTTTCAGTGGCTCAATGGGAAAGGGGAGGTGTCCATCTGGCAGGGGACCTGGCCGGTCTGGCTGCGGATCCTGCCGTTCTTCCTCCTGTTCCTGGTCCATGACCTGCTGCTTTCCCCGCTGCTCGTCCAGCGGAAGAAAACGCTCGCCTACCTGCTTCTGACAGCGGTCGTGTTCTCCCTTTTCTGTGTATCCGTCACCCGTTTCAGCGGGCCTTCGGGCGGGCCGGGCGGAC
>JAEEVC010000034.1 GCA_016287075.1 Bacteroidales bacterium | reverse complement strand
CAGGCCTACCTCGACTCGGTAGCCCGCGCCCAGGCCGTCCAGGACTCCATCGCGGCCGCCCGCCCGCTGCGGAAACGCGGCCGGCGCTCCGCCGCCCCCGCCGCCGTCACCTTTACGGCCGAGAACCTCCCGGACGAACCGGTTTTCGACGTCGTTACTACCTACGGGACGTTCCAGATCCGGCTGTACCAGGATACGCCGCTCCACCGGGACAACTTTGTCAAGCTGGCGCTTTCCCACTATTACGACAGCCTCCTGGTCCACCGGGTGGTCCGGGATTTCGTCATCCAGACGGGCGACCCGTTCACCCGGGACACGGCCCGCGTCGACATGTACGGCCAGGGCGGTCCGGACTATACCATCCCGGCCGAGATCATCCGGGACGAGGAGGGAAAACTGGTCCACCGCCACAAGAAAGGGGCCGTCGCGGCCGCGCGCCGCAGCGATATCGCCAATCCGATGAAGGAGTCTTCCGGGTCCCAGTTCTATATCGTCCTGGAGCCGGAGAACTGCCTCCATCTCGACGGGGAATACACCGTCTTCGGCGAGGTCATTTCCGGACTGGCCGTGCTCGAGCGGATCGGGACGGTCAAGACGGACCGTTACGAGCGTCCGATCAAGGACATACGGGTCCGGCGCATCTATCCGGACCGGGAACTGAACAAACCCAAGGAGGAAGAAAAACCGGCAGAATAGCCCTCTGGAGCGTTCTGTGGCACGGATTTCGCATTGAAAAAACGCGAATAGTTTTTTCATAGGTTAAGTTTTAGGTTAGAATTGCGACCGCCGCTTGTTGGGAAACACGCGGCGGTTTTCTTATCTTTGCAGGAGACATTGAAACACCGTCGGATATGAGCATGCGCCGTCTTCTTTTTACCCTGGCCGCCCTGCTGGGCCTGGCCCTGCCCGCCGTCGCCCAGGACTGGGCCGGCTTCGAGAAATATGCGGCTGACAACGCCGCGTGGCTTGCGTCGGATGCCCCGCGCCCGCGGGCTGTTTTCCTCGGGGATTCGATTACGCGGGGCTGGTACAAGCATCGCGAATCCTTTTTCACGGACCACCAGTACATCGGCCGCGGCATCAGCGGGCAGGTCTCCACGCAGATGCTGGTCCGTTTCAGCCAGGATGTCCTCCCGTTCCATCCGGAGGTCGTCGTCATCAATGCCGGGACCAATGATGTCGCCGAGAACCAGGGCCCGTACGACGAGGACCGGACCTTCGATACCATCGTCGCCATCGTGCGGCTCGCCCAGGCCAACGGGATCAAGCCCGTCATGACATCGGTCCTGCCGGCCGCCGGCTTCCGCTGGAACAGGAAGGTCACGGATGCCCCGGAAAAAATCGCGTCGCTCAATGCGCGCCTGAAAGCCTTCGCCGCCGCGGAGAAGCTCCTGTACGTGGATTACCATGCGGCGCTGCTTGCCGGCGACGGCCGCTCGCTCGATGCCGGCTACAGCAACGATGGCGTCCATCCGCTTCCGGAGGGTTATGCGGTGATGGAACCGCTTGTGGTTGAGGCGATTGAGAGGGCTCATGCTTCCCGCCGCTACGGCCGCCTGCGCCGATAAGCGCGCAATTGACGGGCGCACGCGCGCAATTATTCGCAAAAAATACCTACCTTTGCATTCCATAAAACAGCATCTTTTTTATGGCGTCCCTTGATGAAAAAATCGCGGTGGAGGGCCTCACATTCGATGATGTCCTGCTTGTTCCCGCTTATTCCGAAGTGCTTCCGCGCGAGGTGAATCTCCAGACCCGTTTCTCGCGCAACATCCTCCTGAACATCCCGGTCGTGTCCGCGGCCATGGATACCGTGACCGAGGCGCCGATGGCCATCGCCCTGGCGCGCGAAGGCGGCATCGGCGTGATCCACAAGAACATGTCGGTCGCCGAGCAGGCGGCCGAGGTCCGCAAGGTCAAGCGGGCGGAGAACGGAATGATCGACGACCCCGTGACCATCCACGAGGATGCGACCGTGGGCGACGCCCTCGCCCTGATGAAGGAATTCCACATCGGCGGCATTCCCGTGACCGATGCAAGCGGCAAGCTGGTCGGCATCGTGACCAACCGCGACGTCCGTTTCCAGGAGGACATGGGCGTGCGGATCTCCGAGGTCATGACCAGCAAGGGCCTCGTGACCATCCGGGACACGGAGACCGACCGGAAACACGTGCGGGCCGTCCTGCAACAGTACAAGGTCGAAAAACTGCCGGTCGTCAACGCCGAAGGCAAGATCGTCGGCCTGATTACCTATAAGGACATCACCAAGGAGAAACTCCATCCGAACGCCTGCAAGGACGCGCGCGGGCGGCTCCGCGTCGCGGCGGGCATCGGCATTACGCCCGATGCCGTCGACCGCGTCCGCGCCCTGGTCGCGGAAGGCGTCGACGCCGTGGTCCTGGACTCCGCCCATGGCCACAGCAAGGGCGTTCTCGACAAACTCCGTGAAATCAAGGCCGCTTTCCCGAACCTGGACGTCGTGGTGGGCAATGTCGCCACGCCCGAGGCCGCCCGGGACCTCGTCGCGGCGGGCGCCGACGGCGTGAAGGTCGGCATCGGCCCGGGGAGCATCTGCACGACCCGCATCGTCGCGGGCGTCGGCGTACCCCAGCTGACGGCCATCTGCGGCTGCGCGGATGCGATCAAGGGGAGCGGCGTACCGGTCATCGCCGACGGCGGGCTCCGTTATTCGGGCGACGTCGTCAAGGCCCTTGCGGCCGGCGGCGACTGCGTCATGTGCGGCTCGATGTTCGCCGGCACGGAGGAAGCGCCGGGCGAGACCATTATCTACAACGGTCGTAAGTTCAAGACTTACAGGGGAATGGGCAGTATCGACGCGATGAATGCCGGCTCCAAGGACCGCTACTTCCAGGACAAGGAGACCGAGGCGAAGAAGCTGGTCCCCGAAGGCATCGTCGGCCGCGTCCCGTTCAAGGGCACCCTCGAGGAGACGGTGTACCAGCTGCTCGGCGGGATCCGCTCCGGCATGGGCTACTGCGGCGCGAAGGACATTCCCGCCCTCCAGCAGGCCCGTTTCGTCCGCATCACCGGCAACGGCGTCATCGAGAACCATCCCCACGATGTGACCATCACCAAGGAAACCCCGAACTATACCCGTGGCGACTAACATGAAACGACTGATTATCACCCTTTTCGCGCTGGCCCTTGCGGCCGGCGCCTTTGCCCAGACCCAGACGGTCCGGGCCTTCTCCCACCGGGGCGGCCGCCTCGAGCGCGACGAAAACACGGCCATCGCCTTCCAGGAGAGCTGGGATGCCGGCTGGACCGGCTTCGAGACGGACATCCGCATGACGAAGGACGGCGAACTCTACCTGACCCATGACCATACCCTCGAGCGCACGACCGACGGGACGGGGATCTTCGAGGAGAAGACCGCCGCCGAGATCGAGCAGCTCCGCACGAAGAAGGGCAACAAGATGATGCGCTTCGACGAATTCTGCGCCTGGCTCGACGGGAAGAACAACCTGTATGTCGAATTCGAGATGAAGACCAAGCCGGTCGACCTGTATCCGCAGGCGCGGCTGGAAGAATATGTAGAGAAGGTCTATAAGGCCGTAAAGGCCATCAGGACAGAAGGTTCCCAGTTCGTGTTCACCTCCTCCGACTACCGCGGCCTCCGCTATCTGCAGGAGCACCATCCGGATGCGGAACTCCTCCTGATCGTCTCGAAACCGATCTGCGACGAGACCATCGCCCTCGCCAAGACCACCGGGATCTACACCCTCGGCTGCAAGACCGAAGGCACTTCCCGCGAGGCGGTCAGGAAGGCCCACAAGGAAGGGATCACGGTCAGCCTCTGGCCGAGCCTCACGGTCGAGGATTTCATCCTCGCGACCTATCTCGGGGCCGACCGCCTCTGCTGCGACATCCCGCTGACGCTCCGGGCCTACCTGGAGCAGAACATGCCCTGGCTGAAGGTGGTTTATTGAGAAGGGGAGAACGGGAATAAAGCAGATGTCCGGCCGGATGGCCGGACATCTGCTTTTTTACCTGCTGCCGCCGCCGTGGCCGCCGCCGGAGAATCCGCCGCCGCCCCCGAAGGAGGAACTGCCGCCGAAGCCCTTGACGCTTTCGGCGGTACGGGCGGCTGAGATGCCGCGCATCATGGAGGTGGAGTAGTTGTTCGACATCCGGATGGTGCGGACCATGCCGTTGTAATCCATCCCGTACGTTGCGGTGTATTGCTGGAATTCGGTGGGGAAGAGCTTCTGGAGCTGCTCGGCCACCTTGTCCGCGATGCCGAAGAGCTGGGCGAAGACCAGGTAGTCCTTCCAGAGTCCGACTTCGCTGACGGTGCGCTGGTCGGAAATGGTGAAGTCCTTGAGGAAGTTCTTGAATCCGATGAGGCTGCATGCCGCCCGCCGCCCGGCTTCGTTGGTCTTGTACCCGCTTTCGATGAGGTGGTGTTCCGTATAATAGCCCCATCCCTTGCCGGCCACCCTGTCCGGCCAGGCCGCGACACGGTCGGGATTCTTCCGGGACCATTTCTCGAACTCCTTCGCCTGCAGGATGCCGTCGGCGCCGGCGGCTTCCGCGGCCATCTGGAAGAAGGACTGCTCGACCTCGTTCCCGAACGTCGCATCGGGCGTAATCGCCAGATTGACACGCTTTTCCCGCTTCGGGTCCTGCAGGGGTTTCATTTTTCCCTCGAGGATCCACTTGAGGAAATAAGCCCCGTAGAGGCTCTGCTTGTCGGTGTCCTTGATGCCGAAGCGGCTGCCTTGTTTGATGGTGAACCAGGCGGCCGTCAGGTCACCGTCGAGCGGCACGTCCCGGTACCATTCCTCGACCTTGTTCGTCCCGAACAGGCTCTTTTTCCAGATGCGGCCGCGCGCCTTTTCGATGAGGACGAAGATGCCGCCGCCGAACAGGGCGGCCAGGATGGCGCCGAAGAGGGCGAGGATGCCCCGGTCGCCGTCATCCTGCGTGTAGTCGCTGCCCTTGAAGGCCTTTTTCCGCATCTTTTCAAAACTCATGTCCCGGCTGACGGCCGGGGTGAAGAGGCCCTTGTCGAAGCGGACCATCGCGATCATCCGGCTGTTGAAGGAGAAGGGCTCGCTGGATTCCGCGACGACGGTCCCGTCCACGAGGTTGATGTCTCCGATGAAGCCGAAGGCCCAGACCTGGGTGTTGTCGTAGGTCCAGTCCGGTCCGCCGGTGGCGTTTTCAATCCGCAGGCGGACATGCTGCGGGGGCGCGGACAGTTCATCGTTGACGAACATGTAGTTGAATGCGTCCGCATCGTTCAGGGCCTGTACAAGGCCGTGCAGCGTGTACTGGACCGTCCAGACATGGTCGCCCATGGATCCCTGCCCCCAGCAGAGCTCGAGGCTGCCGGAGCCTTTCGGGACGATGCCGCAGCGGCCCGCCTTTTCGGCGAGGCTGCGGTGGACGTCCCAGTTTTCCCCCTCGGAGATGAACCTGCGGCCGTTTTCACTGACGGAGAAGTCCGTGATGCGCATTTTCCCGAGGTTGCCCACAGGAATGTACCATTCGGTCCCGCTCACGACCGTCACGTCCCAGACCTGAGTGATTTCCGCCGAACCGTCTCCGCGGAGCCGGGCGGTGATGTCGAGGTCATGGATGGCCTGTGCCCGCCCCGCCCAGGCTACCAGGCAGAGCAGGCCGGTGAGAATGAGGCGTTTCACTAGATTTCCGGGTATTCGTTCTTGCTGGTGTCCTCGGCGAGGTAGTCGCGCTGCGCGAAGCCCAGGAGGCCGGCGACGAGACTGGCCGGGAACACCCGGACCTGGTTGTTGTACTTGGTCACGGTGTCGTTGAAGGTCATGCGGGAAAGCCGGACATTCTCCTCGTAGCTCTTGATGTCGGCCATCGTCTGCTGGTAGCTCTGGTTGGCCTTCAGGTCGGGATACTGCTCGGCGACGGCGTTGAGCTGCACCATGGCCTGCTGGAGCGCCCTTTCGTTGGCGTTGATGTCCTCGACGCTCGGGGAAGGGGAGGAGGTGATCCGGCGGGCGCTGATGACCTTTTCAAGGGTTTCCCCTTCGTAGGAGGCGTATTCGCGCGTCAGCTTGATGAGCGCCTTCAGGGCGTCGTAACGGCTGACCTGCTGGACGTTGATCTGCTTCAGGGCGTTCTTGCAAAGTTCGTCGACTTTGACGAGTTTGTTCTGGATACCGATGACCCAGAAGGCGATGAGCGCGACGGCTGCGATGATGATAATGGCTGTCATGGCTGATAAAGGTTTTGATTCTTTGTCCGTTTTCGCGAAGGTACGAAAAAAAAAGCGTATCTTTGATATCCGGAACCAAACAGACTGATTATTGCAATGAACAGACGCATTCCAGCCCTCCTCCTTGCCCTTTCCCTGTCCCTGTCCTCGTTCGCCCAAATCCTTCCCAGCGCGAATCCGGCAGTTGATTCCCTCGCCTTCGCCAAGGTGCGGGCCCGGATGGATTCCATCCGGAAATACCGCCCCACGGTCGGTCTCGTCCTGGCCGGCGGCGGTGCGCGCGGCCTGGCCCATCTGGGCGTCATCAAGTATATGGAAGAACTGGGCATCCCCGTGGACATCGTTACGGGCACCAGCATGGGCGGCCTGGTCGGCGGACTGTATGCCCTGGGCTACAAACACGACCAGCTGGATTCGCTGGTCCGGAGCATCGACTGGCCGGTCATGATGTCGGACAATATTCCCGATGACTATGTTTCCTACCGGATCCGGAAGTACCGGGAGCGTTTTGTGCTCCGGATTCCTTTCCATTACGACAATGAAGACCTGAAAGCCCGTCTCGAGCGGGAGCGCGTCCTGGATAAGATGGTGGCTGAATCCGGCGGCAAGACGTCGGATGTCATGAACGAGTCGCTCACCCGGGCCGGTCTCGGCATGCCGGACGGTTTCCTGTACGGCCTGAATGTCCGGAATACGCTCAGCTCCGTCAGCGTCGGCTACCAGGACAGCCTGAGTTTCGCGGACCTGCCGATCCCGTTCGCCTGCGTCGCGACGGACATGTATTCCCTGAAACCGAAATACTGGACCAGCGGCAGTATTACGGACGCCCTTCGTTCCACGATGGCCATCCCGTTCTATTTCCGGGCGGTCCGCAAGGACGGGGAGGTCCTGCTGGACGGCGGCATGCGGAACAATTTCCCGACGGACCTCGCCAAGGAAATGGGTGCGGACATCATCATCGGTTCCGACATGGCGATCCACCGCGGCATCGATGAACTGAACTCCCCGGTGGATTTCCTCTTCCAGACCATTTCCCTGCTGTCCTCCTCGACGGCCGTTCCGGCCATGGAACTGACCGATATCGACGTCCACCACGAACTGAAGGGATACACGATGCTTTCCTTTGACGAGAAGAGCGTCGATGACATCATCGACCAGGGCTACCAGAACGCCCTGTCACACAAGGAACTGTTCGCGTCCATCGCCGCGCTTGTCGCCGGCAAGCCCGTTCCGGAGGGCCTTTCCCACCCGGCTCCGGCAGTGAACCTGGCCCAGCAGAAGGTCCCGGTGTCCAGCGTCCGTTTCACGGGAATCGGTTGGGATGATCGGAAGAATGTGTTGGATTTCAGTAAGTTCCCCCGGGATGGGATGTATAACCGTGCGACCGTGGAACGCCTGCTGAATGATATTTACGGCACCAATGCCTTCGAGTCCGTCACCTACCATCTGGAGGGGAAGGAAGCGCCTTATACCCTTGTCCTCGATTGCCAGAAGGGCCAGATGAACGATTTCGCCGTCGGTATCCGGGCCGATACGGATGAGTCCGTGGCCGCCGCCCTGCATCTGGGCCTGGGAACCCGCCGCCTGTCGGGCCCCCGCCTGACGACGGACATCAAGCTGGGCACCAATCCGGCGTTGTCCGTGGACGGTGCCTATAAGTTCCGTTCCAGCCTGCCTACCGTTGGCATGACGCTCCGCAGCCGCCTGATGACGACCACGCTCGGTTATATGGATGACACGAACGAGAAGCTCCTGACCGCCGCCACCGACCTGTACCTGGAAGACTCCCGGCTGCGTTTCGGCTCCATGCGGTTGGGCCTGACGGCGGAAATGGCACCCTTTGAACGTTATCTGGATACGACGGACTACCGCTTCGGCTGGGATTGGAGGAGCTATTGGCTCTCGACCTTCCTGAACCTGAAGCACGATACCTTCGATGATGGCTACTTCCCGACCCGGGGCGTACGGCTCTGCCTGGACGGAAGATATGTTTTCAAGGGTTACAGCATCGACAAGGACAGCGACTTCGATCCGAGCATCCTGTTCCCGGAAGATCTGGATGGGGAAGATGGGGATGTCCCGGATCCGGCATCGGGAGCCACGGACGATATCGGGGAGAGCGAGGGGGGCGGACCGGAACTCCCGAAGGACTGGATTATGCATAAGGGCTCGCCCGTCGAGCCCTATGTCAGCGTTCTGGCCGGTATCGAGGCGGCGATCTCACCGTGGGAGAATTTCACCATCCTTCCCAGCGTCCATTTCGGCTGGCATTCCGCGGAGCACTGGTACATGAACCCCCTTCACAGCGTTGTCGTCGGAGGGTTCCTTCCGAACCGGTATGTCGAACGCCAGATTCCCTTCTTCGGTTTTCCGAACGGCTTCAAGTACAGTTGCATGGTCAACTTCGTCACGCAGCTGGACCTGCGGTATCGCTTCGCCCGGAAGAATTTCGTCACGGCGCGGGGCGGCCTGTTCTGGCGGGATGATCTGATCAAGGAGTTTCTCACCGTGTCGCCGGTCTATGCCTTCGGTGTGGAATATGCGCGCCAGACGGCGGTCGGTCCGTTCCGGCTCGCCGTCCAGTGGTGCGACATCACCGGCGTTACCGCCTATGCTTCGATCGGTTTCGACTTCTAGGACGGCCGGCATACGCAAAAACGGCTTCAGAATCACTCTGAAGCCGTTTTTATGTGCGGTAGGTGAGAGTCGAACTCACACACCCCAACGGGCACTACCCCCTCAAAGTAGCGTGTCTACCATTTCACCACTACCGCAGTTGCTTGGGATTGGACTGCAAAGGTACGAACAAAAATCAAATCCGCAAATTTTTTTGCCAAAAATTTTTTCCGCTACCGAAAAAATGCCTATCTTTGCGGTCCGCATCCTCGGGTAGGGTGCACTGCAACAATTTATTAACTTAATCAACAGATTCACAATGGCTGTTAAAATTCGTCTCCAGCGCCACGGTAAGAAGAATTTCGCATTCTTCCACATTGTTGTGGCCGATTCCCGTTCCCCGCGTGACGGTCGTTTCATCGAGCAGCTCGGCTCCTACAACCCCAACACGAACCCTGCCACCATCATCCTCGATGCTGACAAGGCCCTCGCATGGCTCAATGTCGGTGCCCAGCCCACGCTGACCGCCCGCCGCATCCTCTCTTACGAGGGTGTCCTCCTCCGCAAGCACCTCCAGGAAGGTGTCGCGAAGGGCGCGCTTACCCAGGCCCAGGCCGATGCCAAATTCGCCGAGTGGAAGGCCGGTAAGGACCAGAAGGTCAATGCGAAGATCTCCGGTCTGAAGAACGAGAAGATTGAGAAGGCGCGCGCCGCGAAGGCTGCCGAGGCCAAGGTCAACGAGGCCCGTGCCGAAGCGATCGCGAAGAAGAAGGCCGAGGCTGAGGAAGCTGCCCGCAAGGCTGCTGAGGAAGCCGCTGCCGCCGCTGCTGCCGAGGAGGCCCAGGCTGAGAACGCCGAGGCTTAATGCAGCAGATCGCACAGGTCCTGAAATCCAACGGCGTCGAGGGGGAACTGCTCGTCAGTTTCCGCGACATCGACCCGGAAGACGTCATCCTGGAGGAACCGGTGTTCATCGAATTCGATGGACTTCCGGTTCCTTTCTATTTTGAATCCTTCACCCGGCGGGGTACCAACCGCGCTCTCGTGCGTTTGACGGGCATCCGCAGTCTCCAGGATGCGGAAGAGGTCGTCGGCCGCGCCCTCTGTGTGGAGGATGACCTCTATGAGGACGATGAAACGGACCTCACCGGCTGGACCCTTTGTGACGAGCAGGGTCACAAAGTCGGCAAAGTTGCAGATTATGAGGATATTCCGGGCAACACCTGTCTCTGGGTGGACACGGAAAAGGGACAGGTCCTCATCCCGCTGCACGAAGATTTGATCCTGTCCCTCGACGAAGCGTCGGAAACGCTCACGATGCGCATCCCCGACGGCCTGCTTGACCTTCAGGAATTGTGAAAGAAGAACCTGCATCACCGGTGTCTGCTGCTTCGCAGCCCTGTCCGGGTAAATGCCACCGGTGACGCAGGTTCTTCTTTCTGTGTCACTTAATCCATTGCAATCTGCTCATAATCCGCCTTTACGTCCTCGTAGAAGGCGGCCATGGACGTGTAGATGTACGGATTCAGCCAGAGCGTTCCGATCATGAGGGTGGGAATGCAGAGCAGTCCCCAGCCGATGAAACTCAGCATCAGGTAGAACAGGTCGAACTTGTGTCCCTTCATCATGGCGACGCTCCGGTCGATGGCCTCGTTGGCGGAAAGTTCCGGATGCTCTTCCAGGATGTACGGGGTCATGGCGTAGGCGAAGGCCTTCACGATGCCCGGAATGATGAAGAGGAAGGTCCAGAGCATCGTAAAGAGGGCCATGAGGAACATGCCCCAGACTTTCCGGCCATACCCATCGAAAGCGATGCTGAACATGTTGGATGACAGGTTGTTGTCACCTTCGACCAGCAGTTTCCGGTGGGTGTTCATGAAGCCGAGAGTCAGGGGATAGAGAAGGAAGATGTACAGCAGGAAGCTGATGCCCATGATCCCGAGCATTGTCCGCAGCGTGGCGAGGGCTTCGTCCGCGGACAGGGAGGAGGCATCAATCTTGATGGAGTACAACTGGCCGGGGAAGACGCATACCAGCGTGATGAGCATGAAAAGGACCGTCGCCAGCACGGCCGGGGCCCAGTTGCCTTTCAGGGCTGCGAGAGCAGCGTTCTTGTAATCTTGGTTGGTTTTCATATCACTTGTTTTTGGGAATTTCGAAGACGGATGGCTCGCCTTGCACGCCGGGCTGGTAGTCCGAGATCCGGTAGTGGTCGACGCGCCCGAGGAAGTCGGTGACGCTCAGTTCCACGGGGACGAGGTCGCTTTTCCGGTAGCAGACGGTGATGTTCTTGTAGCCGGAAGTGAGGCGGTTCCGGGTGGTAAGGGAGACGCTGTGGCGGTCGCCCTCGTCCCGGATATCGAGGGTGCCGTTTTGGAACTCGGCGACCTTGCGGTGCAGGCCGGCCATCGTCCAGAGCAGCGTTTTCATGAACTTGTTGAAGGGGCCCTTCTCCACGCTGAAATTGAGGGTCCCGCGCTCCGTGATGTTGTAGAACCAGTTCGCGTGGAAAACCAGGCAGTTCCCGTTGTCGAAACGCATGGCGAAACTGCCGGGGGCGGTGTAGTAGATCATGCCGCGTTCTGCCGCGAAACTCTTCTTCCCGGGTTTCGTATGCTCGACGGCGGTGGTAAAGGCGGAGGGGCGCGTCTGCTCGATGCGGTCGAGGAGTTCGTCGTCCGTCGCCAGGGCGGGAAGTGCTGTCAGCAGGGAGAGGAGCAGGGGGAGAAGGTGTTTCATTATCGTTCGAATATATAGGATTCCTGGTTGCCGAAACCGCTGATTTCCAGCTTGTTTTCATAGACCGTGACAATCGCGTACCGGTTGTGGGCGCCCTCGCACATTCCCCTGAAGGTGATGCAGGGAATGCCACCGAGCATCTGCAGGCCGCCCTTGTGCTCATGCCCGGCCAGATAGCCGAGGACGGTATCTTCATAGGCGGAAAGCAGGCTGCGAATTTCCGGGGCGTTCATCGTCAGGGCCGTCGCGGTCTCCGGGGTGATGGGGGAGTGGCCCATCACCAGGACCTTCCGGCCCTGCCGGCGCGCCTTGGCCAGTTCGCGCTCCAGGGCGCGGAGCTGTTTCCCGGAAAGGCTGCCGTTGTATTTCTTCGCGCAGCGGAGACCGGCCTCCTTCGCTGCCTGGTAGATGGCCTCGGCCCGGTTGTGGACCTTGGATCCGGCGGGGGAGGAATAGAGGGCTATTTCGTTGGTGTTCAACAGGATGATGCGGACCGGACCGGCGTCGAAAGCGCGGAAGACGTCCTTCTGGCCGAGGGTCTTGAAGATCCGTTCCTGGACAGCCCGGTCATAGGGCTTCGGGTAGTCATGGTTCCCATAGATATAGTGGATGGGGGCGCGGGAGGTCTCCAGTACCGGCTTGATGTCCGAAAGGGCATCGGCGCTCCGGTCGATCAGGTCTCCGAGGGAGACGGTGAAGGCGAGGTCCTCGCCGTTGAAGGTTTCCATCGCGTCCGCGAGCCAGGGCAGGCTGCGGGCATAGTGCCGGTGCAGCTTGTTGTCGGTCGTGTCGCGGTCATACTGGGCATCCGCAATGACGCCGAAGCGCAGCAGCGGCATCCCGTCCGCCGGGTCCCGGGGGGTGTACACCTTCACCCAGTCGATGCGCAGTTCGCTCGGGAGATCCGCCTCGTCCACCGGGCCGACCCATTTGCCGCCCAGCTGGTTGGACAGGATGAAATGGAACGGGAGGCAGTCGAAGGGGAACTGGTTCTTCTCCGGCGCGATGTCGTTGGCTATGCGCGGATAGGTCATCGTCTTCTCCCCGTTGACGAAGAAGCAAACGCTGTCGGGATGCACCTCGGCGGCATAGGTGTTCCATGCGGCCGGGTCGATGGGGACCTTCGTGTGGGCAGGCGGCGTTTTCTTGTGGCCGGCGAGGGTGAAATCGGAGTGAACGGTCTGATAGACAAGTGGATCCGTGTTCAGATGTTCCATGAGGTCGATTTCCGCATAGTCCCGGATGGACGTGCTGTCGCGCTGCGGCATCAGCCAGAGTGCCGGCCAGAACCCGCGCGCGCAGTTGAACCGCGCCCGTACTTCGTACCGTGCAAGGCGGAAAGCGCGTCTGCCCCTCGACGTGACCCCCGCCGTCACAATCCTTGTGGGATCCCGGAGCGTATCGTCATTGACCCTTCCCAGCAGGACGAGCTGCCCGTCTTCCAGCCGGACCAGGTCTTCCCGCAGGGACATCGTGTTGTTCCAGTCGCTCGGTCCGCGGGATACCCGGGACCATGCCGCCGTATCCAGGACCGGTCCGTCGAACCCGTCCATCCATTCCAGTTTCCAGCGGTCCCTGTCCCTCCCGCCGGAGAGCAGGGCGAGCAGAACAGCCCCCGCCAGTGCCAGTTTGTTGATAATCATAGGACAAAAATACACAATCCCCTTCTCTTTTACAAGGGGGGGGCGGAAACGAACCACTCCTCATCCGGCTCATTGAAATCCTCATCCCCGGAAAGAAGATCCGCTCCCTCGAGCGGCTCGACAAGGAGAACCATGGTTTGGTGATTTCCGACAAAAACACTACCTTTGACCTGTTCTGCACGTCCGAGGCCGGGGAGCAGTTCATCGTGGAGATGCAGTTCGCCGAGCAGGAGACCTACCGCGAGCGGATGCTCTTTACGGCCACCGAGCTGGCCGGAATGACACAGGAACAGCGACAGGAATACGACAAGACCATGACAACGAAGATCGACATCATCGAACAGCAGGAAACCGCCCGGAAGCGGGGTCTGGAAGAAGGCATGGAGAAAGGCCGGCTGGAAGGGCTCCTTGACGTGGCGGGAAAGATGCGGGCAGAAGGCCTGCCGACAGAATTGATCTGCCGGATGACAGGCTTGTCAGCTGAACAGCTCAAAGCCCTGTAGGACAGGGATTCCAAATGGACGCAGGCATCCACCGTACATGCTTTTATGGTGGATGTCTGCGCCATTTCACCCTTTGCAGACACCTCACGTGGCCCATGGATGGAGCTGCCGGACAATCGTTCCGAGGCTGTCGACAACAACCCGCGTGCTGCCTAAATGGTCGGTGATGAAGTAGCGGGGCTCGTACGTCGCGGGCGCGGGCGGATGCTCTTGAGGGACAATCCGGCCGCCGGCAAGACATGGCGGCCAAAGCGTTATCAATAAGTCACTTCCACATTCCGTCGGCACGATTTCGCGGACCGAATAAAATCCGGAAACACCTCATATATAAGCACTTATCCACCACGAACTCCCCCCGGGAAAGAGCCGAGGACCCTTCGGAATCGGAATATAAAGAATACAGAATCATTACTAAATGATTAATTTCTGTAATTCTTGAGCATTTTTTCGAGTAATCGCTCTTTATTCTTTCCTTTCAAATACAGATACATTTCGGGATAAGGCATCGGTCCTACAACTTCCTTGGATCGCTTGTCGATAAACCAATAGTATATCCGATCTCTTCCATACGGGTATTCGTACCTTGAAAACATCACGTTATCATATTTCTCGGGATGTTGCATTACGAGTAAATAGTTTAACGTGTTTTTATAAGACAGTACTTGGGGGGGAATATCCACGTGCAAAGAATCATGTTTTCGTGAGTAGCTGATGAAAGATGGCTCTTCATAGAAACTAAACCCTCTTCCAAGACGGACTTCCCCTCTAGGGATGGATAATAGTATCAATAGGACAACTAGAACAACTAGAACAACCAGAACATTTTTCCCTTTTATTTTATCCATGGCAAAATAGGAGTTAAACGCTTACTTCCATATATATTGATCTCATAACCGATCCCCGATCCGGCATATGCTGCACCAATGAGCGTTTCAACATTTCGTCCCCATTGAAGAGGATTTGACCAAGACTTTATGTCAAAGTTGTACTTATCAGAATAGGCTCTCACGGAATGATTCGGATATCTGACTAATGATATCTGCCCATAAACCATAGCATCATTTAGAGAAGCACTTGCAAAAAATAAACAAGTTTCTCAAGTATGTTGCAATACTTGTTATTTGCTTTCTTCGGCAAAATTACGCATTCCTTGCCTGATTTGCAGATACAAAAAAGAGGGAGAGCCCGTGCGGGTTCTCCCTCCGATTCCGGTTTCAGTAAACGCCTGCTAGAGGTCTTCCATCTGGGCGGCGACTTCGTCCTTCCGGCCCACGACGATGTCCTGGTAGTCCGAAAGGCCGGTGCCGGCCGGGATGAGATGACCGCAGATGACGTTCTCCTTGAGGCCTTCGAGATGGTCCACGCGGGCCCGGATCGCGGCTTCGCTGAGCACCTTCGTGGTCTCCTGGAAGGAGGCGGCGGAGATGAAGCTGCCGGTCTTGAGGGCGGCGCGGGTGATACCCTGGAGCACCTGGCTGGCCGTTGCCGGCCTGGCTTCGCGGGTGACCATCATCTTCATGTTCTGGCGTTCGAGCGAGGCGTTTTCGCTCCGCATCTCACGCGCACCGATGATGTCGCCGGCTTCGTACTTGATGCTGTCGCCGGGGTCCTCGATGTAGAACTTCCCGTAGATCGCATCGTTGGTGTCCATGAAATCCCACTTGTCGATGAGTTCCTCCTGGAGGAATTCGGTGTCGCCCGGATCGCCGATCTGGACCTTGCGCATCATCTGGCGGACGATGATCTCGAAATGCTTGTCGTTGATCTTCACGCCCTGCAGACGATAGACCGCCTGGATCTCGTTGACGATGTATTCCTGGGCCTTGACCGGGCCGAGTACGTTGAGGATGTCGGTCGGGGAGGTCCCGCCGTCGGAGAGGCGTGTGCCCGCCTTGACATAGTCGTTCTCCTGGACGAGGATCTGCTTGGTCATCGGCACGAGATAGTGCTTCTCGATGCCGGACTTGTTCCGGATGACGATCTCGCGGTTGCCGCGCTTGACCTTGCCCATGATGACTTCGCCGTTGATCTCGGAGATGATCGCCGGGTTCGAGGGATTTCTCGCCTCGAAGAGCTCGGTGACACGCGGGAGACCGCCGGTGATATCGCTGGACTTGCCGATGGCGCGCGGAATCTTGATGATGACGTCGCCGGCCTTGACCGCATCCCCGTCGTTGACCATGACATGGGCGCCGACCGGGAGGTTGTACTGCCGGAGCGTGCCGCCCGCAGCGTCGGTGATGACGATGGACGGGCTCTTGGTCTTGTCGCGGGATTCGGTGATGACCTTGTCCTTGCTCATCGAGTACTCGTCGGCGCTCTCTTCGCGGTAGGTCTGGCCTTCGATCATGTTCTCGAAGTGGAGGGTACCGGCCGTTTCGACGATGGTCGTGGCGTTGTAGGCATCCCACTCGCAGATCAGGTCGCCCTTCCTCACGGAGTCGCCATCCTTGAAGTAAAGGGTGGAGCCGTAGGGGACGTCGTACTGGGAATAGGTGATGCCCGTGTTCTCATCGAGGATGCGGACCTCGGTCATGCGGCTGACGACGATGTCGTTGACAGTGCCGTCCTCGTTGACACGCTGGATGGTCCGGAGCTCCTCGAATGCGAGCTTACCGTCGTATTTGGCCTCAATGGTGGAATCTGCCGTGGCGCTGGAGGCGGTACCGCCGACGTGGAAGGTACGCAGGGTCAGCTGGGTACCCGGCTCGCCGATGGACTGCGCCGCGATGACGCCCACGACTTCGCCCTTCTCGACCATCCGGCTGGTCGCCAGGTTGCGTCCGTAGCACTTCGCGCACACGCCCTTGCGGGACTCGCACGTGAGGACGGAACGGATCTCGACCTGTTCGATCGGCAGGGAGTCGATGAGGTTGGCGGTGTCCTCACGGATCTCTTCGCCCGCGGAGATGATCAGCTCGCCCGTGAGCGGGTTGAAGATATCGTGGACGGAGGTACGGCCGAGGATGCGCTCGCCGAGGGACTCGACGATCTCGTCCTTGTTCTTGATGGCCGTGGCGATGAGGCCGCGGAGCGTGCCGCAGTCCTCTTCGGTGATGATCACGTCGTGGGACACGTCCACCAGACGCCGCGTCAGGTAACCGGCATCCGCCGTCTTGAGGGCGGTGTCGGCCAGACCCTTACGGGCGCCGTGGGTGGAGATGAAGTACTCGAGCACCGTCATGCCCTCCTTGAGGTTGGACACGATCGGGTTCTCGATGATTTCCGCACCGGCTGCGCCGGACTTCTGCGGCTTGGCCATCAGGCCGCGCATGCCGCAGAGCTGCTTGATCTGCTGGGTGGAACCGCGGGCGCCGGAGTCGAGCATCATGTAAACCGGGTTGAAGCCCTGCTGGTCCGCCGAGATCTGCTTCTCGACGATGCCGGTGAGCTTGTTGTCAATCGCGGTCCACAGGTCGATGACCTTGTTGTAACGCTCGTTGTTGGTGATGAAGCCCATGGCGTAGTTCGCCTTGATGCTTTCCACCTCCTTGTAACCGGACTCGATCAGGCCGGTCTTTTCCGCCGGGATGAGGACGTCTCCGAGGTTGAAGGAGATGCCGGCCCGGAAGGCCTGGTCGTAACCGAGGTTCTTGATGTCGTCCAGGAACTGGGCCGTACGGGTGACGCCCGTGTTCTTGATGACGCTGGTGATGATCTTGCGGAGCGCCTTCTTGCCGAGGACCTCGTTGACGAACGGGACCTCGTCGGGAACGCACTGGTTCACGATGATGCGGCCGGCGGTCGTCTCGACCATCGCGGTGCCCTTGGAGGCATCCTGCTTGTCGAGCGGCAGGCGGACGTTGATCTTCGCGTGCATGTCGATCACCTTCTCGCTGTAGGCGATGATGACCTCCTCCGGTCCATAGAAGCTCATGCCTTCACCCTTCGCGCCCGGACGGGCCTTCGTGATGTAGTACAAGCCGAGGACCATGTCCTGCGACGGGACCGTGATCGGGCTGCCGTTCGCAGGGTTGAGGATGTTGTGGGACCCGAGCATCAGCAGGTGTGCTTCCATGATGGCCGCATTGCCGAGCGGGAGATGGACCGCCATCTGGTCGCCGTCGAAGTCGGCGTTGAACGCCGTACAGGACAGCGGGTGCAGCTGGATGGCCTTGCCTTCGATCATCCGCGGCTGGAAGGCCTGGATGCCGAGGCGGTGGAGGGTCGGAGCACGGTTCAGGAGGACCGGGTGGCCCTTCATCACGTTCTCGAGGATGTCCCAGATGACCGGCTCGCGGCGGTCGACGATCTTCTTCGCGCTCTTGACCGTCTTCACGATGCCGCGCTCGATGAGCTTGCGGATCACGAAGGGCTTGTAGAGCTCAGCCGCCATGAACTTCGGCAGGCCGCATTCGTGCATGTTCAGCTCCGGACCGACGACGATGACGGAACGGGCGGAATAGTCGACGCGTTTGCCGAGGAGGTTCTGGCGGAAGCGGCCCTGCTTGCCCTTGAGGGAGTCGCTGAGGGACTTGAGGGCCCGGTTGGACTCGCTCTTGACGGCGGAGGACTTCTTGGAATTGTCGAACAGGGAGTCGACGGCTTCCTGGAGCATGCGCTTCTCGTTGCGGAGGATCACTTCCGGCGCCTTGATCTCAATGAGTTTCTTGAGACGGTTGTTGCGGATGATGACCCGGCGGTAGAGATCGTTGAGGTCGGAGGTCGCGAAACGGCCGCCGTCGAGCGGGACGAGCGGACGGAGGTCCGGCGGCGTCACCGGGATGACCTTCATGATCATCCATTCGGGGCGGTTGACATCCTTCGACTCCTGGAACCACTTCACCACGGCGAGGCGCTTCAGGAGCTCGGTCTTGCGCTGCTGGGAGGACTCCACGCGCATCTGCTGGCGGAGTTCCTTGCCGAGGGCGTCGACGTCGATCTCCTTGAGGAGGTCGTAGATGCCTTCGGCGCCCATCTTGGCGACGAACTTCTGGGGATCGCCCTCCGGGAGCATGTCGTTGTCCGGGAGACGGTCGGAAATGGTCATGTACTCGTCCTCGGAGAGGAGGTCGTACTTGTGGACCTCCGGCATGTCGGCCGGGAGGTTCTCATTGGCCAGACCCTCGTTGATGACGATGTACTTCTCGTAGTAGATGACCGACTCGAGCTTCTTGGACGGGATTCCGAGGAGCGCGGAGATCTTGTTCGGCGCGCTCTTGAAATACCAGATGTGGGCCACGGGCACCGTAAGGGTGATGTGTCCCATCCGCTCGCGGCGGACCTTCTTTTCCGTCACCTCGACACCGCAGCGGTCGCAGACGATGCCGCGGTAGCGGATCCGTTTGTACTTGCCGCAGTAGCACTCATAGTCCTTGGTCGGACCGAAGATCTTCTCGCAGAAAAGACCGTCCCTTTCCGGCTTGTAGGTCCTGTAGTTGACCGTCTCCGGTTTCAGGACCTCCCCGCAGGACCTCGCAGTGATGTCTTCCGGGGAAGCGAGGGAGATCGAGATCTTCGAGAAATTGCTCTTGACCTTGTTTTCCTTATTGTTAAATGCAGGCATAATCAATCAATGATATCTTCAATCCAACATTAGTCGAGGGTTACCTTGAGACCGAGACCCCGCAGTTCGTGCAGGAGGACGTTCAGCGATTCCGGAATGCCCGGAGTCGGCATCTGGTCGCCCTTGACGATGGCTTCGTAGGTCTTGGAACGGCCGGCCACGTCGTCGGACTTGACGGTCAGGATCTCCTGGAGGGCGTTGGCTGCGCCGAACGCCTCGAGGGCCCAGACCTCCATTTCGCCGAAACGCTGTCCGCCGAACTGGGCCTTGCCGCCGAGCGGCTGCTGGGTGATGAGGGAGTACGGTCCGATCGAACGGGCGTGCATCTTGTCGTCCACCATGTGGCCGAGCTTGATCATGTAGATGACACCGACCGTCGCGGGCTGGTCGAACCAGTCGCCGGTGCCGCCGTCGCGGAGGCGGGTCTTGCCGAAGCGCGGCACGCCTGCCTTGTCGGTGTAGCTGCAGATCTCATCGATCGAAGCACCGTCGAAAATCGGGGTGGAGAACTTCAGGCCGAGTTCCGAGCCGGCCCAACCGAGCACGGTCTCGTAGATCTGGCCGAGGTTCATACGGGAAGGCACGCCCAGCGGGTTCAGGACGATGTCCACCGGCGTACCGTCCTCGAGGAACGGCATGTCTTCCTGGCGGACGATCTTCGCCACGATACCCTTGTTGCCATGGCGGCCGGCCATCTTGTCACCGACGGTGATCTTGCGCTTCTTGGCGATGTAGACCTTGGCGATCTGCATGACGCCGTTCGGCAGTTCGTCCCCGATCTTGATCTTGTCGATCTCGCGCTTGGCGCGCGTGTCGGCTTCCTTCTGCGCGATGCAGTAGTTGTTGATCAGGGAACGGACAAGGGCGTTGGTGTTCTTGTCGGAGGTCCACTTGAGGGAATTGACGTTCTGGTAGTCGATGTCCTTGAGGACGGCCAGGGTGAACTCCTTGCCCTTCGGGACGATTTCGACGCCGTAGAGGTCGCTGATCCCCGTGCTCTTCTTGCCCTGGACGAGGGTGTGGAGCTTCTGGATGAAGTCCGCGCGGAGTTTTTCGGCGGCCTTGTCGAAGTCGGCCTGGCGGCTCTCGATGCGGGCCTTCTGGTCGAGCTTCGCGGCGCGCTTGCCACTGGAGGTCACCTTCGCGTAGAGGGCGGTCTTGATGACCGTGCCGCTCAGCGAGGGATTGGCCTTCAGGGAGGCGTCCTTGACGTCCCCGGCCTTGTCGCCGAAGATGGCCTTGAGGAGCTTCTCTTCCGGGGAAGGGTCGCTCTCGCCCTTCGGGGTGATCTTGCCGATCATGATGTCACCCGGTTCGACGTGGGCGCCGATGTGGATGATACCGTCCGCGTCGAGGTACTTGGTCGCGTCCTCGCTGACGTTCGGGATGTCGGAAGTCAGTTCTTCCATGCCGCGCTTGGTCTCGCGGACCTCGGTCAGGTATTCATCCACGTGGACGGACGTCAGGACGTCCCACTTGACCATCTCCTCGCTGAGGACGATGGCATCCTCGTAGTTGTAACCCTTCCACGGCATGAAGGCCACTTTCAGGTTGCGTCCGAGGGCGAGCTCGCCGTTCTGGGTGGCGTAGCCTTCGGTGATGACCTGGCCCTTCTCGACCTTGTCGCCCTTGCGGACGATCGGCTTGAGGAGGATGGTGGTGTTCTGGTTGGTCTTCCGGTAGATCGGGAGCTTGTAAACCGTCTCCTCGGGCTGGAAGCTCACGAACTTTTCGTCCTCGGTGCGGTCGTAGCGGATGTGGATCTCATTGGCGTCGACGTAGGTCACGAGGCCCTTGCGGGCGGCGATCACCTGCGTGCGGGAGTCGATGCAGACGCGCTCCTCGAGGCCCGTGCCCACGATCGGGGACTCCGGACGCAGCAGCGGAACGGCCTGGCGCATCATGTTCGCACCCATGAGGGCGCGGTGGGCGTCGTCGTGCTCGAGGAAGGGGATGAGGGAGGCCGCGACCGAAGCCATCTGGTTCGGGGCGACGTCCATGTAATTCACTTCCTCGCGGGTGACGACCGGGAAATCGGCCTCGAGACGGCACTGGATGCGGTCGTCGAGGATTTCACCGTCATCGGACATCCGGACGTTCGCCAGGGAGACGAGCTGCTGCTCCTCTTCCTCGGCGCTCATGTACTGCCAGCCCTTGTCGCTCAGGTCCACCTTGCCGGCGCTGACCTGGCGGTACGGGGTCTCGATGAATCCGAGCTCGTTGATACGCGCATACACGCACAGGGACGAGATGAGGCCGATGTTCGGGCCTTCCGGGGATTCGATCGGGCAGAGGCGGCCATAATGGGTGTAGTGGACGTCTCGAACCTCGAAACCGGCGCGGTCGCGGGACAGGCCGCCCGGGCCGAGCGCGGAGAGACGGCGCTTGTGCGTGATCTCCGCGAGGGGGTTGGTCTGGTCCATGAACTGGGACAGCTGGCTCGTCCCGAAGAAGGAGTTGATCACCGAGGAGAGGGTCTTCGCGTTGATCAGGTCGATCGGGTTGAACTGCTCGCTGTCGCGGACGTTCATCCGCTCGCGGATGGTGCGGGCCATGCGCGAGAGACCCACGCTGAACTGGTTGGCGAGCTGCTCGCCGACCGTGCGGACACGGCGGTTCGACAGGTGGTCGATGTCATCGACGGTCGCCTTGGAGTTGATCAGTTGGATCAGGTACTTGATGATCTCGATGATGTCGGTGTTGGTCAGGACACGGACGTCGGGATCGATCGAGAGGGAGAGCTTCTTGTTGAGCCGGTAGCGGCCGACGTTGCCGAGGTCGTAGCGCTTCTCCGAGAAGAAGAGCTTGTCGATGACGTCGCGGGCGGTCGCCTCATCCGGCGGTTCGGAGTTGCGGAGCTGCTTGTAGATGAAGTTGACCGCTTCGATCTCCGTGTTGGTCGGGTCCTTCTGGAGGGTGTTGTAGATGATGGCGTATTCGGCGGAATTGGCCTCGTCCTTCTGCAGGAGGATGGTCTTCACGTCCGTTTCGCCGATCTTCTCGATGGTCTCCTCGTTCAGGATCTCGCCCCGTTCCACAATCGGGATCGTCCGCTCGATGGGAATGACCTCGCCGGTGTCCTCATCCTCGAAGTCCTCGGTCCAGGTCTTGAGCACCTTGGCCGCGAACTTGCGGCCCTCGTTGGCCTGGAGGGCCTCCGGGGTCACCTCGACCTCGTCGGCCAGGCCGAAGATGTCGATGATGTCCTTGTCGCCGTTGTAGCCGATGGCGCGGAGGAGGGTGGTGACGGGCAGTTTCTTCTTGCGGTCGATGTAAGCGTACATCACGTTGTTGATGTCCGTCGCGAACTCAATCCACGAGCCCTTGAAGGGGATGATGCGGGCGGAATAGAGCTTGGTCCCGTTGGCGTGCATGCTCTGGTCGAAGAACACGCCGGGGGAGCGGTGGAGCTGGGAAACGATGATGCGCTCGGAACCGTTGATCACGAACGTGCCGCCCGGGGTCATGTAGGGGATGTTCCCCAGGTACACGTCCTGGACGATCGTATCGAAATCCTCGTGTTCGGGATCCGTGCAAGAAAGGCGGAGCTTGGCCTTCAGCGGGACATTGTAGGTAAGTCCCCTGTCAAGACATTCCTCGATCGAATACTGGGGAGGATCGATGAAATAGTCGATGAACTCGAGCTTGTAGTTGTTCCTCGTATCTTCGATCGGGAAAATCTCCTGGAACACCTGGAACAGGCCCTCGTTCTTGCGGCTGTCAGGGGTCGTCTCCAACTGGAAGAAGTCCTTGAACGACTTCAGCTGGACCTCAAGCAGGTCCGGATAATCCAGGATTTTGGAGGTTGCGAAATTGACACGCTTTTGTGTAGTCTTTTTTGACATTGTGGGTTTCAGCCTTCGCTTGTTGGAGAAAAAACTTAAAGACGGAAAAAAGGTTTAGAGCCTTCTCTGGGCTCTAAACCTGATTTTGTTCCCTTCCAGGGGAAGCAGGGGAGGTTACTTAACCTCGACCTCGGCACCGGCCTCTTCGAGAGCGGCCTTGAGCGCCTCAGCTTCCGCCTTGGAGATTTTCTCCTTGACAGCGACAGGAGCCTTGTCCACGAGGTCCTTCGCTTCCTTCAGACCGAGACCGGCGTTCTCCTTGACGGCCTTGATGACCTGGAGCTTCGCCTGACCGGCGCTGGTGAGGATCACATCGAACTCAGTCTGCTCGGCCGGAGCGGCTGCTTCGGCGGCGGCGGGAGCGGCGACTGCGACAGCAGCGGCTGCAGGCTCGATGCCATATTCTTCCTTGAGGAGCTTCGCGAGTTCCTGAACGTCTTTTACAGTAAGGTTAACCAACTCTTCTGCAAGTGCTTTGATGTCTGCCATAATTGTATGATTTTAAATTGTTTATTGTTATTTTTCTTCTTTTTCGGAAAGGGTCTTGACGATGCCTGCAACGGTGCCGCCGGCGCTCTGGAGCGCGGAGACGACCTGCTTGATCGGAGACTGGAGGAGTGCGATGACATCGGCGATAAGTTCCTCGCGGGACTTGATGGCGATGAGTTCGTCGAGCTTGTCGGCGCCGACGAAGGCGCATTCCTGGACATACGCACCCTTGAGGGCCGGTTTCTCCTCACCCGCCTTCTGATACTTCTTGATCAGCTTGGCCGGGACGGAGGGACCTTCCGCGTACATGATGGCGGTATTGCCGGTGAGGGTCGGGAAGAGGAGTTCGTATTCGGGATTCTTGCTGTCCTTGAGCACCTTCTCGAAGAGGGTGTTCTTCACGACGGTCAGCTTGATCCCCTGCTCGAAGCAGTCACGACGAAGCTTGGAGGTCTTCTCGGCGTTGAGGCCGGCGATATCGGTGATGTAGAAATTGGGGCACTCCTGCAGCTGGGCTGCAATGGCTTCCATCACTTGGGCTTTAACTTCCTTTTTCATTCTTCAGTCCTCCCATTATTTCTCCGAGCCACCGGTGGTGAATCCCTTGATGTCCAGCTTGAGCGCAGGGCTCATCGTGGTGCAGAGGGTCGCGCCCTTGAAATAGGTACCCTTGAGGGCCTGGGGCTTGAGCTTCAGCACGGCGCTGATCATCGTGCGCGCGTTGTCGGCGATCTGCTCCGGGGTGAAGGAGATCTTGCCGATGGCGGCGTGGATGATACCGGTCTTGTCGACCTTGAAGTCGATCTTACCGGCCTTGACTTCCTTGACGGCGTTGGCGACATCCATGGTCACGGTGCCGGTCTTGGGGTTCGGCATGAGGCCGCGGGGGCCGAGGATACGGCCGATCGCACCGACCTTCGCCATCACGGACGGGGTGCAGATGATCACGTCGACATCCGTCCAACCGCCCTTGATCTTGTCGATGTATTCGTCGAGACCGACATAGTCGGCGCCGGCTTCCTTGGCTTCGTTCTCCTTGTCCGGGGTGCAGAGCACGAGGACGCGGACGACCTTGCCCGTTCCGTGGGGAAGGGTGACAACGCCACGGATCATCTGGTTGGCCTTACGCGGGTCGACACCGAGGTTGGCGGTGATTTCGACGGACGCGTCGAACTTGGTATAGGTGATTTCCTTCAGCAGTTCGCATGCCTCCTGGAGCGAATACAGCTTCGACCTATCGTACTTTTCCTGTACGGCTTTCTGGTTTTTGGTTAATCTGCTCATAGCTGCACGTGAATCTTAAAGGTCCTCGGGGAATTTTCCTTCGACGGTGATACCCATGCTCCTTGCGGTGCCGGCGACCATCGTCATCGCCGAGCGGAGCGTAAATGCGTTGAGGTCCGGCATCTTGGCCTGGGCGATCTCCTTGACCTGGTCCCAGGTAACGGACGCGACTTTCTTGCGGTTCGGCTCACCGGAGGCCGTCTGGATCTTGGCGGCTTCCTTCAGGGAGACGGCCACAGGCGGCTGCTTGACCTCGAACGTGAAGGACTTGTCGGAGAAGACGGTGATCACCACAGGGAGAACTTTCCCTGCGGAATCCTGGGTGCGAGCATTGAACTGCTTGCAGAAGTCCATGATGTTCAGGCCTTTGGAACCGAGAGCCGGTCCTACCGGAGGCGCAGGATTGGCAGCTCCGCCTTTGATTTGGAGCTTGATGAATCCGGTAACTTCTTTTGCCATTTTCTGTTATTCTTTCGTTACTTGTGTAAAGCTGAGTTCAAGGAGGGTCTTCCTCCCGAAGATCACGACTATCACTTTGAGTTTGCTTCTGTCTTCGAGGATGTCCTCAATGGTTCCGCTGAATCCGCTGAACGGACCGTCCGTGATGGTGACCGCTTCGCCGACGGTGTAGTTCACCTCGGTTTCGGCCGCCTTCACGGCGTTCTCGTCCTGCTGGCCGAGGATGCGCATGGCTTCTTCCTCCCGGATCGGCACGGGGAGCTTGTCATTCGAGTTGGCGGAGGATTTCTCGGAGAGGAATCCGGCCAGGCCCGGGATGATGCGGCCCCTGACAATGTATTCCAGGTCGGCGTTGAGTTCCGCGTGGATCAGCACGTAGCCCGGGTAAAGGAGTCTCTCGACTTCCTTGCGCTTCCCGTTCTTCGTGACGATCTCTTTCTTCACGGGCACGAGAATCTGGTCCACAGTTTCCTGCAGCCCAGCATTCCTTTCAACTTCTTTCTGGAGATAATCAGCGACTTTCTTCTCTTTCGTGCCGGCAGTCCGGAGGACATACCATTTTTTTTCGCCCATGGCCAATCAACGAATTACAATGAGTAAACAAGCTCCATCAGATGCTGGAAAGTGAAATCCATCAGGAAGATGACGATCGCGAGGACCAGCGTGGCAACCAGGACCAGCACTGCAGAACTCTGCAGCTTGCTCCAGCTCGGCCACGTGACCTTCTGCGTCAGTTCCTTGTAGGATTCCTTCAGATAGTTAATGAACTTTCTCATCTTAGCTTTTAATGGACTCCCCGGCTATTGGAAGCGGCGCCGGCGGGTCTGTTAAACATTTACCAAATCGTAACCTTTGATATTGGCAGGGGAAGCAGGATTCGAACCCACATCGACGGTTTTGGAGACCGCTGAACTACCCTTGTTCTATTCCCCTGTAAAGCGGGACTCCTTCCCGGGAAGGAGTCCCGCCGGTTTTGGTTCGAGAAATTACTCGACGATCGCGATCACCTGGCCGGCGCCGACGGTACGGCCACCTTCGCGGATAGCGAACTGGAGACCTTCGTTCATGGCGACAGGGGTGATGAGCGTAACGGTGATTTCCACGTTATCGCCAGGCATGACCATCTCGACACCCTCCGGGAGCATGATCTCACCGGTAACATCCAGGGTGCGGATGAAGAACTGCGGACGATAGTGGTTGTGGAACGGGGTGTGACGGCCGCCTTCGTCCTTCTTCAGGACATAGATCTGAGCCTTGAAGATGGTGTGCGGGGTGATGGAGCCGGGCTTGGCGACGACTTCGCCACGCTTGACTTCCTTCTTGTCGACACCACGGAGGAGCAGACCGACGTTGTCACCAGCCTCGCCCTGAGGGAGGAGCTTGCGGAACATCTCGACACCGGTAACGACGGAGGTGCGGCGCTCCTCGGAGAAACCGACGAGCTCGACCGGGTCGTTCACGTGGATGGTACCAGCCTCGATACGGCCGGTAACGACGGTACCACGGCCGGTGATGGAGAAGATGTCCTCGATCGGCATGAGGAACGGCTTGTCAACCAGACGCTCCGGAAGCGGAATGTACTCGTCGACGGCGTTCATCAGTTCCATGACCTTGTCTTCCCAGACAGGCTCACCGTTGAGGGCACCGAGAGCGGAACCGCGGATGACCGGGCAGTCTTCGTCGAATTTGTAGAACGCGAGGAGGTCGCGGATCTCCATCTCGACGAGGTCGAGCATCTCTTCGTCATCAACAAGGTCGACCTTGTTCATGAAGACGAGGATCTTCGGGACATTGACCTGACGGGCGAGGAGGATGTGCTCGCGGGTCTGCGGCATAGGACCGTCCGTGGAGGCGACGACGAGGATCGCACCGTCCATCTGGGCAGCACCGGTAACCATGTTCTTCACGTAGTCAGCGTGACCGGGGCAGTCGACATGCGCATAGTGACGCTTCTCGGTCTCGTACTCGACGTGAGCGGTGTTGATGGTGATACCACGCTCCTTCTCTTCCGGGGCGTTGTCGATCTGGTCGAAGGACTTGATCTTGTCGGCATTGCCGGAAACGCGCGCTGCGAGGACCTTGGTGATCGCGGCGGTGAGGGTGGTCTTACCGTGGTCAACGTGGCCGATGGTACCGATGTTGACATGCGGTTTTGTTCTCTGGAATGTTTCTTTTGCCATAATATTATGTTTGTTTTTAATGTGTTTCCTTTACACAATAAAGAGCCGGTGATGGGAATTGAACTCATGACCTCATCCTTACCAAGGATGCGCTCTACCCCTGAGCTACACCGGCTAATCGTATTGAGCGGAAAACGAGGTTCGAACTCGCGACCCTCAGCTTGGAAGGCTGATGCTCTACCAACTGAGCTACTTCCGCTTGCGTCTTCGAATCCGAAGATCTGTGGGAGGTGGTGGACTCGAACCACCGAACCCTGAGGGAGCGGATTTACAGTCCGCCGCAATTGCCACTATGCGAACCTCCCAGGCTATTTTTCCTTTCGAGCCGATAGAGGGATTCGAACCCACGACCCCGAGATTACAAATCACGTGCTCTGGCCAACTGAGCTATATCGGCAGCTCATTCGGATCCTTCAATCGCG